>MIAK01000030.1:0-1593 GCA_001829085.1 Sphingomonadales bacterium RIFCSPLOWO2_12_FULL_63_15 | reverse complement strand
TGCGCCAAATGGGTAAGTACGTCGCGTTCGCGTGGCGTAAGCGAGGCTATTCGCGCCAGGGCCATGCGGCGTCGCTCGCTCCATGCGGCCCCTTCCGCGACTGCGGCGAGCAGCCGATCTTCATCAATGGGCTTTTCAAGGTAGTCTAGTCCGCCATAGCGGCGGATCGCGTCAACAGCGTTGGCTGTCGTGGGCCATGCCGTCATGAAGATGATAGCGGTCGCCTGATCGCGTGTTCGCAATTGCTGCGCCAATGCAAAACCGTCCATGTCGCCCATCATCACGTCGGTAACAATGCAATGTGCCGGGGCATTGGCATGATGAGCAAACATTGCAGCAGGACTGATAAAAGCACGTGCATCATAGCCATTGCGCGCCAGAAGCCGGGCCACTGCCTCACTTAAATCGCCATCATCGTCCACGACATGGACGACAGCACCGCGTTTCGCATCAGCCATTGAGCGCCTCCATCAAAGGCAAGCGAACGCAGTGGTGGACCGTGCCGTCATCCCCCTTTTTTCTGTCGAGATGCCCGCCATGCGCTTCTATGATGGCGCGGGCGACCAGGGTGCCGATACCCATTCCGGCATAATTAGGCGACGGGGGTTCAATGTGGTTGCTGATCCGAACGCTGGCGATCGACCCGTTAACGCTGATATCTATTAAGATCGTTCCCCCCGGCGATGCGTGCATGGCGTTGCGGACAAGGTTGAGCAGGGCTTGTGTCAGTTCCACGTCGTGCCCGCGCACCATCGGTTCGTCGGATGGCATTGTCTGCACAATCGTGCAGCGCGACGCGCGTGCTTCCCCTGCGATTAACCCAATGCTGTCATCGACCAGTCTATGTAGCGACAAGGCGGACGGTTCATCCACGGCACGCCCGCCGAATTGACGCAGGCGACGGACCATGTTGGCCAGCGTATTGGCCTTACGTTCGATCAGCGCTGCGCTTTGCGCCATTTCAGCGAGGTTTGGCTCGTCGGCACGGCCAATCGCGACAAGATGGCGGCTTTCAATAGCAAGTGTTGAAAGCGGCTGACTGATTTCATGGATCACGGCAACCGACATGGCGCGCAGCGTCTTCAACCGTTCGGCCTGAAATAATATACGGTCGCGCCGGGCGATATCCCGACGCGCGCGCGCCTGTGCATCGGCAAAGCTGCCTGCCAAATAGGCGGAGATGGCAACCCCGGCCAGTCCCATGTGCAGGGCAAAGCGCGTCGCCACAGACGTCATTGGTGCAGACCATGGCAGGATGATCACTGCACACAGCATGATCGCAACCCACGCCCCATGCCGCCCACAGCGCAGGCCGACCCATGTGGCTGCAACGAGAACAGGGGTGAGCGAGATTTGCGGGTCTACGCTGGCCATCGCCATCGCCAGTGCCCAACCGATGGAAAGGATCAGGCCCGCTTCGCCAATCCGTGTCGGGGAAGGCCATCGGGCAAGATCAGGATCATTCACGCCGTCAATCCATGCTGCGAGCCATAGCAACGGCGGCGCGACCAGCAACACGCCTAGCCCGCCTTATTCACCAAAAGTGTCCTGAAGGGTTGGCGGGAGTGGCGTAAGCCTCTGATCTGAATTAGG
>MIAK01000029.1:0-16643 GCA_001829085.1 Sphingomonadales bacterium RIFCSPLOWO2_12_FULL_63_15 | reverse complement strand
GAGGGAGTCCGAGCGAGAGGATCGGTTTTGAGGAGCCCGGGTCGGGGTCCGGCTGGTCGCCCTCGCAAGGAGTTTCACCATGGCCAACGTTCAAGTCATCCAGCGCCACGCGCACCTGGCCGGTGCCGTCAAGCTCGAATTCGTCAACGGGCGCGAAGGCAAGGTCGCCAAGGCGGTGCTGACCGCCATCAGCAACCAGTACCGCGGCAGCGGGAAGGACCGCGAGGAGCGCGCAGTCGCCGTCCAGTGGACCCTCTGGGGCAAGCAGGCCGAACACGCGGCCGAGTACCTGGGCAAGGGCTCTCACGTCAACGTGGTGGGCCGCCTGCACAACACCCAGTACCAGGACGGTGAGGGCCGAGAGGTCTACGGCATGGCGTTCACCGTCGAAGACATCGACTACCTCGACAGCAAGGCCGAGAGCGAAGCCCGCCGCAGCCGCAGCGCACAGGAACCGCAGAGCCAACAGCCGGCCACTGCCTGAAGCGCACCACCGGGCGGCTCCCGCCCGGTCTTCCATCCCATCCATTTTCCGAACCAGGAGCACACCATGATCTCCACCGCCCATTTCCCCCGTCTGGCCGCCCGTTTTGGCCACAACACCTTCGTCATCCGCAGCGAAACCCCGCTGGCCGAGGATCAGATGCGCCGGGCCGCGCCGTCCATCTTTGCCGAAGGCAAACACGGCAGCCGTTCCGAGCGCTACACCTACATCCCCACCATCGACGTGCTGCGCGGTCTGCGCCACGAGGGCTTCGAGCCCTTCATGGTGGCCCAGAGCAAGAGCCGCATCGAAGGCAAGACCGAGTTCACCAAACACATGATCCGCATGAGACACCTGGGCCAAGTCAACACACGGCCCGAGGCCAACGAGATCATCCTGATCAACAGCCACGATGGCGCCAGCAGCTACCAGATGCTTTCGGGATTGTTCAGATACGTCTGTTGCAACGGTCTGGTGGTCGGCGACGTCTCCAACGACATTCGCATCCCGCACAAAGGCAACATCCGCGACGACGTGATCGAAGGTGCGTTCCGGGTGCTGGAGGACTTCGAGGCCGTGGACGCGTCCACCGACAGCATGAAGGCGCTGACCCTGCAGCCCGACGAACGGCGCGCCTTCGCCACCGCGGCCCTGGCCCTGCGCTACGGTGAGCGCGGGGAGGGCGAACCCCCGGCCCCCGTGACCGCCGAGCAGCTGATCGAAGCACGCCGGCCGGAAGACTTCGGTGCAAGCCTCTGGACCACGTTCCAGCGCGTGCAGGAGAACGCGATGAAGGGCGGCCAGCCGGGCAGAGGAGCCAAGGGCCGGCGTTTGCACACCCGCCCGGTGGCGAGCATCGACCGCAGCGTGAGCCTGAACCGGGCGCTGTGGGTGCTTGCCGAGGAGATGCGCAAGCTCAAGGCTTGAGCGATTGACGCGCTGGATTCACGCCCGAATCCAGCGCTCGCGCCGCGCCGCACCGCGCCCATCATCAAGCGGTGCGTGCGCGTGATGTTCTGAAACGCGCTCGCCGGCTGGCGCCGGCTCGCGCGATCCCGGCCGCTGGCGCATCGAGCGCGGCGCCCGGGAAACCTCCCCCGCTTCGGTGATTCCCTTGTCGGTCGCGCTGGAGGACTCCCCATGAAGACCCTTGTGCTCGCCAACCAGAAGGGTGGCGTCGGCAAATCCGCCGTCGCCACCTTGCTGTCCCACCACTTCCGCCAACGCGGCCTGCGCGTGCTGGCTATCGACCTGGACCACCAGGGCAACTTCTCCAACTCCGTGAGAAAGAGCCAGCGCGCCGCCGTGGCCGAGGTGCCTGCCAGCGGCTTGCTGACGCAGAGCAACCCCGCCATCCCGCCCGCCGAGTTCGTGCTGGTGGCGGCCGACCCAGATCTCTCCGGACTGGAGCGCCAGCCCACGCTGCACAACGCCTTTGCCAACCACTTCCGTGAGTTTCTGGCCGCCATGGACAACCGGTTCGACGTCTGCGTCGTGGACACCAACCCCAATCCGGACATCCGCATGACCACGGCGCTCGCCTCGGCCGACTGCGTGCTCTCGCCGATCCAGCTCAACCAGGAAGCCATGGACGGTGTGTCCGCGCTGCTCAACCACCCCCGGGTCGGCGTGCGCAAGATCAAGGCGGTGCTCAACCCCAAGCTGCACCTGATCGGTCTGTACCCGACGATGGTGGAGGCGACGCCGCTGCAGCGTGAGAACTTCATGCAGCTGCTCCAGAAGTACAGCCCGATGCTGATCCCCATCGGTCCCAAGCCGGGAGAGATCGCTTCGATGCCCCGCCGCTCTGCCATCGCCGAAGCGCAGGCCGAAGGGCTCGTCCTGTGGGAGATGAAGAAAACCGCTGCGCGCGATGCCTGGCGCGAGATCGAGCCCGGTCTACGCTTCATCGCCAACACGGTGCTGTCACCACGCCCGGAGACCACAACCACCACGTCCCGACCCCTGAACGGAGCGAGCCATGGCCCTGTCGCTCGATGACCTGAACCTGCTGCCACCGGCCGGGGCAGGTGAGAGCGGCACCCCGATGCGGATTCCGCTGAATGCCATCGACGAGGACCCGGACCAACCCCGGCAGGAGTTCGACGACGAGTCTCTGGCCGAACTCGCCGAGACCATCAGGGCGCGGGGCGTGCGTCAGCCGGTTTCCGTGCACCCGCACCCCACGCAGCTCGGCCGATGGATGCTCAACTTCGGAGCCCGGCGCCTTCGGGCGTCCCGGCTCGCGGGCATGGCCGACATCCCGGCCTTCGTGGACCAAAACGCCAACACCGTGGACCAGTTCATCGAGAACGAACAACGCAAAGGCCTGACACCGCTGGAGATCGCGCTGTTCGTGCAGCGGGCGCTCAACCGGGGAGAGACGCAGGCCGATATTGCAAGGACCATCGGCAAGAGCCGCCAGTACGTGACCCTGGCCACTGCGTTGATTGACCCACCCGACTGGCTGATGACCGCGTACCGGGAGGGACGCTGTCGGGGACTGACGGAGCTCTACGAGCTGCGCAAGCTGGCCGCAGAACACCCGCAATACGTCGAGTCCTGGGCCACTGATCGGGGAGTCATCACGCGCGACCTGGTCATGGCACTGCGCGCCGACCTGGCCGATGGTTCGGGCAGCGTACGGCGTGGCACATCGGCGTTGATCGAGTCCATGCAGGCCAGTCTGGAGCAGAGCGCAGATCAAGGTCCCTCTGTGAAGAGCAGCCCTTCCTCACCCCCAGCCGCTGAACCCATAGCCCGCGCACCTAGACCGGCGCTGCTGAGGCTGCTGGCAACCCTGGGTGGTACCCAAGTGGCGGTGAACACCCATCAAGCCCCACCGGAGGCCGGACAGGTCTTCGTGACCCCTGTTGACGGTGGCCAGGTTCAAGCAGTTCCAGCCAGTCAACTGACCCTCATCGGGCTGGTGCGGGACGCGGGTTGTCAAGCAGCTTGACAACCCGCTGTCCAACGTCACGCCATATCTCGCGTTCTCTCGGAAGCGGGGTCTGGCTTTGACGCCATCGGCCCGCTGCCATCCCCCCCTCTGATCGCTCTCCCTGCCCACCGAGTTGTCAAACGGTTTGACAACTCGGTGGGCAGGAGCCCGCGTGGGTCTTGCTGGATTTTCGACCGAATCCAGCGCCTCGTATCGACCGATCCTCGACGACCATAGGTTCATGGATGAGTGCAGGAAAGGCGGTGCGCCGCCGGTTTCACAAACGCCTCGCTGCGCTCACGTTGTGCTCCCTTCGGTCGAACCATGAACACCCATCAACCTGACTTCGTCTCGGTCGATATGCGCGGTCTCAAGACCCCGCTGGTCGAACGCGCTCAAACCGAGCGGGTGAGTGTGTCGGTGCTGGTCCGGCGGGCTGTGGCCCGCGAACTGGGCGTGGGTGAGGCACCCGTGCAGGCAAAGCCCGATGCCCTGCATGGCTTGGCCTCGGGTTCCGGCATCGTCAAGTTATCAATCAGATTGACAACCGACGAAGCCGACCGGCTGGTGGCGGGTGCCCGCTCGGCGGGGCTCTCGCGTGGTGCTTACCTGGCCGGGCTCATCGCGGGCATCCCCGCGCTGACATCCGGTACCAGCCGAGTCGACCAACTCTCCGCGCTCACGGCGTCCAACGCCCAACTGTCCAGCCTCAGCCGCAACATCCACGCCCTCACGCGCTTCCTGACCCTGGGCAACGTGCCGCAGGCGCTGGTGTACCGCGACATGCTCGACACGCTGTATGGGGATGTCCGGTGCCACCTCACCCAGGCCGCTGGCTTGCTGGCCGATCTGCGCCCGCGAGGGCACACCACCGAAACCCGGCACCGTTCCAACCGCTGACCTCGAGGAGAAGACCATGGCCCAGACACCCAACATCGATGGCGTGCTCGTTCAGTGGGGCGACCGCCTGTTCTATCCGGGCAACCGGGTCGTCAAGGGCCAACCCCAGCCACGGCTGGACAGTGGTTCCATGCGACAGCGGGCGGCCGCTATCCGCCAGCGCATCGAAGCCACGGTGGTGCGCCGGGCGCCGCAGGTCATGGTCAAGGTCACCGGGGGAGGGCGGGGCATGCAGGCCATTGCGGCCCACTTCCGCTACATCAGCAAGAACGGTCGGCTGGACATCGAGAACGAACAGGGCGAGACCATTCGAGGCAAAAGCGCAGTGCACGAGCTGGCCGACGACTGGCGGTTCGGGGGCAGCTTGATCGACGACATCGGGTACCGGCGAGAGGCCTTCAACATCATGCTGTCCATGCCGCGCGGCACCGACCCACTGATCGTGCAGAAAGCGGCGCGCGAGTTCGCGCAGACCGAGCTGACCGATCTCAAGTACGTGATGGTGCTGCACGACCACCAGGCCAACCCGCATGTGCACATCAGCGTGCGGGCCGAATCCACGAGTGGCCGGCGGCTCAACCCTCGCAAGGCAGACTTGCACCGCTGGCGCGAAACCTTTGCCGAGAAGCTGCGCGGCTATGGCGTGGCGGCTGAAGCCACCCGGCAGGCGGCTCGCGGGCAGAGCCGGAGCCCGGATGCGCTGTGGCGCCTGAAGGCCAGGGAAGACGGACGATTGAAGAAGGTTCGGCCCATGAACAAAGCCGGAGCACAGGCGCGAGCCAGCCGGGCAGATGCCCTGGGGGCATGGGTTCAGATCGGAAAAGCGCTCATCAGAACCGGCGATGCGAAGGATGTGCAACTGGCCACTTCGATTGCGACATTCATTCAGGAACAATCGACTACCTGGGCACCATCGAAGATTGACCGAGTTTCTGAGCGGGATATACCGCCTTCAGTGCAGGGGGCCGATCCACCGATGCGGCACTGAGCGTGCTGAGGGGAGTGGACCATGCCATCTTCACGATTCCCGAGGCGGTTCAAGATCCGCTCCAAGTTTTTCAAACGAAGAGGGTGCGCACCCAGATTTGGTGCACGCCCTCGTGCAGGAGCTTGCAACGGGATCTGCTCCAAACGCAAAAGCGAATGGTGATCCCCCGGGGATTTAGTCCGCTTCAATCTTTGCAGCCTTTACTACCTTGCCCCACCGTACCAACTCAGACGAAGCGAAATCAGAGAACTTCAGGGGATTCATATAGTCGGCACTGGCACCAAGCTCGGTTGCCTTGTGCTGAAAGGCGGGCGTATTCACAACCTTGGCGATATCGGCGGCCAGTTTGTCCACCATTGCCTGGGGCGTCTTGGCAGGAACGAAGACACCGAACCATGAGCTGGCGTCGAGGTTGGGCAGACCCGCTTCGGTGGCCGTGGGCACATTCGGCAACGATGGCAGTCGGGTCTTGCTCGTGACCGCCAGCACCTTCAGCTTGCCGGCCTGGATGTGCGGCATGAAGGGTGGCGGGGTACCAAAGGTCATGTCCACGCGACCACCCAGCAAGTCCTGCAACGCGGGGCCGGTTCCCTTGTAGGGGATATGTGTCATGGTGATGCCAGCCTGCTGGACCAACATCTCGCCAGTGACGTGCTGCAGTGAACCGTTGCCAGACGATGCATAGGTGAGTTTGTCCGGATTGGCCTTGGCGTAGGCGATCAGGTCGGCCATCGTCTTCACGGGAAGACCCTCACGGACCACAATGACCTGGGGTGCACTCAGGACATTGGCAACAGCAATCAGGTCTTTGGCCTCCCACTGGGCACTCTTGACCACGTGAGGGGTGATGACGTGGTAGCCGGAGTACTGCATGAGCAGGGTGTTGCCGTCAGGCGCCGCACGCTTGACAGCAATGGCGGCGATCGCCCCGCTAGCCCCTGCGCGGTTGTCCACCACGACGGTCTGGCCCAGCGCCTTGCCCAGCGGTTCGGCCAGCATGCGTGCGGCCAAGTCGGTGGTTCCACCGGGCGCAGCGGGCACCACCATCATGACGGCCTTGTCGGAACCCGCAGTCTGCGCCAGGACTGTGCAGGACAGTGCTGCGGCGGCAACGGCGGTCAGTGCTGAGCGGAAGGGATGTTTCATTTGGGAGTCTCCATTGCTTGTGGTTAAAAATACGTTCAGACGTTGCGGGACAACGCCCTCTCGCGGATGGCATCAAAGTCTTGTGGTGGCGGATGCAGGTCCAGGCGACACCCGGCCTTGGCAATCTGACTGGCTGTTTCATGCCCCAGCAGAGCTGGCAAACGGCTGGATGCCGCCAGCAGCTGCTCCAAGTCGACCCCAGTGTCAAAGCCCATCAGCTGCAGCGCATGCACCACCTCTTCGCTGCAGACGTTGCCCGTGGCACCGGGCGCATACGGACACCCGCCGAGTCCGCCGATGGACGCATCGAAGTGAGATGCACCTGCATCGATGGCGGCCAGCACATTCGCCAGCCCCATGCCACGCGTGTTGTGAAAGTGCAAGGTCAACCCGGTCTTGGGCCAGTGACTTAAAAATTCGGCGGTCAAACGGGCGACCTGCGTTGGGTAGGCCATCCCGGTGGTGTCACACAACGTGATGCCTTGAACACCCATGTCGTCAACGAACCGGGCACACCAGCGCAACACGTCGTCGTCGGCGACATCCCCCTCCATCGGGCAACCAAACGAACATGACAGCGATGTGTTGATCGACGTGCCGGTCTGTCGTGCCAAGGCGGCCACCTCGGCCAAAGCATCGAATGACTGCTGCCGTGTCATGCGCAAGTTCGACAGGTTGTGCTTCTCACTGACCGACATCACCAGATTGAACTCGTCCGTCTCGGCATCAATGGCGCGCTCGGCACCGCGCACATTGGGCACCAGCGCGCTGTAAGTAACACCCGCCACGCGTTCAATGGTGCGCAGGACGATCTCCGCATCTCGCAGCGCGGGGATGGCTTTGGGGGAAACGAAGGCCGTGACCTCGATCTTGGACATGCCGCTGCGCGAGAGCGCATTGACGAGCTCAACCTTCTGCTCCGTGGGCACAAAGACCTGCTCCATCTGCAGGCCATCGCGCATACCGACTTCGTTCAGGAAGACGCGGCGACCGCCTCCGTTCCAGGTTGCAGCACTCATGCGATCACCTTCTTATCTCGCAGGGCTGTAATGTCGTCGGCGGACAGGCCTATGCCTTCAAGTACGGCCGAGGTGTCTTCTCCCAGGCGAGGTGCTGGGGTCCGGATGGATCCGGGCGTGCCCAACAGTTTGGGAATGACACCGGGCCCGTCGAGGTCGTATCCATCTCTTGTGGAGTGGCGAACGACCATCTCCCGCGCGCGGTAGTGCGGGTCTTCGACGATGTCCTTGACGGTGTAAACCTTGCCGGCCGGGACCTTGGCAGCCTCTAGGATGTCCAGCACCTGTTCCATGGTGAGCGTGAGGGTCCACTGCTCGATGGCTGCATCCAGTTCTTTGGCACGCGCCACCCGGCCCGCGTTGTCCGAAAGCCCAGGGTCATCTGCCAGATCCTGGCGCCCCACACAGGTCATCAGGCGCTTGAAGATGCTGTCCCCGTTGCCTGCGATGAGGATGAATCCGTCCAGGCAGCGGTAGGCGTTGGATGGGGCGATGCCCGGCAAGGCGCTGCCCGCGGCCTCCCGGACCGCGCCGAAGGCGCTGTATTCGGGAATCAGGCTCTCCATGACGTTCAGGACCGCTTCGGTCAAGGCCACGTCGATGACCTGACCCTTGCCGCCGTTGACGTTGCGGTGGTAGAGCGCCATCAGGATGCCGATGGTGCCGTGCAGCCCCGCCAGGGTGTCGCCGATTGAGATGCCGCAACGCACCGGAACCCGATCCGGCTCTCCGGTGAGGTGACGCAGCCCGCCCATGGCCTCGCCGATGGCGCCGAACCCGGGACGCTCTCTGTAGGGTCCGGTCTGCCCGTAGCCGGAAATGCGAAGCAGGATGAGGCCGGGGTTGAGCGCGGAGAGCACCTCATAGTCCATGCCCCATGCCTCCAGTGTGCCCGGACGGAAGTTCTCGATGAGGACGTCGGCTTCGCTGATGAGCTTGCGGGCGATGTCCTGGCCCTCGGCACAACGCAGGTCAAGGGCGATGGAGCGCTTGTTGCGCGACTGCACCTGCCACCAGACCGAAGTCCCTTCTTTGATCATGCGCCAGTTGCGCAAGGGATCGCCGGCGCCAGGTGGCTCGATTTTGATGACATCGGCACCGAAGTCGGCCAGAGTCTTGCCCGCAAAAGGGCCGGCGATGAGTTGCCCCATCTCCACCACCCTCAACCCTTGCAAGGCGGACAGTTCCGCATGCTGCATCCTCGTGACTCCTTGGCGGCACAACCCTCACGCAAATGCGCAAGTTTCGGCAGTGCCCATGGCTGCGGATTCTGGAGATGCGCCGCATCCCGCGGAATGACGGAGATGGGATGGAAGCTTTCGCGTTTCGCGAAAGCGAATGAGGGTAGACCCCAGTGAAACGCTACCGATCGTCGCTGACCAGATGGTCAAGCAACAGGCGGACGTGGCGCGCCAGGCCCTCGACATCGCGCACACCGACGAGCAGCGAGCGACTCGCCCAAGGCTCGTTCAGCGCTATCTGGCGCAGGTTCAGGCCGCGTAGCAGCGGCTGGACCGCCGCCGCAGGCAACACGGCAACGCCCATCCCAGCAGCCACCATCTGACAGATGGCATCGAAACTGCGTACCTGGATGCGGTTCTTCAGGCGCCGCCCCAGCAACTCAGTCTCCGTCACCAGCCGTGTGGCCAGCGAGGTGTTCTTCGACAGGGTCACAAAGTCGAATTCAATGGCCTCTTCCAATTTGGCGCTCTTGCGTCTGGCCAGTGCATGGCCCTGTGGAACCACCAGAACCAGTTTGTCGGACCGATACTTCATCACCTGAAGCCCCAGCGTTGGTGTCCGATCGGCAAAGATGCCCAGGTCGGCCCGGCCATCCAGCACGGCCATGACCACATCCTGGCTGTCCGCCTCCTCCAGTTCGATTTGGATGCCCGGGGTCAGCCGCGTGAACGATGAGACTTGGTGCGGCAGGAACTGCGTCACTGCCGAGGTGTTGGCCCACAAGCGCACCACGCCGATGACACCCGATGCGTAGTCCGACAGATCGGCTGCCATCTGATCGACATCCCGCAGGATGCGCTGGGCATGACGATGCAACGCGTGGCCAGCCTGGGTCAGTGTCACCCCGCGTGAATGACGTTCCATCAACTGCGTGCCCAAGGAGTGCTCCAGGTCACTCAAGCGCTTGCTGGCAGCCCCCACGGCCAATGAAGCCAGCTCTGCCCCTTTGCTGATACTGCCCGTTCGCGCGACGAGATTGAAGACAGCCAGCGAGACGAGGTCAACACGGTGAAGGTTCATGGATGCCCAATGTAATCCCAGTTGAACTACCCGTCGTCAGCGATGCCTTGCTGCTTTCGCAAAAAAAAGCAGGTGTTGCGAGATATGCACCCACCCTTGTGGGTTGGCGTGTCGTCACTGGTGCCTGCGCGGGAGGACGTCCTACAGCCCTTAACTGAAGCCGTCTTGCTCAATGGCAGCTGCGCAGCGAGGCTGTGTGTAACACCCTCTCACGGTCCGAGGCCGAACTCGGTAGAGTTCACAGACATATTGAACACGGGGGTCAATATGTCGAGATACATCGAAGGTCAGGACAGACAGCAGGTCACGTTGTTGCCGGAGTGCCTGGATGACTTCATTGCGGAAGACAACACCGTTCGGATCGTCGATGTCTTCATCAATGAGTTGGACTTGGTTGGCTTGGGTTTCGATGGTGCAAAGCCGGCGGCAACGGGCAGGCCCGAAAAAACGGGGCTGTCTGAATTTCTGTGTTCAAGGCTCCGTGTGGGGTCCATCCATTGAGACGGACCCGCGCCGCATGTTACGCGGCAGGTCGTGTGAAGCGTTCGCCGTAGGCAATGGCGAACTGATTCATGGCCTCCTTCCATTCCTTGGCTGCTCGCCCCCAGTCGGCCGTGATGTTGCGCAGCGCCAGCCACAGCAGCTTGGTGGCTGCGTCGTCGCTGGGGAAGTGACCACGCGTCTTGATGATCTTGCGCAGCCGGCTGTGCAGGCTCTCGATGGCGTTGGTGGTGTAGATCACGCGCCGCACCGCCGGACTGAAGGCAAAGAACGGAATCACGCGGTCCCAGGCACGGCGCCAGGTCGCCACGACGGTCGGGAACTTCTGCCCCCAGGGGCCGGCCTCCAGGGCGTCGAGCTCGGCCGCTGCCGCCTCCGCACTGGGTGCCGTGTAGATCGGCTTCAAGGCCGCCGCCAGCGCCTTGCGGTCTTTCCAGCTCGCGTAGTCCAGGCTGTTGCGGATCAGATGCACGATGCAGGTCTGCAGCGTGGTGGCCGGGAACACCGCCGCCAGCGCCTCGGGGATGCCTTTGAGGCCGTCGGTGACGGCGATCAGGATGTCGGCCACGCCACGCGTCTTCAGATCGTTGAACACCTTCATCCAGAACTTGGCGCCCTCGGTGTTCTCGATCCACAGGCCCAGGATGTCGCGCGTGCCATCGGGCAGCACGCCCAGCGCCAGGTAGATGGCCTTGTTGCGCACCACCGCGTCCTCTCGGATCTTCACGCGCAGCGCGTCGAAGAACACCACCGGGTACATCGGCTCCAACGGTCGACCCTGCCAGGCTGTGACCTCGGCCATGACTGCATCGGTGACCGAGCTGATGAACTCGGGGCTGACTTCGGTGCCGTACTGCTCGGCCAGGAAGCCCTGGATCTCGCGAACGGTCATGCCGCGCGCGTACATCGCCACGATCTTGTCGTCAAAACCGGTGAAGCGCCGCTCGTGCTTGGGGATCAGAATGGGCTCGAAGGAACCCGCCCGGTCGCGTGGCACCTCGATGCGTAGCGGCCCGTCTTCGGTCAGCACCGTCTTGGCGGACTTGCCGTTGCGCTGGTTGGCGGCTTCCTCGGGGCGGGCGCTGCCGGGCAGGTAGCCCAGGTGGTGGGACAACTCAGCGCCCAGCGCCCGTTCGATCAGCGCTTTCTTCAGCGCCATGGTGGTGGCGTTGATCTGATCGGCCGTCATCGGCGTGGCGCCGCCGGTCAACTGCTCAATAAGCTCCTTGGGGATCGACGGCAACGCCGTCATGCCGGCTGCCGCCGGCTTCTTCTTGCTTGGCATAGATGCTCCTGTTCGTCATGCTATGCCTCAAACACAAAATTTCTGACAGGCTCGAAAAAACCCGCAAAGCTGCTACCAGCGCCCGTGTCGCGAGAATTCCTTGCGAGTTATCACATGGCCTCGCTGCGACTCGGTCATTCAAGCAGATGGCGCCAGCACTGCCGCGGGTATGAATCCCTCATCCGTCAACGCGCGCACCACCCCGCGCAGCAGCATGTTGTGGCTGAACCCGATGCTGTACTGCCGCGCGCCTGGTTTGGTGGGTTGCAACATGCCGCCGTCCACCAGCTTGCGTATCTGGTAGGTGCGCTGGTTCGCGTTCAGGTCGGGCATGGCGGCTTCCAGGTCGCCGGCCTTCACCGTGCCTGCCTTGATGGTGGTGGTCAGCACCGCCTGTTCCAGTGGGGTGATCAGTTGCCGTTCGCGGGTGTGGTTCACCGCCGGCAGCAGCACCTTGGCTTTGAGGTGTTCGTAGTCGGCCAGGCGGTCCACCTTGGTCAGTTCGTCGCGCACGCCGCTGAGCACATACACGCACCAGCGCTCCAGCGCGTCTTCAGTGCCCGCATCGGCATCGCCCAGCCGGGCGTAGTAGGCGCTACGGTCGGCGCAGAACACGGCGGCCGGGTTGAGCAGACGGCCCACTGCATTCACGCGGAAGCCGTACTTGATGAGCATGGCATAGGTGAGCAGGCGCACCACCCGGCCATTGCCGTTGCCAAACGGATGCACCCAGGCAAACCGGTGGTGGGCCAGCGCCACCTTCATCAGGTCATACTTGGGCGGGTCCGCCCGGTTGATGAAGCTCACCAGCTCGGTCATGTAGTCCGGCACCTGGGACGCCTCGGGAGGCAGGTGTTCGGCCTGGGCAATCTTCACCGCGCCTTGGCGGTAGGCGCCGGGGTTGGAATCGCCCTCGCGCTTGAGACCGTTCACCGTGGTGGCGTGCAGGCCGCGCAGCAGGTGCTCGGTTACCGGTGCGCCGGGGTCCACGCTGTCTTCCACCTGCTGCATGGCGCGCTCGATGTTGGCGATCTCCTGCAACTGCTCAGGCAGGTTCGGGCCATCGATCACCCGGGCTTCAACATAGTCGGCCAGCGTGGTGTGGTTGCCCTCGATGCGGGCCGAGGCCAGGCTCTCCAGCACATGGAACACCTGCTTGAGCTGCATGAACACCGGCAGCGGCGTAGTGCCTTGAATCTGCAGGCGCCGCAGGTGCTCAAGGTCTGTCAATACGTCCAGCAGCGGCGAGTCAAAGCTGGGGTTCAGCAGGCGCAGGGGGTGGTGAACAAACTGAACCATGGTGGCTGGTATCTGTAATGGGTCTGGTGAATATCTGGACTTTAATTTAAAAAGTCGTTGTTAAACAATATGTTTATGGCGGTTGTATGATTTTTGTATCTGGAAATTTCCCGATATCGGATGTGGAATGGCCCTGATCCGGAAGCGAAATCAGGAGAGGAAGAGCAGGCATGTCGCCGAGGGTTGGGTTCCATCGCCAGACAGGGTCGCCGGGGTTCGGCGTAGGCCCGAAAAAGTCGATCGGCATCTCCATTTCTGCGCTGTGTTCTCGGTCGATGAACAAAGGGCAGGGCGTCGCGCCGCAGTCCAGCAGGCTGGCGCACACCAGCGCCTGATCGCCTTGCACGTTGTACCGCAGGCCTTTAACAAAGCTGCGCCCCTGCCGAACCAGTGCCTCGACCAGTTGTCGGTCCCAGCCGTCGTCCACCGGCAGCCACTGGCTGGTGGTGAGCATGAGGGACATTTCCACGATGCACGGTGTACCGGCTTCGTCCATCCGGATGGTGGCGACCATGAGCAGGTGCAGGTCTGGCTCCATGCCCCAGAGGGTGAGTTCGCGTTTAAAGCTTCTGCCCAGGCGCCGGTAGAGCGCGTCGTCCAGTGCAAACGCCTGGTCCGGGAGGTGTTTGATGACAGCTTTGTGCCCGTACCGGGTGGGCGCGATTTCCTTGACCTCGGCCACCATCAGCAGCAGGAGCTGGGGTTGGCCATGTCTGGGCGCACTCCGTGCCCACAATTGGTGTCGGCGAGTCTGGATGGCGTCGCGCTGTTCCACCGAAAACACCTCCGGGATGTAGAGGCTGGCCTGCAGGGGCTGACCGTGGGTGGTTTTGTTTTCTGCCGCCTGCAGCAGATGCCGCCGCACGGTGGCCCAGTGGCGCCGGCCGGCGAACCCGGGCTTCCAGTGGGTGAGTTCGGCCTGATCCCACAGGTAGTGGAGCAGGGCGCGCAAACCGAGCTTCTGGCCCTGTGAGGCCACGCTGCTGCTGGCGCTGCCCGCCGCTGGTTGCACGTGGCGGCCGGGCAGTTTGCTCATGGGGAAGTCCAGCCTGAGCGCCGTGACGCCCGTGACCGGGTTTTCAACGATGGCGGAGCCCACCAGCGGGCCAAGACCAGAAAACTCGGCCGGTGGCTCGTAGGACGGGCAATCGGTGGCGTGCCGCCAGCCGGTGTTGGGCATGCGCTTGATGAGATAGCCATCGCTCAGCCGGGCCACATACATTTCAACGCCTGGAGCGCCTGGCCGGCACAGGCATCGCGGACGCAGGTGGTGGGCGTGGGCTTTGGCGATGGCCTCGGGGAAGTCGGGCATGGTCCGGTCCCAACGCTGGCCGCCGATTTGATAGGCGGGTACCGGTGCGGGCGGGTTTTCCACATCGCCCCCTCAGCGCGCTGGTGCGGCGCGTTCGCGGGTGCGTTGTTGCTCCTGCGTTGGCGCGACGACGGGCCGTTGTGATGGCGCGTTCTTGTCGTAGAGCTTGACCTTGGGTACCTGACCTTCACGGATGCGCTGGGCGAGCTTCTGTTCTGCCGCAGCCATGATGGCTTCGCGCCGCTTCTCGGGCACACGGTTGGCCACGAGGATGGCCTCGATGGCCGCGAGCACGGTCTTGCGCCCGCCGCTGCCTCGGCCTGCGGGTTTGTCGGCAGCGTTGTGTCCGTGGGCAGCACCGGCTTCGCGCGCGGGTTCAATGCGGTTGGTCTGTCGCAGCTCGCGCTCCACCTTGAGGCGCTCCTGGTCTGCCAGGTTGGGCTCATAGCCCAGGGTTTTCACGCCACGGGCGGCCGCTTCCAGCCAGACCATCCGCCGGAAGTCTTCGGCGCCGGTCACCCGTAGGGACTGCCAGTTGCGGGCTTCGGCCACGTCGACCATGGAGCGCGCTACCGATGGGCTGTTGGTGTCGGTGGCCAAGCGGAAGGTGGATTCGGTGAAGGCGACGCGCGAGGTGTCACCCTTAAAACGGTATTCGGTCAGGCCGATGCTCAGGTCGCCCACCGTCACCGGGGCGCGCTTGATGATGTAACGGTCCGTCAGCGCGGCTTCCAGTCGGGCCACGAGCGCTTCGCGCTCGGCCTGGGCGTCGAGACGGGCTGCCGCCTGAGACGGTGCCGCTTCTGGTGCGGTGATTTCCGGTTGAGCGGATGGTGAGGGGCGCTGTGGCTCACGCGTTTCTTCGCGCTGCCATTGCCCATCCACCTTGTGAACGAACGACCTCTGGCCTTTGGCGTCCAGCGCCACAAAACGGTTGGCGCCGAGCTGGTTGGCTTTGGCCGTCATGTCCTGGTAGCGCTGGCTGCGGTAGGTGAGGTCGGCAAAGGGGTCGCGCAGTTCGTAGCGCTCGCCCAGTTCTGGCTCGGGTGTCTGGAAGGTCCGGATGGCGACCTGGGCGCGGTCGGCAGGTTCCACTGTTCCGCCCACGGACGCGGGGGCATCCGGTACAGGCCGATCAGCGCGGCGGGAGGGTGCGGCTTTCTCGTCCATGGTGTTCTCCTTCGATGGGTGGTTCTGATCGCCACGGATCAGAGTTGAGGCGTAGCCGAGGCTTGTTTGGACATGGGGAGGGCGCGGTACACCTCGATCTCGACCCGGCGGTTGAGGTGGCGGCCCAGTGGGCTGTGGTTGTCGGCCACGTGGTCACCGCTGGGTTGGTGGGTGGCGCGGATGCGCGTGGGGTCCACGCCGGCAGCAACCAGGTAGTCGCGCACGGCGTTGGCCCTGGCCTGGGCAATGCGGCTCTCAGCAGATGAGTCGCTGATGCCATCGGTGCGACCCCGCAGGACAACCAGCGGAGCGGCTTTGGATTCGTCCACCAGGGTGGCGGCTTCAGGCGTCGGAATCGACACGCGGGTGCTGTTGAAGGCGAAGTGAACGGTGTGCACGCGATTGGCCATGGCCTTCTCTTTCACCGCGGCCAGCAGCTGTTGCCGCGCGGCCATGTGGGCCAGCGTGGCCGCCGTGGTCTCGGCAAGGCGGCTGGATTCATTGGCCAGGATGCGTGAGTTCTGCAGATCGTTCTTGCAGACCTGCAGCTCCACGGCCATCTGGACGTTGGCGGGCCGTTTTTGGGACTCGTCCACGTTGGGTGGTTTGGGGGGCGAACTGCAGGCGCTCAACAGCCCGATCAGTGCGGCGGTCAGGGCAATGCGGACGAGGGGCGGGTTCATGGGTTCTCTCCCAAGGTTTCGAGACGCAGGGGTTCCTCCTCGGGTGCAACTTCCTGGGTGGAGGGGGCGGGGTCACCGTCTTCTTCGTCGGCGGGTTCGATGGTTCCGCCATCCGCTTCTGGCGCTGCGAACTGACAGAAGAAGTCGATGCATGTTTGAGCCGCTTCGGCTGCGGAACCTTCCAGCTTGTCTTTGAGGATGGTGGTGTCGTGGGCCAGCTCTTCGACGTGCAACGTCTTTTTGTCTGGCGGGAGTTCGTCTTCGGCCACGCGCCAGCGCTGCTGGGCTTTGGCCAGGTGCAGGTCCATGTCCATCGGCTTCACTTCGGGCGCGGGCATCAGGCGCGTCGTGAAGGCCTTGTCCTGGAAGTAGCGGATCTTTTCGCCCAGGATCGGTTTGCAGTTCTCGAAGATCACCACGAGGCGGTCCCGCCCCAGCTCCTTGAATTCCTGAGGCAGCAGCAGGGCACGGCGCTGCTCGCTTTCGTTGCTGCTGACGGTGCTGTGGCCATGTCCGCTGAAGGAGCGGCTGCGCCCGCGCGAGGTGGCGCGCTCGGTGAAGTGGCCGAGCATGGCGCTGTACTCATCAGCATCGCGCTGCTCGCGGGGCGAGCATGGCGCTGTACTCATCAGCATCGCGCTGCTCGCGGGGCG
>MIAK01000028.1:0-22670 GCA_001829085.1 Sphingomonadales bacterium RIFCSPLOWO2_12_FULL_63_15 | reverse complement strand
CACCGCTGACGCCCTTCAACCATCTACCGGGAGGCCACCAACCCTGCACCAGGGTCAATCAGCCAACGCCGGGACCGTTACCCCATCTAGCACTCCCATGATGATGCGCGGCACCCACGACATGTCTCTGGTTATCCTGTCGATCCTGATCGCCATGTTCGCATCGTTCACGGCGCTCAGCCTGGCGACGCGCATGCGGGCGTCCACCGGCTGGATGCGGCATATGTGGGTGACGGCCGCCGCCATTGCCCTGGGCGGCGGGATCTGGTCGATGCATTTCGTCGCCATGCTCGCCTTCACCATGCCGGGCATGGTGATGCGCTATGACCTTGCGCTCACCCTCTTGTCGCTGGCGCTGGCCTTGGGCTTCACCTGGGCTGGATTCTGGATGTTGAGCCGGTCGGCCATGGCACCGGTGCGCTTGGCAGTGGCGGGGCTGTTGATCAGCGCTGGCGTGCTTGGCATGCATTATCTCGGCATGGCGGCCATGCACATGGCGGCAACGCTCCGTTATGATCCATTCTGGCTGCTGCTGTCCGTTCTGATCGCCGTCGGGGCCGCGACCGCTGCCATGTGGCTCGCCGCCCGCGATCATCAATTGTCGCATCGGCTGGTCGCGGCCGCCATCATGGGCGTGGCGATTGCCGGCATGCATTATGCGGGCATGCGCGCGGCGATCTTCACCGCAAAGACGGGCATGACCATGACCGGCGGTGGCGGGAATCTTGGACAAACCTATCTTGCCATGTTGATCAGCGCGGTAACGGTCCTGATCCTGCTGCTGGCACTGGGTGCCGCCGGGCTGGAACGGCTGTTCCGCAATATCACCCGGCGGGAGGCGCGCATCGCCCTGCGCCTCAAGATTGCCGACGTGCTGCGTGGCCGCAATACCGAGGAAGCCTTGCAGGAGGTCGCGGCGCTCATGGGCGCGCATTTCGGCGTTGCCCGTACCGGCTATGGCCAACTCGACCCGGTCGAAGACATCTTCCATTATGATATCTGCTGGACCGATGGGGCCGCGCCGCCCTTGCTGGGTCGCTACCCCGCCAAGACCTTCGGGCCGAAAATCGTCACCGCGCTCAAGGCAGGGCAGACGGTCGTCATCGATGATCTGTTTCACTCTGACCTCAGTAATGACACCCGGCTCCACGCGGACGCCAAATCGGTCGATACCCGCGCGATCCTCGTCGTTCCGTTCGTCCGCGACGGCCGCCTGCAAACCATCGTCTATCTGAACGACCGCCACGCGCGCGCCTGGCAGCGGGACGATACCGCCTTCATGGAGGAGATCGCCGAACGCACGCGGCTGGTCATCGAACGCGCTGCGGTCGAGGAACAGTTGCGCGAACTCAATGCGACGCTCGAAGGACGGGTCGAAGCGCGCACGCGGGAATTGCGGGATGCGCAGGAAGCCCTGCTGCACAGCCAGAAACTCGAAGCCATCGGCCAGCTCGTGTCGGGCATGGCGCATGACTTCAACAATGTGCTGGCGGCGATCGTGGGCGCCTATGACCTGATCCTGCGCCGCCCCGACGATCTCGACCGCGTGCGCCGCTACGCCCAGGGCGGGCTCGACGCGGCCGAACGCGGTGCCAAGCTGACCGCGCAACTGCTCGCCTTCGCCCGCGCGCAACGCATCCAGCTTCAGCCGCTTCTGGTCTGCGACGTGATCCGACCCTTGCATGATCTGCTTGCGCGTACCCTGGGGCCGATGATCACGCTCGATTTTCAGCTCAACCCGAACCCGGTCCCGGTTTTGGCGGACGCGACCCAGCTGGAAATGATGGTGCTAAACCTGGCGATCAATGCCCGCGATGCCATGCCCAATGGCGGAACGCTTGCCATCTCCACCCATGTCCGCACCGTCAGCGGCGACAGCGAAATCACCGACAATGACTATGTCGAAATCGCCGTGCGCGATACCGGCACGGGCATGGACGAAGTCACCTGCCGCCGTGCCATGGAACCCTTCTTCACGACCAAGGCGGTGGGCAAGGGCACGGGCCTTGGCCTCGCGCAAATCTATGGCAGCGCGCGACAGGCGGGCGGCACCGTCCGCCTCGAAAGCATCCTGGGCGAGGGCACCACCGTTCGCGTGCTGCTGCCCTGCACGACCTGGCAACCCATCGCCGCGTCGCCCGCGGCCGCGCTTGCGCCTGCTGCGGAGCGGGACGCGATACGCATATTGCTCGTGGATGACGATTACAGCGTGCGGACCATCGTCGCGGGCGCCTTGGAAAGCCATGGCCATCATGTGGTCGAGGCGATTGATGGTGCCAGCGCCCTGACCAAGCTCGACGCGCAGAATTTCGACATCGCCATTATCGACTTTGCCATGCCGGGTATGAATGGCGCCGAACTCGCCGCCCGGATCGCACAGCAATGCCCGTCGCTGCCCGTCATGTTCGCCAGCGGATTTGCCGATACCGACGCCATTGATTCCGTCATGGGCGGCAATGCCGTCATGCTGCGCAAGCCGTTCCGTATCGATGAATTGCACGCCGCGATGCAGGGGCTGCTGGTGGCCCGACCGTTGGACAGCGTCGCCTGACGGCGCGAAACCGGCACCCCCGGCCCAAACCTTCAATCCGGCGCGCTGGCCAACATGCCCGTCGTCATGTCCAGCACGCCCACGAGCGCATCGATCTTGAAGGGCTTGCGCACTATGTGGGTGATCAGGCTCGTGTCCGCCGACACGCCTTCTTCGGCATAGCCCGTGACCATAATGATCGGCAGATCGGGTGCCCGGCGTCGTGCTGCTTCGGCCAGTTCGATCCCGGTCATACCGGGCATCGCAAAATCCACGATCATCACGTCGGGAAGGGCGGCATCCAGCATCGTCACCGCCTCCGCGCCCGACGCCGCCTGCGTGATATGATAGCCAAAGCTCTCAAGTCCTTCGGCAACGAACCGGCGCACGCCTTCGTCATCGTCCACGACCAGGATGTTGAGCTTCGCACGGACCCGGTCCGACGGCGATATTTGCGCGACCAACTCCGTATCGACCACTGGTTGCGTGGCGAGCGGCAGCCATATGCTGACGGTGGTGCCCTCCTGCTCCACACTGTCGATCTGCGCGATCCCGCCTGACTGCCGGGCGATCCCGAAGACTTGGCTCAGGCCAAGGCCAGTGCCCTTGCCCAACGGCTTGGTCGTGTAAAAGGGGTCGAACACTTTGGACAGAATCGGGCCGGGAATACCCACGCCATTGTCGCGCACCCGCACCACGCCATAGCGTCCGGGCTTCACGCCCTCCGGTGCAGAGGGCCCGGCGTCCGTTTCGATCGTCAATATGCCGCCTTCCGGCATCGCGTCGCGCGCATTGATCGCCAAGTTCAGCACCGCCAGCTCCAGCTGATGCATGTCGGCCATCACCCAGGGCTGGCTCGCCGCCAGCGACCGTCGCTGGTCGATGCGCGGGCCGATCGTCCGGGCCAGAAGGTCGCCCATGCCCTCCACCAGCGCATTGAGGCTGAGCGGCGCGAGCGCCAATTGCTGGGTGCGCGAAAAGGCCAGAAGCTGGCGCGTCAGCTTCGCCGCGCGATCGGTCGCCTCCGCTGCGAAACGGGCGTGGCGCAATATCCTTTCGTCGTCGCTCCGCCGCTCGATCATTTCGAGGTTACCGGATACGACGGTCAGCAGATTGTTGAAATCATGCGCGATACCACCGGTCAACTGGCCCACTGCTTCCATCTTCTGCGATTGGACTAGCGCCGTCTGCGCGCGCTCGCGCTCGGCCACTTCCTCCATCAACATATTGTTGGCGCGCGACAATTCGCTCGTGCGCTCGGCAATACGCGTTTCGAGATTGGCGTTGAGGTGTGTCAGCCGCTCTTCGGCCAGTTGCAGCGCGGCGAGCCGCTCGCGCGCCTCATATTGTCGTCGCCGCACCCGCATCGCAGACCGCACAGCGCTGCCCAGCGTCTCGCTATGGATGGGCCGCTCCAGCACGATGACATTGCCCAGCCGCTCCAGCACAAGCATGGCGTCGCGGGGCCGATGCCCGGCCCGCCGCGTGGCGAGCAGGATGAAGGGAAAGTCCGACCATGGCGGCTGTTGCGCGACCCAAGCGTCCAGCGCGCTACGATCAGCCCCGGCCAGCGACTCCTCGGTAATTATGGCCGTAGCCGCGCCTCGCGTCAGTTCGTCGCTCAGCGCGCGCGCATCGGCGCAGGTCGTGCAGGCATAATCCTGTTTCGCCAACAGCGTTTCCATCACTGCCGCGTCTCTACCCCTCAGCGCCAGAACAAGGATGCGATCTTCCATCCTTATGTCTCGCTCGCCGCCGGCTCTGCTGCCAGCAAGGGCGTCTTGCCGCTATAGGTCGGCACGCCCGTCAGAACGCCGTCGAAATCCTTGAGCGGCTCGCCCACAGTAATGCCGTTGCGGCTCAGGCGATACTCCCTGATGGTCGCCTCATGCGGCGTGGTGCGGCTCTTCACGACCGACACCGCCTTCAGCATTTCGCCCTTGGCTTCGAAATACCGAAAGAGGACGATCGTGTCGGACAGATAGCTCAGATCAACGTCGGACCGGACCTCACCGATGATACCATGCTGCCCCAATATGAGGACAGTGATGACGCCCTGCTGGTTCAGATAGCTCAACATCTCATGCATCTGCAGCACCAGATATTTCTCGCCCGGCATGGCCTGCAAAAAGGCGTTCAGGCTATCGATCACCACGAAGCGCACGCCATCCTCTTCCACCGCGCGACGAACCCAACTGGCAAATTCGCCCGGCGACATTTCCGCGGGGTCGATCTGCGTGACGGTCAGCGCGCCGCTGTCGAGATGCGGCTGCAAATCCATGCCCATGGCGCGGGCACGGGTAATCATCGTCGGCCGCCCTTCATCGAACAGGAAATAGGCCGCCTTTTCGCCGCGCGCGATGGCGCTCAGGCCAAACTGCACCGCGGTCGTCGTCTTGCCCACGCCCGAAGGCCCGTTGAACAGTAAATTGGTGCCGACCGAAATGCCGCCACCCAACATCTGGTCCATGCGGTCCAGCCCGGTGGATACAAGATGCGAGACATAGTCGCCATGATGTTCATTCGCGACCAGACGCGGAAACACGGCCACGCCGCCGGTTTCGATCACGAAGTCATGATAGCCACCGCGATATTTCACACCGCGCATCTTCACGACGCGCAGGCGGCGGCGTTCGGTGCCATAATCCTGCGCCGCCTGTTCCAGCGTGATGACGCCATGGGCAATGCTGTGCAACTGCAGGTCGTTGGGGTCGGAACTGCGATCATCAAGCATCAGCACCGTGCAATGGCGCTGCGAGAAATATTGCTTCAACGCCAATATCTGGCGGCGATAACGCAGCGAATTTTGTGCCAGCAACCGCATTTCCGACAGGCTATCGAACACCACCCGAACCGGCCGGATGCGATCGACGCACTCCATCACGCCCTGGATCGTCTCGCCCAATTCCACTTCGGACGGCTCCAATATGGATTGCTCCGCGTCGGGGTCCAGCCCTTCGCCGCTGACCAGTTCGAACAGGTCGATATCGTCCAGCACCCAATTATGGCTGCGCGCCACTTCCTTCAATTCCGCCGATGTTTCCGACAGTGTGATGTAAAGGCCGCGCTCTCCTTGGCGCGCGCCTTCCAGCAGGAATTGCAGCGCGATTGTCGTCTTGCCGCTGCCGGGCGTCCCCTCCAGCAAATAGGCGCGATTGGCCGTCAGGCCGCCGCCCAAAATATTGTCCAGATCCGCAATGCCGGTCGAAATCGTCACCTTGCGGTCATCGCTTGCCAGGTCCGTCATATCGTCCTCAAACTCTTGCGCTCACAGGGAGCCGGTTGTTTCAGAAACGATTTGATCGCGATTTTGGTCCATGAACGGCTGTTCATGCGGCTGGACATGGGCCAAAATCGGGCGTTTCATCGCAGGAAATCCGGCTTGGCGACACGCATCCGACGATAGCGTGCTTCGATGAGACTAAAGACCCCGAACAGCCCCAGGCCAAAGGCCACGACGCTCAAAATGATGGTGCCTTCCTCCTGCGCCCGCAACTGTTTGAGCGCTTCGCCCAGCCCACCCGCCTGGTCGGGATCATGGTTCAGTGCGGCCGAAATGATGAACCAGCCGATGAGCGCGAATATCAATGCGCGCGCGGCATAACCACAGCGTCCGATCCAACGCACATAGTCGGGGGCGGGGGTATCGCCATCCAGTTCGTGAAACTCCGCCTTATAGGCTTTGATCGCTTGCGTCGCGGCAACCGCAAAGAGAACCAGGCCAACCAGTACCAGAAGGAACACGCCGCCCGGCTGTGACGAAAGCCAGGCGGACCAGCTTTCGGCGCTCGCGTCCCCCGGACTGCCCTGCTGCGCCGATGTCTGGCGCAAGGCCAGGCGCGCTGCGGCGACCGCCAGGATGACATGGGAAATGCCGCTCATGGCATAGCCCACCCGCTTTAATTTACCCTTGAGCGTCCGGCTGCAATTTTCCGGGTCCATCGCCGCTTCGGTCAATCGCCATATAGCGTAACCGGCAAACCCCAGCGCACAGATGGCCAGCAGCACATGGCCCAGCGGGGCATCGACCATGCTGCCCAGCGCACCTTGATTATCCTTCACCTCGCCACCCGTCGACGCGACGTCCAGCGCAAACCAGCCGATCAGGATATAGACGAGCCCGCGCGCCGCAAAGCCGATGCGCGCGAATAGGGTCATACGGTCACTATAAGTCATGGGGCCTCCTGTCGGGGAGGCTAATGCGCGGTAAGTGCGGACGTTCCCTTGGAATCTTTTTCTATTGCTGGGTCTGTCAGGCGGAACGTTAAGCGATGAACCCCTGTGCCGCGCTGGCAATATGCTCGGCCCATAGCATCTGCTCCTCGGCATCCTGGATCAGGTCTTGCCGCACCTCGATTTCCGCATAGCGCAATCCGTTGGGAAAAGCATGAAATGGCACCGTATAGTCGGTGGCATCCATCGCATAGGGCTCATTGTCGCCAACGACGACACCCGCAATCGACTGCAACTGATCAAGCATCGACAGCGCGAAATCCGTCCGCCCCTGCCAATATAATATGCCGATATCCCAGGGACGGACATCACCGTTCAGCACGGGGGTAAAACTATGCAACGACAACAGGATCGTCTCGCGCCCGGCGGCCGTTCGGGCTGCGATCAGGTCCGCCATCGCCTGATGATAGGGTCGGTGGATCGCTCTCACCCGCTCTGCCTTCTCCGCCATGTCCAAGTCGGCATTGCCGCCAATCACGGTGCCATCGGATAAAGCGGGTATCGCCTCGGCATGCGCCGGGTCACGATTGCAATCGATAACCAGACGCGAATAGCTCTGATGCAGAAAAGGGGCATCCAACAATCGGGCCAGCTTATGGCCAACGCCATGAACTCCGATATCGATAGCGATGTGCCGCGCCCGATCGGCCGCGCTCAACCCCAGATCCCCCAGCGCTTCCGGAATCGCCGCCCCAGCATGATCACCGATCAGCAGGAACGGGGAGCCGCCTTCTGCGTTGAACAGCCCGAACGGCAACGGATCGCCCGGACCCAAGAGATTTTCTGCCGTGCGCCCGGCCATCAGGACATGACCCTATGCCGTTGCTCACCATCCGACACAGCACCATCTATCACTATCAGCAGCCGGTATCCCTGGGTGAACATCGCATCATGATGCGCCCTCGCGAGGCATTTGACCAGCGCTTGCTGTCCGCACGCCTCGACATCGATCCCGCGCCCAGCGAGTTGCGCTGGCTGCACGACGTCTTCGGCAATTCGGTCGCCATCGCCACATTCAAGGCGAGGGCTGCGCAACTGGTCGTCAATAGCGAAGCCACATTGGATCACGCCCCGCTCGCGCAGAAGCAGGTGGACGTCGAACCCTATGCCCGCCTCTTTCCTTTCACCTATTCGTCGGAAGACATGCCCGACCTGCTCCGGTCGATTGAACGGGAATATCATGATCCCGAACGGATCGTCGATAATTGGGCGCGTAGCTTCGTCAGCAATCATGGCAACACCAGCACGATTGCGCTGTTGACGGAAATCGCCACGGGTATCCAGCGCGAATTTACTTACGTCCCCCGCCATGAAAAGGGCACCCAGTCGCCCATAGAAACGCTCAAGCTGCGCCAGGGCACTTGCCGCGACTTTGCCGTGTTGATGATTGAGGCGGTGCGCGCTCTGGGTTTCGCCGCGCGGTTCGTTTCTGGTTATGTGTATAATCCTTCGCGATCCGAAGATGTGGTGGGCGGCGGCAACACCCATGCCTGGGTCCGCATCTTCCTGCCCGGTTCCGGCTGGGTCGAATTTGATCCCACCAACGGCATTATCGGCAATCGCGGCCTCATCCGCGTCGCCGTCGCGCGCGATCCCTATCAGGCGCTGCCCTTGTCGGGCACATGGTTCGGCCCGCCCGGCAGCTTCCTGAACATGGATGTGTCGGTCGATGTGCTGCGTGCCGACCCCAGCCTGTTTCCCTCGACCAACCATGGTGCCATCAACAGCCGACATATCGGCGCTTAAGGAAAGTACCCGTCCATGCTGATCCGCTGCGGATATGATATTGCCTTCAATACCGATGCGAAGACCGCCATGGTCGCGCTGCTGAGCGTGCATCCCTCGCGCCATCAGGATCTGCGTACGCCCCAACGGCTGATGGCCAGCCCCGACATTCCGCTTTATCAGTTCGAAGACGGGTTCGGCAATGTCGCCACCCGCTTCGCCATCCCGCCCGGCGGCGTGACCCTGTCCTGCGATTTCGTGATCGAGGATAATGGCGAGCCGGACTTCCGCGCGCCCGATGGTCCGCAAATCCCGGTCGAGGATCTGCCCGACGCGGTGATGCCTTTCCTGCTCGGCAGCCGCTATTGCGAGACCGATCGGCTGATGGATGTCGCCTGGGGCAATTTCGCCCATTATGCCTCGGCCCGCGACCGGGTCGATGCGATCGTCGATTTCGTCCACAACCATATCGAGTTCGGCTATCATTATGCCCGGTCGGACAAGACCGCCTGGAACGGCTATCAGGAACGGCGCGGCGTATGTCGTGACTTTGCCCATCTCGCTGTCACCTTGTGTCGCTGCATGAATATCCCGGCGCGCTACTGCACCGGTTATCTGGGCGACATCGGCATCCCGCCGGTCGATGCGCCGATGGATTTCAGCGCCTGGTTCGACGTCTATATCGACGGCAACTGGTACACCTATGACGCCCGTCACAATCGTCCCCGCATCGGCCGCATCCTCATGGCGCGCGGACGCGATGCCACCGACGTCGCCCTGACCACCGCGTTCGGCCCCGCCAATCTGGTCCGGTTCGACGTCCATACCGATGAAGTGCAATCGATAGAGTAAGGGGCCGAGCCACCCCGTCTCGCGTCAGGAAAGGCCAAGCATCGATCTTGCAAAATGCACGACGAGCCGCCATTTGCCGCGCCGTTGACGCATTCAAAGGGTAAACCTGCCATGACGACTGAAACCGCTACCGCGCCCGAAACCCATGCTTTCGAAGCGGATGTTTCGAAGCTGCTGCGCATGATGGTGCATTCGGTCTATTCCGACCGTGACGTCTTCTTGCGCGAACTCATCTCCAATGCCGCCGATGCGTGCGAGAAGCTGCGCTATGAAGGCATCGCCACGCCCTCTCTGCTGGGCGATGACCCGCAGCCGCGCATCCGCGTTCTGCTGGACGCGGACCAGAACCGCCTAACGATCGAAGATAATGGCATCGGCATGACTGCCGCCGAAATGGGCGAGACGCTGGGCACGATCGCTCGGTCGGGCACCAAGGCATTTATGGAACGCCTGGCGGCCGAAGCGGGCAAGGAAGGTTCGCAACTGATCGGCCAGTTCGGCGTCGGTTTCTATTCCGCCTTCATGGTAGCGAGCCAGGTCGAGGTGTTTTCGCGCCGCGCCGGATCGGACGAGGCCGCCAGCTGGACCTCGGACGGGCAGGGCACCTACATCATCGCCCCGGTCGATTTGGCCAACGCTCCCACGCGCGGCACCCGCGTCGTTCTGCACCTGATGGAAGACGCCAAATCCTATGCCGAACGCTATACGGTCGAGCGCATCATCAAGGCGCAGTCGGGCCACGTCCCGGTCCCGATCATGCTGTTCGAAAAGCCTGATGCCGATGGCGTCGACATCGCCGATGGCGCCGCACTGTGGCTCAAGCCCAAGTCCGAGATCAGCGAAGAGGATTATGCCGACTTCTATCGCAGCGTCGCCGGCCAATATGACAAGCCCGCGCACACGGTCCATTATCGCGCCGAAGGCCGCTATGAATATTCGGTCCTGACCTTCATCCCCGAAACCAAGCCGTTCGACCTGTTCGACCCGGATCGCAAGGGGCATATCAAACTCTATGTCCGTCGCGTGTTCATCACCGACGAAGCACCGATCCTGCCCCGCTATCTGCGCTTCGTACGCGGGCTGGTGGACTCCGCCGACTTGCCGCTCAACATGTCGCGTGAAATGATTCAGGACAGCCCGGTGCTGGGCGCCATCCAGAAGGGCGTGACCGGCCGTCTGCTCGGCGACCTGCAGAAGTTGGCCGATAATGACGCAGAGGCCTATCAGCGCATCTGGGAGAATTTCGGCCCCGTCCTCAAGGAAGGGCTGTACGAGGATTTCGAACGGCGTGAGGCGCTGCTTGGCCTCGCCCGGTTCAAAAGCACGACATCGGGTGAAGGCTGGCGCTCGCTCAAAGACTATGTCGCGCAGCTTAAAGAGAACCAGACCGCCATCTATTATGCGACCGGCAGCGATCTTGATCGGCTGTCCACCTCGCCCCAGCTTGAAGGTTTCCGCGCGCGCGGCATCGAAGTGCTATTGCTGCCCGACCAGGTCGATAATTTCTGGACCACCATGGGCGTCGATTATGAAGGCAAGCCTTTCAAGTCGGTCACGCAGGGCGGCGCGGACCTGGGCCTCATTCCGCTGGTAGAGGGCCAAGACAAGCCGACTGAGCCGGAAAATGAAGCCGTCGCCGACTTCCTCGCCTTCGCCAAGACGACTCTGGCCGACGCGGTGTCGGATGTCCGCACGTCGGACCGGCTGACGACCAGCGCGGTATGCTTGGTCGCGCCTGAAAGCGGCATGGACCGGCAATTGGAAAAGCTGCTCGCCAGCGCTGGCCAGCTCCCGACGGCGGCGCTCCCCGTGCTGGAGATTAATCCGCGTCATGCCCTGATCCAAAAACTGGCGTCGAGCGACGATGCGGATGGTCTCAAGTCCGACCTTGCCCATTTGCTGCTCGACCAGGCCCGCATTGCCGATGGCGAACAACCCACCGACGCGCGCGCCTTTTCGGACCGGCTCGACCGGCTGATGAGCCGGGCGGTCGGCTAAAAAACGGTGTTGGCCCGTCATCCATGCGATGACGGGCCATGCTTCGTGGGCTAGGGTGGCAATCATGGTCAGCACATCGCCCTACCGCCGGATCGGCATCCTCGGCACCGGCCGGGTCGCATGCGCCATCGGCCGTGCGATCGCCGCCCAATCCAACGATCCGCTCGTCATCTGGGGCCGGAACCCCACGAAATGCGCCGAGGCTGTCGCCGTCATCGGACGGGCACAGGCAGCCGGAGATATGGCCCAGATCGCGCGCGACTGCGATCTCATCATGCTCGCCGTCGCGGACGATGCCCTCGCACACATCGTCGTCGCTCTGGCACAGGCTGAACCCACCGACCGGCCACGATTCATCTTCCACGTCAGCGGGCGCAGCGGCGCGACCATATTGGACCCACTGCGCAGCGCCACGTCGATGACGGCGGCGATCCATCCCGCCATGACCTTCACCGGCAATCCGACGAACGAAGTCAAACATATGGTCGGCGCCCGCTTTGCCGTCACCGGATCGACCGAGCAAGCCAACGCAGCAGCGCTCAAGCTCGTGGCCTTGCTGGGCGGCATCATGGTGCCCATCGAAGAGGCGCAGCGCGCGCTCTATCACGCCGCTTTATGCCACGGTGCCAACCATCTGGTCACGCTGATTGCCGGTGCCTGCCAGGCACTCGCCGCCGCCGGTGTCGCCGAACCCTCGGCACTCCTCGCCCCCCTGGTACGCGCCGCGCTGGACGCCAGTCTCGATCACGGCATGGCAGGCCTCTCCGGCCCGCTGCTGCGCGGCGACGACGAAACGATCGCCAAACATCTCGCAGCGCTGGGCGAACAATGCTCTACACTCCTGCCGCCCTATAAGGCGATGGCGCTGGCAACCCTGGACGAACTGGACAGGCATAATGGCGCGCCGCGATCTACCGTCGCTTGCCGAACGCTTTTGGAAGAGTAAGAATTAAAACAGACGGAGGACGCGCAAGCGCTTACGCCACCTGCCGATCGGCAAAGCGGAACACCGCATCGTTGAACGCATCATTGGCGTCGCCCGCCACCATATGATGCGCGCCGTCGATATGCACATAGTCGGCATGCGGCACCATCTCCAGAAAGGTGCGCGCCCCTTCCTCGGTCACGATCCGGCTGCGCCCGCCCCGGATCAGCAAGGTGGGAATGGTCAGCCCCCGCGCAGCCGTCTCCAGCACGGTCGCTCCTTCCGCCTCCTGCTTGGCATCCACGCCCATCGTCATGAAGGCCGGGTCCCAATGCCAGTACCAGCGCTCGCCTCGTTGCCGCAAATTCTTCGCCAGCCCCCGGCTGCTCTGCGGCTTGTCACGATGCGGCAGATAGGCCGATACCGCCGCTGCTGCCTCCTCGATCGAGGCAAAGCCGTCCGACCCCGCGTTCATGAAGGCGATCACCTCATTCGCCCCCTCCATGTCCACCGTTGCGGTGATATCCACCAACACCAGCGCTCTGATCGCGGCGGGATCGGCGGCGGCCACGATCATGCCCACGATCCCGCCCAGCGACGCCCCCACCACCACTGGTGGTCGGTCCAATTGCGCCAGCACCGCGCGCAAATCATCGGCAAAGACGGTCAGATCATAGCGACCATCGGGTGACCATCCGCTGTCGCCATGCCCGCGCAAATCCATGGACAGCGCGCGAAACCCATGGCGCCCCGCCTCGACCAGCGCCTTGCCCCAGCTTTGCCGCGTCTGCCCGCTGCCATGCAGGAACAGGATGGGCTGTCCATCCATCGGCCCGGTGACGTCGGCGGCCAGGTCTACGTCCGCCCCCCGCAGTGTCTGTCTTTCAATCGCGCTCATGCCAGCCATTGTTACGCCTTTATCGCCGCACGGAAATCCTCATTCTTCAGGAACAGCGACGTATTGTCCGCGCCCAGATGCGTCCATTTGAGGTTCAGCCCGCCATCCACCAATATCGTCTGCCCAGTGATATAGCTCGACAGGTCGGACAATAAGAAGGCGATGGCTCCCGCCTGTTCCTCCGGCTGGGCACGCCGTCCCATGGCGATCGCCGCTTGGTCCCGCGCCACATCCTCATCGATATAAGCGCCCGATCCCGGCGTGATCGTCATGCCCGGCGCGACCGTATTGACGCGGATATTGTCGAGCGCCAGTTCGGTCGCCAGCGTGCGGGTCGCCGCGACGATCGCCGCTTTCGCCGTGCCATAGGCGATGTGATAGGGCGCGCTGTTCATCCCGCTGATCGACGAAACCCCCACGATCGCACCCGGATTGCCGCGCGCCCGCAATTCCCGCGCCACCGCCTGGCTCATGAAGAACATCGTCTCCAGATTCTGCTCGAACAACGCGCGCCAGTCCGCCCGCGTCACCCGCTCGGCCCGCATCCAGGTCTGCGGCGCGGCCCCGCCCGCAACATTGGCCAGCCCATGAAGCGCGCCGGGGGCCGCCACCGCCGTCTCCATCACCTTCACCACGCCCTCGTCCGTCCCGACATCAGCGATCACCGGCACGATCGCCAACCCTTCCGCAATCAGCGGCGCGATATGCGCATCGAACTTGGCCTGCGTCCGCCCAGCGGCAATCACGGTCGCGCCCGCCTGCGCCAGCATCGTCGTCGTCGCGGTGCCAATGCCGCCGCCCGCCGCGCCCGTGACGATGATCGTCCGGCCGGTGAAATCCATCAATTGCTGCGCCATGTCCAACATCCTCATCCCGCTTTTTTCGCGTTCAACCTAGCCTGCGCGGCCAAGTCCCAAACAGGGGGCAAAGCGAAACATCGCTCCGGCGCTAACCGCACAGGCCGCATTGCAAATGAACAGGGTTGTTGATTAGTTGCCGGAAACAACAAGCTGCCATGGAGCGGATATGAGCTGCACTCCCACCCGGACGCCAGCGCCCGATACATTCGATATCCCGACGCTGCGCGCAAAATATCGCGAGGAGCGCGACAAGCGCCTGCGTGGTGACGGGCAAGGGCAGTATCAGCCGACCACCGACGACACCACGCACAGCTATGATGTCGATCCGCACATGGCCGTCACCCCGCGCGACCCGCTGGTCGAGGATCTCGACGTGCTGGTGCTGGGTGGGGGCTTTGCCGGGGTGTTGGCGGGCTATCATTTGACCAAGCAGGGCGTCACCGATTTCCGCAATATCGACCATGCCGGCGACTTTGGCGGCGTCTGGTACTGGAACCGCTATCCCGGCATCCAATGCGATAATGACGCTTATTGCTACCTGCCGCTGCTCGAAGAAACCGGCTTCATGCCATCCAAGAAATTCGCCGACGGCGCGGAGATTCAAGCCTATATCAAACAGATCGCCCGGCGGTTCGGCTTCCACGATCGCGCCCTGTTCCACACCCTCGTCACCGCGCTCAGATGGGATGAAGCGCTCCAGCGCTGGCATGTGGAAACCAGCCGTGGCGATTATTTCCGCGCCCGCTTCGTCATCATGGGCTGCGGCGTCCTCAACATGCCCAAACTGCCGGGGATCGAGGGAATAGACCGCTATCAGGGCAAGATCTTCCACACTGCCCGCTGGGACTATGGCTATACCGGCGGCAGCTACGAAAGCCCGGTGCTGGACAAGCTTGCCGACAAGCGCGTCGCGATCCTGGGCACCGGGGCCACCGCGATCCAGGCGGTGCCGCATCTCGCCCGCTATGCCAAGCAACTCTACGTCATTCAGCGCACGCCATCGACCGTCGACGAACGACCCAATCCGCCGACCGATCCTCATTGGGCGGAATCGTTGCAACCCGGTTGGCAGGCCGAGCGCCAGGCCAATTTCCACCGCGCCGCCATGGAATTTTTCCTGCCCGGCGAGCAGGATCTGATCTGCGACATCTGGACTGAAATTGCGCGCAACCTCCACGCCGAACTGGAAGCCGAAGGTTGGCCGGAGCTGTCGCCCGAAGAGTTCATGGACCGCCGCGAAGTGGTGGATTATCGCGTCATGGAACGGCTGCGCGCCCGCGTCGATGAAATGGTCAAGGACGAGGCGACCGCCGCCTCACTCAAGCCCTGGTATCGCTTCCTGTGCAAGCGCCCGCTCTCCAGCAACGACTTCTACGCCGCCTTCAACCAGCCCAACGTCAAACTGGTCGACGTGTCGGATGCCAAGGGGCTGGAGCAGATGACGGAGACCGGCTTCGTCTCGAACGGCGTCACCTATGCCGTCGACTGCATGATCTTCGCCAGCGGCTTTGAAGTCACCAGCGACCTCAAGCGCCGCTGGGGCATCGATGTGGTGGAGGGGCGCAATGGCCTGTCCATCTACGATCATTGGGCGAACGGGCCAAAGACGCTGCACGGTACCATGACCCATGGTTTCCCCAACCAATTTTTCATCGGCTATATCCAGGGCGGCCTCAACGCCAGCGTCACCGAACAATTTGGCCGGCAGGCGGAACATATCGCCCACATCATCCAGGCGACGATGGCAAAGGGCGCGGCCTCGGTCGAAACCACGGCGGACGCGCAGGACGCCTATGTCCAGCATTTCCACGATGTGGAATATGACACCTCCGCCTTCCAGATCGAATGTACGCCAAGCTATTTCACCAATGAAGGTCAGGTAAAAGCACCCTGGGCGCTGTTCCGCAGCTACGGTCTCGGCTGGGGCGCATTCCAGACATTGTTGCAGGACTGGCGCGCGCGCGGTGACCTTGCGGGCATGGAATTGCGGTCATGATCGCCGGGGGAATGACGCCGCCTGGCCACCGGCTTTCGTTTGGGATTGTCCCTTCGTTCGCAATCATCGGACGGCCGGGAACAGGCTGCGGGAGCATGGCATGAACAGCCCGACCACCATCGCCATCGAGGATCTGACCAAGCCGCTAACCTATCCGGTCGAGGCCTTCCTGTCGCGCGACTATGCCCTCGCTGAAAAGGAAAAGCTCTGGCCCAAAGTGTGGCAGGTCGCCGCGCGGGTTGAAGAACTGCCGGACGTCGGCGACTGGCTGACCTACGATATTTGCGACGACAGCATCATCGTCATCCGCGTCGCGCCCGATCGGCTCAAGGCCTATCATAATGTTTGTCCGCATCGCGGGCGGCAGTTGGTGGATGTGCCCGAAGGCGCGCACTCGGCCAAGGGCAACAAGCGCCGCAATTTCATCTGCGGCTTCCATGGCTGGACCTTCGATATAGACGGCCATAACAGCTATATCCTCGATCCGCAGGACTGGCAGGGCGCCCTGACGCCCGACTGCACACATCTTTCCGAAGTGAAGGTCGACCTGTGGGGCGGATGGATCTGGATTCACATGGATCTGGACGCTGAACCCGTGACCGAGTTTCTGGGCGATGCCGGGCGCATCCTGTCCTATTTCGAGATGGACAAGATGCGCTACAAATGGCGCAAATGGGTGGTCTATCCATCCAATTGGAAGACCGCGCTCGAAGCCTTCATGGAACCCTATCATGTCGCGGGCACGCATAGCCAGCTGCTCGCCTATGGCGACTATTATGCCTATAGCGCGGCCTATGGCCTGCACGGCGTCAGCGGGTTCGACCAGCGCGATCCCGCCTTCGCCATGAGCCAGAGCAGCAGCGTCACCCGCGCAGGCAAGGGCGACGATCCGCGCCGTTCGACCTATGAGCTGATCCGCGAAAATTACGAAACGCTCAACTATGCCGCGTCCACGCAAACACTCGTGAACGCCGCCAGCCGCCTGGTCGATGAACTGCCCGAAGGCACGGCGGCCGCCGACGTCATCGCCCACTGGTTGAAATCGGCGCGAGCGGATGACGCCGCACGCGGCGTCTTCTGGCCCGACATTCCGCCCGACGTGATGGCCGAAGCAGGCCTCGCCTGGCACGTCTTCCCTAACATGTCGGTGTTGCAGGGGATCACCTTTGCGCTCTGCTATCGCGCGCGGCCCTTCGGCGACGATCCCAACATGTGTATCTTCGAATCCTACGCGATCGAACGGTTCCCCGAAGGCCAGGAACCGGCGACCGAATGGGAACATGCCGAACCAACGGCGGAAGGATGGGGCGCCGTCCTCGCCCAGGACTTCTCGAACATGAAATGGGTGCAGAAAGGGATGAAGTCGCGCGGTTTCCGCGGGCCGCTGCCCAATCCGCACCAGGAACGCAAGATCACCAATTTCCACCGCAACCTCGCCGCGTACATGGGTACGGGCGCACCGAGGCTATTGAAATGAGCTACGACGATCCCAAGCCTGCCACCGCTGCAACCGCATCGGACAAGCCAGGCACGCCAGTCTATAAGCGCGTCCTCGACCTGTTCGAGGCCGAAGGCATCAACACCCTGTTCGGCATCCCCGACCCGAACTTCGTCCATATGTTCCTGGAGGCCGAACGGCGCGGCTGGACCGTGGTTGCGCCTCATCATGAAGCCGCTGCCGGCTTCATGGCCGAAGCCGCCTCGCGCATCACCGGCAAGCCGGCTGTCGCTGTCGGCACGTTGGGGCCGGGCATCGCCAATATGGCGCCCGCCATCCAATGCGCGCTGGTCGAACATTCGCCCGTCATCTTCCTGTCGGGTCAGCGCGCCCGCGTCACTGAACAGCGCGTCCGCCGCGGCCGCATCCAGTTCGTCAAGCAGATGCCACTGTTCGAAAATTCGGTGAAATATGCCGCTTCGATCGAATATGCCGACCAGACCGATGAAGTGATCCGCGAAGGCATCCGCAAGGCGATGGGCGGCACCCCTGGCCCCGTCTATATCGAATATCCCAGCCACATCATCCTGGAAGAGCTGGACCTGCCAGCGCCGCTAGTGCCGGAACGCTATCGCCTGGTCAATAAGGGCGCGGACATCGACCGCGTCCACGAAGCCGCCAAACTGATCCGCGAAGCCAAGAACCCGATCCTCCTCGTCGGCCATGGCGTCCACACATCACGCACCGGCGCAGCGGTCAAGCAACTGGCTGACCTGATGAACTGCCCCGTCATCCAGACATCGGGTGGCACCAGCTATATCAAGGGTCTCGAAGACCGCACCTTCCAGTACGTCTTTTCCAAGGCGTCGATCGAGGCCGTCACCGAGTCCGACCTCGTGCTGGCGCTCGGCACCGAACTGGGCGAACCGGTCCATTTTGGCAAATGGCGCTATTGGCAGAAGAATGAAGCGATCCGCAAATGGATCTATGTCGAACAGGATGCCTCGGCCATCGGCGTCAACCGCCCGATCGACGTGCCTTTGGTCGGCGACCTGCGCGGCGTCGTCCCGCAGCTTGTCGCCGCGCTCAAGGACACGCCACGCGCACCGGCCCCGATGCTGGCAGCCTTCATGCGCGACGGGCAGGCGGAACTGGACGAACTGGCGGCGGAATCACTGACCAAGAGCGACGGCACCGGCGATCTCGCCATCCATCCCGCGCGCCTCGCAGTCGAAGCGACGCAGGCCTTCCCCAAGGACGGCATCATGATCCGCGACGGCGGCGCGGGCGTCATCTTCCAATGGACCTATTCGCAGTGCAAACCGCATGACGTGATCTGGAACCAGAATTTCGGTCATATCGGCACCGGCATCCCCTATGCCACCGGCGCGATGCTGGCAGACAAGGCGGCAACCGGCATATCGCGCCCCGCCATGCTGCTGACCTCGGACAGCAGCTTCCTTTTCCATATCGGCGAACTCGAAGTCGCCGCCCGCTGCAAGCTGCCGCTGGTCTGCGTCGTCGGCGTCGACAATGCCTGGGGTCTGGAAGTTGGCGTCTACAAGCGCACCTTTGGCCAGGGCACCGAAGAAACCGGCACCCATTGGAGCAAGGATGTCCGCTTCGACAAGATCGGCGAAGGCTTTGGCTGCCACGGCGAATATGTCACCCGCGCCGAAGACATCAAACCCGCCATCGAACGCGCCTATGCCAGCGGTAAGGTCGGCGTCGTCCATGTCGTCATCGACCCCAAAGCCAATTCGGAAGAAATGCCCAAATATGCCGAATTCCGTACCTGGTACGCGGAAGGCACGCAGTAAGCCGGAGAAATTCCTCCCCTTGCAGGGGAGGTGGCTGGCCGCAGGCCAGACGGAGGGGTGTCCCGCCATCGATAAGGCGACACCCCTCCACCACTCCTTCGGAGTGGTCCCCCTCCCCCAATGGGGGAGGATTTAACGAAGGAGAGGACAACAATCATGCGCGACCATCTGCACTTCTACATTGACGGCCAGTGGGTAGACCCGGCCGCGCCCAAGACGGCCGAAGTCATCAACCCCGCGACCGAAGCCGTCGCAGGCCATATCGCGCTTGGCTCCGCGGCGGACGTGGACAAGGCTGTCGCCGCCGCCCGCCGCGCCTTCCCCGCCTGGTCGGAAACCACCCGCGAACAACGGCTCGATCTGCTCAAGGCCATCCAGGCCGAATATCAGCGGCGCATGCCTGACTTAGGCGAGGCGATCCGCGAGGAAATGGGCGCACCATCCGGCCTCGCCAACGGCTTCCATGTCGGCCTCGGCGCAGGCCATCTCCAGACCGCCATCGAATTGCTGGAGACATTCCCGTTCGAGGAATTGCGCGGACCCACGCTGATCCGCCGCGAACCGATCGGGGTCTGCGCCCTCATCACGCCTTGGAACTGGCCGATGAACCAGACCTGCGTCAAGGTCTTCCCCGCGCTCGCCACCGGTTGCACCATGATCCTCAAACCGCCGCAGCTCGCGCCCTTCTCCGCGCAGATCCTCGCCGAAATCATCGACGCGGCGGGCGTGCCTGCGGGCGTGTTCAACATGATCCAGGGGCAGGGCAGCGTCATCGGCACCGCACTTTCGACCCACGAAGATGTCGACATGATCAGCTTCACCGGCTCCGAACCCGTTGGCGTTCAGATCCAGAAGGACGCCGCCACCACAATCAAGCGCGTCGGTCTGGAACTCGGCGGCAAGAGCGCCTTCATCGTGCTGGACGACGCAGCGCTGGCCGAAAACGTCACCGGCGCGACCGCAGGCATGATGGGCAATAGCGGCCAGACCTGCAGCGCCGGATCGCGCCTGCTCGTCCCCGCCTCCCGCCTCGACGAAGCGCTTGCAGCCGCCAAGGCTGCTGCACAAGCCGTCACCGTCGGCGACCCGGCAGGCGAGGTCGCCATGGGGCCGGTCGTGTCGAAGGCGCAATATAATATCATTCAGGACTATATCGCCAAAGGCGTCGAAGAAGGCGCCACCCTCGTCGCAGGCGGCCCCGGCCGCCCCGAAGGCATCGACAAAGGCTGGTTCGTCCGCCCCACCGTCTTCCTTGGCACCAACGACATGGTCATCGCCCGCGAAGAGATATTCGGCCCCGTGCTGGTCATCATCCCCTATGACGACATCGACGATGCCGTCGCGATCGCCAATGACAGCCCCTTCGGCCTTGCAGGCTATGTCAACGGCCTCGATACCGCCCAGGTCCACGCCGTCGCCCGTCGCCTGCGCACCGGCTGGGTCAGCATGAATGGCGGCTTCGATTTCCACGCCCCCTTCGGCGGATACAAGCGGAGCGGCAACGGGCGCGAATGGGGCGAGTATGGCTTCCACGAATATATCGAAGTCAAATCCATGCTCGGTTACGTCTGACATGAATGGCCGCATCGCGCCCAGCGGCATGACAGCTGCGGAGGGGTGGAGCCTTGAACGCCTCACCCCGCCAAGCCGCCTCTACGGCGCGAACGGCTTGGCCACCGGCCCGGACGGCCGCCTCTATGTCGCGCAGGTCGGCGGCAGCCAGGTCAGCGCGATCGACGTGGACACAGGCGCGATATCGACCATCAGCCCGATGGGCGGTGCGATCGTCGCGCCCGACGATCTGGTGTTCGATGAGGCGGGCAATCTCTACCTCACCGAAATCACCGAAGGCCGCGTGTCGATGCTGGCGCCCGGCGGACAGGCGCGCGTCATCCATGGCGACATGCCCGTCGCCAACCCGATCACCTACCATCAGGGCCGCCTGATCGCGGGCGAATGCCGCATGGGCGCGCGGATCATGGAACTGGATCGGGACGGCGGCGCCCCCCGTCTGATCCTCGACAATGTGCCCATGGCCAACGCCTTTCAGGTCGGACCCGACGGCAAACTCTATGTCCCCGTCATGGGCGCCAATGAAATCTGGCGCGTGGACCTGGAAACCGGCGCGCATGACGTCGTCGCAGGCGACCTTGGCGTGCCGGACTCGGTCAAGTTCGACAGCAAGGGGCGCATCGTCACCACCCAGGTCGCCAGCGGCCAGGTGCTGCGCATCGACCCGATCAGCGGCACCCGCGAAATCCTCGCCGATCTTGGCCCCGGCCTCGACAATGTCAGCTTCATTGGCGACCGCATCTTTGTCTCCAGCATCCCCGGCGAGATCACGGAGTTGCTGGGCGACGGCAAGGTCCGGTCCGTCGTCCCCCGCGCGCTGCAATGGCCGCTCGGCCTCGCCATGGGTGCGGATGGCGCGCTGTTCGTCGCGGACGGCACGTTCGGCTACACGCTCCGCCCCGGCGGCGCGCCCCAACTGGCGGGCATGATCTTCCATCCCGGTTGTCCCGGCTATATGCGCGGCGTCGCAGCGGGACCGCAATCGGGCGAATGGATCATAACCACCGGCACCGGCAGCGTCGCGCGTTATCGGCCAGGCGAGGGGGCCAGCGACTTCCTCTCCCACGGCCATGACCGCCTCATGGGCGTCGCGCTCGCCCCGAACGGCGCAGTCATCTTCGCCGAACAGGGCAGCGGACGCCTGCTATCCGCCAGCAGCGGTTCGGTCGAAACGCTGGCCGAAGGTCTCGACCAACCGATGGGTGTCGCCATCGACGCCAACGGCATCCTCTACGCCTCGCAAACGGGCAAAGTGATCAAGCTGGTCGGCGGACGGATCGAAACAGTTGTTGATGGGCTGCAAAAACCCGAAGGCATCGCCATCATCGGCAACCGCCTGTTCGTGGTGGATACCGGCACCAAATCACTGGTCGGCTGCGACCTGTCCGGCGGCGATCGGACCATATTGGCCACCAACCTCCCAGTCGGTGCGCCGATCGGCATCACGCCGCATTATCTCGGCCCGATCGGCGACCTGGCCGGACCGATGATCAATTTCTGCGGCCTGACCGCAGGACCGAACGGCACGCTCTACCTGTCGGGCGACGCCGAAGGCAGCGTCCTGACCCTCCGCCCCGCCCAATAAACCCCGTTCGTGTCGAGCGAAGTCGAGACACAGGCGCGCTCCGTTTCTCGACTACGCTCGAAACGAACGGATATATATTACGCCCCACCCAACTGCCCGGACAAAGCCCCCGCCGCCTCCACCAGCGCGTCCTGCAACGCCCCCAATTCCCGCCCCAGCGCCGCCCCAATACCGATCGCCACCAGCGCATGAACCGGCCGCCCCGCACCCTTCCACACCGGCGCGGACACCACCGTCA
>MIAK01000027.1:0-17566 GCA_001829085.1 Sphingomonadales bacterium RIFCSPLOWO2_12_FULL_63_15 | reverse complement strand
AGCGAAATCCCTCGTCCTGATCACATACAGGCTGGCACCGAAAAACGCGGACCGCCGAAGCGAACAACGTCACGAATAATCCGGGCTAGACTCATTCCATCCCATCGCGACCCACGCAAAATGTGGGAACGTTCATGGGGCTGGATTCCCAATTTTTTGAATTCTCTACCAAAATAAACGCGACAAAAGGCTTGATTGGTGACCCCTCCGGTTGCCAGCCAAGGTGGACACCTCGAAAAACTCTGGCGTTTGATGGACAGATTTGATTCACTTGGCCTACGATGCGGCGGAGGCAGTGATGACAGGGCAGCCTGGTTTCTTCGATCTTTCAGACAGGTACGAGGCACTGAGCGCGGCGGGGGACCCCCTGGAGCGATTAGGGGCTGTTGTGGATTTCGAGGTTTTCCGTGGGCCGCTGGTGGCAGCGCTCCGACGCAGCGTTCGCGGCAGGGGCGGGCGACCGCCATTTGATCCGGTGCTCATGTTCAAGATCTTGGTGCTGCAGGCGCTCTATTCGCTGTCGGATGAGGCAACCGAGTTTCAGATCAAAGACCGGTTATCATTTCAACGGTTCCTGGGCCTTGGGCTCGATCGCACTGTGCCGGATGCGACGACGGTGTGGCTGTTCCGGGAACGCCTGGTAAATGCCAAGGCCATAGATAAACTCTTCGCCCGCTTCGATGCGGCGCTCAAGGATCGGGGCTATCTTGCCATGGGCGGCCAGATCATCGACGCCACTGTCGTGCCGGCACCCAAACAGCGCAATACCGAAGCGGAGAAAGCAGCGATCAAGGAGGGCCGGATGCCCGAGGACTGGAAGCCGGCCAAGGCGCGGCAGAAGGACCGCGATGCGCGCTGGTCGATCAAGTACAGCAAAGCCAAGGTCAGGGAGGGCGCCGACCCCAAGGCGGCCAAGCCGGTTGATCTCGCCATCCCGATGTTCGGGTACAAGAATCACATCGGCATCGACAAAACCCATGGGCTGATCCGCACCTGGGATGCCAGCGCCGCCAATGCCCATGACGGCGCACGGCTGCCGGTTCTCATCAGCAAGGACAACACTGCCTCCGGCGTCTGGGCTGATACCGCCTATCGATCCAAGAAGAACGAGGCGTTCCTGGCGAGTGGCATGTTCACCAGCCACATTCACCAGAAGCGCAAGCCGCGGCGACCGTTGCCCGAGCGGATCGCCAAGGCCAATACTCGGCGTTCCAAGATCCGCGCCCAGGTTGAGCATGTGTTCGCCGGTCAAAAGCACCGGATGGGGTTCGTCGTGCGCACCATCGGCATCGCCCGCCCCACCATCAAGATCGGCATGGCCAACTTGGCCTATAACTTCCAGCGCCTGGCCTGGCTCGAGGGACGAACTGCGCCCGCTTGATGCGAACGCTGCTCCCCAACGGCATCCGTGGCATGGAAAATCACCGAAATCACAAAAGAATATGCCCGCGCATCATGCCAATCATGCGGCTGCAGTCCCGGCTGTCGTCATCTCAACGAAAACAGCCGGTTCTTCGAGGTGTCCAGCTTCATTGGTTCAGATCGTAATTGCCAGCGAGTTACAACATTGCTGGTCCCGCGAAGGCGAGAGAGGGCAGAGTTGAGGGCGGTGTTACGTCACCTCAATGCACGAAACGCGCCACCACGTCGCGGTAGGAGCGGCTGACTTTGACTTGGGCGCCGGATTCCAGCACCAGGAAACATTCGCCATTGGTGTGCGGCTTGACCTGCTTCACCTGGCTTAGGTTGACGATGGTGGAGCGGTGGACGCGCTGGAAGTTGCGGGGGTCCAGACGCTTTTCCAGATCCTTCATCGTTTCGCGCAGGATCAGGCTGTTGTCGGCGGTGTAGATGCACATATAGTCGCCTGCCGCGTCGATCCGTTCGATCGAATCGACATCGACCCGGAAAATCTGGCCGCGATCCTTGATGTTGATGAGCTTTTCGAAGCGGTTGGAGGCTGGCCCTTCTTCATCGCCCGCGGCGAAATCGGTCATCGCCTGGGGCGCGACTTCGGCCAGCACTTCGCGCAGTTTTTCCGCTTCCTGCACCTGGCGCTTGTCGGACAGGCGCAGCCGCACCCGGTCGAGCGCATCGGCCAGGCGGCCTTCTTCCACCGGCTTCATCAGATAGTCGATCGCCTGCGCTTCGAACGCGCGGATGGCATGGTCGCTATAGGCGGTGACGAAGATGAACAGCGGCGGTTCGACTTCCATCATCCCCTGCACGACGGAAAATCCATCGAAACCAGGCATTTGAATGTCGAGGAACACGAGGTCGGGCTTGTGCGTCTTGATCGCACGGATGGCCTCCCGGCCATTGGTGCAGGTTTCGATGATGTCGACATCCTCATGCGCTTGCAGACGCAGGGCAAGGCCCTGGATGGCCAGGCTTTCGTCATCGACGAGGATAGTTCTGATGGTCATGCGGCCACTTTCGGTTTGTCTTCCATGTTCAGCGGAATTTCGATGATGACCGAAAATCCGCTCGGGCTGGAACGTGTTTCAAAGCGCTGTCGTTCCCCGAAAGCCTGAATTAACCGGTCCCGGATGTTCGGCAGGCCCACGCCCATGCCCTCGCTGACCATCATGTGCGGCTTCATTCCGCCTTCGTTCAATCCCGGACCGGTGTCCGATACGACGATCCGCACATTTTCACCGGCAGGCTGCGCGCTGACCGATATTTCCGCCCCCTCCTCCTTGGGCGTGACCGCATATTTGATGGCATTTTCGACGAGCGGCTGCAGCAGCAGCGATGGCAGCCGCGCATGGCCGACCGCCGGATCGATGATGAAGACCGGCCGCAACCGCTCCTCGAAGCGCATCTTCTCAATCTCCAGATAGAGTTTGAGCGTCTCGATCTCCTGTTCGATCGTCACCTGCGCGGTCGGTTCGTTGACCAGGGTATAGCGCAGGAAGGAGGACAGGCGCGAGAGCATCGCATTGGCGCGGTCGGTCTGTTTGAGCAGCACCAGCGTCGAAATGGAATTGAGCGTGTTGAACAGGAAATGCGGGTTGAGCTGATAGCGCAGCATCGCGAGTTGCGCGTTCGCAGCCTGCGCCTCCAGCCGCAACAGCTGGTCGGCCTGTTCCTCCACCGTCAGATAGAAGTTGATCGCATAATAGAGCGCAGACCAGGCCCCGATCAGCGTCACCGAGAGGTAGAAAGCCCCCAGAAACAGCTGCACCCCGGCCGTCTCGCTACCCTTGTTCTGCGTCGAAAAGACCCAGGCGTCGATGAACGCGACCAGCCCGGCGGCGATCAGCACGGCAAGGATGGATACGCCCCAGGTGATGATCGGCCGCTGTTTGAGCAGGAAGCGGAACATCACCGCGATCAGCAGCGTGACCGAATAGCCGGTCGCGGTGGAGATCATCACCGGCACCAGGCTGGAGAAGGACTGGCCATTGGCGATCGTGGACGAGCCGCGCAGCAGGAAGGCACCGGCCCATCCCAACGACTGCAGGTTCCAGAAAGCGCGGTTCTTGTCAGCGAAAAAGGGCTGAGGCTGGATACGGGGCACGGACATCGCGCGGGAGACTAGGCGATTTCCGCGCGGGGGTGAAGCCGGGTTCAGGCTGCGGCTGCCGGTTCTTCCGCCATCGGCGTGATTTCATCCGGGCACAGCCACACCAGATCGGCAAAGCTGAGCGGCCGACCGTCATGGGCATGGATGGCGATGGGACGGATCGGCTGGCCATCGCGCTTGTCGGCCAGCACCTGGCACGACATGGTGCCGCACCCCCACCGTTCGCCCCACTGGCGCAGCGCAATCATCGCGGGCACAAGATCCTCGCCCTTTTGCGTCAGGCGATATTCGACCTTGCGCCGGTCGCACTGCATCGGCTGGCGCAGCATGATGCCATTTTCCACCAGCCGCGACAGGCGGTTGGCCAGGATGTTGCGGGCGATGCCCAGCGTCGATTGAAATTCCTCGAAATGGCGGATGCCCGACAAGGCACCACGCAGGATCAGGAAGGACCAGCGTTCGCCCATCATCTCCAGCGCGCTGGGCAGCGCGCATTGTTCCAGATCCTGGGCGAGATTATGTTTCATCGTCATAGCATATAGCGCAAAGCCACAGGCGTTGCAAAAGTGCAGCCTTATTCGAGGAAATGGGATTTTTTTGTTGCGTAACAAGGCACTTCCCACACAATCGGGAAACGATGTTACGCCAGTATGAACTTGTCGAACGAGTAAAGCGCTACGATCCCGATGCGGACGAAGCGATGATCAACCGCGCCTATGTGTTTTCGGTGCAGAAACATGGGAGCCAGAAGCGCGCGAGCGGCGACCCCTATTTCAGCCATCCGATTGAAGTCGCGGGGATATTGACCGACTTCCATCTCGACGACCAGACCATCGTCACTGCCCTGCTGCACGACACGATCGAAGACACGCTGGTCACCTATGAAGAGATAGAGGCCGCGTTCGGCAAGGATGTCGCCCGCATGGTCGATGGCGTGACCAAGCTGTCGAAGATCGAAGCCATGTCCGAAAATGAGCGGGCGGCGGAAAATCTGCGCAAATTCCTGCTCGCCATGTCCGACGATATCCGCGTGCTGCTGGTCAAGCTCGCCGACCGGCTGCACAATATGCGGACGCTGCATTTCATCAAGAATGAAACCAAGCGTCGCCGCATCGCCAAGGAGACGATGGACATCTATGCCCCGCTCGCCGAGCGGATCGGCATGTATGATTTCATGCGCGAGATGCAACTCCTGTCCTTCCGCGAGCTGGAACCGGACGCTTATGACAGCATCACCAAGCGGCTGGAGCAGTTGAAGGAAGGCGGCCATGACAAGGTCGACCGCATCGGCGCGGAACTGCAATTGCTGCTGGGCAGCCGCGACCTGCCGGTCACCGTGTCGGGGCGCGAGAAACATCCCTATTCGATCTGGCGCAAGATGCAGGAACGCCACATCAGCTTCGAACAGCTGACCGACGTGATGGCGTTTCGCGTCATCACCGACAGCCCGGAAGATTGCTATCGCGCGCTGGGCGTCATCCACCAGACCTACAAAATGGTGCCAGGCCGCTTCAAGGATTATATCTCCACCCCCAAGCGCAACGGCTATCGGTCGATCCACACCACGGTCATTCATCAGGACAATGCCCGGATCGAGGTGCAGATCCGCAGCCGCGACATGCATAATCATGCCGAACTGGGGCTGGCGGCGCATTGGGCCTATAAGCAGAAGGGCGACGCCACCGACCAGCAGGCCGCTTGGCTGCGCGACCTGGTCGAAATCCTGGAACAGAGCCAGGATGCCGACGAACTGCTCGAACATACCCGCATGGCGATGTATCAGGACCGCATCTTCGCCTTCTCGCCCAAGGGTGAATTGCACCAGCTGCCCAAGGGATCGACCCCGGTCGACTTCGCCTACGCCGTCCATACTTCGCTTGGCAACCAGACGGTGGGGGCGAAGGTCAATGGCCGGGTCGTGCCGCTGCGCACCTCCCTCGAAAATGGCGATCAGGTCGAAATCCTCAAGTCCGACGGGCAGGAGCCGCAGCCCGGCTGGCTGACCTTCGCCATTACCGGCAAGGCGCGCGCGGCGATCCGCCGCTATATCCGCCAGAAGCAGCGCGGCGAGGAGATCAAGCTGGGCGAGAAACTCTATGACGAGATTCTCGGCCGCTTCTCGCCTGACCTGGCCAAGGAATTGGGGGACAAGGCGCTGGCCGGGGCGCTGAAACGCCTGAAGCTGGAGGATCGCGCCGCGCTGATGGTCGCGATCGCCACGCATCGGTTGCTCGATTCCGAAGTCATGGAAGCGCTCGTCCCTGGCTCCACCAGCGCGATCGGCATGGAGGAAACCCACCCCCGCCAGCACGCGCCTGTGTCGATCCGCGGCCTGACGCCCGGCATCGCCTATAATCTCGGCGATTGCTGCCATCCGGTGCCGGGCGACCGCATCGTCGGCGTCCGCCGCACGGGCGAGCCGATCGAGGTCCACACCATCGACTGCCGCGCGCTCGAAGCGGGGCAGGATGATGACTGGATTGATCTGAGCTGGGACAGCAAATCCAAGGGCGGCACCGCCCGCCTCTCGGTCATCGTCAAGAACCAGCCCGGCGCGCTCGCCGCCGTCGCCAATGTGTTCGGCGCGACCAAGGCGAACATCCTCAACCTGCAACTGGTCAACCGCGAAGGCCCGTTCCACACCGACGTCATCGACCTGGAAGTCGCCGACGCGCAGCATCTGATGCGGATATTGTCAGCGCTGCGCGCGATCGACGTGGTGGTGCAGGCGGACAGGGTTTAGCAGGCCGTCGTCAGGGCGCTTTGTCCGGTGCTGGCGCTTTAACGCCGGCCTCCGCCATCAGTTCGGCCCATTTTGCCTTGTCAAGATGTTGATCGAGACTGCCCATGTAGGCAGACGTACTGTCCTCTCTCATCAAATCTGACATGGCGATCTGGCCCAATGTACCAAAGGCGTGCTGGATAGCCCCGCCCTGTTCATATTTTATGGCATCCACCGCCTGCTTACGACAATCGACCAGCAGCAGTCTTTGCATCAGCTTCGCCGTGTTTGCGCTCAAGGCTGCGGCTTGTTCTGGTGCGACGCGCGTCATATCCTGAATAGTCGGATTGGTCGCCATCGCTGCGAATACCCAGCGCAACAAAGCAGTGCGATCCTCTGCCTTGGCTGCGGCAACGATGCATCGGCTAAGATCATCCTGATACAGACCGGCATGAGCCACGCTTGGCATTGTGGTGCCAAAAGTTGCAACTAACGCCACTATGGCCGAACGCCACCTGCCTGCTGTCATGTAAAATCCCCGATACCGATAGAAGCGTTCTGCTCAATCCGACACATGTCCTGGTCAGCAAGAGCGGCCGGACTATTGCGCTCATCAACAGCTGCTACAATCAAAAAACTTTGGTGACATTGCCCACAAACTGGGCTAACGGCCCGGCAGCGAACCCTTCGGGGTTCACCGTCCGAGACAGTTGGTGAAGGGAATATGCCCTTCTTAATGTCCAGCCTAGACGGGGAAAAGTTCTTTACCGAACGGGCCATGCGCCCGATTCGGGTCTGCCTGTTCCCGTCAAACGGATGCGGGCCAGTCGATCTCTCCCCTTCGGACTTAGTGCCCCGTGGCTTACCCCACGGGTTTTAAGCGTTCGTCGGATTTCCGCCGAACAGAAAGTGGAGAATGGCATGGATCGTAATCAGAAAGCTGAGGTCGTTTCCGCGCTGAACGCAGAGCTGGCAGAAGTTGGCGTGGTCGTCGTGACCCGCAACCTCGGCATGACCGTCGCCCAGTCGACGGTTTTGCGCCAGAAGATGCGGGAAGCGGGCGCGACCTACAAGGTTACGAAGAACCGCCTCGCTCGTATCGCCCTTGATGGCACCGACTATGCCGGCCTCAGCGACATGCTGACCGGTCCTGTCGGCCTCGCCACCTCGGCCGATCCGGTTGCAGCCGCCAAGGTTGCAGTCGAATTCGCAAAGACCAACGACAAGATCGAAATCGTTGGCGGCGCGATGGGCGGAATGCTGCTCGATGCAGAGGGCGTCAAGGCGCTCGCATCGATGCCGTCGCTGGACGAACTGCGTGCAAAGATTATCGGCCTCATCCAGGCGCCGGCAACCAAGCTCGCTACCGTCATCCAGACACCGGCTTCGCAGCTCGCGCGGGTCTTCAACGCCTATGCGGAGAAGGACGCAGCCTAAGGGCTGCCCCCGACCCTTTTTCGTTTGACTCATTATCTGACGGGGCAAACGGCCCCAAAGTAAGGAAATATTGCACATGGCAGACATCAACGCACTGGTCGAACAGCTTTCGGCCCTCACCGTCCTCGAAGCCGCCGACCTGTCGAAGGCTCTGGAAGAAAAGTGGGGCGTTAGCGCCGCTGCTGCCGTCGCCGTCGCTGGCCCGGCCGCTGCCGCTGCCCCGGCTGCTGAAGAGCAGACCGAATTCGACGTCATCCTGACCGGCGACGGTGGCAAGAAGATCAACGTCATCAAGGAAGTCCGCGCCATCACCGGCCTGGGCCTGACCGAAGCCAAGACGCTGGTCGAATCGGCTCCCAAGGCCGTCAAGGAAGGCGTCAACAAGGACGAGGCCGAGAAGGTCAAGAAGCAGCTTGAAGAAGCCGGCGCGACCGTCGAACTCAAGTAATCGGTGCGCCCCGCTTCCTGCGGGGCACAACGTTCCGGTTTTGGCCGGACGATATCGGGCGGCTCCTCGCGGGGCCGCCCTTTTTCGTTGGGGTGAGAGGTGGCGACGTTTGGTTTTGGCCGATCCCAGCTTTGCACCCGTGGATGCACGAGCAAAGCTTGGCATGATGACAACAGGTGGGCAGCAGACACCCATCGAACGCCGTCACCCCGGACTTGCTCCGGGGTCCATGAGCCTCACGCTCACAATGACGCCAGACCCTTGAGCCAATGGATGCCGGGTCAAGCCCGGCATGACGGCAAGAGGTGGTTTGAAGATAGTCCGCTTCTTTGAGGTCGAGAAGAGTAGCAAGCGGACGCAGGATCATGCAGATTAACGCGATGGACAGATGGGCACCCGGTTACACGCAATCAGAGCTAGACGCAGCGCAGGAACGCTATGGCCTCAACTTCCCTCCAGATTTGATAGCTCTATTTTTGGAAAAACAGCCACGCGAAGGATACCGCTGGAACATCGAGGATCATCGTATTCGAGAAATGCTCGAATGGCCTCTGGAGGCCTTGCTGTTTGATGTCGATCACGGCCTCTGGTGGCCGGGTTGGGGAAAGCGTCCAGAAGACATATCGCTCCGCCATGGGATCGTGCGTGAAGCGCTGGCGCAAGCGCCCCGGCTTATTCCCATCCTGAGCCACAGATTCCTTCCCGAAACGCCTAGCGAGGCCGGGAACCCCGTCTTCTCAATGCACGGATTCGACACGGTGTATTACGGAGCAAACCTATCGCAGTATTTCGTCAACGAATTTGGGGGAACTTATAATGTCGGCCCAGTCCGATACATCCCTTTCTGGTCGGATATTGCGGAAGGACACGATCAGACATTTACAGGCGCGCCATATGTCGGCTCATAGATGACCTACTCTTAAACGGCGACGACAACAAATGGTTGGACGCGGAAGTTACTGTTTTCGTTATCCCGCGCTTGCTGCCGCAACGACAAACCAACACGCTATCCCTGCTGCAAGTAAAACCACTCCAACGGTAAGGCGAAGCCAGTCTGTTCGGTGCGTGCCGATAATTGAACTCAAGAGAGCCAATCCCATGATGGCGAACGGCACTGCCATAAACGCCGCATCGACAGCACGGATGGGGGATAACGATCTAGCGCTCAGAAAAAGCATAGCGCAAAATAGCAGTCCCCAAATGGCGGCGGTCACTGCGCTGACGATTTTGACGGCGGTTGCCATAGTCTTAGTGTGGCACCCCGCAGCTATGTCCGCAACTGGGGAAATAAATGGCAGACCTTAACGGCAACAGCTTGTCGGAACAGGGTAAGTATGTCGGAGCGCGCGCGGCATCAGCGTCCGCCTTCATCCAACTACACCTATCCTCACTGTATTCGGTGAGGCTTCCTATCCTTCTCCCCGGCGGGGAGAAGGGGCGTTCCATTCCAGTGAGGTCGCAATATCCCGGACCGTAAAAAATCACCCCACCCCCTCCCCTCCCCGCCATGATGGTTGGCGGCGGGGCGATAGCGGGGTAGGTCTGCGTACTGCCATGTTCGCCCGCCCTGCCCTGCCGCGTCGTTATCGCCCCCTGTTTGCCGCCGTCGCTGCGCTGGCAACGGTCAGCGGCTGTTCGCGGGAGGGGAGCGGGCCGGTTGTCGTCAGTGTGGTGGGCGACCGGGCGGATGTGACCAAGCCGTTACAGCGATTGCCCAACCCGGCGGCCAAATTGATCCTGGAAGCGACCGCGCAAGGCGTGGTCGGGTTCGATGCCAGTGGCGAAATCCTGCCCGCGCTGGCGCAGCGCTGGATCGTCGAGGATGATGGGCGCAGCTATATTTTCCGCCTGCGTCGCGCTTTCTGGCCCGATGGCACGCGGGTCACGGCGCGCGACGTGGCGCGGATATTGCTGTCGCGGATCGTGGTGCAGCGGCGGCTCGACCCGGACGGGCCGTTCGACGCGGTGCAAAGCGTCGTGCCGATGACGGGCGAAGTGATCGAAATCAAGCTGACGGTCGCACGCCCCTTCCTGCTGCAGATATTGGCCCAGCCGCAAATGGCGATCCTGGCGCGGGAGGGGGGCACTGGTCCCTATCGCCGCGCGCAACAGGGCCAGGCGCTGTTCCTGACCCCCATCGATCGCGCGACCGGCGACGATGAAACGGCCGATGACGAGCCGATCCCGCCATCGCAGACGCGGGTGTTGCGCGCCGAAAATGCCGCGCTGGCGATCATCCGTTTTCGCGAGGAACAGGCGGCGCTGGTGCTGGGCGGGCGCTTTGCCGACCTGCCGCTGCTGCTGCCCGCCGGGGTCGAGCGGGACGCGGTGCGGACCGACCCGGTTCAGGGCTTGCTGGGCCTGGCCGTTACCGGACGCGGCAAGCTGCTGGATGATGATTATGTCCGCGCGGCGATCAATATGGCGATCGACCGCGCCAGCCTGTCCGCCCTGTTCCCGCTCGGCGGCTGGGCCACCAGCGAGCAGATATTGCCCTCCGCGCTCGACCTTGGCCGCTCGCCCACCGCGCCTGCCTGGGCCGGGCAGTCGATGGACGAGCGCCGCGCGCTGGCCAGCGCCACCATGACGCGGTGGCGGGCCGACAATGGCGATCCGCCACCGCTACGCATCGCCCTGCCGCAAGGGCCGGGCGCGACGTTGATCTTCGGCCTGTTGCGGCGCGATCTGGCCGCGATCGGGCTGACCGCGGTGCGCGTGGCGATCAACCAGAAGGATGCGGACCTGCGCCTGATCGACGAGGTAGCACCCTATGACAGCGCGCTTTGGTATCTCGGCCGCGTCGGTTGCGCCCGTGCGGTGCATTGCAGCGATGCCGCCGACGCGGCTTTGCAGGCCGCGAGCCTTGCCAGCGATAGCGACAATCGGATCGCCCAGATCTCCCAGGCTGAAGCGCTGATGCAGGCGCATAATGGCTATATCGCGCTGGGTGCGCCGATCCGCTGGTCGCTGGTGTCCAAACGGCTGAGCGGCTTTCAGCCCTCGCGTCGTGCGCGCCACCCATTGAACCATCTGTTTCGTCGCCCCAATTAAGGGGGAAGGAGACAGGCAGATGGCATTATCGCAGGATCAGTTCGAGCGCGTGGTGCGCGACATGCCCGGTTTCGGCCGCGACCCCGCGTCGATCCGCCGCCGGATAGAGGCAATGGAAGCGATGCTGGAAGGATTGTTCGTCATTCCCGGCACCAATCGCCGCGTCGGCCTCGACAGCCTCGTCGGCCTCGTGCCGGTGGTCGGCGACCTCGCCACCGCCGCGATGGGCGCGTGGATGGTGTGGGAAGCCCGCAACCTTGGCATGTCGAAATGGCAGCTGACGCGCATGGCGGGCAATGTCGGCATCGATACGCTGGTCGGCGCGATCCCCTTTGCGGGTGACATTTTCGATTTTCTCTACAAGTCGAACACCAAGAATCTGCGGATCATCCGCAAGCATCTCGACAAGCATCACCCATCTACCGCGACGATCGACGCCTGATCCTTAGAGCGTGATGACTTTACTCAGAACCGTTCGTCCTGAGTAGCCATTGAGCGAAGTCGAAATGGCGTATCGAAGGATATAAAGCGCAGCCGACCCTTCGATACGGGTCTTCGACAAGCTCAGCCCCTACTCAGGGCGAACGGAGTGATGCGATTTAAAGTCATCATACTCTACGGCGCGCTGGCGTTGGCGAGCGGCTAAACCTTGGGATCGAGGTCGAGGATCAGTCCCGGCTTGCGGGCGGGGGTAGCAGCGGGCCTTAGTTGGCGGGGCGCGGAGATCGCCGGACGGCCATAGGCGATGCGCGGACCTGGCTCGATGCGCAGGAGGCTGGCCGGGGCAGCGCCGCCCTGATGCGCCGGGCAGCGGGTGAAGGCCATCGCCCGGTCCATGCACAGCCACACTTCGCTCAGCCAGTTGCCGCGCGTCGTCGTCACCCGCAGCATATCGGCCCGCAGCCCCTTGTTAGCGCGCGCAAAGGCTTCGGCGAATTTCCCCACGGTCAAATTCTTGGTCGCGGCGAGCGCGGTCATGTCGGGGTAGCGCATCGATTGGTAGAAGGCGCGCGACAGGTTGAAATAGAGTTCCGGCTTGGTCGTCATGCAGGTGCCATGCTTGGCCCATTCATGCTGGATCAGTTGCACAGACGGCGTCGTGCAGAGGTTCGCCCGGATCACGTCGCGCGGGACCAGATCGGCGGGACGGCAATATTGTGGCCAGTCCTTGCCGAAGCCATCGGGCCACAGGCCAGGGAGCGTAAAGCCGAAGCGCCCCGCCTTACCCCCGCATTGCAGTGCATGTTTGTTGCCGCGCGCGGTCGAGCAAAATTGCGGCGACCAGCTGAGCGCCAGCGTATAGCTGCCGATCGGCAGGACACGCTTGGGTTCCTTGGCGGTCGGCCCTTCGATCGTGGGTCGAGCGATCTGCGGTGGCGGGCGGCATTGGGCCGATTGCGCCAGCGCGGTGCCCGGCAGCGCGATCAGAGCCAGCGCCGCCAACGCCTTAAGCATAAGCAAAGTCCAGCCCGATGTCGGCAGCGGGTGCCGACTGGGTCAGCCGCCCGACGCTGATATAGGTGACGCCCGTGCTGGCTTTCGCCCGGATCGTGTCCAGCGTCACGCCGCCCGACGCCTCGGTCGGCACGCGGCCATCGACCAGTCCCACGGCCTGCCGCAGCATGGCCGCATCCATATTGTCGAGCAACAAGTGGGTCGTGCCCGCCGCCAGAGCCGGTTCGATCTGGTCGATCCGATCGACCTCGACAATGATCCGCTCGACCCCGGCCTCGACCGCCCGACGGACTGCTTCCTCGACCGACCCGGCCACAGCGACATGATTATCCTTGATCATCGCCGCGTCCCACAGCCCCATGCGATGGTTGGTCGCCCCGCCCATGCGCGTGGCATATTTCTCAAGCCTCCGCAGGCCAGGAATGGTCTTGCGCGTGTCGAGCAGGGTCGCGCAGGTGCCCGTGATCGCATCGACATAGGCGCGCGTCATGGTCGCGATGCCGCTCAAATGCTGCACCGTGTTGAGCGCCGACCGCTCAGCCGTCAGCATCGCCCGCGCGCGCCCCCGGATGCGCAATATGTCGGTCCCCGCCGCCACCTGGTCGCCATCCTGGCGCAGCTGTTCGATCTCGACATCGGGATCGAGCGCCCGGAAAAAGGCGACCGCGATCGGCAGCCCCGCCAGCGTCACCGGATCGCGCGCATCCATGACGCCGTCAAAGATGGCGTCGGTGGGAATTACCGCTTCGCTGGTGACGTCGCGGCCATCCGGACCAAGATCTTCGGCCAGCGTAGAGGCCACAAAGGCGTTCAGGTCGAAACCATCAAGAGCAAAACCCGTCATGCGCGCCGTTTTCCATGGCTTGGACAAAATCGCAATAGCGCGCTTCCAATTCCTCCAGCGCCGGGCCGTCCAGCGCCAGGCGCGCCTGCGCGATCAGGCGCGTGCCCTCCGCCTGCAACCGTGCGCGCCGGGAGGCGAGCGTCAGCGGTGCTGCAGCATCCCGCAGGCCATCGAGGAACTGCGCCGCCGCGATCGGGCTGGTCGCCGCGGCGGGCATGATCCCACCGAAACCGCGCGCGACGAAATGGTCGAAATCGTCATTGAGCGGCACCACCCGGTTCCAGTCATAATCGCCCCGGTCCGGCCCCCCGCGCAGGTCGCGCTGGCCGATCGCCGCCGTCGCCGCGCCCAGCCAATGGAGCGCCGTCACTGCCGTAAACGGATCGTTGATGCCCGGCGACAGCGCGCGCAAGGCGATTTCCACCAGCTCGTCGATCAGAAATTCGATGTCCTGCGCAGGGGATCGCATCGCCCCGGTCGAAAAGCAGGACCGGACGGCGTCGCGCATCGCGCTGTCGATCTTCGCGCCGACGACGCCGACCAGCAGGATGCCGGGATGGACGAAATCGCCCGGTCGCAAGCGCAGTTCCAGCCGGCATCCGGCATCGCGCGCAATCTCGTCAAGCCCGGCGAAATCGACGATCTGGATATAGCCGGTATCGGCCGCGACGATCGGCTCCCCCTGGGGCGGGGCATCGGCGGTCTCCTCGACACAATCGTCGGGGAAACGCCCATGGACTTCGCGCAGCAGGCGGTCGCCAATGCCTTCCAGCACGGCGTTGATCCGGATGCTCGATGGCACATGGTTGAGGAAATAGACCAGGATGGCGATCGATATGCCCATCAACAGTGTGGCGATAAGCAACGATATTTGCGGCACGAATCCGGGGTCGCCCGCGCTTTCCTGCGCATCGCGCACCACGCGCAACACCAGCACCGCATAGACGAAGGTCGCGATGAAGGTTGCCAGCGACAATTGGTTGCCGCGATCCTCCATGAAATTGGACAGCAAGCGCGGGCCATAGCTGCCCGATGCATAGACGACGGCGGCGATGGTGATAGAAAAGACCGTGGAGGCGACGCCGATCATCGACCCGGCAATGACGTTGAGGACGTTGCGCGCGCCTTCGGGCCGGGCGATGTCGACCCAGTCGTGCCGCTCCAGCCAGACCGATCCGCCATGGCGGTCGATCCACACTGTCGCAAAGGCCATCAACGCGGCCAGCGCGGTGAACAGCGCCGGATAGAACCAGTAGCTGGCGCGGGTTTCCTGCCAGCGCGCGCGCAGCCGGGCGATCATCGCCGTGCGGCCTTCACCGCGCGCCCCTTCACCGTGGGCCTACGTCGCCCAGACCCACCGTGGCGCTCGCCATTTCCAGCATCCGGTCCAGGCTCTTCTTCGCGCCCAGGCGCAGCGTCTCGTCCATTTCGATGCGCGGCTGCAGGTCGCGTAGCGCGAGGTACAGCTTCTCCATCGTGTTGAGCGCCATGTACGGACAGATATTGCAGTTGCAGTTGCCGTCCGCGCCCGGCGCGCCGATAAACTGTTTATCCGGCACCGCCTTTTCCATCTGGTGGATGATATGTGGTTCGGTTGCGACGATCAGCGTGTCGCCCGGCATCGTCTTGGCAAAGTCGAGGATACCGCTGGTGGACCCGACATAATCGGCATGGTCGACGATATAGGGCGGGCATTCGGGGTGCGCGGCGACCGGCGCGTCCGGATGCTGCGCCTTGAGCTTGAGCAATTCGGTCTCGCTGAACGCCTCATGCACGATGCACACGCCCGGCCACAACAGCATCTCACGGCCCAGCTTGCGCGCGAGATAGCCGCCCAAATGCTTGTCGGGGCCGAAGATGATCTTCTGGTCCAGCGGGATTTGCGACAGGATCTTTTCAGCGGACGAGGATGTCACGATGATGTCGGACAGCGCCTTTACCTCGGCCGAACAGTTGATGTAGCTGAGCGCAATATGGTCGGGATGGGCCTCGCGAAACGCCTTGAACTGGGCGGGCGGGCAAGAGTCTTCCAAGGAGCAACCCGCATCCATGTCCGGCAGCACGACGATCTTGTCGGGCGAGAGGATCTTGGCGGTCTCGGCCATGAAGCGCACGCCGCAAAAAGCGATCACATCCGCGTCTGTCTCCGCCGCCTTGCGCGACAGCTCCAGCGAATCGCCGACGAAGTCGGACAAGTCCTGAATCTCGGGCGACTGATAATAATGGCCCAGGATCACGGCATTGCGCTCCTTGCGCAGCCGCTCGATCTCGCTGCGCAGGTCGATGCCCTGCGGAATGCCGGTAAAAGCGTTCATGTGCCTAAAACTCCTCGGTCCCTTAACAGCGCCCTAGCGCCGAGCCTGCCGGTTGGCCAGCACCTCGTTGACGGGCGTGGTCACGTCCCATCGTTCGCGATTGCGCCCGGCCCGTTCGGGCGGGAAGGTCACGATCACCCGCGCGTCGCCATAGCCCGCTGCCGCCAAAGGCGCGGCCATCAATTTGGTCAGCGCGCCGCGGCCATATTCGCGCGCCTGCGCCATGCGTTCGGGTGCCTGCGCCTCCCGCTGGGCGCGGCTCTGCGCATGAGCGGACACGCGGCGGCTCAATTCCTCGCCGGCCTGCCTTGTCACGAACATGCCCTGGGTGCGGACCAGCGTGCGCCGGCTCTCATCGACATTGGGCTTGCCCGGCTTCACATCGGGCGCGTTGACGATCAGCGTGCGGGTCGCCTCGTTCCATTCCAGATCGCCTTCGCCAAGGCCACCGACATCGACGAAATAATCGACCGAGAAAGGCATCTTGACCACCTGATCGGACTTGAGGAGGCCGAAACCGCGCACATCTTGCGCCGTGCTCTGGACCGTGCCGGACAGTTCGGAGACTTTGAGGCTGCTCACCCCGGCGATCTTCGCCGCGATCACCTTGGTCACGGCGACCCCGTCTTCCTCGACCGCGACTACATAGTCGCGGTCATAGCGCTGCCAGCCGATCAGCATCGCGCCGCCGACCAGCAACAGGATGACCGCCGCCGCAATCGGCCCGGCATAGCGTTTCAGCGCATCTGCCATCGGTCCTCCATCGCCGTCACCAGCCCGCGCTGATCCAGGTCGATCAGATGCGCCAGCACCGATCGCCCGGCGGCGGGATGCAGGCGCGGGTCGACGCCCTTATACATTTCCAGCACCATGTCGGGGATGAGGCTGTCGCCATTCCGCTCCAGAAAGCGCAAAATCTGCCCCTCGCGTTGCTTGCGATGGCCCATCATGCCACGCACCAGCCGCTGCGGATTGTCGATCGGGTCGCCATGGGCGGGATAATAGATCACATCCTCGCGCTCCAGCAGCCGCTGCATCGAGCGCATATAGGCTGCCATGTCGCCATCGGGCGGCGAAATCACGCTGGTCGACCAGCCCATGACATGATCGCCGGTGAAGAGCGCGGCTTCTTCGGCCAGCGCGAAGCACAGGTGGTTGGACGTGTGCCCCGGCGTCGCCACCGCTTCCAGGGTCCAGCCGGTGCCCGCGACCTGTTCGCCATCCGCCAGCACCCGGTCAGGACGATAGGCGGCATCGAATGCCGCATCGGCACGCGGCCCGTCATCCTCCAGCGTCAGCGGCGCGCAACCGATCACCGGCGCGCCGGTGGCATCGCTCAGCGGTCGCGCCGCCGGGCTGTGATCGCGATGCGTGTGGGTGCAAAGGATCGCCACCACAGGCCGCCCCGCGATCGCTGCCGTCAGCGCCGCCAGATGATCGGGCGCGTCCGGGCCAGGATCGATCACCGCGACGTCGGTCGTCCCCACCACATAGGTCTGGGTGCCGCTAAAGGTGAAGGGCGACGGATTGGGTGCCAACACCCGCGCCACCAAGGGGGATAGCGGCATCTGAACGCCGGTCGGCAGGTCGGCCGGATCGAAAGGAGGTGCCATCCTTCCCATGTGCCTATTTCCGGTGGGATTTCAAGGTGCGGCTTGGGTCCATAAAGATCCTCCCCTGGAAGGCAGGGGAATCGCATATGGGCTTGAACGATTGATCGAATGGGATTCTTGGGTGGTCTCCATAGTTGGAGGCGACCGATGGA
>MIAK01000026.1:0-33931 GCA_001829085.1 Sphingomonadales bacterium RIFCSPLOWO2_12_FULL_63_15 | reverse complement strand
CATTCAACTCTTCACGCGCCGCATCGCAAGGGCATGAAATCACGCCGGATAATTATGAATCAGACACTAAGGCATGGAATTATTACAGATGGATATTTAAGCATATTTAATGAAGTAGACGGCGCTATCGTTGATTTGATTGGAGATAATTTAATAGTTAATGACAAAACGATTCCTGATATTCGCGTTGACAGGTGCTGGGCCGATCATTGGAGAGCGCTTGAAATTGAAGACAAGTTCGGTGGGCGAGTGCCATAATCACATAACTACCCGTCATATCATCCACAAGCGGCCAGCAATTCGCAAAGCGCCTCCGCCTATCCCGACGAAACTCTGCGGGAATTTCATCTGTGGTTCCGCCATGAATATCTCACAACCAAGTCTCCGAAATATATTCTCACCAAGGCCAATCTGCTTAGCGGGCAAGAGCTGCTAAGAAGATCGTTAGCAGCTATCAGTCAAAGCACTTTCCAAGTCAAAAAATAGATACCACTGAAAGGCTGCATCGCTGTGGTGTCGCCAGCTACAATGGGCAAGGGGAAATTACCTCAAGCGCAGCGCGAAAGTCCCCGAGGGCGCTCGGTGCGCTTGCCGGCTAATATCGAGGATTTGGATGCCCGACGAGGATTCGAACCTCGATTAACGGAGTCAGAGTCCGTTGTCTTACCTTTAGACGATCGGGCATCAGAAGCGATGCTAAGCGTCGCCGTGAACGCCGCACATAGGCAGTGATTTTTCTCTGGTCAAGAGCTTCTCGCTGGGCTCACGCGACTTTTTTAGGAGCAATGGCAACGGTCGGAATGGCCCTGTCAACCAATGGCTCATGGGCATCTGCCGGCGGCCTTGCGGCTGGCGATTGAGTAATTCGCCGCCAGCTACGTTGATTGTCGCGCGACGTTCGGCAAATTCAAGGGAACTGAAAGTGGAGCGGAGCATGTCGGTCCTTGTAGCGCCGCTGCTTAAGGCTGAGACTAAACTGCAGCCCGAATACCAGCGCGGTTACGAGTGCTACGCCTGACAAAAAGCTCGCAGTGAGTTTTTCGTATCGGGTGGCGACGCGGCGGACATCCTTAATCCGGCAGCAAGCGCTTTCGATGAGGCGGCGACCTCGGTGGTGCTGCTGAATATAGCGGATAGCGCGCTTGCAGTTGCGTCAGCCGGGAATGACCGGGCTGGTACCTTTCTCGCGCAGACCCTTGCGAATATTGCTGGCATCTTGGCCCTTGTCACCGAGCAAGTATCGCATGGGATCCGCTCGTCCGAGCAACGCCAGCGCTGCCTTGATGTCGCTGACGTTGCCCGCGGTGAACACCAAGGCATAGGGCCGACCCAGCACGTCGGTTGAGGTATGTACCTTAGGTGTCCATCCATCGCGAGACCGACCTATCGGTAAGCGATGTTCTCAGCCCACGTGGTGCCGGGCATGAGGTCGCCGACACTGCTCACAGTATAACCATTGGCGAGCTTGGTAAGCGTGAGGTTAGCCAAGTATGCGGGTTGATGCCGGAAATCTTGCAGTTCTCGATCGGCGTTGCGATGACTGCCTAGTTATCGCCGCCCTCGTCTGATCCGGCAAACAGGGGTTCTCGCGATTGAGGACCAAGGGTCTGATTGACCGTTCTACTGTATTGGTATCGAGCTCGACGCGCCCATCGTCGAGGAAGACGCTGAGGCCGTCCTAACGGGTCAATGCATAGCGGATGACCTCGGCCGGCTTCCTCTTGGCGCTGACCTCGTGGAGCCGCGCTTCCAGGTAATGGCGCAGGTCATCGACAATGACACGGGCGTGGTCGTTGCGCACGGCCCGCGGTGGTCGGCACTGTGCTGCCACGAACGTCGCTCTCGATGGTATAGAGCCCGTGATGCGCTTCAGGACCCCGGTGGCAACCGGAAACTTGACGTCAAGATCGAAGAACTTGCGCCGCACGTGCGACCAGCAAAACGCAAGGGTGATGCATCATGTAAAGGACAAGATGTCAAGGACAAGCCCACGCCCATGGCAAACTGGATCAGGACGCTGAGCCAGAAAAAGCCATTCAGGGCCGTGTCCGTTGCGCTTGCCAACAAACTGGCCCGGATCGCCTAGGTCATGCTGACAAGGAAGGAAGTCTATCAGCCCTTCGCGCATTTGGCCTGATCAAATCAGGTCACCCGAGTTGGTAATGGCAGTCGATGATGAGTAACGATCGAGCCAAATAATGAAAACAACCCATCTGATTCAATGCGCCTCAAAAGCGCGCCATCTTGATCAGGGACTTCACCGGCGGATTTCCATCAGGGCCAGCGGTCAAATTATGCGCCGCACAAACAGGCCGGACATATGAAAACAACCGATCACACCCATCCCGACAAAAGCCCTTGCCATAGGGGGCGTACACATATGAATCATGTCTTCGGACTAATTTTGGATCTAAAATCCCATAAATCCTAGATTCACGGTGGCATACCCACCCCGATATTCCTCCAGCGCAAAACGCGACGCCGGTAGGCATCACGGCCCCACACGCCCCAAGCCTCACGGGCATACCATACACTGGCGAGAAAATCGTCCGTATTGACGGTCTCATTGTCGCGCGGGGTTCCGAAATCCACCAGCATGTTGCGACGAATGATGGTAAAGCCCGCGTCAGACCAAGCGGTCTTCCCATCTGCCGACACACCATCAGCGCGACGCCGCGCATGGGCTTCGCTAAGCCACAGTTCGACCAGATGCTGCACTTGGTCGAGCCGGTTGATGCTGTCGGCCATCATATGTTCGAGCATCGACAGGCGCTTGTCCATCGCCGTGGCCGACAGCGGATTATCCGTCGGGCCGAATGGATCTGGCACGAAAGTCAAGCTGTTGGAGGGGTCGTTTTCTGGCGGTTGCATCGTCTTTACAATTGCGGGCAATCGCCAGACTATCGACCGTAAATGAGGAAATGCGGCAGTCTGCAGCATTTTTGCGATCAGGTCTGCTAGCTTTTCGGCTTCCTGAAGATCATGTGTGACTTACAGAATATGTAAGCCTTTGCCATCACGCCGCCGCGGTTAATATCTCTTCGCTGCGTGCCCGGTTGGAGAGGATGATGACCGACCAGTCGTCCGGCAACCGCGAAAAGTCCATCGCGTTGGTGGGTGCGGGATATCGCGGCGCACGTCAATGGTTAGCGCGGTTGAACACGAACGGCATAATGGTGTAGCAGCGCAAGAAACATATTCTCTCTCTCTCTCTCTACGGACTATGCCCATGAAAGACCTGATCGCCTTCGACCTCGACGGCACCCTTGCTGAAAGCAAACAGCCTTTGGGGGAAGAGATGTGCGAGGCGCTGGCGGACCTGCTGGCGGTGGCGCATGTCGCGGTGATTTCTGGCGGCGATTGGCCCCAGTTTCAAAAGCAGGTGGCCAGCCGCCTGCCCCCCCGCGCGGACCGATCGAGATTATGGCTGATGCCGACCACCGGCACCAAGCTCTACACCCATGGCGATGGCGACTGGTCGCCAGTCTATGCCGAACTGTTCGACGACGCGCAGAAGACCGCGATTCTGGCGGCGTTCGACGCGGCACTGGTGGCGACTGGATTCGTGCCCGAACAGACATGGGGTGAGCGGATCGAGGATCGGGGCAGCCAGATCACCTTCTCCGCGCTGGGCCAGCAGGCACCGATCCACGCCAAGGAGGGATGGGATCCCGATTTCGCCAAGCGCCGGATCATCCAGGCCGATTTGCGGCAGCGCCTGCCGGGCCTGTCGATCAACATGGGCGGTGCGACGTCGATCGACATCACGCGTGAAGGTGTGGACAAGGGCTATGGCCTCAAGAAATTGCGCGATGCCAGTGGGATCGCGCTCGACGCGATGCTGTTCATCGGCGACGCCATCTTTCCGGGCGGCAATGATTACCCGGCCAAGGAGATTGGGCTGGACACGGTGCGCGTGCGCGATCCGCAGGAAACGCTGGCGGTGATCGCGGCGATCGTGGCGTGCCAGAAATAGGCGTGCCGACAGCTTAGCCTTTGCCCTTGAGCGCGGCGGCCAGCGACACAGTGGCGCTGCCGCGTCGGGCAGGGGCGGCCTGGCTGGCGTCGGGTTTCCAGCCGGACAGATAGACGATCGCCATCTGTTCAGCCGTCCGGCCGTCCGCGTCCGCTGCCTGCGCGAAATGCGCGCCTGCGCTTGCCAGCGTTTCGCGGTTCAGTAGCGGTGGCTGCTCGGCCAACCGGTTGCCCGCGCCCATGCCGCGCAGGTCGCGTATCAGCCGCAGCATGTCGCCATAGCGCACGACCAGCGTCTCGCCATCGGCGACCGGCATGGCAAAGCCTGCGCGACTGAGCAGATCGCCCGCCGCGCGGACATCAATCTGGGGATGGATATGCTGGCCGGGCCGGTCGCCTTCGCCCGCCAATAGCGCGGCCTTCAGCCTTGGTAAGCTGCCCGCGCCGGTGAAGGCGCCGAGCATCAGTCCGTCGGGTCGCAGGATGCGCCGCATCAGGATCAGCGCGCCGGGCAAGTCGTTGACACTGTCTAGCGTGCCGCAGGCGATGATGAGGTCGAAACTGTCATCGGCAAAGGGCAGGGCGTCTTCGTCGGCCTGTACGCCGTTTGCCCCGCGCGCGGCGAGGAAGCCGGGATCGACGCAGGCAACGCGCTTGCCCATCGCTTCCAGCGCCGCCTTCGCGCTGTCGTCGGGGCAGCCGATGACGAGCGCTTCGGGCAGATCGCGCTGCACGTCGGCCAGCCGGTCGAGCAATTCCTCCAGCATGGCGCGATAGAGAAAGTCGTGATCGGCAAAGCGGGCGATCATGCGGTCGCGGCCCTGCGCGCGGCGCGATCGGTCGAATATGTCAGGGGCGGTCATGGCGGGCCTTGTGCATCGGGCGGCAAGCGGGAACAAGCAGATGATGTCCGTCTTGCCGCTTCTCAAGGGCGCGATCCGTCCGCTGGTCGATTATGCGCTGCCACCGCGCTGTCCCGGTTGCGGCGCGATCGTGCAGGAGGATTTTGCTTTCTGCCTCGATTGCTGGGGCGGGATGGAATTGCTGGGCGAACCCTGTTGCGCGCGCTGCGGCCTGCCCTTTCCGCATGATATGGGGGATGGGGCGGAATGCGCGCGGTGCCTCGCCGATCCGCCGCCCTTCGACAGCGCGCGGGCGGTGCTGGCCTATGGCGATGTCGCGCGCACCGTCGCGCTGCGGCTCAAATATGGGCGGCGGATCGGCTTGGCGCGGCTGATTGCGCGGCAGATGGTGCGGCATGTGCCTGACTGTAGCGATGATCCGCCACTGATCGTGCCGGTGCCGCTGCACCGCTGGCGGCTTTGGGGGCGGGGGTTCAACCAGTCGGCGCTGATCGCCGATCATCTGGGCCGCCTGACCGGGTTGCGGGTCGAAAAACATCTGTTGCTGCGGACCCGCCGGACCCAGCCGTTGCGGGGCATGAATCCGGCGGCGCGGGCGAAGACGGTGCGCGGTGCTTTTGCGCTGGCGGATGGGCATGGGGTGAAGGGGCGGCGCATACTGCTCATCGACGATGTCCACACCAGCGGCGCGACAGCCGGAGCCTGCGCAAGGGTTTTGCATCGTGGCGGGGCGAGTCATGTGCGTCTGTTGTGCTGGGCGCGGGCCCTGCCGCGCGACGCTGCGGATTGACAAAGCGGTGCGCGCGCCCAATTTCGGACGCTAAGGAGTATGACAGGCATATGGCGAAGGTCGAAATCTATACCAAGGCATTTTGCGGCTATTGCGCGCGCGCCAAGGCGTTGTTCCGCGACAAGGGCGTGACGTTCGAAGAATATGACATCAGCATGGGCGGTCCCAAGCGCGAGGAAATGCTGGCGCGCAGCAATGGCGGGGTGACCGTGCCGCAAATCTTCATCGACGGTACGCATATCGGCGGCAGCGACGACATGGCGGCGCTCAACCGGCAGGGTAAGCTCGACGCCTTGCTCGGCCTCTGATGCACATGCGCGCCGCGCTGTTCCAGATGACCAGCGGGATCGACCCCGCCGCCAATGCCGCCGCGATCGTGGAGATGATCGCGCGCGCCAAGGGCGAGGGGGCAGACATGCTCTTCACGCCCGAAATGGCGGGCTATCTCGATCGGGACCGGGCACGCGCGGCGGCGACCTTGCGTTGCCAGGCGGAAGATGGCGTATTGGCGGCAGTGTGCGAGGCGGCGGCGCGCGAAGGGCTGTGGGTGCATATCGGTTCACTGCCGCTCAAGGACGAGCGAACGGACGGGCGCTGGGCCAATCGCAGTTTCCTGATCGACGATACCGGCGCGATCCGCGCGACCTATGACAAGATCCATCTGTTCGATGTCGATCTGGCAACAGGCGAAAGCTGGCGCGAGTCATCGGTCTATGGACCGGGGGAGCAAGTGGTCGCGGCGGATACACCCTGGGGCCGGATGGGTTTTTCGATTTGCTACGACATGCGCTTCCCGGACCTGTATCGCGCGCTGACTAATGCTGGGGCAACGATCCTGTTGGCACCGGCCGCCTTCACCGTGCCGACGGGGCAGGCGCATTGGCATGTGCTGCTGCGTGCCCGCGCGATCGAAGCGGGCTGCTTCCTGATCGCGACAGCGCAGGTCGGTCATCATGCGGATGGCCGGACGACTTATGGCCATAGCCTGGTGGTCGATCCATGGGGCGATGTTCTGCTCGACATGGGCGAGACGGCCGGGCTGGCGCTCGTCGATCTCGACCTGTCGCGGATCGAGGCTGTGCGGGGGCGGGTGCCCGCCATGGCCAATCGCCGCCCGATCCCGGCGCAGGTGACGCTCGCATGATCGTGTTCGACCTCAAATGCGAAGGGCAGGGCCATGTGTTCGAAGCCTGGTTCGGCTCCAGCAACGATTATGCCGACCAGCAGGCGCGCGGCCTGATTGCCTGTCCGCTTTGTGGTGACGCGCGCGTGATGAAAGCGGTGATGGCCCCGGCCGTTGCGGCCAAGGGCAATAGTCGCGCGGTGGTACCGCGCCCAGAAGCCACAACCCCGGTGGTCGCCAATGGCGGCGACGAGGCGAAGATGCGGGCGCTGGTCGATGCGCTGGCGCAGGCGCAAAGCAAGGCGCTGGAGGGATCAACCTGGGTCGGGCGCGGCTTTGCCGAACAGGCCCGCGCCATGCATTATGGCGAGCAGGATCGCGCCAGCATCCATGGCGAAGTCGCGCCGCAGGAGGCCAAGGCGCTGATCGCCGAGGGGGTCGAAGTCGCGCCGTTACCTTTCCCGATCATCCCGCCCGAAGCGAAGAATTGACCGCACCGTTCGCGCATAATAGAGCGACCGATGTGTGCACCCGTAGCTCAGCAGGATAGAGCATTAGATTCCTAATCTAAGGGCCATGGGTTCGAATCCCGTCGGGTGCACCATCTTTTTTGGCCTCAAGCGCCGGCGCGGGCATCCGCCCGCTTGGCTATCCTCGCATAAGCTCGGGCGGCCGTTCGGCCTTGCGAACCCTGACGGGTTCGAAATCGCTCTTACCGGGTGCACCATCTTCCTACAGCCATTTGAGCTTGCGGAAGCGGGCATAGAGTAGGCTGCAGATGATTGTGATCACGCCCAACACGACGAAATAGCCGTAGCGCGTCCGCAGTTCGGGCATATTGTCGAAATTCATGCCATATATGCCCGCGATCGCGGTCGGCACCGCCAGAATCGCGGCCCAGGCGGCAAGTTGCCGAGTGATCGCGCCGGTCCGCTGCTGTTCGAGCAGGTTGCTGAATTCGAACACGGACATCAATATCTCGCGCAGATCATCGACCATGGTCTGAACCCGGCGGACATGATCGCGCACGTCGCTGAAATAGGGTCGCGTATCCGCATCGATGCACGGCAGGTCCAGTTTGACGAACTTGTTGGCGACTTCATGCATGGGCGTCAGGATACGCTGGAAACGCATCACCTGCCTGCGTAGATTGAATATCCGGGTGATGTCTTCCCGCCCCAGGAACTGATCGACGGTCTGTTGCTCCATCGCCAGTACTTCGTCCTCCACGCCCTCGATGACGGGCAGATAGCCATCGACGATGAAATCGAGGACGGCATGCAACACATAGTCCACGCCTTGCGCCAGCCGATCCGGCACGGCTTCCAATTCCTGCCGCAGGGCGCGATGCGCGCGTGCTGATCCATGACGCACGCTGATGATATGGCTGTGGCCGATAAAGATCGCGGTCTCGCCATAACAGATACTGCCTTCTTCGACATGGGCCGTGCGCGCGACCACGAACAATTGGTCGCCATAAATATCGACCTTGGGCAGCTGATTGGCCTTGATGGCGTCTTCGATCGCCAGCGGGTGCAGGTCATAGCTGCGCCGTAGGGTCTCCATTTCCGCGATGGTCGGTTCAGCCATGCCGATCCAGACAAATTCGGATTTGTCATGCGCGCAGTCGATCCGCTCGTCGATCGTCACCGGCCTGACGCGGCGGCCATTGCGATAGAGATAGGCGGCGATGACGGTCATGAGTGATCCTGCATGTGGAGTCGGACATGCCGATTAGCAGATGGCCTTTCCCGCGTCCTCCAGGCACGCCCATCCGTTCGTCGCTCGCCAGCCTCGCCCGGCGCAATTTTATCGGGAACCATCGTAAGCTGACTTCGCTCTGACACAGTCGAGCGCGAAAGGGATGTATCGATGCGGGCACCCAGGCCGGGATAAACCGGGTCACGCGCACAGTGGAGCTACATCCGTGTCTATCCTGACCATTGATTTCGAGGCATCCTGCCTCCCGCGCCATGGTCGGTCCTTCCCGATCGAGGTCGGCATTGCGGTGGAAGGCTGGTCGTGCAGTTGGTTGATACGGCCGCATCAGGATTGGGAAGATTGGGGCTGGACGCAGGAGGCGCAGGCCTTGCACGGTCTTGATCGATCGACGCTCGTGCAAAAGGGCTTGGATGTCGATGCGGTATTAGCCTTGCTGAGCGATGCCGCAATCGGTCGGCGCGTGGTGGCCGACAGCCGCATCGATCAACAATGGCTGGATACGCTCGCCTCCGCTGCGGGGCGACCGGCTCCCTTCCTGATCGAGCATGTGTCCGCGATTGTTGCGGAACGGCACGCCGACGATGCGCAAGTCCATGAAGCCGTGGCGATCGCCGACCGTCGATGCCCCACACGCCATCGCGCGGGCACCGACGCCTTGTGGCTCGCCACCATGCTGGCGCATCTCCCCGCCGCTGCACCACCGCAGATTGGGACGAAAATGCCGGAATTCTCGTCGGTTTGACGCTGCTGTGTCGCCTGTGCAATAATTTGTAACGTTCGGCAAATTTCAGAGACATTCAGGCGATCTAAGTCCGGCCGCGTTGTGGGCGCATTGGGGGCGTCTGTCTGTTTCTGGAGGTACGCGCATGATCGGCGATCGAGGCAAGTGTGGATGGCACGATCTTTGGGCATGACCCCGCCGCTCATCCTGGTGACGGAAACGGAAGCCGCGCAGCAGCAAGCGGTCCGCACGCATCTGGAGGAAACCGGCTTCAGAGTTGTGCCAAGCGGTGGTGCTGCCCAGATTTTTCAGGCGCTGGCCACCATGCCCGTTGGCGTCATAGTGCTGGACGCCGCGCTTCGCGGCGCGGATGGCATGGACTTGTGCCGAGACGTGCGTGCGCGGAGCGAGGTGCCGGTGATCCTGGTGGGGGCCAATAGTTCGGAGGTCGATCGCGTCGTCGCATTGGAGCTTGGCGCGGACGACTATATCAACAAACCCTATTCTGCGCGTGAACTGGCTGCGCGCCTGCGTGCCGTCCTGCGGCGGGGGCGGGGCGAGCGCGCGATCGGCCTGCCGCGCCAATCCATGGCGTTCTTCGACGGATGGACCGTAGATTTTTCGCGCCGGACGCTGGCTGATCCGGCGGGCGCGACTGTTGGTCTGACGGCGGCCGAATTCGCGTTGCTTGGCGTATTGCTCGATCATCCGCAAATCGTGCTCACGCGCGCGCGGCTGATGGAGTTGGCAGGCGTGCGCGATGCGCCATCGTCCGATCGCAGCATCGACGTGCTGGTCAGCCGTTTGCGTCGAAAGCTGCAATGGGGCAATGAACCTGCCCCAATTGTTACCGTAAGACGCGCAGGCTATATGTTCAGCGCGGCGGTGGAGCGACGCTGACCCACTAAAACGCCCGGAATTTCTGGTTTTTCGCAATGGCGATCACCCCGTAACGATTTTGCCATCCAGACATGTTTTTTAACAAAGCCGCTGCGACGCAGCAAAGCCCCACCTCTATTGTCCGAGACTGAGCCGGTGCCCCCTGACCGGCATAGCAATAGAAGGATAGACCCCATGAACGAGCTTCTAGGCCGCGTCTTCAGCTTCGAAAAGCATGTGTTTCCCAATGAAAGCGCGCTTTACAATCGGCTGGCCAGCGATGGGCAGAGCCCCAAGGCGCTGATGATCTCCTGCGCCGACTCGCGGATCGTGCCCGAACATATCATGCAGGCACAGCCGGGCGATCTGTTCGTCTGCCGCAATGCTGGCAACATCGTGCCGCCGCATGCGACGCAGAATGGCGGCGTTACCTCCACCGTCGAATATGCGGTGATGGTGTTGGGCGTGCGTGACATCATCGTATGTGGCCACAGCGATTGCGGTGCGATGAAGGCGATGTCGACCAACGCCGACCTCTCCAAAATGCCCAACGTCGCGGCTTGGTTGCGTCATGCCCATGCCGCGCAGCAGGTTTGCAGCGAAAGCTATCCCGACACGCTGACCGACGCGGAAAAGTTGCGTAACATGGCGTTGGAAAATGTCGTCGTCCAGTTGGCCCATCTGCGCACCCATCCATCGGTCGCTTCGGGCATCGCGCGTGGTGATATCGCCCTGCACGGTTGGTATGTGGACATTCATGCCGGGCAAGTTCTGGGCCTCGACGGCGATACCGGCCGCTTCATGCCGCTCCGCGAGGATCAGCCCATGCCGATCGCGCTTCCCAACGCCCGTCGACTGGCTGGCGATGGCGAATATGCCCTGGCGGCGGAGTAAATCATGCTGAAAGCCTTTTCCGGCGGCACCTTCGGCCGCGACTTCACGGCGTCGATCGTCGTCTTTCTGGTGGCGATGCCGCTCTGCATGGGCATTGCCATTGCCTCCGGCGTTCCGCCGGAAAAGGGTCTGATTACCGGCATCATCGGCGGCATCGTCGTTGGCCTGCTGGCGGGTTCTCCGCTGCAGGTCAGCGGACCCGCCGCTGGCCTTGCGGTCATCGTCTTTGAAATCGTCCGCGAGCAAGGTCTCTCCGCACTTGGGCCGATCCTGATTCTGGCAGGTGCCATACAGGTGGTCGCGGGCCTGATGCGCGTCGGCGGTTGGTTTCGTGCGATTTCGCCGGCCGTCGTCCATGGCATGCTGGCTGGCATCGGCGTGTTGATCGTTGTTGGCCAATTCCATGTGTTATTCGATGATACGCCCCTGTCGAGCGGTCTAGCCAATTTGCTGGCCATGCCTGCGCAGTTGCTCGGTCTCTCCACTGGCGACACGGTAACGGCCTTCACCGTCGGCCTGGTTACCATTGGCGGCATGCTCGGCTGGGAGAAGTTCCGCCCTGCGTCGCTGAAGCTCGTCCCCGGCGCACTGGTGGGCGTCTTGCTTGCGACCCTGGTTGCCTTCTTCCTCGCCCTTCCCGTCGCGCGGGTCGTGGTGCCCGAATCGATCGTGGCGGCTGTGAGCCTGCCGGACGCAGGGTTGTTCGCGACGATGATGGACCCTGCGGTCATCACGATCGCCATCGCCATTGCGTTCATTGCCAGCGCCGAAACATTGCTGTCGGCCGCCGCCGTCGACCGGATGCATGATGGCGTGCGTACCGATTATAACCGGGAGCTGAGCGCCCAGGGCGTCGGCAACCTGCTGTGCGGCTTTGCCGGTGCATTGCCCATGACCGGCGTTATCGTTCGCAGCTCGGCCAATGTGCAGGCGGGCGCAAAGACCCGCATGTCGGCGGTACTGCACGGCGTCTGGATTTTGGGCTTTGTCGCCTTGCTGCCTTGGCTGCTGCGCGAAATCCCGATGGCTGCCCTGGCTGGCATTCTCGTCGTGACCGGCGTGCGCCTCGTCAGCGTCGATCACGTCCGGCACCTGCTTCACCGTTACGGTCCGTTGCCCGCGATCGTCTGGGCGGCCACGCTGATCTGCGTGGTTACCATGGACCTGCTGACGGGTGTTCTGGTGGGTATCGGCCTTTCGATGCTGGAACTCATCCCTCACCTCAGCCGCCTGCGCCTCAAGCTGGAGGATGAAAGCCGGGGTGATGCGCATGAAGTGGCGCTGCGCGGCAGCGCGACCTTCCTTACGCTACCCAAATTGTCGGCAAAGCTCGATTCGTTGCCAAAGGGTGGCCTTGTCATCCTCAATGTCGAACGTCTGGGCCATATCGATCATACGACCGCAGAGATGGTCCGCGAATGGGTCGAGCGTCGGCGCGGCAGCGGGCTTCCGGTGGAATTGTTCGGTGCGACCGGACGGATGCGCCAACTGGTCGCCTGATTTTTCAAAATATCGGTCGATACAGGGTGTCGCCGCGCCACTACCCCCGGCGCGGCGGCATTTTTTTGATTTTGTATCAGCGTGGCAACGCATTGAACTGTGCCCGTTATGCAACAGCGATACGCGCCATCTCGCAGATGCGAGAAAAACCTGTTTGACTGTGGGGCTATTTTGAATAGGCAAGGGTCATCCACCGGCACTGAGAGCGCAAGCAACAGACTTTCGGGTTGAGTGGAAGCAGGACGGAACATTCTTTCGTAAAGGGGAATGTTCATGAAGTATAAAATCGCCTGTGCCGCCCTCGTGCTCATGTCCAGCGTACCGGCCTTTGCTCAGGAAGAACCCACCAGCCCCGTCACCGTGACCGGCAGTGTAGCGATGGTCTCTGACTATCGTTTCCGCGGCGTTTCCATGACGGACAAGGGTATGGCTATTCAAGGTGGCTTGACTGTCAGCCATGAATCCGGTGCTTATGCTGGTGCCTGGGGTTCCAATCTTTCAGGCTGGGGCACATTCGGCGGCGCGAACATGGAACTCGACCTGTTCGCCGGTTACGCTATTCCGCTCAACGAGACGACGACGCTCGATATTGGCTTGACTTGGTATATGTATCCCAGTGGTCTCGACATCACTGATTTCGCAGAGCCTTATGTCAAGCTTTCCAGCCAAATCGGGCCGGTCAAGGGTTTGGTCGGCGTTGCTTACGCGCCTAAGCAGGAGGCGCTCGGCAACTGGTCGAATACGCCGCAGAGCCGCGTGGGAGATAAGGAAGACAATCTCTACATCTGGGCAGATGTTAGCGGTTCTGTGCCTAACACGCCGGTCACTTTGAAAGCGCATCTCGGTTATTCGAATGGTAACCCGGGCTTGGGGCCAAATGGTACGTCGCTGGCGCCAACCGGTAAGTATGTCGATTGGCTGGTAGGCGCGGATGTCGCTGTTCCGGGTACGCCGCTTACGCTGGGCATCGCCTATGTCGATACGGATATCGCGCGCGTCGAGGAAAATTATTTGCGTCCGAACTTCTCTGACGCTGACGGTTCTTCGATTGCCCGCAGCCAGGTCGTCTTCTCGATCTCGGCCGCATTCTAATAGCATAAGGAACGCCGGGGCCAGCAACTGGTCCCGGCGTTTTCGCATCTGCGTGGCTTTGCTTCACGCATGACAAATTGTTGCTAAGCCGCTGGCAAGCGTCCGGTGCGTCTGATCCGGTTGACCCCCGAAACGGTCGGCCCTATCCCATGGCCATGACATCACGCGCCTTGCAGCATTCATGACCGCTCCGTCGATCATCCTCGTCGAAGACGACCCGCCGCTTCGCACTCTGACCGCCCGTGCTTTGCAGGAGCATGGTTATGAAGTGCGTCCCGCTTCGTCTGGCCCGGAAATGTGGGTTGCGTTCGATGCTGGCCCTGTCGATCTCGTCGTGCTCGACGTCATGCTGCCCGGCACCAACGGCATCGACCTGTGCCGCCAGATCCGCCGCAAGAGCGATGTCCCCATCATTTTCATCAGCGCCAAGGGCAGCGAAACGGACAGGATTGTCGGCCTGGAATTGGGTGCGGATGATTATCTGCCCAAGCCATTCGGCACGCGCGAACTGATCGCCCGCATCCGGGCTATCCTGCGTCGGGTGGGGCTTGAGCGTGGCCCGGACGAACATCGCGAGAATGAAGCGCGGTTCGATGGCTGGGTCGTCAATTTTCCGCGCCGCGAGCTGCGATCTCCGACCGGCGGGCTGGTCGATCTGACAGGCGCGGAATTCGATCTGCTTGGCAGTTTTCTGAGCCATCCACAGCGGGTCATCGCCCGCGAGCGCCTGATCGAACTGTCGCGGACCCGCATGGGCGATAGCAGCGACCGCAGTATCGACGTGCTGGTCAGTCGCCTTCGCCGCAAATTATCGACCGAAGACCGGGGCGCACCGATCACGACCGTGCGCGGGGTAGGCTATATGTTCAATGCAGAGGTCAGCCGCGCTTGAGGTGGCACATGCACGGATCGCTTGGGCTGGTTGGCCGCCTCTTCGCGATCCTGCTCCTGACTTTGACGTTGGAATTTGCCGTCGGCACGCTCATCTACGAACGGGCAAGCCAGATATCGCTGCAGGATGACGAAGCACGGCGGCTGGCCGAACATCTGGTCATCGCCCGCAAATTATTGACCGAACAGCCGCCTGCTGAGCGGCGCGCCATGGGCGTTCAACTGACCACCGATCGCTACGATGTTCATTGGTCGGCTGCATCGCCGCCACCCCCGCCGCTGTCGCCGGAACTGGAACGGATGCGGCAGCAGATCATCGCGTGGGAGCCGACGCTCGAACGCTCGCGTCTCTGGCTGCGGCTCACGTCGCCCAGCCGCCATTCGGAAATCAATGGCGGACTGCAACTGCCCGATGGCAGTTGGCTCTATTTCGGCATGCACCATGGCGGCGGCAAATGGGCCTTCACCATCGGCCGAATGGGCCTCGCCCTGATCCCGGTGCTGGCGCTGTTGGTGGCGGGATGGATATTGATTCGCCGTACATTGGCACCATTGCGCGAACTGACGCGCGCAACGGAAAAGATCGGTTTGGGTGCCGAAGTCATCCTGCCGGAAGCGGGAACCAGCGACGTGCGCGAACTGATCCGCGCTTTCAACGCCATGCAGACCCGCATCCATCGCCTGATCAACGAACGCACCGAGACATTGGCGGCGGTCGGCCATGACCTGCGCACCCCGCTTTCTCGGCTGCAGTTGCGGCTGGAAACGGTACGGCAGGATGATGTCCGGGAAGCCATGGACGGCGATCTCGAAGAGATGGGCGCCATGATCGAATCGCTGCTCGATTTTCTGGGCGGCGAGAAGAATCCTGAGCCTCTGGTCCGGGCGGACCTGGCCGTCACGATCGCGACCGTGGTCGATGCTTTTCAGGATCATGGGCAGGATGTCGATTATAGCGGGCCGGACCATCTGGAGATGGAGATCCATGCCTTGTCGCTGCGGCGCGCGGTGCGCAATCTGATCGAAAATGCGCTCCATTATGGCCAGCGGGCGCGCGTCTCCCTGCTGCGGGTGGGGGATGAGGTGCTGATCCGTATCGACGATGATGGCCCCGGCATACCGCGCGACCAGATCGGCGAAGTGCTTAAGCCCTTCGCCCGGCTCGATACCGCGCGGCAGCGGAATACGCGCGGTCTGGGGCTGGGGCTGGCGATCGTGCAGAAAGCGGTGGAACTGGAACGCGCGCAGTTGACGCTGATCAATCGCCCCGAAGGCGGACTGCGGGCAGAAATCTGCCTGCAGCGGCCCAAGAACGTGCGGCGTTAACGCCGCTTCATCTTCCCACGCAGCTATCTCCCTCGCCTGCGACCAGATCCAGGCAGCGACCATCGATCTGGTCCTCTGCAACCGGCAGGCCGATCAGCGCGGCCAGACTGGGCATGATGTCCACCGTCTCCACGCCCAGCGACTGCTCGAAGCCGCGCATGTTCTTGCGCCAGAACAGGATCGGTACGCGACGGTCACTATCCCATGGGCTGCCATGCGTGGCGACTGAACCCATTACCGCCTGTTCGGGGATCGACATGACCCGCGATTTGAGCAGCAGGAGCAGGTCGCCCGACCGCGTCGGATCGAAGCTGGCCCGCGCCTTCTGGATCAGAGTCCAGTTTTCGGGCGGACCGGCAGGGGAGTGGGTGGCAGCGATTTCCGCCTTGGTAAAGGCAGCGGCGACCTGCGGATGGGCGCGTAGCAGCGCGAGCGTGGCAGCCTCCACCTTCGCGCGCTGGGCGGACGTCAGCCCTTTGTCGAAATAGAGGTCACCCGATGGGCCATCGCCCCAGATCAGGGTCTTGCCCGCCAGGCCGGTGCGCTGCGCTATAGCCGCGTTCAGCGCCTTGGGCGTGAGCGCGGTGTCGACGCGGCTTTCCATCGGCATGGCGTTCAGGCGATGCCGTTCGGGCAGGTCATGCCCGCCATGATCCGCGGTCAGCACCACGACATAATCGATGCCGTCCTTGTCCAGCCGGTCGAAAAAGGCACCCAGTTCCCGGTCCAGACGATCGATCTGGATACAGCTTTCCGTCCCTTCGGTGCCGTAGCTATGGCCGATATAGTCGGTGGCCGACAGGCCGATGGAGATGATGTCGGTCTGTGCCTGCTGGCCCAGCGCCATCGTCTCGACGGAGGCCGCCGCGAATGCGAGCGTCATGGCATCCTGTTCCGGCGAGATGCGGAAGCCCTTATAATCGCCCGCAGCACGCGCGAAGCGGCCCGTGCCCACGGTGCGGTCGCCCGCGCGCACAGCAAAATCCTTGGCCACGCATTGGGCGGGCAGGTCGAAGCCGGGACTGGGCTTTGCCAATTGCCGTGCCATCGCTTCATTCACCTTGGCGACCAGCGGCAGGGTAGCTACACCCTTGTAGCTGACATAGCCCTGAGGCCCTCCCAGCCACCACACTTGGTCGGCGGTCGGCCCGCCCATCATGATAGCGGCCCGATCCTTGCCCGAAATCGACACCACGCGGGTCGCCGGATTGGCGGCTTTCATGCGTCCGCCCAATGTCGGTACTTTGAGATGTACGGGCGACGCGACATAGGCGTCGCTGCTGCTGCCCGGCTGGGCTTCGTCCTCGGCGCAGTAGACCGCCTTGTCCGGGCGGGCGGCGTTCAGGTCGAACCAGCTATTGGCGATGATGCCCGTGCGCGACGGGCGGCTGCCGGTCAGGATGGTGCTATGGCCGGGGCAGGTTTCGGTCGCGGCATGGCTTTGAAAGCCGTTGGGGAAGACGGCACCCTGGGTCAGTCGCTTGAGACCGCCGCTATAATATTGGCGATATTCGCTGAACAGATCGGCGGAAAATTGATCGACGCTGATTGCGACGATGAGCTTTGGTGGGGAGGCGGCTGTAGGTGGTGCAGGCGTCTGCGCCGCAATCGGCATGGCGGTGGCCAGCAGCAGGGCGGCGGCGACATGTTTCAACATTTCCTGTACCTTCTCCAGCCTTGACGGCGAACGCCCCCGGACCTAGCCCGCTCTCACCCACTCGACCAGAGGCCCGATGCGGATTTTTCATGGCATATTGATGACGTTGGCGTTGCTGTTCGCCGCGCCCATTGCGCTGGCCCAGGGCGCGTTCGGCGGCGGGGCGCCGCACATCGCCGCGCGTCTGGTCGCCGAAAGCGCCGCGCCGCAGCCGGGCAAGGGCACGACCATCGCCTTCGCTATGGCGCCTGAGGCGGGCTGGCACGGCTATTGGGAAAATCCGGGCGATGCAGGCCTGGGGATGAGCGTCGAATGGGCGCTGCCGAAAGGTGTCAGCGTTGGGGCATTGCGTTACCCCGTCCCTGAAACGCTGTTGATCTCCGGCCTGATGAACCATGTGTATGAAGGCCCCTATGGTATATTGGCGAACCTGACCGTTGCGCCTGACGTGGCACCCGGCACCCGTTTATTGGTCCGGGTGAAGGCGCAATGGTTGGCTTGCACCGACAAAGTGTGCGTGCCTGAACGCGGGGAAATGGCGCTCGATCTGGTGGCGGGTGAGGGGCAGGCCAGCGCCGCCGATCGCGCCCGGTTCGACGCCTGGCGCACGCATCTCCCCCGGCCGTTGGGCAGTATGGCGACCTATGCCATCGCCGACGGCAAGCTGCGCGTCTCCGTGCCGTTTCCAGCGGATGCGCAGGCGCGCGATGTCCATCTCTTCCCGCTGGCAGAGGGCCTCACCCGCTACGCCGCGCCGCAAAGCATCACCCGCGATGGCGATCGCCTGCTGATCGAGACGGATGCGGCCGAAGGCGGCAAGGGCGGTAATGTTCAGGCGGTGTTGCGAACCGGCGAGCATGTCGGTTTCCTGCTGACGGCGCAGCCGGGCGCGGTTGCCGCATCGTCGGGCGGGGGGCGGGCGGTGGCGATCCTGGCCGCGCTCGGTGGCGCCTTGCTTGGCGGCTTGCTGCTCAACATCATGCCCTGCGTCTTTCCGATCCTGGGCCTCAAGGTCATGAAACTGGCCAAGGCGGGGGGCGACGAGCGCGTGGTCCGGCGGGAGGCGTTGGCCTATACGGCGGGTGTGATCATGACCTGTCTTGCCCTTGGTGGCGTTTTGCTCGCCGTGCGTGCAGCAGGAACAACGGCGGGCTGGGCGTTCCAGTTGCAGGACCCACGCATCATTCTGGGCTTGTTGCTGCTGGTGACGCTCATCGCCTTCAATCTGGCAGGCCTGTTCGATTTTCGTGCGATTGGCGGGGGTGATCGATTGGCGGGGAAGGGCGGCTTGGCCGGGTCGTTCTGGACCGGCGCGCTGGTCGCTTTCGTCGCGACTCCCTGCACGGGGCCGTTCATGGCGGCTGCCATGGGCGCGGCGCTGCTGCTGCCGCTGGTCGCTGCGCTGGCAGTGTTTGCCGGATTAGGCTTGGGCCTGGCGCTGCCCTTCCTGCTGCTCGCCTATGTCCCGGCCCTGCGGCGGCGTTTGCCAAAGCCCGGCGCGTGGATGGGCCGCCTTCAGAAAATTCTCGCTATCCCGATGTTCCTCACCGCGCTTGGCCTTGCCTGGCTATTGGGGCAGCAGCGCGGCGTGTCGGGCATGACGATCGGTCTGGCAGCGGCGCTCCTGCTGGCGCTTCTGCTCTGGTGGCTGGGCATGCGGCAGAGCGCAGGTCGGGGGGGAGGGCTGATCGCGGCCTTGCTTGGTGTGGTGTTGCTGGCCGCAGCAGCGGTGACATTGCCGACGCAAGCCCCCGCGGAAACAGCAAGCGCCAATCATGTCGCGTTCGACGAGGCGCAGCTGGCCAGTCTGCGCGCGGCGAACAAGCCCGTTTTCCTCTATTTCACCGCCGACTGGTGCTTGACCTGCAAGGCCAATGAAGCCGCTGCCATCGACCGTGCCGAAACGCGCGCGCGTTTCGAACAAGGCGGTGTAACGGTGATGGTCGGCGACTGGACCAATGCCGACCCCGCCATTACCCGCTTCTTGGAAGCGCAGGGCCGTTCAGGCGTGCCGCTCTACCTCTGGTATGCGCCGGGTAAGGAGGCGCAGACCTTGCCGCAATTGCTGAGCGTAGCGACGCTGACCGGACTGGTACGCTGATGGCCAAGATACGCGCCGATCAGTTGCTCGTCGATCTGGGCCTGGCGGAAAGCCGCGCCCGCGCGCAGGCGTTGATCCTGGCAGGCCATGTCTTCCTCGGCGATCGCAAGGTGGAGAAAGCCGGTCAGCAAGTCGCGCCGGACGCTGCGATCGACGTGCGCGGTCGCGACCATCCCTGGGTCTCGCGCGGGGGCATCAAGCTTGCCCACGCGCTCGATGCATTCGCCATCGACGTGACCGGTCAGGTCGCGATCGACGTAGGCAGTTCGACCGGTGGCTTTACTGACGTGCTGCTGACCAATGGCGCGGCCAAGGTCTATGCGGTCGATAGCGGCACCAATCAGCTCGCCTGGAAACTGCGTTCGGACGATCGGGTGATCGTCCACGAACAGACCAGTGCGCGTATATTGACGGAAACGCACATCCCGGAGCCGGTCGATTGTATCGTTTGCGACGCGAGTTTCATCGCTCTGTCCAAGGTGCTGGAACGCCCGCTGACCTTTGCCCGGCCCGGCGCGGCACTGGTAGCGTTAATCAAACCGCAGTTCGAAGCAGGACGTGGCGAAGTCGGCAAAGGCGGGGTCGTGCGCGATATCGCGATCCACGATCGGGTTTGCGCGGAAGTCCGGGCATGGATCGATGCGCAGGGTTGGACCGTTATCGGCCTGACACAAAGTCCGATTACGGGTCCACAGGGCAATATCGAATTTCTCATCTACGCCCGGCTTGGTGGATAAACGCCCCATGTTCGTTTCTCGCCAGTAAGTTCATCCAGCGGCAAAAGGTCATGTTGTGCCGCTTGCAAAGGCCCGTTAGCCCCCTCCTATGCGATTTCCCCATCTCCTCGCCTTTACAGCGCTTTGCCTTGCCGGTTGCGGCAGTGAAAAGGCGCAGCAACCGCGCGCCGTTCCGCTGGTGGAGGCGGCACCGGTCGCCACCGCAACCTTTACCGACCGCCTGGAAGCGGTCGGCACGGCCCTTGCCAACGAGCAGGTGGTTTTGTCCGCGCCGGTGACGGAGCGGATCACATCGATCAATTTTGCCGATGGCGCTTATGTCAAAAAAGGGCAGGTGATCGCGACGCTGGCGGTTGGCCAGGAAAAGGCCGAGCTTGCGGCCGCCGAAGCGCAGGCCTTGCAGGCCCGCCAGCAGTTGGAGCGGGTCCAGTCGCTCAAGACCCGCGGCTTTGCGACCGCGTCGTCGCTCGATCAGCAACTCGCGCTGGCCAACGCAGCGCGCGCCACTGCCGATCAGGCGCGCGCGTCGATCGGTGACCGGGTGATCCGTGCTCCCTTCGCGGGTTGGGCCAGTCTGCGGATTGTCTCGCCCGGTGCGATCGTGTCCGCTGGCACCGCCATCGCGACGGTCAGCGACGTGTCACGCATCAAGCTGGACTTCACCATCCCGGAGACACGGCTATCGTCGATCCAGGCCGGTCAGTCGATCAAGGCTATTTCCGCCGCCTGGCCCGACAGGCCCTATACTGGCACGATCGCGACGATCGATCCGGTGATCGACCCCGCCACGCGGACAGTGCGGGTCCGGGCGATTTTGCCAAACCCTGACCGGACCCTGAAACCCGGCATGTTGCTGACCGTCAGCGTCGCATCGCGCCAGCGCCAGTCTCTGGCCTTGCCCGAACTGGCGATCGTCGGTGATGGCGAAGACCGGTTCGTGTTCCTTCTCGAAGGTCGCAAGGTGAAGCGGGTCAAGGTCGATACCGGCATTCGCCAGGATGGACAGGTCGAGATTTTGGGCGGCCTGAAGGCGGGGCAGCAGGTCGTGACCGAGGGTGTGGTGAAACTGAGCGATGGCGCGACGGTGCGCCTGGCGGGTGACAAGCCAGCGCCTTCGCGCAAGCCTGCGGGCTAGAGGCCGCCATGCAACTGTCCGATCTCTCCGTCCGCCGGCCGGTCTTCGCGGCCGTTATCGCCATCTTGCTCTGCATCGTCGGCGTGGTTGGCTATTTGAGCCTGTCGGTGCGGGAATATCCCGATACGGACCCGCCGATCGTTTCGGTAGAGACAGGATATACTGGGGCCGCCGCGTCGGTGGTGGAAACCCGTATCACCCAGTTGATCGAGGATGCGGTCGCGGGCGTCCAGGGGATCAGGACGATCACCTCCCGGTCGCAGGACGGCACGTCCGACATCAGCATCGAGTTTGATCCGTCACGCGACATTGATACGGCGGCTAATGACGTGCGCGACCGTGTCGGTTCTGTCGTGGAGGACTTGCCCGAAGACGCGTTGGCTCCGGAAATCCGGAAGGTCGATGCGGATGCGCGGCCGATTCTGTTTCTGGCCTTCTCCCGCCCCGGTTGGACATCGATTCAACTCAGCGACTATATCGACCGCAACGTCGCGGATCGTTTCTCCGCCATCGATGGCGTGGCGCGAGTTACCATTGGCGGCGAGGCGCGGCCTTCGACCCGTGTGTGGATGAATGCCGAGCGGCTGGCTGCCTTTGGTCTGACGCCAGCCGACGTCGAAAATGCCCTGCGCGCGCAGAACGTCGAACTACCCGCCGGTCGCTTTGAATCGAAAGACCAGAATCAGACGCTGCGCGTCGAGAGGGCGTTTGCCACGACCGCGCAGTTCGCCAGCTTGGTCGTCGGCCGTGGTGCCGACGGATACCAGGTCAAGCTGGGCGACGTCGCGCGGATCGAGGAGGCGGCGGAAAATCCCTATAACAGCTTCCGATCCAACGCCGGGACGGCCGTGGGATTGGGCATCGTGCGCCAGTCGGGTGCCAATACGCTGGACGTCGCCGACAAGGCGAAGGCTTTGGCAGAGGAATTGCGGCCGACCTTGCCCGAAGGCATGCGCGTTGCCGTCGGGTCCGACGAGTCCCTCTTCATCAGCCGCGCCATCGCCAACGTCTACGACACGCTGATCGAGGCGGCGCTGCTCGTGATTCTCGTCATCTTTCTGTTTCTGGGCTCGGTGCGGGCTACCATCATCCCTGCCATCACCGTGCCGATCTGTCTGTTGGCGACCTGCGCTGTCATGTGGTTGGCGGGCCTGTCGATCAACCTACTGACATTGCTGGCGTTCGTGTTGGCCATTGGCCTCGTCGTGGATGACGCCATCGTCGTGCTTGAGAATGTCTATCACCGCATCGAACAGGGCGAAGATCCGCTGGTCGCGTCCTATCTTGGTACGCGGCAAGTAGGTTTCGCCATCATCTCGACCACTTTGGTCGTGTGTGCGGTGTTCGTGCCGGTGATGTTCCTGGCCGGGCAGACGGGGCTGTTGTTCCGTGAACTGGCTATTGCGATGGTCGCGGCCATTGCTTTTTCGGGCTTCATTTCCCTCAGCCTCGCACCGATGCTCTGCTCCAAATTGCTCAACAATGCGGAGCGGGGACGATTGGCGCGCTGGGTCGACGCACGGTTTCAGAGGATCGAAGGGGGCTATCGCAAGTGGCTGGACCGGGTGCTAAACAAGCCCCTGGTCCCACTCATCGGGGTCGGCCTTTTCCTCGCCATTGCAGGCGGTTTGTTCACCCTGTTGCCCAACGAATTGGCACCGGCCGAAGATACAGGTGTCGTCGACAGCCAGATCAGCGCGCCCGAAGGCACCGGCTATGCCCGGATGCTGACCTATATGCGCAAGATCGAGGACGAACTCTCGCCGTTGCGCAAGGATGGCACGCTTCAAAATCTGATTATCCGCACGCCAAGCGGCTTTGGTACCACCGACGACTTCAACGGCGGCAATGTCATCGCCTTCCTCCGACCATGGGAGGATCGCACGATCACCACGGCGGAAGTCGCGACCATCATCAACAATGTCATCGCCAACCAGCCAGGCGTGCGCGGCAATGCCGCACCGCGCTCTGGCTTGGGACGCGGGCGCGGCCTGCCGGTCAATATCGTGCTTGCAGGCTCTACCTACGAAGGCCTGGTCGCGGCACGCGATCGCATCACCGCGGCCGCCGCCAACTATCCGGGTTTGATCAACCTCGACAGCGACTATAAGGAAACCAAACCGCAAATGCGGATCGACGTCGATCAGCAGCGCGCCGGTGATTTAGGTGTGTCGGTCAACGATGTCAGCCAAGCGCTGCAAAGCCTGCTCGGCTCCCGCCGCGTGACTACCTATGTCGATCGGGGCGAGGAATATCGTGTCATCGTGCAAGCCGAAGACGAAGGGCGGCAAACCCTCGCCGATCTGGAACGCATCAATGTTCGGACCCGTACCGGGGCGCTGGTGCCGCTGTCTTCCGTAGTCACGGTGCGCGAAGTCGCAGGGCCACGTCAGCTTAACCGGTTCAACAAGCTGCGCGCGATCACTTTGACCGCGGCCCTTGCACCGGGAACCTCGCTTGGGGACGCGCTCACATTTCTGGAGAATGAAGCAAGGCAAGCGCCCGAAGTGCTGGCCGTCGGCTATCGCGGCGAAAGCCAGTCGTTCCGGGAAACCGGCGGGTCGATCTGGTTGATTTTCGGCCTCACCATCCTCGTCGTCTTCCTGCTGCTCGCCGCTCAATTTGAGAGCTTCATCCATCCCGGCGTCATCATCGCCACCGTGCCGCTCGCCGTGGCCGGCGGCGTGATTGGGCTGATCATCACTGGTGGCACGATCAACCTCTACAGCCAGATCGGTATCGTGATGCTTGTGGGGCTAGCAGCCAAGAACGGCATTTTGATCGTCGAGTTCGCCAACCAGTTGCGCGACGAAGGCATGGAGGTGGGGCAGGCCATTCGCGAAGCGGCGACCCGCCGCCTGCGTCCCATCCTCATGACCTCGATCGCGACGGTCATCGGCGCGGTGCCGCTGGTCATAAGGGGCGGCGCGGGAGCGGCGGCGCGCCAGTCGATCGGCGTGGTCATCGTATCGGGCGTCAGCCTGGCGACACTGATCACATTGTTCCTCATCCCCATCTTCTATTCGCGCGTTGCCAAGCGGACGGTTTCCCCGCAAACCGTCGGCCGAAAGCTGGATTCGGCGCTGAAGGACGCGCCTGAACCGGCGGAATGAGGGTTATGGAGAAGCGTTGCCGATGAACGAGATCGCGTCCCCCGGCCAGTTGCGCCTCGCTTATCTGCGTTGGTCCCTGCTTACCGTTCCGGCCATTGTACTGTTAGGCTTCCTGTCGGGGCGCCTCGCCAACAGCGGCTATGGCAATCGTTGGTTCGATGCGCTGGAAAAGCCCGCATTGATGCCGCCCGGCTGGCTGTTCGGTGTCGCCTGGACCATTCTCTACATATTGATGGGTCTTGCGCTGGCCATCGTTCTGCATGCGCGCGGCGCGAAGGGGCGGGGGCCGGCGATTACCCTGTTCCTGGTCCAGCTGCTCATGAACCTTGCTTGGTCGCCGCTCTTCTTCCGCGCGCATCAGGTCGGCAGCGCTCTGATGTTGATATTGACGCTGATCGTCGTTGTCGCGATAACCATATGGCTGTTTGCCCGGATACGCCGTGTCGCCGGTTTGCTGCTTCTCCCCTATCTGGCGTGGCTCGCCTTTGCTTCCTTCCTCAATTATGAGATTGGGCGGCTTAATCCCGATGCCGAGACCCTTGTCGCACCGTCGCTTAGCACCCAGATATGATTTTTGGCGCAGTTTCCATCGCGCCGCCGCAAAGGACAAGAGCAATGCAGAGCGAAAACCGCTTTTTCGACGATCTGGCCAAGCTGGTGAACGGTGCCGCCGGTACGGTTGCGGGCATGAGCCGCGAGTTCGAGGCCAATGCCCGTGAAAAGGCCAAGGAATGGATTGGCGACATGGAGTTCGTGTCGCGCGAGGAATTTGATGCGGTCAAGGCCATGGCCGCCGCCGCGCGCGAAGAGGTCGAATTGCTGAAGGCGCGCCTCGACGCGCTGGAGGGGCGGACGTCCGAACCCGTTACCAAGACGGTCAAGGCGAGCAAGCCAAAGGGAAGCGACGCGCTCTGATCCTGTCTGTCCTTTCGCCTTATCCGGTGATAAGGCGCGGCGATGATGGATAGTGACGAGTTTGAACATGGCGGTCAGGAGGCCGCTCCGATCGATATGCTGGCGGCCTTTTACGAGGCGCATGGCTGGAGCTACGAGCAGGTTGGCGAGGATGAGATCGTCGCCAACACGCAAGGATCTTGGGCGCAATATGAATTGCGCGGCATTTGGCGCGATGAAGACCAGGTGTTGCAGTTGTTGGCCATGCCCGACATCCGCGTCACCGATGAGAAGCGCAGCGTTATTTATGAGACGCTGGGGCTGATCAACGAACAGCTTTGGCTCGGTCATTTTGAACTCTGGTCCTCCAGCGGCATCATCCTGTTCCGTCATGGGGCACTGCTGGGCGCAGGCGGCACGCTGACGCTCGATCAGGCGCAACTGCTGGTCGAAACGGCGATCGATGAATGCGAACGCTTCTATCCCGTGTTCCAGTTCGTGCTGTGGGGCGGAAAGTCCCCGTCGGAGGCGATTTCCGCTAGCCTGATCGAAACGCGTGGCGAAGCCTGAGCCGATGACGACATGGCCCGATCAACTCTTTCTTGTGGGCTGTGGCAATATGGCGGGGCAGATGCTGTCGCGCTGGCTTGCTTGCGGCCTTGACCCCGCGCACGTCACGGTGCTGCGTCCGAGTGGCAAGGCGGTGGCGGATCGCGTGACCGTGATGACGGATTATCCCGCCGCATTGCCCGCTGGAACCACGGTGCTGCTCGGCATGAAACCTTATCAGATCGGCGATGTGGCGGAATCACTTGCGCCCCTATGCGCGGCTGACACCAGGATCGTGTCGATCTTGGCGGGCACGCTTTTGGCGGATATGCGCGCGTATTTCCCGCAGGTTCGGGACATTGTGCGCGCCATGCCCAATCTGCCCGTGGGGCTGGGCGAGGGCGTGACCGCGCTTTTCACGGATCGCCGTACTGCACCCTCGGCAAGGGATGCCGTCGATACCCTTATCCGTCCCTTGGGCCTTGCCGAATGGGTGACGGACGAAGCGTTGTTCAACCAGGTCACGGCGCTGTCCGGTTGTGGTCCTGCCTTTGTGTTCCGCTTCATCGACGCGTTGGCCAAGGCAGGCGAAGCGCTCGGCATTCCCGCCGATCAGGCCGCTCGGATGGCGCTGGCGACGGTTCAAGGTTCGGCCAATATGGCGGCCCACGCCAGCGATAGCCCTGGCCAGTTGGCCGATCGAGTTGCCAGTCCCGGCGGCATGACGCGCGAAGGCATGAACATCCTCGACGCCGACGACCGCCTGTGCACATTGCTGATCGACACATTGACGGCGGCGCGGGATCGCGGCGAAGCGATGGCGCGGGGGGAATAGGCCGGTTCCGGCACGGGCGGATTTGCGCTAGGGGCATGTCTTCCCTGTTTGGAGCTTTCCCATGCTGTCGCCCGACACCCCCATATTGCTGCTGACCACCGGCGGAACGATCGACAAAGTCTATTTCGATGCGCTGTCCGACTATCAGGTGGGCGAAACGGTGATGGCCAAGCTGCTGGACGTGGCACGGGTCAAGCGGCCGTTTCGGATCGAGGAAGTGACCCGCAAGGACAGCCTTGAACTGGACGATCGCGATCGCGCGCTCATCTATGCGCGGATTGCGGCCGCGGCGGAAAAGCATATCGTCATCACCCATGGCACCGATACGATGACGGATACGGCCAAGGCGTTGGCGGGCATCGAGGGCAAGACGATCGTACTCGTCGGCGCGCTCGCGCCCGCGCGCTTTGGGGAGAGCGATGCGAGCTTCAACCTCGGCATGGCCTTCGCCACCGCGCAGGTGGCGGAACCCGGCGTTTACATCACCATGAGCGGTTCGGTGTTCCGCGCCGACCAGGTCGTCAAGGATCGCGCCAAGGGGGCCTTCGTGTCGATACCAACCTGACAGCCATGGCCTTTCGGGTTGGTTTACCGCGTGGTGGAGGCGTTTACATCGACGAACTAAACAGGATTAGGACCAGAATGATGCGTCACAGAATTGCCGCTACCCTAGCCCTCTCTCTTCTGGCGACGCCTTTGGGCGCGCAGGCGTCGGATATCTCCACCCATGTTCTCGATCTGGCGCAGGGCGTCGGCGGGGCCGACATTCCGGCGACGCTGGAGCGCAAGGATGCAGCCGGCAACTGGACCCGCGTCGCCACGGCGCGCACCGATGGCAATGGCCGCATCCGCAGCTTTGGCGAGGGGATCGATACGCCGCCCGGCATCTATCGCATCAGTTTCGACATGACGGCCTATACAGGGTCGGCGGCGAAGCCATTTTTTCCGGAAATCAGCGTCACGTTCCGCGCCGACGAGGCGAAGGCCCATTATCATGTGCCGGTCGTCGTCAGCCCCTATGGCTATAGCAGCTATCGCGGCAATTGACCGGCCCGGACGAGGAAGGGGCGCCCCGATGATATCGGGACGCCCCTTTTCCGTTAGGCCAGCCGCTAGCGGCCTAAGCCAGCCAGGTCAGCCTTCGACCTTGGCATATTTGGGCGCGGCTTCGTTGAGGATCGCGAGGATCTTCTTGAGCGCTGTGGGTTCGTCGGTTTCTTCCATCGCGGCCAGTTCGCGGGCAAGGCGGCTGGACGCCGCTTCGAAAATCTGACGCTCGGAATAGCTTTGTTCGGGCTGGTCATCGGCACGGAACAGGTCGCGGGTAACTTCGGCGATCGACACCAGGTCGCCCGAATTGATCTTCGCTTCATATTCCTGCGCGCGGCGCGACCACATGGTGCGCTTGACCTTGGGCTTGCCCTTCAATGTTTCCATCGATTCTTCGAGCGTCTTGTTGGACGACAGCTTGCGCATGCCAACGCCTTCGGCCTTGTTGGTCGGTACGCGGAGCGTCATGCGCTCTTTTTCGAAACGGAGCACGTACAGCTCCAAATCCATGCCTGCAATCTGCTCTTTCTGCAGTTCGATTACACGGCCTACGCCATGCTTGGGATAAACGACATAATCACCAACGTCAAAGGACAGCGCTTTGGCAGCCATTTGCAACCTTTCCAATTCAACCGGGGAACGGGGCCGACGCAGGGCACATGCGATAGGGGTCACATGCAGGGAAGACCGCGACACCACCGTCAAGACATGAAGCTAATACTCCAGGGGCGAGCGCATATGCCCGTCCGTTGTGACGGCTTTTAGCAGATTCGTAACAAAATTACCACCCCCGGACATAAAGGGCGGGCGTGTGGCGCAAAATGGGACGGTGAAGGCGGCGGCGGCGCGCCTGTCAGCTACCCGTGCCGGGTTCCGGCGAGAAGAACTGTTCCAGCTTGTTCTCGACGCCCTTCATGGCGTCTGCGTCGGCCGGGGCATCGCCCTTGACCGTGATGTTGGGCCATTCGGCCGAATATTTGGTATTCAGCTCCAGCCATTTTTCCAGGCCATTTTCGGTATCGGGCAGGATCGCTTCGGCCGGACATTCAGGCTCGCACACGCCGCAGTCGATACATTCGCTCGGATTGATGACCAGCATATTCTCACCCTCGTAGAAACAATCCACGGGGCAGACCTCGACGCAATCCATATATTTGCAGCGGATGCAGTTGTCGGTCACGACATAGGTCATTGTCTGGTCACTCTTGGTTGGAAAAGCGCGGTCCTGCTATGCGCAGGCACGGCCAAGGTCAATGAGGATAATGTTGCCGGGGGTTTAGGCCCGGTTTCCTGCGGCCCGACTCGAAAGTTCACACCGTTGCTGAGATGAATTGGGCGGACGGCGGGATAGGCGCTTCATGAGGCGAATCCGTCGAAGTTCACACCGTTGCTGAGGCGCGTTTCGCGAGGGGCGGGTTAACGATGGAAAACAGCTGGGCATGACGGAAATTAGCATGATGGCGGTGATGTAGGACAGGCCATTGCCGCTTATTTTGTTCCGCAGTTCCATCGACAGGCAGAGGATCAGGGGGCGCCGTCGGCTTCTTCCGGCGGCTGGGTCGGGGCGATGCGCGGAGGCGGGATGCCCGCTGGTGCGGCGGGTTCGTCGATGGGCAGGCGGATCTGACTGCCGCCGATATTGACGGTCATCCCGCCGTCATCGACGCCCACGCCGACATTGCCGATGCCGGTTTCCACCGTGATGTTGGCGATGGCGTTGACGAGGTCGGCGTCCTGGGTTTCTTCGGGCGCGTCCGCGACCGGTTCGTTGATCGCGCCGCTCATGAAATTGCGCCAGATGCGCGCGGGCATGCCGCCGCCTGCTGCGCCGCCGGGTAGCGGCTTGTTATCGTCGTTGCCGACCCAGACGGCGGTGACCAAGCCGCCTGCATAGCCGACGAATATGGCATCGCGGCTGTCCTGCGTCGTGCCGGTCTTGCCGAAGGTGCTGGTGCGCAGGGCCGCCGCGCTGCCCGTGCCGCGATTGGCGGCGGAGGAGAGAAGGTCGCGGATCATCGCCAGTTCGTCGTCATCGAAGGAGCGCTGGCGCTCCATCAGCCGTTCGAACCAGCCCCGTTCTTCGGGCGGCAGGCCGTGGGCGAGGACGGGATAGGCTCCGGCTGCGACCGCCGCATAGGCTTCGGCCAGTTCGATCAGCGGAATTTCCGACGTGCCGAGCGCGAGGCTCAAATCCTCGGTCAAGGGCGCGGTGATGCCCAGGTCGCGCGCGACCTTGATCACAGCATCGACGCCGACCTTCTGCGTCAGGCGGATGGCGGCGACATTGCTCGACGCGGCGAAGGCCTGGCGCAGGCTGATGCGCCCGCGATATTTGCCGCCATGATTGGCCGGGCGATAGCTGCCGGTGGTGATCGGCGTGTCGTCGATCATGTCTTCGGGTGTCATGCCCGCGCGGAAGGCGGCAAGATAGACGAACAGCTTGAAGGTCGATCCGGGCTGGCGCTTCGCTTGCACCGCGCGATTGAAGCTGCTCTTGCCATAATTCTTGCCGCCGACCATGGCGACGACGCTGCCGTCGGGCTTCATTGCGACGAGCGCGGCCTGCGCGCCGCCCAGTGGCGCACGGCGGACGGCGGCTTCGGCGAGGCGCTGGATGCGCCAGTCGAGCGTCGTTTCGATCTTCTGTTCGCCATAGACCGCGCCCGCCCGGTCGCGCGCCTGGGGCAGCACCCAGTCGGCGAAATAGGTGCCGGTGGTGGCGTCGGGCACATCATGAACGTTGAGGCGGGCAGGCGGCAGGGCGTTGCGCTCTGCCTGGGTCAGATAGCCCGCATCGACCATCGCCTGCGTCACCAGCGCGGCGCGGGCGCGCGCGCCCTTGAGGTTGCTGGTGGGCGCGAGGCGCGAGGGCGCCTTGAGCAGGCCCGCCAGCATCGCGGCCTGCGGGATGGTGAGGCGGTCGGGCGAGCGGTTGAAATAGTGGCGGGCGGCGGCGCGCAGGCCATAGACATTATCGCCGAAATAGACGTTCGACAGATAGCGTTCCATGATCTGGTCCTTGGTCAGCCAAGCCTCCAGCCAGAGCGCGATCATCGCTTCGCGGGCCTTCCGCCCCATGGTGCGGTCGCTCGACAGGAACACGCCCTTGGCGAGTTGCTGGGTGATGGTGCTGCCGCCCTGAGACGAGCTGTCCGACCAGAGATTATGCCAGGCCGCGCGCGCGATGCCGCGCGGATCGATGCCCCAATGGCTGGCGAAGCGGCGATCCTCGATCGCCATGAACGCCTGGGGCACATGGGCGGGGAGGTCCGCCATCGTCACCGGCGTATCGATGACCGCGCCGCGCCGGGCGATGAGGTGGCCGTCCGCCGACATCAGGCTGAGGCTGGGCGGGGCGATGGGCTTGAGCGATTGCGACAGCGGGGCGGTGATGGCGAGCCAGGCGATGGCGATCATCAGCAAGGCGAGGCCCGCCGCCATGATCCAGCCCACTATCTGCAGTCGTCGCCGCCATGGCGTGGGCGGCGCAAAGGCGCTGGGCGGCCCGGCACCGAATTCGCGGGGCGGCGCTGGCGGTTCGGCGGGGGCGGACTCGGTCATCGGTGCGGCCATGCTGTGTTATTCAGATGATACAGTCAAGCCTGTCCCGCAGCGGGACAGGCGCAAATTGGCCGTCATAAGCGATGGCACAAATGGTAAATAATGCGTTAACCCAACATCATGAGAAACCGAACCCTCGTCCTCACCACAGAATCGGCCCGGCACCCCTTTCGCCAGAGCCTCCCCGCCCATGTGCTGCGCGTCATGGACAAGATGCCCAAGAGCAAGGCGCAGGCGGTGGACGACGATAGCGACTGGAAGCTGTTTGGCCTGAGCTTCTGCGCCTTCTTCACCGCTTTCTACAGCTTCATTTCCTGAAGCCCTGAAAGCCAAGGCGGCGCTGGACCCCGGCCGGTGCCGGGATGCCGCCTGTTTTAATGGCACAGCGGGCCGTCGCAGGCCTTGTGCAGTTTCCACGCCATCGCCGCACAGGGCAGGGTGAGGAACGCCACCAGCAGCAATTGCATCACCACCGACATGCCAGCGATGCTGAGGCCGATCGCGCAGAGCGATCCCACCACCATTGCGCCTGAATTGACGATATTATTCGCCGCCACTGTGCGGGCGGCTTCGCATTTTTCGACCGTGGTGGTCAGGAAGGCATAGAGCGGCACGACGAACATGCCGCCGAAGGTCGAGACGCCGAGCAGGCAGAGCGAAAGCGGTATGGCGAGCGGGTGGGCGATGAACCCCTGCAGCGAGAGCATCTGCCCTTCGGGTGCAGGCGGCCAGATGGCGCAGACGAAATGGAAGGCGACGATGCAAAGGCCCATGCCGATCACGGCGGCGGGGGCATATTTGGCCGACACATGACCACGCAGCAGCCGGTTGATCGCGACCGAGCCGATGGCGATGCCGATCGAGAAAATGGCGAGGAACAGGCTGGCGACGGCTTTTTCGGCGGTCAGGACATTTTTGACCAGGGGCGGAAACTGGATGAACAGGATCGACCCGACCGCCCAGAACAGGCTGATAGACATAATCGCCAGAAACAGCCGCCGGATATGCATCGTCCCGCGCACGAGCGGATGATATGATAGTCGATCGGCTGTGCGGAAAGGAGCGACGGGGCCGGTGGCACCTGCCGCCCGGCGACATAGCCGACCAGCGCGGTGATGATGATGCACACCGCCGCCGCCTCGATCGGGATGATTCCCGCCAGGATCGTGCCAGCCAGGATCGCGATATAGGTGCCTGCCTCGACCAGGCCGGTGCCGCCCAGCACTTCTTCATCATGGAGATGCTGGGGCAGGATCGCATATTTGATCGGGCCGAAGAAGGTCGAGTGGATGCCCATGGCGAACAGGGCGGCGAGCAGCAGCGGGATGGCGATCGTATGCACGCCGATGCCGCTCCAGATGAGGCCAAGGCCGACCGCGCCGACGAGCATGATCAGGATTTCCGCCGCCTTGACCCAGCGGATGATGACCGCCTTGTCGCGTTGATCGGCCAGTTGTCCCGATAACGCGGACAGCAGGAAGAAGGGCAGGATGAACAGGCCGGTCGCCAGCGCGCTGAACCAGGTTTCGGACCGCTCGTCATTATAGACCTGGTACACGACGAACAGCACCATCGCGTTCTTGAACAGATTGTCGTTGAACGCGCCGAGCAGCTGGGTGACGAACAGCGGCAGGAATCGGCGCTTGTTCAAGAGCCTGAGAGAGGCTTGCATGGATAGGGGCGTCTTCTTTCCCGTTAGCGACCGGGGCGGGGTCTAGCCGTTGGCGGCGTCCCTGTCCAATGCCCCTTGCATGGAGGTCGATATGCTGTCTGGCTTGTATGCCGCGTCTGACTGTGGCAGGCGGCGGCTATGCTGACGCTGCCTAATCTGCTCACGCTTTCGCGTATCGTCACGGTGCCGTTGCTCGTCGCGCTGCTTTGGCCTGCGGAGATGGGCGCGCGCTGGACCACCGGCTATGCGCTGGCCTTCGGTCTCTACTGCCTGATGGGCGTGACCGACTATTTCGACGGCTATCTGGCGCGGGCGCAGGGGACGGTGTCGAAACTCGGCGTCTTCCTCGATCCCATCGCCGACAAGATCATGGTGGGCGCCGTCATTTTGATGCTGGCGGCGACGCGCGATATTACCGGGCCGCACATCATCGCGGCCATGGTCATCCTGCTGCGGGAGATTGCGGTGTCGGGCCTGCGCGAATTTCTGGCCGGGTTGCAGGTGTCGATGCCGGTGTCGCGATTGGCGAAGTGGAAGACGACATGCCAGATCGTTGCCTTGGGCGCGCTGATCCTGGCGGGCGCGGTGCCGCATTTGGTGTTCGTGCAGACCGTGGGCATCGTGACCCTGTGGGCCGCCGCCATCCTGACGCTGATCACGGGCTGGGATTATCTGCGCGTCGGCATCCGGCATATGGACTGAGCGATGGCGATGCTGTCGATCGTTTATTTTGCCTGGGTGCGCGAGGCCATTGGCCGGGACGAGGAACAGATCGAGCGGCTTGATCCGGGCAGGACGGTGGCAGATCTGGTGGCGATGCTGGCGGCGCGGGGGGGCGGCTATGCCGAGGC
>MIAK01000025.1:15945-17195 GCA_001829085.1 Sphingomonadales bacterium RIFCSPLOWO2_12_FULL_63_15 | reverse complement strand
GTGATCGCCTGCGCGCCGATCAACCGGCCCATGCCATAGTCGCCGACGAAATCTGGCGCGAAGATGGTCGCGAAGGTTGCGCGGGCCTGATCCGGGTCGCTGGCGGCGAGATCTGCGGTGGCGCAATAGCGGGCCTTGAGATTGGCGATCGCCAGCGCCTGCTCCGCGCCGTCGCTCATACCGGTTCGGTGGAAAGCTGTTTGACCACCAGCGCTTTCAAATCGGCCGTCTTGATCTTGGCGCTGCCGGTCAGCGAGAGGTCGTCTTCGCTGAAGAAGAGGACGCGACGCGGCACCTTGTAGCTGGCGAGTTGGGCCTTGGCGAAGGCGCGGATGGCGGCTTCGTCCAGCGGTGCGCCGACATGAGAGACGATGCACGTCACGACCAATTCGCCCAGGGTTTCATGAGGCACGCCGACGGTCTGGGTGACCTTCACGCCGGGGCAGGATTTGATGACGGTGTCGATCTCGATTGGCGAGACATTGGCGCCGCCGGTCTTGATGATGTCATTGAGGCGCCCTTCCCAATGGAGCCGCCCTTCCGCGTCGAACCAGCCGCCATCGCCGGTATGGAAGAAGCCGTCGGCGTCCACGCTTTCGTCCAATGGCACGCCAATATAGCCCAGCATCAGCGTCGGTCCCTTGACCGCGATCTCGCCGCGCTCACCAAGCGGCACGACGGCACCGGTCAGAGGATCGAGGATCTTGAAGATATTGCCGGGCAAGGGGACGCCATGGGTGCCCGCGATCCGATCGTCGGGCGTGCCGGAATCGAAGATGGTGCTGATGGTGAAGGTTTCGGTATTGCCATAGGCGGCCATCGGTTCCTGCCAGTCGGTTCTGACAGTCGGATGGCGGCCGAGCGGCGTGTGCTGCCCCACATAGTGGAGCGAGGACAGGTTCACATCGTTCCAGTTCGCCGCCCCCTCCAGTTGTGCCCATTGGTGGGGCCAAGCGAAGGCCATGGTCGCCCGTTCGCGCGCCATGAGGGTCAGCGCCTCTTCGGGCTGGAAGGTCGCTTGCAGGATCAGGCTGCCGCCTGACGATAGTGCGCCGCCGATTGCCATGGCGAAATTGCCTGACCAGAAGAAGCCGTTGGCCGACCAGGCGCGGGCATCCTCTTTGGCGGCGAGAAAGCGTTTCCAGCGCCAGAGCTGGAGCGTGACGCCGCGGTGCATCGAAAGGATGCCCTTGGGCTTGGCGGTCGAGCCGGAGGAGAAGAAGAGGACGCCGGGGTCGGCAGGCGTCACG
>MIAK01000025.1:2527-15934 GCA_001829085.1 Sphingomonadales bacterium RIFCSPLOWO2_12_FULL_63_15 | reverse complement strand
CCTCAGGAAAGCGTCCCACGGTTCGATCATGCCCTCGCCACCGCCGAGCGAGGCGATGTGGCGGAGGAAGGGGAAATGGGGTGAGGCGAGCGCACCGGGGCTGGCCGTGGAGATGCCCGGTTCCAGATCGGTCAGGATCGCGGCAAAGTCCTTTTTGAGGACGGTGCGCTCCATCAGCAGGACGTGGCAGGCGGACGATTGGAGCAGATGGTCCAGTTCGGCAGGCGTCGAAAAGGTACTGAGCGTCGCTGCGACACCGCCCGCCAGCGCCGTGCCGAAGACCGCCGCCAGAAATTCGGGGCGGTTGGTCATCAGGATGCCGACGCGCGTCCCCTTCCCCACGCCGCAGGCGATGAGCGCGCGCGCCACTTCGTTCGCGCGCGCCCACAGATCGTCATAGGTCCAGCGGGTGACGCTGTCCGCTTCGTGCATCACCAGCGCTTCAGCCGGGCCGGAGCGCGCCGTGACTTCGCGCAACCAGCCGCTCAAGGTCAGCGCCCCCAGCCCCGGCTCTTCACTGAGCGGAGGACCGGCGACGATCGAAAGCGGCTGGTCGGTCATGATGCGTCCTTGGGGTAAGGGTCAGCGGTTCACGTCGACGATGATGCGCCCGCGCACCTCGCCGTCCATCAGGTCGGTGGCCGCCGCGATCGCTTCCGACAGGCTGATTTCGGTAGCAATCACGTCCAGCAGAGCCGGGTCGAGATCGCGCGCCAGCCTTTCCCATGCCGCTAGGCGCGGGGCCTTGGGTGCCATCACGCTGTCGACGCCGAGCAGGCGCACGCCGCGCAGGATGAAGGGCATGACCGTAGCCGGAAAGTCCGCGCCCTGCGCCAGGCCACAGGCGGCGACCGCGCCGCCATAGCGGGTCTGGGCACAGGCATTGGCGAGGGTGAAGCTGCCGACCGAGTCCACGACACCGGCCCAACGCTCCTTCTGCAGCGGCTTGCCCTTTTCCGACAAAGTTGCGCGGTCGATGACGCCCGCTGCGCCCAATTGCGTCAGATAGTCGGCTTCGGATGCCTTGCCGGTCGAACCGATGACGGTGAAACCTGCCTTTTTGAGCAGGGCAACGGCGACGCTACCCACCCCGCCAGTCGCGCCGGTAACGAGGATTTCGCCCTGGTCGGGGGTGACGCCAGCCTTGACCAGCGCTTCAACACAGAGCGCGGCGGTATAGCCGGCCGTGCCGATTGCCATCGCCTGCGCGCCGGTGAAGGCGGCGGGCAATGGCACCAGCCAGTCGCCCTTCAGCCGCGCAACCTGCGCCAGGCCACCCCAATGCCCCTCGCCCACGCCCCAGCCGTTCAGCACGACCTTGTCGCCCGGCTTCCAGTCGGCATGATCGGAGGTGCGCACGGTGCCGACCAGGTCGATGCCGGGGACCATCGGGAATTTGCGGACGACCGGCGACTTGCCGGTGATGGCCAGGCCATCCTTATAATTGAGCGTCGAATAGGCGACGTCGATCGTGACATCGCCTTCGGGCAACTGGACTTCGTCGACCTGCTGGAGCGATACGCTCTGCTGGTCGTCGGTCTTGTCGATCATGATGGCTGAAAACATGGGGCTATTCCTTTTTGGGAGACGAAGAGGGTGCCGTTGGTGTCAGTCCCTTGCGGAGGCGATCGGCGATGCCGGGGAAGCGATCGGCGCGCATCGAGCCATACATGCACAGGCGCAGCGATTCCTGCGCCACGCGCCGGGCAAGGTCGCGCCGTTCCTGATCCGGGCGGCCATGGGATTGCGCCCAGACCGGCCAGAGAAACGCGCCAGACAGCATCATCACCGACAACACTTCGACGTCGATGCCGTCTTCGGCCAGATCGGTTTCGGCAAAGCGCTGGAGCGACCCTTCATATTCGCGCCAGAAGGGATCGGCCATCGGATCGGGCGAAGCCAATAGCTGGAGCAGCCAGATGCGGCACAGTTCCGGGTTTTCCATCGCAAAAATGGCGAGGCGGTCGGTCGTGTCGGCAATATCGACCTGCTCGACGCGGCGTTCACCGATGGTTTCAGGGTCGCCGAATACCGCGCGGAACATGCGGTCGGACACCCACTCCGCGGTCGCCTCGATCAGTTTTTCGCGGGTTTCGAAATGCTGGTAGGCGGTCCCGCGATTGACCCCGGCGAGCGTTGCGACTTCGGACAGGCTGATCCCCTCCGGTCCGTCCTTGGCCAGCAGCGCGCGCGCTGCTTCCAATATGACTTCGCGTGTGGCTGCAGGATCGCGGGAGCGTCTGGTTCGTGTTTGCGTCATGCGGCATGCCTCTCTTGTCGTTCGTGCGGCTTGCCGTAACGATCCGAACGACCGCCCGGCTGGCTCGCCTGGGATAAGAAGGCATAAATCAACATCAGTGTTGTCCATTAGGCAAGGGCCGTCATCGCCGACACGGGTGATGCGCGTCCTTCACAGAGACTGCGGCGGCGATCCGACCGATCCTGTGGAAGGTTCGAACCGCCCCGCAAAATCTCAGCGCGATCCGAAGTAGAAACGCACGTTGATGCCGAATTCGCGCGGCGGCGTGACCGTGCCACCGGTATAGGTGCTGGTGAAGGTCTGCGCCGCCGTCGTCGCACCCGTCGCCGTGAAGCCGGTGATCTGCTGATAGCTGGTGAACAATGGCGTGGTGCGGGTCAGAACCTTGGTCGTGTCGAACAAGTTCTTGGCGAAGAGCGATACTTCCCAACCGCCATCGGGATCGCGGATGCCGGCATAAAGGTTGGCGAGAGCATAGGCGCCGACCTGATCAAAATTATTGCTCGGATCCCCTTGCGACTTGCCGTTATAATTGACCAGTCCGCGCAGGAAACCATCGACTTTGCTGGAAACGGCGACATGATATTCGCCCTGCAAGGTCGCCGTTACCGGGGGCATGAAGGACGAACGTTGCGATACGGCGCAGGAGGACAGATTGTCCGCACCAACGGCCGCCTGCAGTTCAGCAAGCGATGGTGCCGCAGTCACCAGGTCGGGTATGCCGTCAGCGTTCAGATCATTGCAAGGGATGTTGCCATTCTTGATCTTCCCCAGCGAATAGCTGGCGGTCAGGCCGAGGGTAAGGTTACGCGTGACATCGACGCTCAGTTCGCTTTCGATGCCGTTCACTTCGACCGGCACGGCACCGACGAAGTTGAAGGATGCGACCTGCTGCGCCGTCCCGGTGACCTGGCCCGCAGCATTGCGGACGGCGACAGTGTTCACATAATAGACGCCATTATTGGGGACGCGGAACGGGAAATTCTTGTAGGTCTGATGATAGGCGGTCATGTTGAAACGTGCCCGACCACCCATCAAGGTGCTTTTGAAGCCCAGCTCATAGGATTTGGAGGTTTCGGGCGGCAGATTGAGGAAGCTGTTTTCCAGCGCCGACTTCACGATGTTGAAGTCGCCCACGACGTTGAGGCCCGGCCGCATCGAGCTGCCGGTGGCGGCATAGACCAGAAAGTCGGGGGAGAAATTATGCTTCACCGACGCGCTGTAGATGAGCTTTTTGAGGTCCTGGGTATCGTTGGCGATGACGTTGCCATTGACGCCCAACTGACTGAGCGAGTCATATTTGATCTGGCGCAGGCCTCCGGAGATTTCCGTCTTGTCGCCGATCTGGGCGGTCAGGTTGCCGAAGAAGGATTGTTCATGCGTGTCGTTGGCGCGCAAAATGTTGGTCGTCACGATCGACGCGATCCCGCCTCCAAAAGCCGTGGGCAAACGCACGGGCGTCAGCTGGCTAAGGGCCGTCGGCGAATCCAGCTTGCTGTCGAAGAAGCCGATCACATAGTCGAATATGCCAAGAACGCGCTCCTCATTCTGGAGCCGGATTTCATGCGACGTCCCCTTGGCGACCGTGTCAGTGAGCTGGTTGATGTCGCGACCGATGAAGAAATTGCCGCGGTCCAGGTTTTCCGTCGATAGATATTCCTGCTTGCTGTACTGGCCCTGATAGATCAGCCGCTGGCCCCACTGGGCCAGCTCGGCGCGCCAGTTGAAGATATCGAACCGCTGATTGATGAGGCGCGGCTGTTCCTGGATCGACAGACGATCCTTTGCGGTGATTAGCACCGGGCTGGGTGTGGCCGCCGGATTGGCTTCGCTGAAGGAAATCGACTGATCATAGGTCCGCGCGTCGCGGTCCATATATTGATAGGTGCCTTCCAGCCTGATCCAGTCCGCCGGTTCGATGAGACCGACGACACGATAGCTCTTGGTCCGCGAATGCGGATCCGGCGCGCCGGCGCTGCGCACCAGCGGACGGACGCGATCGACTTCATTTTCGTCCCACACGCCCGACACGCGGATGCCCGCAATGCCTTCGATGACGGGGATGTTCAGCGCGCCCTTGAAATTGAGGGTGCCGATATCATTGGCGGTCCAGTCCGCATAGCCGCCAAACTGGTTGAGATCAGGTTTGCGGGTGGTGATCGTGATCGAGCCGGAAGGCGAAGCGCGGCCGCGCAAGGTGCCCTGCGGCCCGCGCTGCACTTCGATCTGGCCGATGTCGTACATCTGCTGGATGACGACTCCCGGCGAGATTGGCGCGTCATTGAAGTAGAATTCAACCGTACCGTTGTTGCCGGACGCACTGGCGTCGAAATTGACGCCGCGCAGACGGGCATTGCCACCGATACCGTTGGGGTTGGAGGTCAGTTCAAGGCCGGGTGCCAGCGATTTGACTTCGGTAAATTCGCGGAAGTTGAGATTGTCGATGGACTGGGCGGTCACGGCGTTGACGACGGCGGGAACGTCCTGAACGTCCTCGCCGCGACGGCGCGCTTCCACGATGATGGTGGGCGCATCGAAGCCATTTTCCTGCGGTGCTTCCTGCGCGATGGCCGGCATCGCCAGGGTGAGAACCGCCAGGCTGGCGCTCATGCTATAATAGGCTGTCTTCCGCATCCGAAAATCCTCCCCAATTTGGCGCCTCACCCGATCTAAGGCCGGGAACGGCGTGGTCATCATTGTCCTTTTGTGAGTCGCGTTATGCCCGATTAGACTGTGGCGCGAAGCCCTTAACCAACAGGGGTGTTTATATATCGCCGTCGCGATTCCGGCCTGATCGTCTCGGGTTGAGCGTCGATCAATGGGTCGGTCAGGTGTCGGGTGCCCCGTAGCGGAAGATGACGAGCTTGTTGCCGTCGAGGTCGCGGAAATAGGCACCATAGAAGCCGTTGGGGTCATCGCCCCGGATGCCGGGCTTGCCTTCGCACTGGCCGCCAAGGGCGAGTGCCCTGGCATGAACAGCATCGACGGTCGCGCGGCTGGCGGCCTGTATGCCGACCTGGTTGCCGTTGCCGGGCGATGCTTCGCCTTCGAAGGGCTTGCCGATAAGGAGCATGCCGCTGTCGGGGGTCTTGTAGGCCACGACGTCTGGGCGGTCGAAGGCGCGAACGGCCCCCAGCAGGGCGGCCAGTTCGTCGTAGAAACTTTTGGCGCGATCCAAGTCGCGGGTGCCGAAGCGGGCCAGGCTGATCATGCGGTGCGTCCTCCCATGGCGGCCCAGCGTTCGGGGACCATCCAAACATATTCGGTATAGTGGCCGAGCCACTTGCGGGTATCGAGATAGAGGAACTGGAGCATGCCCGGCGTTCCGCCTTTCAACGCGACGGGAAAGGGCTGTCGGACGACCTGCGCCAGGAAAGCGTCCCAGTCATCGATGCGGTGGCAGACATGATGGAAGCGCAGCCGGTCGTCGGCTGGCAGCGCGTCGCGATAGAGGGCGAGGACGTCGCCTTGCCCCGGTTGGATCAATTCGATTTGCATGTCGCCGATCCAGAGGAAGGCGAGTTTCTGCGTGCCGATGCCTTCGCCATGGGGGGTCCAGAGAGTGACGGAGATTTCGGTTTCGAGCAGCAGGCGGATGTCGGCCCGCTCCTTGAACTCTGCCACAGCCTGGTCGATGTTTCGAGTCACATAGGCGTTTTGATAATGGCGTCCGACGATCATCCTGCCGCCCTCTCCTGCTGATGCGTTCTGATTATGCGTACAGCGACTAGGACAATGGATTGCGGTTTTTTCAAGGCAGATACTATCGTAATCAAGCCATTATATAGATAATCAGCCAGAGGATGGGGGCGACAGACGGCGCTGGCGAAATTGGCGGGGGGTGGCGCCGGTCGCGCGGCGGAAGGCGTAGGCGAAGCTGGAGGGGGAGGCAAAGCCGAGCGCGAAGGCGATTTCCTTGATGCTTTGCGGGGTGGCGAGATGGCGCTTGGCCATGTCGATCCGGGTCTGGGCGATATGATCGCCGATCGAACAGCCCCGCGACGCGCGAAAACCGCGCGTTAATTGGCGAGGTGAGAGGTTGCACAGCGCCGCCAGTTCGCCAAGCGTCGGGGGTGGGCCAAGCATGTGCAGCCGTTCCTCGATCCGGCGCAAGCGCCAGGAGGACAGGCCGCCGCTAACTGGGCCTTCGCCGATCGCCTGGCAATAGCGGGCCACTTCGATCGCCAGTTGCCGGGCGATGAGTTCGGCGAGGATCGCGCTGCCGGACCCCGGATGACGGACTTCGTCGGCCAGCCGCAGCAGGCAAGCGCGCATATGGGGATGGGTGATGTCGAGACCAGCGGCCAGCCGCCGGTCGGTCCAGTCGATGCCGCCATCATCGAGCCAGCAGTTGATCGCCGCGGCCGGGATTTCGCAGATAACCGAGGCCTGCCGACCGCCGGTTTCGCTGCGGATATGGATTGCTTCGCCGGGCGGCACGAGGAAGATTTCGCCCAATGGCTCGTAACGATGCGGTCCCCAGCGGTCGCGATAGCAGCCGCGCGCTTTTTCCGGGCGCGGCGTCAGGCACAGGTCGAGCCAATAATGGTCGGTGCGGTAGAAGAGCCGGTCGGTCGGCTGATCGAGATGCAGGCGCATGATCCGTATCAGGGCGGACGGCACGATCAGTTCCGCCTCGAACAGCGATTCGGCATAGGTTTCGGCTGGCGGCACGGGCGCTCCGGGGCATAGATGTCTTGGCTCGATATAGTGGTTATGGCCTGATCTCTACAGACAGGTCAATTGCGGCCTGTCTCGGGCTGATCGACAATCGCGCCCAGCAAAGGACCGCCGTCGGGCGGCGACATTTCATAGGAGAGCGACAGGTGGCAGGTCTTTTCGACTGTTCAGACAAGGTGACGCTGGTGACCGGCGGCAATGGCGGCATTGGCCTGGGCTTTGCGCGCGGCGTGGCGAAGATGGGCGGCAAGATCGCCATCTGGGCGCGCAATGCGGACAAGAATGCAGCGGCAAAGGCGGATTTGCTGGCGGCGGGCGCGGCGCGCGTCGAAACCTATCAGGTGGACGTAGCATCGGAAGAGGCGATCATTGCGGGCTATGCGCAATTGCTGGCCGATTTCGGGCGAGTCGATTGCGTGTTCGCCAATTCGGGCCGCGCGTCGCGCAGCCGGTCGGTGCTGACGCTGGACGCGGCCGAATGGCATGACCTGCTGGCGGTGAACCTGCATGGCGCCTTCTTCACCCTGCGCGAAGGGGCCAAGGCGATGGTCGCGCGGGCCGAGGCCGGTGAGCCGGGCGGGAGCCTGGTCTATTGCGGTAGCTTGTCGATGTTCCAAGGCATTGCCGGTATCAACAATTATGCCGCGTCCAAAGGCGGCATGGGCGCAGCGGTGCGCGGCATGGCGGCGGAACTGGGCAAATATGAGATCCGCGCGAACAGCATTGCGCCCGGATATGTAAAAACCGGCATCGGCGGCGATGGCGCGATGAGCGAAGAGATGCAGGCGCGCATGGCAGCTGTCGACGCGCATTTTTCCGCCAAGACGCCGATCCATCGGCCCGGTGCCATCGAGGATTTCGAGGGGATCGGCGCCTATCTCTGCTCCGACGCATCGCGATTCCATAGCGGCGATACGATCGTGATCGATGGCGGCAGCCTGATCTATCCCCCTTACGCCTTTTGATCGGGAGACGATCCATGCGCCTGCTCACCATCCATGACGTCGATGACGTGCGGCTCGATCCCTATGAACGGCCCGAAGCGGGGCCGAAGGATGTGGTCGTCAAGATGAAGGCCTGCGGCATTTGCGGCAGTGACCTCAGCTACATCAAAAATGGCGGCATCCCGACGCCAGGTAAACGGACGGCGCTGGGCCATGAGGGTGCGGGCGAGCTGCTGTTCGTGGGCGCGGAGGTGACCGGCGTGTCGGTCGGGCAGAGCGTCATCATCAACCCGATGATGACGCCTAGCTATATCGGTAGTGGCGGGCCGGAGGGGGCGTTTACCGAGGAATTGCTGGTCCGTGACGCGCGGCTAGGCGACAGTTTGCTGCCGATCCCCGACGGCATCCCCTATGCAGTGGCGGCGATGTGCGAGCCGTTGTCGGTGGCACTGCATGGGGTCAACCGGGCGCAGGCGAAGGCGGGCGACAAGGTCGTGATCTTCGGCTGCGGGCCGATTGGCCTTGGCATGATCCTATGGGCGGTGGACCGGGGGTGCGACGTGATAGCGCTCGATCTGGCGGAGGAGCGGCTGGAACGGGCGCGGGCGCTGGGCGCGCAGACGATCAATCCGGCGCGCGAGGATGCGATCGCGCGGATCAAGGCGATCCATCGCACGGTGATGGTGTTCGGGCGGGAGAAGGCGCTGACCGACGCCTATATCGATGCGGCCGGTGCGCCGTCGATCTTGCGCGACGTGGTGACGCTGGCCAAGACGCATGCGCGACATGTGATTACGGCGGCTTATTTGAAGCCCATCGAACTGCCCGCCGGGCCGATGCTGACCACAGAGATGACGATTACGACGGCCGTCGGCTATCCGACCGAAATGCCCGATGTGATCGCGGCGATGCCGCGTTTGCAGGACAAGATCGCGGCGCTGATCAGCCACCACCTGCCGTTTGATCGGGTGATCGAGGGGCTGGATATTGCCGCACAGCCGCAATCGGCCAAGGTGATGATTGAATTTGCGGACGACGCCGCATGAGCGACGCGCCGCGGACGCCCCCCCAAACGCCGCTTGGTGCGCTCGTCATGGGCGGTCAGGGGCAGACGGACGCCGAGCGGGTCGGCGACGGCATCTTCATGGTGAAGGATATTTCCAACGCCTATCTGGTGACGACAGGCGATGGCGATGTGCTCATCAACACCGGGTTTCTGGGCAATGGCGCGCGCAACAAGGCGTTGTTTGCCGCGCATCGCAGCGGGCCGTTGCGGCGGATCATCGTGACGCAAGCCCATGCCGACCATTATGGCGCGCTGCCTGACCAGAAGGAGGACGGCACGCAGGTCATTGTCGGTGCGAGTTTTGGCGAGACGGTGGACTATTTCGAGCGGCTGGCCCCTTTCCTGGGTCGCCGGTCGGGCAAGCTGTGGGCGTCGATGACGCGGCGCGACGGGCCGCCGCCCAAGCCGCCGGTGATCGTGCCGGACGTGGAGGTGGCGACCAGCCTTGCGTTTGAGCAGGGTGGCCGCGCGTTCGAGGTGATAAAGACGCCGGGGGGTGAAAGCCTGGATTCGGTGTTCGTGTGGATGCCGCAGGAAAAGACCGTCTTTACCGGCAATCTGTTCGGCCCGGTGTGGCGGGCGATGCCCAATCTGGTGACTATGCGCGGCGACAAGCCCCGGCTGGTACGCGCTTACTTGCGCTCGGTCGAGCAGGTGCGGGCGTTGGGTGCGGAGCTGGTGATTACCGGCCATGGCGATCCGATCCGGGGGGCGGCGCGCATCCGTGCCGATCTGGACGCGATGCACGCGGCGGTTAGCTATCTGGAGCATGAGACGATCGCCGGGATGAATGCGGGCAAGACCGTGCAGGACTTGATGCGCGAGATCGCCCTGCCCGATGCGCTGAAAATCGGCGAATTTCATGGCAAGACCAGCTGGGTCGTGCGCGCCATCTGGGAAGAAAATGGCGGCTGGTTCCATTATGCCGATGGCACCACCGCGCTTTATGGCGTGCCGCGATCGGCGGTGAGCGGCGATCTGGTCGAGTTGGCGGGCGGGGCTGGCGCCATTGTTGGCCGGGCGCATGGGCATGTGGCGGCGGGGCGGCCGCTGGAAGCGCTGCATTTGTTGGACATCGCGCTGGAAGCTGTGCCCGATCATGAAGCGGGATTGAGCGTGCGCAAAACAGCGCTGGCGCAATTGCTGGCGGCGAGCGGCAGCACGAACCTGTCGGAAACCATGTGGCTGAAGGCGGAGATCGCCGAGACGGAGAAGCGCCTCGCCAGCCAAACAGAAACGGGAGAAGGATGATGACGACCACCACCGCAGGGCTGGACGCCGACGCGCTTATTGCCGCGGCGCGCGAACAGACGGGGCTGACCGATCTGGGCGATGAGGCGATATTGGAAGGGCTGCATGTCCTGATCGATGCGATCAACGGCGAGGCCAAGCTCACCGAGGCGGCGCAGGGGCGCTGGGCGCAGCAGATCACCGCGACGCTGGCGAATCGGTTGCAGGTCGAGGATTATCTGGCGCGGCATCCTGCATTGCTCGACGCGCCGGTGGACAAGCCGCTGTTCGTGTTCGGCCTGCCGCGCACCGGCACGACGCTGACGATCAATTTGCTCAATGCCGATCCGGCGCGGCGATGCTTCCTGCGCTGGGAAGCGTTCAACAGCGTGCCACCGGCCGCCAAGGGCGCACTGAGTAGCGATCCGCGCTATGTGGCGGAACAGGCGCGGCTCGACATGATGCTCAAATATGCGCCGCATATTTCAGCGATGCATCATGAGGATGCGGACAGCCCGACCGAATGCCAATTTTCCATGGCGCCGTCTTTTTGCGCGCAATATTATGACTCGGTACTGCATATTCCGAGCTATCAGAAGTGGTTGTTCGGCACGAGCTATCTGCCCGCCTTCCGCTATCAGAAGCGGTTGTTCCAGATGTTGCAGGAGAATGAGGGCGGGCAATGGACGCTGAAAAATCCTTGGCATCCGTTGTTCCTGGATGACCTCACGACCGTCTATCCCGATGCGCAGTTGGTGATGACGCATCGCGATCCCGCCGATGTCGTGGCGTCGGCATGCAGCCTGGTCTATCAGGTGCGCAAGATGTTCAGTGACGATGTCGATCCGGTCGAGGTGGGGCAATCGCAGCTGCGCACGTTCGACCTGATGATCGAGCGGATGCTGGCTTATCGCGCAAAGCATGGCTGGGATTCGATCCATGACATTCAGTATGATGCACAGGTGCGTGACCCGATCGGCGAGATGCGGCGGCTTTATGCGCGGTTCGACACGGAACTGACGGCGGAGGCGGAAGCCGCGATGCAGGCGATGCTGGATGCCAATCCGCAGGGCAAGCATGGCAAGCATAGCTATGATCTGGCGGATTATGGGCTGGATCGCGCGGGTGTACATGCGCATTTCAGGGATTATACGGAGCGGTTCGGGATTGCGTGCAGGGCATAAGTGACCGGCCTCATCTACCCCGTTCGGGCTGAGCCTGTCGAAGCCTTGCCCTTCTGTTCAAGAAGTGCGGCCCTTCGACAAGCTCAGGGCGAACGGAGGAAGGAGGCGAAGGCAAAACGGCGAACACCTCCGTCGCGCAAAGATGAGTTTACCCCGCTCGCGCCATCTCAAAACAATAGCGTAGATGGTCCATATGGCCGTCCGGTACGGGTGCGAAGTGGAGGGCGTTGTCGGTGGCGCGGATGGTGTCGAGATTTTCAGCGATCTGTTCGATGGTCCAGTCGGGGCGAAACGCGCCTTTGGTTTCCATCGTGTAGGCGCGGGCGACGCGGCCGGCCATGGCGATGAGCATTTCGCCGGTCACCGCGCACTCTTCATGGGCGAGATAGCCGACGGTGGGCGCGACAAGGTCCGGGTCCATCGCCGGGTAGGCGCTGGTGTCGAGGCCATCGGCCATGCGGGTGACGGCACCGGGCAGGATGATGTTACTCTTTATGTTGTGCGCTGCGCCTTCGATCGCGGCGACGTTGGACAGGCCGGTCATCGCGGCCTTGGCCATTGAATAATTGACCACGCCCGCATTGCCATAAAGGCCGTTGAGGGAACCGGTCAGGACAATGCGGCCATAGTTGGCGGCGGTCATGTGCGGGAAGGCGGCGCGCACGACATGGAAGGCGCCGCGCATATGGACGTCGAGGACCGTCTCGAAATCGGCATAGCTCAGGTCATTGAGCGATCCGCGCCGGACGATGCCCGCATTGTGGATCAGGATGTCGATGCGGCCATAATGGGTGATGGCGGTGTCGATGATCGCCTGGCCGCCCTGCGGCGTTGCGACGCTGTCGGTCGAAGCGACGGCTTGCCCACCGGCGGCGCGTATCTCGTCCACCAGTGCCTGGGCGGGACCGGCATCGCTCCCCTCCCCCTGCATCGATACGCCGGGATCATTGACGATGATGGTTGCGCCGCGCGATGCCAGCAGCAGCGCATAGGCGCGGCCAAGTCCCCGGCCTGCCCCGGTGATGACGGCGACCCGGCCGTCGAAGCGCATCTCGTCCATTTTGCGGTCCTCTCTTATCGTCTCTTGGGCAATTCTAGCGGCGGGCGCACAACGCAACAGGGCCGCCGCCGCATATCGCTGCGGCGGCGGCTCCCTCTCCTACCCCTGCAAGGGATCAGGCTGGCTTGCTGGGCAATTCGGCGATCGAGGTGCCGAAGGCGGAGACTTCGCCGCGATGGGTGGTCGCCTGCTGCTGGATCTCGACATATTTCTTGCCGTTTTCCTCGAACTTGCGGATGACGCTGCCGTCGATGTAGATCGCGTCGCCATCGGGATTGTGGCGGCGAATCTGGCACTTGCTGCGCGTCAGGAAGCCATCGTCACCGATCCAGTTGGTGATGTGATGGGTCAACCAGCTGCACCGTTCCGGGCCATAATCATAGGCACCCGGTGCGCCGACTTCGAGCGCGAAGGCTTCGTCCCAGTGAACCCGCTCTGGGCAATCAGGCACGTTGAAGCGGTTGCGGATGCCAAGGCCCGGATGCGCCTGCTGCATCTGGTTGGCGAGCTTGTTGGCGCGGATATAGAGGCCGCCCCACCCTTGCGCGTAACAGATGAAGCCGGTGACCGTCATCGGTCCCTTCATCATGCGCGGCAGTTCGTCGCCTACTTGCACGTCTTCCCAATAGCGGGGATTGGAGCCACGAATTTCCTCTTCCTGGTACAGGCGGGTAAATTCGGCCAGTTCTTCCTCGGTATATTGCTCCACGCGACCGCGGGCTTCGGTATATTTGGTGCCGCGTTCGCGGGCTTCGTCGCGGTCGGTGCGGAAGACCCAGCTGTCGCCTTCGGCAACCTTGTCGCCAGACTGGTTGAAGAAGTCGACATGGTAGATTTGCTGAAAGCTGCGACCGGCGAACTTGGTATTATGTTCGACCAAATCCTTGAGGTACGCTTCAGTGCGGATCGTGTCGTTGCGCAGCACGGGCTTGTGCCAGGTCCAGTCGGCCCCCGCCCACATGGCATGGACGCCCGACAGGCCA
>MIAK01000025.1:0-2452 GCA_001829085.1 Sphingomonadales bacterium RIFCSPLOWO2_12_FULL_63_15 | reverse complement strand
TTTTCGGCATAGGCCGGATCGCACCACAGCGGGTTATCGTCGCCAATGCCATGGGCATAATGACGGATCGCGTCGCGGGTTGCTTCATAATTCCAAGGTTCGACCGTATTTTCGATCTTAACGCCAATGCGCTTGCGCAGGTCGTCCAGGCCTTCTTCGGTGATCTTGGGGAATTTATTGGTGGGGGCTTCCGCCAAAGTTGCCATGTCTTTTCTCCTAAAGGTCAGTTGACGAGTTCGGCCGCTTTCGCAGCCTCGCGTTCTCGAAGGATTTTGCGATGGACCTTGCCCGCCGGGGTCTTGGGCAGGTCGGTCACGAATTCCACGACGCGCGGGAATTCATGCTGGGCGAGTTTTTCGCGGGTGAAGGTCTGGAGTTCCTTCACCAGTGCGTCGCTGCCGTCGCAATTGGCGATGACGAATGCCTTCACCACTTGCCCCCGCTGCGGGTCGGGCACGCCGATGACGGCGCATTCCAGCACCACGGGATGTTTGAGCAGCGTGTTTTCGATCTCGACCGCGCTCATCGTCCAGCCGGCCGAGATGATGACGTCGTCGGCCCTGCCGCAGTGATAGAAATAGCCGTCGGCGTCGATCTTCGCGCGGTCCTTGGTGGTTTCCCACTTGTCGCGCCGCCACAGCATCAGTTCGCCGATCTCGCCGGGGGCGGACGGTGCGCCGTCGGGGCGCTGGACCTGCAATTTCTGGCCTGGCACGGCTTTGCCGAGTGAGCCAGGCTTGACGGTGAAATCGTCCGCGCCCGGATAATTGACCAAAACCACGCCGATTTCGGTCGTGCCGTACATGGAGCAGGCGGGCACTTTGAAATAGGTATCGATGAAGTCGAGCGTTGCCGGGTCGATCGGTTCGCCGGTGTAGGATAGCTTCTGGAAGTGGAAGGCAAAGTCCTCCGCCTTGCCGCTATTCTTCATCATGCGATAATGGGTCGCGGCGGCCGACATGTTGGTGATCTGGTAATCGTCCAGCGCTTGCATGAGGCGGACGGGATCGAAGCGGCCGGCAAAGGTGCCGGTGGTCACGCCCAGCCCCAGCGGGGCGAGCGTCCCATGCCACAGGCCATGACCCCAGGCGGGCGAGGACGGGCAGAAAAATTCGTCGCCCGGACGGATACCGGTGCCGTAGAGCGCAGCGAACATCAGCGTCACCAGCGCGCGATGGCTGTGCTTGACCGCTTCGGGCAGTTCGCGGGTGGTGCCGGATGTATATTGGAATACGGCCAGGTCATTCGCTCTGGTCTTGGGGGTGTAGGTCGCAGGATATTTTTCGATTTCGTCGAGCAGGCCATCGTCGGCGACGACGACGCGCGGGCCGTTCATGCTGCGGGCGAGGTCCGCTTTTTCGCTGTTGGTGATCAACATGGTCGGCTTGCAGTCGTCGACGCGCAGGCGCAGCGCATCGGGACCGAACAGGGTGAAGAGCGGCACCGAGATCGCACCGGTCTGCATCGCGCCGAACAGGCAGACATAGAAGGGCAGCGAGGGTTCGAGCATGAAGGCGATGCGTTCGCCGGGTTGAACGCCCTCTGCATCGAGCCAATGGGCAAAGCGCGCCGCACCTGCCGAAATCGTGTCGAAGCTGAGAATTTCATCGCGGCCATCGGCGTGGGCGATGCGGACGGCGGCGCGGTCGCTGCCATCGGCGTGGCGGGTGATGCATTCATGCGCGATGTTGAGATGATCGCGGTCGCCGTCGAACAGATCCCAGGGCGCGTCGGACGTCGCATGCGCCTGCGCATCGGCATAGCTGCTATAGTCGGTGAGTTTGGCCATCCGTCCCGTCCATTCACTCTGTCGAATGGCGGAAGAGCCGCCTTCGTCATGATGGCCCCTGCATGACATGGCGACTCAATCATTGTAAATCGCGAACGATGTTCTATATATTGAACGCTCTGCTCCATCGCCGGAGCGATGGAGGCCTATTGCATGAGTGACCCGATCCGCGCGCGTTCCCCCTCCCCCGTCCGCAAGGTCGCGGCGGCGGTGAAGGACAGCAAGGCCCCGGCGATAACCCGCGCGGCGGCGATCCTGCGGTTATTGGGACGGAGCGACCGGCCTTTGGGCGTGCAGGCAATCGCCAAGGAATTGGGGCTGGTGCCGTCCACCTGCCTCTATGTCCTGCGCGCGCTGGCGGAGGAGGAACTGGTGTCGTTCGACGCGGACACCAAACGCTATGCGCTGGAGGCGGGCGTGCTGACGCTGGCGCGGCATTGGTTGCGGCGTGATCCGTTCAATGATCTGGCGCAACCGCTGCTCGACCGGCTGGCGCAGCGTTTTGGCCTGACCATGTTGGGGGTGCAGGCCGTGGGCCTCGACCATATGATCGTCGTCGCCATGGCGCAGTCGGGCAGCGGGTTTCAGCTCAGCACCCAGGTCGGCAGCCGCTTCCCGGCGCTGATCAGCGCGACGGGGCGCTGCATCGCGGCGTTTGGCGAT
>MIAK01000024.1:0-134069 GCA_001829085.1 Sphingomonadales bacterium RIFCSPLOWO2_12_FULL_63_15 | reverse complement strand
TTACGGTCCAGGTGAACCAGCGTCCCGCCATAGTGGCAACCTTCCAGAGCGCTTCCATAAGGCAGCGCCCCGTCCGGTGAACACGCCTCTAAGGGGGGACACTGAGTCGGTCAACAGGAAAATGACAAAGAAACGACACTGCCCTGAATTTGCCGCGCAGGCCCGTCCAAGCGACCAAGTGGCCCCACTCTATATATGCGAGCCTTGAAACGGCATGCCGCGGCCCCACTGTCACACCTTGGCCACGGCGCGAAATCATCGGCATGGACTGCGCAGGCAGTTGACCAAGTGAACGTTATCAATTAGGTGAACGTTCACAACAAGGACGTCAGACGCCGATTCGCGGCGCGGGGAGGATAAAATGACGATTTCCAAGACTCGGATTCTATCTGCTTATGTGTCGGGCGCGTCTGCTCTGGCGCTGAGCATGGGCCTGCAGCCAGCCTTTGCGCAGGATAGCATAGCCGAAGATCAGCCTGCTGAAATCGTGGTGACAGGCATTCGCGCGAGCTTGAATGCCGCCAGCGACATCAAGCGCAACGCCCAGGGTGTGGTGGATGCCATCTCCGCCGAGGATATAGGCAAGTTCCCCGACACCAACTTGGCAGAATCGCTGCAGCGTATCACCGGCGTGTCGATCGACCGTTCGAACGGCGAAGGTTCGACCGTTACCGTTCGCGGCTTCGGTCCTGAATTCAACCTGGTGCTGCTCAATGGCCGCCAGATGCCGACATCGACCTTGGGTGATGGGGCCAGCGCGCCCGCCAGCCGTTCCTTCGACTTTGCCAATCTGGCATCGGAAGGCGTCGCCGGCGTCGAGGTCTATAAGTCGGGTCGCGCTACCCTGCCCACCGGCGGCATCGGATCGACCATCAATATCAAGACGCCCCGCCCTCTCGATCGGCCGGGCCTCAAAGGCAGCGTCGCGGTGAAGGGTGTCTATGACAGCTCGCGCAATGAGGGTGACCCGATCACGCCTGAAATATCCGGCATCATTTCCGACACTTTCGCCGATGGTCTGTTCGGCATCGCGGTCAGCGGATCGTGGCAGAAGCGCAAGGCCAGCGTCAACCAGGCCAATGTCGGCTGGCGCGACGGATATCTGGGCTCCGAAAATAATTGGGGATCATTGCCCCAGGCAGGCGATCCACGTTTTGCTAATATCGAAAACCGTCCCGGCCCCAATGACGTCTATCAGGTCCAGCAAAATGCCAGCTACGACCTTAATGATATCGAGCGCGAGCGGCTGAACGGCCAGATCGTATTGCAGGTTCGTCCCGCTGACAATTTGACCGCGACGTTCGACTATACCTATTCGCGCAACACCGTGCAGGTGCGCAATTCCAACGTCGGCATCTGGTTCAACTTCAATGACGTATCAAGCGCCTGGACCGACGGTCCAGTCGCCGGTCCGAAATTCTATTCCGAACAGTTCGGTGCCAATGAAGGCAAGGATCTGTCCTATTCCGGTTCGCTGGTGGAAAACCAATCGACCAACAAGTCGCTGGGCGGAAACCTGGCATGGGATGGGCCGGGCGGATTGCGCCTGGAACTCGACGCGCATCATTCTACGGCAGAGTCGGGCGCCAACAATCCCTATGGCACCAGCACCTCGGTCGGCACGGCCGTGTTCGGCGTGCGTAGCCAGACGGTCGATTACACTAACGACCTGCCCATCATTTCGGTCGAAATGCATCCGGGCATCAATGCGTTGGACGCCGGGAACATCCAGGCGACCGGCAATGCGTTCCGCAATGCCTATTTCAAGGATCGCATCAACGAAGGCCAGCTGCGTGGCAGCTATGATTTCGAAGGCTCGATCCTCGACAGCCTCGACTTCGGTGTAACCTATACCGAAAACAAGGTGCGGTCGGCCTATGGCTTCATCCAGAACGACACATGGGGCGGATCGACCACCAAGGACCAGCTGTCCGACGACCTCTTCACGCTCGAAACCCTGCCGGACAAGTTCAAGGGCTTGTCGGGCGCGGGCGACGCGGCGATGATCCAGCAATTCTACACGTTCAACTTCGAGAAGATGGTCGGTTTCCTCGACGATCTGAACGGCATCTGCGGTGGTGACGGCAATTGCCTGGCAAGCTTCACGGTCGATCGCCGAATCCGCGAACGCACCATCGCGCCTTACCTGCAGGCCAACCTGGCCTTCGACGTTGCCAACCGTCCGGCTCATTTCCGTGCGGGCGTGCGCTATGAAAAGACCAAGGTCCGTTCGTCCGCGCTGGTGCCGATCCCGACCGGCACGCAATGGGTGTCCGCCAACGAGTTCAACCTCACCTATGGCACTGGCAGCGACTTCACCACATTCCGGGGTGATTATGACAATTGGCTACCCGCCATCGACGTCGATTTCGAACCGATCGAGAATGTGAAGCTGCGCGCAAGCTATAGCCATACCATTACCCGCCCGGACTATGCATCGATGCAGGGTGGTCGTACCGTCGATCAGCTGTTCCGCATCGGCGGCGGCACCGGCAGCCAGGGCAATCCGGGCCTGCTTCCTTATAAATCGAAGAATATCGATCTGTCGGCCGAATGGTATTATGCGCCATCCAGCTATCTGTCGGTCGGATTTTTCGACAAGCGGGTGCGCAACTTCATTTCGAGCACCCGGATCGACACCGACGCGTTCGGCCTGACCAACCCGGCGGATGGCCCACGCTATCAGGCGGCCGTCGCGGCATTGGGCGCCAATGCCAGCACGACCGATCTGCGCAACTATATCTTCGCCAATTATCCGGCATCGGTCATCGTCGACAGCTTCGATCCGGCGACCGGCAATTATACCGGCAAGATATTGGGGCTGCCCGAAGATGGTGCGGTGAATTTCCAGGTGTCGACCCCGATCAACTCGGATCAGAGCGCGCATCTCTATGGCTTTGAATTCGCCATCCAGCATAATTTCTGGGACACGGGATTTGGCACGATCCTGAACTACACGATCGTTCGTGGCGACGCGACATACGACAACAGTCAGCCGTCCAGCGTTCCGCAATTTGCGCTGACGGGCCTCTCGGACAGCGCCAACGCCGTCCTCTTCTATGACAAAAAGGGTATTCAGGCGCGTATCGCCTATAACTGGCGCGACAAGTTCCTGGGCGGAACAGGTCCCAACCCCTTCTATATCGAAGCCTATGGCCAGGTGGATGCCAGCGCGAGCTGGGAGTTCAAGAAGGGCTATACCGCCTTTGTCGAAGCCATCAATCTAAACGGCGCCAGCCGCCGTGGCCATCTGCGTAGCGAAAACAACGCCTTCTTCGCTTCGCCCGGCTATGCCCGATATGGCGCGGGCCTTCGCGTCAACTTTTGACGGGATGACTTGATTGAAGTCCGGCACGATGGGACAAGGCCGCACCTGAACCGGTGCGGCCTTGTCCCGCATCAGCCGGGTGGAGAGACAGCGGTGATGTGACGGGACACCGGCACCTCCGCCAAGGAGCCATTAGAGCGTCATGACCCAGCACCAGATCCTTGATTCCCTGACCCATCGCGCTCTGCGTGTTCGGACCGACAGCGGCGCGGCATTGGGTGATGCCGTCATGGCCTGCCTGTTGATGCCGGCCGAATTCCGCCAGGCGCAGGCGCATTTCCCCATATTGTTCCGGCGCGACCTGGAAAGCGGCACCCTCTCGGCGGTGGCGTTGTTCGGCTTTGCCAATGGCGAAAATCTCTTTCTGGAAGCAGGTCATTGGGATGCGGCCTACAAACCGCTGGCGCAGGCGGTGCAACCCTTCCTGATCGGCCGTTCGTCCGATGGTAGCAGGCCGCCGCAGGTCCATGTCGATATGGGCAGCCCCCGGCTCGTCCATGAGGGGGACGAAGGCGTTGCCCTGTTCGACGAGGCAGGGCAGCCCTCCCCCTGGCTGGACAGCATTGCGCAACGGCTCGGCGACCTGGATGCCGCCTTTCAGGCCAGCGCCGATTTCTTTGCTGCGCTGGAACGTCATGCGCTGCTCGAACCCTTTACGCTGGACGTGCCATTGGTCGATGGGACGCGGAACAGCCTGGTCGGCTTTCACATCATCGACGAGGAGCGGTTGCGCGCGCTCGATGCCGTCGCGTTGGATGAGCTGCACCGGGCCGGACATTTGATGCCATTGTTCATGGCGGTGGCGTCAATCGCGCAGTTCAACGAGCTGGTCGCGCGCAAGAATCGTAGAGTGGCCGGTGGCTGAGGCGGCTCCGGTCGGCCTGCCTTCGGTCAGGGTGCTACAAGCCACCGACGATGCAACGCTGGATACTTTGCTGCGGGAAGAAGATACGCCTTTTGTCGTGCGGGGACTGGTGCGCGACTGGCCGCTGGTGCAGGCCGGTCTGGAATCCGATAGCGCCGCCCGCGCCTTTTTGCTGGCCCATGCGCGTGACCGCGATTTTGTGGTGTCGATGGCCGAGCCGGATGCCAAAGGACGCCTGTTTTACGATGACGCCATGGCGGTCAATTTCCGCATGGGCAAAGGCAGGTTGTCCGACATTTTTGCACAATTAGATGCGGCCGAAGGACGAGATGTGGCGCAAGTCCCCACCGTCTATCTCGGTTCCGTTGATATCCATGAGTTTTTTGACGGACTGGCCGACGCACACCCCATGCCACTGGGTTCGCGCACCCCATTAACATCCCTGTGGATCGGCAATGCCAGCCGCATCGCGGCACATAACGACTTTCCCGATAATCTGGCCTGCTGTGCCGTGGGGCGTCGCCGCTTCACTCTGTTCCCGCCCGACCAGTTCGCCAACCTCTATCTTGGCCCGATCGACATCACCCCAGCCGGGCGCCCAATCTCCATGGTCGATTTCGCGGCCCCCGATTTTGCGGCCTATCCCCGTTTCCGCGATGCGCTCGCGGCCGCCCAGATTGCCGAGCTGGAGCCGGGGGATGCACTCTTCATACCGTCCCTTTGGTATCATCATGTCGAAGGGCTGGCCGACTTTAATATATTAGTGAACTATTGGTGGCGCGACACGCCGCGTTATTTGGGCCAGCCCTATAATGCGCTGCACCATGCGATCATGACCATCCGCGACCTGCCCGAAGAGGAGCGCGCGATCTGGCAAGCCATGTTCGACCATTATGTATTTTCGGGCGGTGAGGCAGCCCGCGCCCATCTGCCGGAAAAGGGCCGTGGCGTGCTGGCCCCGCTCGACGCAGAATCTGCGCAACGCATGCATCATTTCCTGCTGAGGAGCCTGTCGCTATGAGCACGCTACCCCCGCCTCGTCGCATCGTCGTCGCCGGTGGCGGCACGGCCGGTTGGATGACAGCCGCCGCACTCGCCCGCACGCTGGGACCAGTGGCGCAAGTCACCTTGGTCGAAAGCGAGCAGATCGGGACGATCGGCGTGGGCGAAAGCACCATCCCGCCGTTGGTCGCCTATAATCGCATATTGGGCATCAACGAAGCCGACTTCATGCGCGCGACCCAGGCGACGTTCAAGCTGGGGATCAATTTCGAGAATTGGCGCGTGCCGGGCGAAAGCTATTTCCACAGTTTCGGCGGGACCGGCAAGGATCATTGGTCGGCGGGATTCCAGCATTTCTGGATGCACGGGCAAGCCCAAGGGCATGACGCGCCCTATGGCGACTATTGCCTGGAGTTGAAGGCGGCGGAGGCTGGCCGCTTTGCGCATCTGCCCGACGACCGGATGAACTATGCCTATCAGCTCGATTCGGGGCTTTATGCCCGCTTCCTGCGGAGGATGGCGGAAGCGGATGGCGCCCAGCGGATCGAAGGGCGCATCGCTAAGGTCGAACTCGACAGCGAAAGCGGCGACATTGCCGCGCTGCTACTGGACGGCGATCGGCGGATCGAAGGCGATCTGTTCATCGACTGCACCGGCTTTCGCGCGTTGCTGATCGAAGGCGCGCTGCATGTTGGCTATGACGACTGGACCCACTGGCTGCCTTGTGATGGCGCGGTGGCGATCCAGACCAGCAGCGTGCGGCCGCCCGTCCCCTATACCCGCGCCATCGCGCATGAGGCGGGCTGGCAATGGCGCATTCCGCTGCAGCATCGGCAGGGCAATGGCATCGTCTATTGTAGCGGCTTCCTGGACCCGGACGCTGCGCTCGAAAAACTTCTGGCCTCGGTCGAAGGCGACAAGCTGGTGCAGCCCAACCCGATCCGGTTCCGCACCGGGGCGCGACGGCGGCAATGGCATCGCAACTGCGTGGCGGTGGGCCTGTCGGGCGGATTCATGGAACCACTGGAGTCCACGTCCATCCATCTGATCCAGCGCGCCGTGCTGCGGATCTTGCGGATGCTGCCCGCGGGCACCGTCAGCCCGCTCGACATCGCAGAATTCAACGATCAACAGATGACGGACATGGAGCAGATCCGCGATTTCCTGATCCTGCATTATAAGGCGACCGATCGGCGCGATACGCCCTTCTGGCGCCATTGCGCCGCCATGGCGGTGCCCGACAGCCTTGCCCACCGCATGGAATTATTCCGGCAGACCGGCCGCGTCTTCCGCAAGAATGAGGAATTATTCGCAGAAAATAGCTGGGTGCAGGTCATGATGGGACAGGGCATCACCCCGCAAAGCCATCACCCCGTAGCCAGCAAGCTGCGGCCCGACGAACTGACCCATCTTCTGGCGTCGCTCAAGGACCAGGTTTCCCGTACCGTGGCGAACCTGCCGGATCATGCGGCCTATATTGCGCGCTATTGCAGCGCGCAGGAGCCGGTGGCGGCATGATCGCGCGTTTCCTCATCGCGACGCTGCTGTGCGCCAGTGCCGATGTGGCTGCTGCCGCGCCGGAACAGCCGGGCTGGCACAAGGTCTGGGCGGATGAATTTGATGGTCCGGCACTCGACCCGCGCAAATGGAACCTTGCCGACAATTGCTGGGGCGGCGGCAATGAAGAGCGGCAATGCTACACAATCTCTGCGGCCAACCACCGCATCGCCAATGGCCTATTGGACATCATCGCGCGGCAGGAATCCCATGAAGGCCCGGCTTTCCCGCCGGATCAGCGCACGACGCCGGACAAGGCGCGCGCCACCCGCACCAAGCCCTTTACATCGGCGCGCCTCTCGACCGATAGCAAGGCATCGTGGCTTTATGGCAAGGTGCAGGTTCGCGCGAAACTGCCGCAGGGCCAGGGAACCTGGCCCGCCATATGGATGCTGCCCGAAGGATGGGATTATGGCGGCTGGGCGCAGTCCGGTGAGATCGACATCATGGAGGCCGTCAATCTAGGCACCTCCTGCGACACCTGCGCAGGACAGATAGAAGATCGTGTCCTGGGAACGATCCATTTCGGCGGCCTCCCGCCGCGTAACCGCTATATCGGCGACGAAACGCCCATGCCGACCCCGCTTGATGGCTTCCACGTCTATGAAATCGAGTGGGACGCCACCGGCATCGTCTGGCGGGTCGACGGCGTGGATTTTGCACGGCGCGCGCCGCATGAATGGCACAGCCTGGGGTCCGACAAGCCAGGCGCGCCGTTCGACCGCCCCTTCCATCTCATCCTCAACCTTGCCATCGGCGGCCACTTGCCCGAAGGACGCAACAGCAAGGGCGTCGATCCCACCGGCTTTCCCAAGACGATGCAGATCGATTGGGTGCGGGTCTGGCAGAAAGACGCCACTCCCCCGACGGAGAATGGGCAGTAAATGGCGCGACGGCGGCTTGCAGTCACGATCAAACATGTTGCGGCAGATGCGGGCGTATCCCTGCAGACGGTGAGTCGCGTCATCAACAGCGAACCCAATGTCCGCCCGGAAATGCGCGACCGGGTACAGGCGTCGATCGATCGGCTGGGCTATGTGCCGTCGATAGCGGCGCAACGGATGAGCGGATCGCGCTCCTACCTCATTCTGGCGCTCAATGACCGCGAACGCACGATCGCGGACTGGCGCGCGCGGCAGGGTACGGACTGGGTCGACCAGATGTTGCTGGGCGGCATGCTGGAATGTGCCGAACATGGCTATCGGTTGATCTTCGAGCTGGTCGATACCCATGCCGATCATCTGGAGCGCGAACTGGGTGCCGCCCTGTCGGCGCTGCAACCCGATGGGGCGATTCTGACCCCGCCCCATTCGGACAATCCGCGCATATTGGCGACGCTCAAACGCCATCATGTCCCTTATGCGCGTATCGGGGCGCAAGGGCGGGACGATGGCGCGCTGCCTGCGGGTATCCGCGTGTCGATGGATGACGAGGGCGCGGCGCGGCGCGCGACACGGCACTTGCTGGATCTTGGCCATCGGCGCATCGGCTTCATTTCAGGGCCCGCCGAATATCGGCTGTCGGGCTGGCGCGTCGATGGCTGGCAGGCGGAAATGGCGGCGGCGGGCCTGCCTACCGAAGCCCTGCTGGAAACCGGCGATTTCGGCTATGCGTCGGGCTTGCGCGCGGCGCAGGCGTTGCTGGCACGGGAAGACCGACCAACCGCCATCATCGCCAGCAATGATCAGATGGCGCTCGCCACGATCGAGGCGGCGCGTGACGCGGGCCTCGCCATCCCCGCCGACCTATCGCTGGTCAGTTTCGATAACACGCCGCTGGTCCGCTTCACGACACCACCATTGACCGCAGTGGACCAGCCTATCGCCGAGACGACGGCCATGGCGGTGCGTCTTCTCATCACCGCGCCCAGTGTGACGCTTGATCCACCCGCCCCCGTCATCATTCCCATGGGCCTGGTCGAACGTGGCTCGACCGCGCCGCCGCCCAATGTCGCCTGAACAAGTGGCGGCGGGTAGCGATCCTCGCTTCCTGTTTCTCTATGCGCTCGCATGGGCCGGTGCCGCGATCGCCTACACGCCGTTTTTGACCATCCTGCTGCCGGTGCGCGTCGATCTGCTCGCAGGGACGGACAATGTGCGCTGGCTGGCTGCGACCACCTTCCTTGGTGCCATCGCCGCCAGTCTCGCCAATATCCTGTTCGGCTGGCTCAGCGACGTGACAGGGCATCGCCGCCTCTGGGTCGCAACCGGCTTGCTCTTGTCCAGCGGGATACTTTGCCTGTTCCCGCATATTGAGCGGTTGGGGCCACTGATTCTGCTCATCCTGCTGTGGCAAATGGCGCTCAACATGATGTTGGGTCCATTGGCCGCCTGGGCGGGCGATTGCGTGCCCGACAGGCAAAAAGGACGGCTGGGCGGACTACTCGCCTTTGCGCCAGCGTCCGGGGCGCTGGCCGGCGCGTTGGTTACAGTGCCTGGCCTCGCCGATCCGCCTTGGCGCTTTGCGATGGTGGGCATGATGGCGATGGCCTGCGTCCTGCCGCTGCTGCTGTTGGGCCCATCGGGCGCTGTCGCCACACGGCGTTTGCAAGGCGCGGCCATAGCGCCGCTGCCCTGGTTGCGCGCGATGATCACGCGCATGTGGTGCGCCCGCCTGCTGGTCCAGATCGCGGAGGCCGCCCTCTTTGCCTATCTTTATTTCTGGTTTCAGACGATCGACACACGCTTCGACGATGCCATTACGGCCCGCATCCTGACCTTGGTTCTGTTCCTGGCGGCACCCTGCGCCTTGATAGCCGGACGCTGGGCCGACCGCCGCGATCGGCCGATAGCCCCGCTCTGCATCGCCGCCCTGCTTGCCGCAATCGGCCTTACCGCCATGGCCCTGGCGCGTGGGCCGGTAGCGGCAATCGCGGGATTCATGCTGTTTGGCCTTTCCACCAACATCTTCCTGGCGCTGCATAGCGCGCAGACATTGCGCGTGCTGCCCGACGATGGACGACGGGGCCGCAATCTTGGCCTGTTCAACCTCACCAACACCGTCCCCTCGCTCATCATGCCATCGCTGACGCTTGTGCTGGTGCCGACGCTCGGCTTTTCAGGATTATTTGCGGTTCTGGCTTTGCTGTCCGCCATCGCAGCCATCCTGCTGCGCGATACAAAACGGCACTGATCACCAATCGGCGCAAAAGGCTTGATCCTGCTCGCAAGCCATGACAAACAGGCGTTGAGAACGTTCACACAAAATTGCGAGGAAGGATGCCGATGCGCTCAGCAGCGGGAATCATGATCATGGCGCTGGCCATTGGCGGCACTGTGCAGGCGTCGGGGCAGCCGCGGACATCCGCCGATCCCGTCGTTGTGCCACCGGAAGCGAAGGCAGACCCGTCAGTCTGGCCCGCGGCCCACAGCCCGGCCGCCATTACCGATCGCCAGACCGAAGCGGCCATCGATCGCCTGATCGCGCGCATGACGGTGGAGCAGAAGGTCGGACAGACGATACAGGCCGACATCAGCGCGATTACGCCGGCGGAACTGGCACGCTATCCCTTAGGATCGATCCTGGCGGGCGGCAACTCCGGCCCATTCGGCAATGAGCGCGCCGATGCCGCGACCTGGATCAAGCTGGTCAGCGACTATCGCGCCGCGTCCGAAAGGGCGGGGGCTGGCGTCCCCATCCTGTTCGGCGTCGATGCTGTTCACGGTCATTCCAACCTGCCGGGCGCAACCATCTTCCCGCACAATATCGGCCTTGGCGCCGCGCATGATCCCGAACTGATCCAGCGCATCGGTATCGCCACCGCAGCGGAAATCGCTGGGTCCGGGATAGAATGGACCTTTGCCCCGACATTGGCGGTGCCGCAGGATCTGCGCTGGGGCCGCAGCTATGAAGGCTATGCCGCCGACCCGGCGCTGGTGAAAGCCTATTCCAAGGCGATGGTGGAGGGTTTGCAGGGCGACCTGCTCCCCGGCAAACCGCTCGGCTCGGTACAGGTCGCGGCAACCGCCAAGCATTTTCTGGCCGATGGCGGGACCAAAGACGGCAAGGATCAGGGCGACGCCCGATTGCCCGAAGCAGAATTGATCCGCATCCATGCGCAAGGCTACCCCGCCGCCATCGACGCCGGGGCACTCACCGTCATGGCCAGCTTTTCCAGTTGGAATGGGGCAAAGAACCACGGCAATCCGACGTTGCTGACCGATGTTCTGAAAAAGCGGATGGGCTTTGAAGGGCTGATCGTCGGCGACTGGAACGGTCATGGACAGATCCCCGGCTGCACTGTCACGGATTGCGCAGCTTCGATCAATGCGGGGCTGGACCTGTTCATGGCTCCCGATAGCTGGAAGGGGTTGTTCGATGCCACGCTGCGCGATGTGCGCAACGGCACCATTCCGATGGCGCGACTGGACGACGCCGTGCGGCGCAATTTGCGGGTCAAATATAAGCTAGGCCTGATGGGGCCGAACCGGATCGCGCGCGGCGATCCGGCACTGGTCGGAGCCGATGCGCATCTGGCGATCGCCCGCGAAGCGGTCGCCAAGTCGCTCGTTCTCCTCAAAAATGAAGGCTCATTGCTCCCCATCCGTCCGGGCGCGAAAGTCCTGGTCACCGGCCCCGGCGCCGACAATATGGCGATGCAGGCCGGCGGCTGGACCATCACCTGGCAGGGCACGGACACGAGCGCTGCGGATTTCCACAAAGGCAGCACGATCGGCCGTGCCATCGTCGATGCCGTCGAGCAGGCTGGCGGTAGCGGGCAGCTGGCACCCACCGGCGATTTTACCGACAAGCCAGACGTCGCGATCGTCGTCTTCGGCGAGCAGCCCTATGCCGAATTTCAGGGCGACGTATCGAACCTCATCTTCCAGGGTCAGGATGGCGAACGCGAACTGCTCGCCAAATTGAAGGCGCAGGGCATTCCGACGGTCGCGCTTTTCCTGTCGGGCCGCCCCTTGTTCGTCGGCCCGGCGTTCAACCTTGCCGATGCCTTCGTGGCCGGCTGGCTTCCCGGATCGCAAGGGCAGGGCGTTGCTGATGTGCTGGTGGCGGGCAAGGACGGCAAACCGGCACGCGACTTCACCGGCCGCTTGCCTTTTGCGTGGCCCGCGGACGCCCGCTCTCCAGTCACCGCACCCCTTTTCCCAGTCGGCTATGGCCTGGATTACGCCCATCCCCATGCCCAAGGCCCAGTGAATGAAGACCCCCGCGTCGAGCAGGGGCCAGCGGTCAGCGACAGCCTGTTCCTGCGCACCGGTCGGGTGCTCGATCCATGGCGGCTGGGCCTCGACAGCAGCGTGTCCATGCGCGCCGTCGATATCGCCGCGCAGGAAGATGCGCGCCAGTTCAAGTGGAGCGGCAAGGGCGATATCGCCATTGACGGCCCGGCCGTTGACATGTTGCGGCAACTCAATGGCGGCTTTGCCCTGCGCATCGACTGGCGGATGGATGCCCGTGGCACTGGCCCCGTCTCGATCGCGATGGGCAATGCGCGGCTGGATGTCAGCGCACTGGCGGCGGCAGCGCCGCTGGGCCAGGAAAGCAGCATCCAAATCCCGCTCCAATGTTTCAAGGATAAGGGTGCCGATTTCAAGGCGATCGGAACGCCGTTCCGCATGGGAGCGGATGCGCCGATGACGGTCAGCCTGCGCAATGTGCGGATCGAGGGCATCGGCACGCCTGTTCCCTGTCCGCCAGCCCTCCCCTGAGGCTGCGAATCGCCGCGAGACGCTGAAGCCGTAAACGGCATCGCGACATGGCCCGCTTCTTCACCAGGAGGCGGGCCATTTTTTGATAATTGATGTTGGGCACGCGAAAACCCGGCGTCTGCGGTCGGCTCACCGGGTCAAACCGGCTTTCGCAAGCGGGTCGACAACGACATATGTTAGCGCTATCACATATCGAAGCGATGGCGTGAGATGTTTCAAGGCGTCCACTCCGTCATGCCGCGTCGGATAGAATGAGGAGAGGGATTGATGCATATTGGCCTGGGAATAATGGGTCGGCTGCTGCCATTTGCCGCATTGGCACTATCCAGCACGGCGGCGCAGGCCGAGCCAGCACGCTTCGAGCGCTTCACTTATGACGGCCAGTCGATCGAGCAGGTGAAGGCCGGACCAGGCGAATATATCAATCCCATATTGTCGGGCTATTATCCCGATCCGACCATTACCCGCGTGGGCGACGACTATTATCTCGTCAATTCCTCCTTCGCCCATTTCCCCGGCCTGCCGATCTTCAAGTCGAAGGATCTGGTGAACTGGGTCCAGATCGGCAATGCGATCGACCGGCCTAGCCAGCTCGATTTTACCGGTCGCCGCACATCGGAAGCCGTCTTCGCACCTGACATCAGTTGGCATGATGGCGTCTTCTACATCGTCAATACCTGCGTCGCTTGCCGCAACAACTTCGTAATCACGGCCACTGATCCGGCCGGTCCTTGGTCCGACCCCATCTGGCTACCCTTCGAAGGGATCGACCCATCCATCTATTGGGAAGGGGATAAAGCCTATATCGTGAACAATCGCGCGCCCGATGAACCGCCGCGCTATGACGGGCATCGCGCCATCTGGATTCAGGAATATGACTGGCGCGCCGGCAAAATGGTCGGCCCCAGCACCCAGTTGATCAATGGCGGCGTCGACATCAGCAAAAAGCCGGTATGGATCGAAGGGCCGCATATTTTCCGCAAGGATGGCTATTATTATCTGACTGCAGCCGAGGGCGGCACCAGCGTCAATCACTCCCAGGTCGTGCTGCGATCGAAGAAACTGCGCGGCCCCTATCTCCCTTATGCGGACAATCCCATTCTCACCCAGCGGGATATGGACCCCAACCGGCCCGATCCGATTGGGTCCGCCGGGCACGCCAAGTTGATCCAGACGCAAAAGGGGGACTGGTGGGCGACCTTCTTGGCGGTACGCCCCTATAAGGGCGACTTCTACAATATCGGGCGTGAAACCTTCCTGCTGCCCGTAACATGGAAAGATGGCTGGCCGATCATTCTGCCCCGTGGCGAAAAGATACCCCATGTCGGCAAGGTGCCTGACCTGCCCGCCCAGCCTAGCCCTGCGCTGCCGGTGAGCGGCAACTTCACCTACACCGATGATTTCGACGGCGATCGTCTGGCGATGCAGTGGATCGGTATCCGCACGCCCCACCAACCCTTCTATCGCGTGACCAACGGCGCACTGGAATTGGAAAGTAGCACGCCGCTCGGCGATCTGAACGGAGTTCCGGCCTTCGTCGGACGGCGGCAGCAACATGCCGTCGCCACTATGTCCACGACCATGCGCTTCACCCCGGAGAAGGATGGCGACACCGCCGGGCTGGCCGCAATCCAAAGCGACCGCAGCCATATAGTGTTCGGCGTTACCCAGGTTGGCGGTAAAAAGATGATCGCGCTGACGTCGCGCGACAATGCCGATACCGATATGCTGGTCACCTCCGCACCGCTGACCGCCACCGGCCCGGTAACGCTCACCATCCGCGCCGAAGGTGGCAAGATGGCGTTCGACTATGAAGTGGACGGAAAGCGGGCGACGCTGAAATCCGATCTGGACGCGACACTGCTGAGCACGCGTAAAGCGGGAGGTTTCGTCGGAACGGTCGTCGGCCCCTATCGCTACACCCCTGCATCCTGAAAAGGGCGTCTCATGACCATCAAGTCATCCATCGCCCTGCTGGGGCTGTCGCTGGCCGCCACCACCCTGCCCGCGCAAGTCTGGCGGGCGGACCAGGGCGATGGCACCTATCGCAATCCCGTCCTCTTCGCCGACTATCCCGATCCCGACATCATTCGCGTCGGCGAGGATTTCTATTTCATCACCACGACCTTCGCCAATGCGCCAGGCATGACCATTCTTCATTCGAAGGATCTGGTGAACTGGCAGATTGCCGGCCACCTCATGGACCGACTGGAGGGCAACCCGCGCTATGATCTGAGCGATGGCGGCGATTATCGCCGGGGCTTCTTCGCGGCCAGCATGCGCCATCACAAAGGCACTTTCTATGTGGCCGTCAGCCCGATAGGGCTCAACACGCGCATTTATCGCGCGAGCAGCCCGACCGGCCCCTGGACCTATACCGAACTGGATCGCCACGCTTTCGACCCGGCGCTGTTCTTCGAGGATGATGGCCAAGCCTATCTGATGACGTCGATCGGGACGGACGGCACCGTGACATTGCTGACGCTGAACGAGGACGTCACCAAGATTACCGCGTCCAAGGTCGTCCATTATAACAAAGGCGCGGAAGGATCGAAGATCATCAAGCGCGCGGGCTGGTATTATCTTTTCAACGCGCTCCCTTCCAAACTGGCGCTGAGCGTCTCGCGGGCGCGCAGCTTGCAGGGACCGTGGGAGACCCGTCCGCAGATCGACGACACCAGCGGCGGCCATCAGGGCGCATTGGTTGATCTGGCCAATGGCGAATGGGCCGGCTTTGTCATGGTCGATGCCGGATCGATCGGCCGGATGACCAATATCAGCCCGGTATATTGGCAGGACGACTGGCCGATATGGGGCACGCCCGACGCACCGGGCCGCGTACCCGACCGCGCGCCCAAGCCGATCATGGGCCACCCCTTTGCCGAACCGCCCGCATCGGATGATTTTTCCGCATCGACATTGGGCCTGCAATGGCAATGGAACCATAATCCCGATGACCGCCGCTGGTCTTTGCGCGAACGGCCAGGCTTCCTGCGGCTTCACGCAACCCAGGCCGACCGGCTATGGACGGCACGCAATACGCTGACGCAAAAGGGGCAGGGGCCTCGCAGCCGCGCTATCGTCAAAGTGGACATGCGCGGGTTACGTTCAGGCGATGTGTGCGGCTTTGGCACATTCGGCAAGATCAGCGCCCCATTGTCGATCGTCGGAGGCGACAAGGGTCGCCGCACCCTGACCATGATGGTGACCGATTCCACGGAGGATGGCCCCCGCACCGAAACCCGTGTCGCATCCGTGCCCGTGTCGGGCCAGACGCTCTGGCTACGCACCGACATGGACTTCGTCCGTGACGAAGGCCGCGTCGCCTACAGCCGGGACGGAAGAAAATGGACTGGCGTAGGCGATCATTTCCCGCTCAAATTCGATTGGCGCACCGGCACGTTCCAGGGGCAGCAATTCGCCCTTTCCTGCTATAATGCGCGGCCGGACGGCGGCTATATCGATATCGACAGCTTCACCCTGTCGCCCTTGCCCGAAGCGGTGGAGGAAGCAAGGCCATGAAATTCAGCCGTCGCGAGAGCGTTGCGGCGATAGCAGCGGGCACCGCTGCCCTCTCAACCGCGCGCGCGCGTGGGGCAGTCGCTCGCCCGCCCTCACCTCTTATGCTCTGGTATGAACAGCCCGCATCGGTGTGGACGGAGGCGCTGCCTGTCGGCAACGGACGAATGGGCGCGATGGTCTTTGGTGGCATCCGCCAGGAACGATTGCAACTCAACGAGTCCACCCTATGGGCGGGCCAGCCCTATGACCCGGTCAACCCTGCGGCGCGTGCCGCGCTATCCAAAGTCCGCGCGTTGATCTTCGAAGGCAAGATTGCCGAGGCCGAAGCTCTGGCGAACGACGCCGTCCTCGCCACGCCATCCACGCAAATGCCCTATCAGGCCTTTTGCGATCTCATGCTCGATTTCCCAGGCCTGGGGCAGACGTCTAACTATCGGCGCAGCCTGGATCTGGACAGCGCCATGGCAACCACCAGATTTACCGCCGATGGCATTAATCATCAGCGCCAGGTGATCGCGTCGGCAGGCGATCAGGTCATCGCAATGCGTCTGACGGCATCGGGCGAAGGACAGCTCAACGTCGATATCGGCCTGGCGTCCCCGCACAAGATCGTCGCGGTTGAGGCCGATGGATCGGCAAGCCTGTTGATGACCGGCCGCAATGGCGATGCCGCAGGCATTAACGGCGGCTTGCAGTTCGCCGCCCGCTTGTCCGCTTCGATAGAGGGCGGGCGGATCGAGCTAGGTGCAGGCGGCAGATTGCAAGTGCGCGGCGCCGATGCGGTCACGCTGATGATCGCCATGGCGACCAGCTATCGCCGCTTCGACGATGTCAGCGGCGATCCCGTAGCCGCGACCCAGGCCACGCTAGATCGCGTGCGTGGCCGTTCCTTTGCGCGGGTCGCGGCGGACGCGACCGACGCGCATCGGCGGCTCTTTCGCCGCGTGTCGATCGACCTTGGCCGATCGGCCGCCGCAGACCTGCCGACCGACAAGCGCATTGCCGCGTCGCCGACCCAGGACGACCCGGCGCTTGCAGCGCTCTATTTCCAATATGGTCGCTACCTGCTGATCTCTTCGTCACGGCCGGGTGGCCAGCCTGCCAATCTGCAAGGTCTGTGGAACGACAGCCTCAGCCCCCCCTGGGGGTCGAAATATACGATCAACGTCAATACCGAGATGAATTATTGGCCTGCCGAGACCACGCATCTGGGTGAGTGCGTCACACCGCTGGTCGATATGGTCCGCGACCTCGCTGTCACCGGCGCGCGCACCGCGGCGACCATGTATGGCGCCCGCGGCTGGGTCGCGCATCATAATACCGACCTGTGGCGCGCCAGCGCGCCCATCGACGGTGCGCAGTTCGGGCTATGGCCGACCGGGGGCGCATGGCTCTGCACCCATTTGTGGGATCATTATGATTATGGCCGGGATCGCGCATTCCTGACCTCCATCTATCCGCTGATGGCCGGCGCCGCGCGCTTCTTCCTCGATACGTTGCAGCCAGAGCCAAAGACCGGCTACCTCGTCACCAACCCGTCGATGAGCCCGGAAAATCCGCATGGTCATGGCGGCACCCTCTGCGCCGGGCCGACCATGGACATGGCGATCCTGCGCGACCTGTTCGGTCAGACGATCGCGGCCGCGCAAATCCTGAATGTGGATGCTGGCTTCGTGGACGAACTGGAGGCTGCCCGGTCACGCCTTGCGCCTTATCAGGTTGGCCGACAGGGACAGTTGCAGGAGTGGCGGGAGGATTGGGATGCCGATGCACCCGAACAGGATCATCGCCATGTCTCGCATCTCTATGGGCTTTATCCCTCGCACCAGATCAGCGTTGAAGACACGCCGGACCTGGCCGCCGCGGCGCGCCGGACGCTGAAAATTCGGGGCGATCGGGCGACCGGCTGGGCAACGGCATGGCGTATCACCCTATGGGCGCGGTTACGCGATGGCGATCACGCCCATCGCATATTGGGCTACCTGCTCGGCCCCGATCACAGCTATCCCAATATGTTCGATGCCCACCCACCCTTTCAGATCGACGGCAATTTCGGCGGAACGGCCGGGATCGTCGAAATGCTGCTTTACAGCCGTGGCGACGTCATCGACCTGCTGCCCGCTTTGCCAAGCGCATGGCCGGAAGGACGTGTCACCGGCCTGCGCGCGCGCGGACGGTGCTGCGTCGATCTCGCCTGGCGCGATGGGCGGCTCACGCGCGTCACGCTGCACCCTGACATGGACGGCCAAAGGACCATAAGGCTCGGTAGTCGTCGCGCAACGGTATCGCTGAAGGCCGGACGCGCCCTCATCCTTGAAGATGGAGATTTTGCCTGATGACGAAGGTTTACGTCCGAGGCTTGCTGCTCGGCCTCACTGCCCTGGCGGCCAGCACCAGCCTGTCTGCCCAGACAGCCGATCCGCTCGCGCCGCAAGGCCGTTGGAGCGCCTATCAGGGAGGCAGCGCCGCCCTGCCGCCCATGGGGTGGAACAGCTGGAACGCCTTTTTCACCGAGATCGATGAGGAAAAGCTGCTCGGATCGGCGCAGCGGATCATCGACAGCGGCCTCGCCAAGAAGGGCTATCAATATATCAATATCGACGACGGTTGGTGGCTTAAGCGCCGGACGAATGATGGAAAATTGCTGATCCGTTCGGAGAAATTCCCATCGTCCCTGCGCGCGGGCAAGGGCGACCCGTCTTTCCGTCCCCTGACCGACAAGCTCCATGCCATGGGGTTCAAGGCAGGCATTTATTCGGACCTTGGCCGCAATAGCTGTTCGCAGGCCTATTCGACTGGCGACGCGCAATTGCCCGAAGGGTCGATCGCTGAACGCGAGGTCGGACTCTATGGCCATATCGATCAGGATATTCGACTCTTCTTTGCCGATTGGGGTTTCGATCTCATCAAAGTGGACGGATGCGGCATCCGCGCCTTTGGCGAGGGCAGCGCGCCGGTGAAGTCCGGCAAGTATCGCATGCTCGCGCCCCTGATCGACCAGGCGTCGGTCACCCGCTCGAATGTTCCTGCGGTGCAGGGACTGTTCAGCCAGATCAACCAGTCGCTGACCCGTCATAACCCGGACAATGACTATCTGCTCTCGCTCTGCGTGTGGGGTAGCGCCAATGTGCGCGCCTGGGGCAAGGATTATGGCAATAGCTCGCGCACCAGCGACGATATCACGCCCCATTGGGCGCGGATGCTGACGAACTATGACAGCGCGGTACGCCGAGCGCTCTATGCCCATCCGGGGTCTTGGAACGATCCCGACATGCTGTTCATCGGTCAGGGCGATTTCGACGCCGAGCATCTGACCGAAGCGCGATCGCATTTTGCGCTCTGGGCGATGATGAACGCCCCGCTGCTGATCGGCGCGGACCTACGCAAGACCCCGCAATCCTTGATGGATATTTTCGGCAATGCCGACCTGATCGCCGTCAATCAGGATCCGGCTGGCCATCAGGCCATCGTCGCCTTCGACAGCGATTCATTGCAGATTTTGGTCAAGACATTGGCCAATGGCGACAAGGCGGTCGCGCTGTTCAACCGGGGCCTTGCGCCGGTCGATGCAGTACTGACGGCCGGCCATCTCAAATTCCGCGATGACCAAGCCGTGGCTTTGACCGACCTTTGGACGGGCGAACAGAGCCGCTTTACCGGGGAGCAGGCCTTGAAGGTTGCGCCACGACAGACGCTTGTCTTCATGGCCAAGGGCGATCGGACCCTAGCGGACGGTCTTTATCTTTCGGAGCAACCTGGCAATATCAACCCGGCCGTCGATGGGGTTACCGCCCCTGCGCCTGATCCCACGATCTTCCGCTCCATTCCCGGCTGGCGCAGCACGCGCGGGCTGGGCGAACGTCCCATCTATGCGGGTTGGGGCGGCGCGCAGCCCGATGCGACCCCCTATAACCAGCCGCTCGCGATCGCTGGCAAGACCTATGCGTCCGGCATTGGCGTCCTTGCCAATTCACGGCTGGAAATTCGGAACAAGGGCTATAGCCGCCTGACGGCCATGGCTGGGGTAGATGACAGTGCAGCGGACTCGCGCCATGGTGTCCGTTTCGCTGTCTATGGCGACGGCAAGCTGCTGGCGCGAACGCCGCTTGTTCGCCGCGGCGAAACGCCAACGCCGATTGCCGTCGATGTAAAAGGCGTCGCCCTCATCGAGATGGTCGCGCAAGCCGATGACGGGGTTCCGGGCGAAATGCTGCCCGTCAGTTGGGGTGACGCGGCCCTGCTACGCTGATCGCCATGATGGGTGGGCGGTGTAGTAATCCGCCCGCCCATCATAGCCATTCCCTAACGACCTGTCCCGATCGGCAGCTCGAACGAACCGACCGGTAGAGGGGCCTCGTCATAGAGGTTGATGACCGGCGAATCCGCCCAGCCATATCGCACCCGCACGGCTGGCTGACCATCACCTGCAAGATGGATGCGCAATCCTTCCACCTCGCCGCCGACATAGCGACAGCTATCCGCCGCTTGCCCGCAAAGCTCAAAGCCGATCGCCTGCGCGGCGCTACGCGTCTGAAGGGCGCCCGTTAGCCCTAAAAATTCGATCATGGCCCCGCCATCCGGCGTAGCGATGGCTCTGGCCGCCTGCGGACCGCTGGCGGCATGCCGTTCGCCATAGGCAACAGCCCGCATCGAGCGCGCGAGACGACGACCCAATTCCTGCTTCTCTCCGGGATGAATATCGAACGGATCGCCCAGATCGATCGCCGTGGCCAACGCCGCATGGGGGTCCGCTGCCACGGCCCGATATTGCGTATCGCGCATCCGCGCCCAGCCACTCTCCGACGGTGTCGTCGTCGGCTTGCCATAGGCGGCGAGCTGCACGATGACGAAGGGCAGGTCGGGCGCGCGGAATTGGTCGCGCCATTCGGCCATCATTGCCGCCAGCCGATCGGCATAGCCAGGCAGGTCAACATCGGACTCGCCCTGATACCAGGCAACACCCTTCAAGCCGATCGCACCCAGCGGCGCGATCATGCCATTAAAGAGCGTGCCCGCGCCGGTCACATCAGCCCATGGCACACGCGGCGCGCCGGGGGGCGATTTGGCTGCCACGGCATAGCGCCACTTGTCGCCCAACGGCACATCGCCCCCATCTGCAAACCGCAAGGCCATGTCGCTCGCCGGTCCCAGCAACCCGCCATTGGCATAATTATCCATCACATTGATGATCAGGACATTACGACCCGCCTTCAACAGACCTGGTGGCACGGTCAGGCTGGTGGGCTGCCATGCCTTGGCGCTCATCCCCACTGGACTGCCATTGATCCAGACCCGGCCGACATCATCCATAGTACCCAAGGACAGGGTCGCCGCCTGGCCCGCCTGCGCAGCGGTCAAAATGACCTCGCGCCGGAACCAGACCATGCCGTTGAATTCGGCGAGAGCACTGACGCCCCATTCTTCCCACGGCCCCAATTTCGGCACATCTGCCCATGCAAGAGCGCTACCAGGCTGCCAAGGTTCTTTACCGACTGCATCGCCGGTGGCTGCGCGCCACCAGTCTTCCCATTCGGCGCTCGCCGCTCGTTCGGCAGCGATGGGATCGCTGGCGTGCAACCTCACCATGGCGGAGCGATCGGCGCGACCGATCGCGGCCTGGGCCACTTCCCCCATCCAGGGGCTGATCTGCGATCCGCCCCAACTGCTGGAGATGGCGCCGATCGGAACGCCCGCCGTCTTGCGCAGGTCTCGCGCCATATAATAGCAGGCAGCGGAAAAATCGGGCACGCTTTCCGAGCTGGCCGTCTTCCACGACACCGCACTGGCAAAGTCCTGCCGTGCCTGGTCCGCCGCTTCGCGCGGAACCGTCATCAGGCGCAGTTGCTCGTCCGACGAATTGCGTATCTGCCCCATGGCATCCTGCGCATTGCGCACTTCCAATTCCATGTTCGACTGGCCCGAACATAGGAAGACGTCGCCCACGACCACGTCTCGCGCAGTTGCCTGCCCCTTGTCGCTGCGCGCCGACAGTGCGATCGGTCCAGCCTTGGTAAGCGCGGCAAACCCCGCTTGGAACCGCCCCTGCGCATCCGCCGTCACGACCTGAGTCACCGCGCCCAATGTTATCGTGATCATCTCGCCCGGATCAGCCCTCCCACGGATCAGGGCCGGACGATCGCGCTGGATAACCGAATGGTCACCAGATAGCGCGTCGAAGCCAGGTGCTGCAGCAGCAGGCATAGCTATCACCGGGAGGAATCCCATAGCTACGGCCGTGATATACCGATTTGAGCGCTTCATATGTGATCCTCCCGCTATGCAAATTATGCCGTTCCGCGCTTGCAGAACGTCCGAACAGCGCCGCTTACAAGCGCCGATCAGGCCATTAATGTTAACGCTATCTTTTAGTGCCGCCATTTTCATTCGTTTGACAACCTGGAGGTCTGACCCGCCCGCTTATCGCGCGCCCTGAAAGGCGAGATGCGCGCTGAAGAAGGGCAGCAGCTTATCCTGAAATCGCCAAGCCACCCGGTTGGTATGATCGCCCTCATAGATTTCGAAACTGTTGGGAATGCCATAGCGATCAAGCACGCCATGCAGCGTCTGCGCATCAGCTTTCAATCCATCCTTCTCGCCGACATCGATGGCGATCGCACGATAGCGGCGGAGATTGCCGATATATTGATCGACGAACGCCAACGGCGCATTCGCTGCCCATTTGGCCACGACATCGGGTTGCACCACCCCGTCCTTGACCGGCATGTCCAGATAAAGCGGCGGCTTTTGCGGGTTGGGCGACCAGGCGGCAGCCGTCGCCAATTGCGCGCGCAGCATGAAGGATAGCCCAGCCGAATCGGCGGGCGACTTTACCGCTTCGAGCTGTTTGAACACGGCCGGATCGATCTGCGCCGGATCGCGGGGCGACAGGCAGCAGGGGCTCATCATATAAAGCGCACCGAACATATCGGCATGTTTCAGGCCGATGCGGCTGGTCCCGTAACCGCCCATGCTATGCCCTGCCAGCCCCCGGCTTTCGCGCTGTGCGATCGTCCGATAATGGCCGTCGATATAACGGACCAGATCGCGCGCAACGAAACTCTCGAAATCGCCGGTCGTCACCGAACTGGAATACATCGACCCATTATGGACCGTCTTGGAATCGGGCAGCACCAGGATCATCTCCTGCGCGCCCTTGGCGAAGGCGCCTTCCACGGTCCGGGGAATGTGGATTTCCTTCGCCCATTCCTCCGCGCCGATCGAATAGCCGTGCAGGGCATACACGACCGGATAACGCCGTGATGGTTCGCGGCCGTAGCTGGGCGGCAGGATCACCAACACATCGCGGTCGGCCGCTTCGCCTTCCAGATTGCCCTCGATCGTCGGAGCATGCACCTTGATGCGCTCGATCGTTACCGGCTTTGCCCCGGCGACAGCTGGCGGCGCACCCGTCGCAACCTGCGCCAACGCAGGCATCGATGCCCCGGCCATCGCCAACGCCGCAACGACCATCATCCGTGTCTTGAACGTCATGCCAACCCCTCCATTTTCGTCGTTATTGTCCGCGCAACAGGCGCATCACCAAGGCGCGTATCCGCCCATAATTTCCTTGGCCTAGCGGCCCCAACACCCCATGCTGCCCTTCCGGCATATGGGCCAAAGGATGGCCGTCGGGGCGAAAGACATAATGGTCGAAATAGGCGCGCCAGGCGTCCCGTTCTGCCGCTGGCCGTTCTGCGATGGCGATCATGGCGAGCAGCATGGCGGTGTGCGGCGCATCCGGCCCGGCGCTGAAACCATCCCACCAATAATTGACGAGGATGTTGACGGGATCGAGCGCCTCGACCTGGTGCCACCATAATTTGGGGAGGTAGAGCGCGTCTCCGGGGGCCATATCCACTACCACGGCCCTCGCCCGCGCGGCCGCAAAGCGGGGATATTGCGGATCGTCGCCTGCAGTTCCAGCCGCCAGCGATATCGGCTGGCCCGACAATGTATGGTCGATCGGCCCGACATAGAGATCGCCGATCGCATCGGGCGGATAGAGGGTGAAGCGTCGCCGCCCGGCTACTGCGCAGGCCAGATTATCATAGGTGTCATAATGGCAGGCAACGGTCGAGGCATTGCCCAGCCATATCCGGGGGCGGACGTTCGGCGGCAACAACGCGCATGGATTCGCCTCGGCAAAGCCGGGGAAATGATGATCGGTCGGCAGCGAACCCAGATAGCCGGTCTCGCCCGCATCCTGCGCATTGACGGCGATCCGCGCGATCGCTTGCCGAACGGCGATGGTTTCCCTGGCAAAGTTGAAGCCGCCAGGCCCATCGCCATAATGATAGCGCCCACATAAATTTGGCGGACCAGCGAAATATTCCGCTGTCGATCCGCTGTCGAATCGCGCCAGATAGGCAAGCACGGCGTCATTGCTTTGTACGCTCATCTGCATCGCAGGCCAGTCGCTACAGACACCCCGAATCACAACGGGGCGGCACGCCTGCGCCAAATGTCGCAAACCTTCGACACCTCCGACTTCGGCAACGGTTCGTTCCAGGATAGGGACAGCGGCACTGGCCATCGGTCAGCCGAACCGTCCAAGCCTGTCGTTCCGCCGACGCGCCATCAGGCTGATATGCTGCAACGATCCGGCGATGGCATAGGCAAGGCGCAGATGCCCGGATCGAAACAGCATCATAACGGCCGCATCGTCCAGATCATCGAGACTATCGAGGCTCACCGTATAGAGCCCATCCAGCCGCACCGTCTCCCCATCATCAAAGCTGAGCGCGATGTCGATCGGCTCGATCAGCCGGTGCGCAAGCAAGGCGGCGATGAAGGCTTCGGTCGCCTCCATCCCCGCAACCAGGCGGCTTAGCGCCTGTTGGACGACGCGCAATTGTAGGGTGGGCTTCCCTTCCGCATCGAACAACGGGTCACCATCGCCGGATGCAAAGCGGGGATGGTCCGGGTCGAAGGCGATATTCTCCTCGGCCGTAAAGAAGCCTTCGCGATCCGCCTCCAGCGCCCGAAAGGCGGGACGATCATCGGGCGAATCCACCAGATGCTCGCCAGGCTTCAACCCGGTTAGCGCCCCCAGATAGAATCGGCCCGTCTCGGCATGTTTGGAAAAAAGAATCGGGCAGGCAGCGGCAGCGGCCAGGATTTCACCAACGACGATTCGCACGAACGGACCAGATCCATGGTCCGGTGCCCGCATCCGCAAACCGGCATGCGCCACATTATTGAGCAACTGAAGCGATTCCATACCCTCTCCTCCTGCGGCACATTCTCACGCTGCCGCCGCCCTGTCTGGACGCATTTTTCGTCTCCGACAGCCTAATCACACGGGGCGATATTTACACATACAATTTCGCTTGATTGCCCGTTTCGATAGCGCTACCATTTACGCCTAGAAAAGAAAAGGCTTGGGTGAGGATCAAATCCGTTCGTGCGACGGCCCCTCCCCCCAAAGCCTGAAACTGTGATCGTGCGTGACAATAGTGTCGCGACGTTCGGGCGAGAAGAAGTGGGAGTAAGGGGAGGATCATGAAGACAGATTTCGATCGCGCTCGTTTGGCGAAGCGCAGCCGCAAGAGCCTGGCGGCGACAGCCAGCGGCTTGGCCTTGGCAATCGCCTTTCCGGCCGTTGCGCAAGTGGCCGAACAGGCCACCATCACGAACCCTGCCAGCGAAGCGGACATCGTCGTCACCGGCATCCGTGGGTCGCTGCAACGCAATCTCGACATCAAGCGTAACTCGGCTGGTGTCGTCGACGTCATTTCGGCGGAAGATATCGGCAAGTTCCCGGATTCCAACGTTGCGGCATCGCTGCAGCGCCTTCCGGGCGTGTCGATCAACCGGTCCGGTTCGCGCGGCGAGCCCGATGGCATCACCGTGCGCGGCTTTGGCGGCGACTTCAACGAAACGCTGATCGATGGTCGCCGCATCTCCACCGCGACCGGTGGCCGTTCGGTCGACTTCTCCTCGGTCGGTGCCGATTTCGTCGGCCAGCTCGCCGTGCTCAAGACGCCTGACGTATCGCTGTCGAGCAGCTCGATCGGTGCGACCGTCAACATCTCCTACCCCAAGCCGTTCGACAGCCCCGGCACGCGCGTCGCGTTCAGCGCCGCTGGTTCGATCCAGGACGATGCGGGCAAGGTGGTGCCGACCGTCGGTGCCCTGTTCAGCAAGACCTTTGCCGATGACACGCTCGGTATCCTGATCGACGGCATCTACACCCGTCGCGATACGCAGGTGAACCGCGTCTATGTATCCGGTTGGCAGGGCGGCCTTTTCGCCCCATGTCAGTTGGCAGGCAGCAATGCGGCAAGCTGTGCGCCATCCGATGATGTCGACGCAGCGCCGAGTGACCGCAAGAGCGTCGTCGGCTGGTATGGCCAGCAATATGGCGCCGATCAGCGCTATACCAAGGATGAGCGTATCGACGGCCGCATCGCCCTGCAATGGGCACCGTCCGACGACATCGTCCTGACGCTCGACGACAATTATTCGCGACAGAAGATTGTCACCGACATTGCCGGTTTCGGCGTCTGGTTCAACCAGGGCTCGATGCGCGATGTCCAACAGGATGAAAACGGCACGACGATCGACTTCGTGCAGCAGGGATCGCCGACCGACTTCACCGCGGGCACGGATACTCGCGTGCTGGAAACAAACCAAATCGGTTTGAACATGGTGTGGGACGCGACGTCCAACCTCAAGATCGAGGCGGATGCCAGTTATTCGAAGAGCCGTCAGAACCCCGATGGTGAAATCAGCAGCGAAAATGGCGATATCGGCTATGGTGGTCTGCTGGGCACCGCCAATGGCATTCGTGTATCCGGTAACAGCAGCAAGGCTTTCCCGGAACTGACGGCCTATGGTCCCAATGGCGATGCCTCGCGTTGGCTGGACCAGACCATCATCGGCTCGCACGTCACCGTGCGGCAGCAGCAGGTCAACAGCGACGAAATCAAGCAGTTCCGCCTCGGCGCAACCTGGGAACAGGATAATCTGACCATCAAGTTCGGTGGCCGCTATATGGAGGATGAATTCAAACTCCAGAACAGCAGCACCTTCACCAACAACTTCTGGCAGGCTTATGCGGGTTACGGTCCGCCATCCGGCCAGGGCAGCGGTGTCCTCATGCCCGCCAGCCTGATCCAGGGCGTGATCGGCACCAATAACTTCATCCCCGGCTTCTCCGGCGTCCTGCCACCCGGTCTGCTGAAATATGACGCCAAGGAATATCAGCGCTATCTGGAAGGCCTCGGCAATCCCCAGGCGCAGACCATTCCGGGCTATAACGCTGGCTGCTGCGGCACCGCCTTTACCGGCGCGTTTGATCTGTTGCTCGATCCGGGCAGCGTGCAGAATGTGCGGGAAAAGACCTGGTCGGCCTATGTCCGGGTGAATTTCGAAGCCGACGTTGCCGGGATGCCTTTCTACTTCAACGCCGGCGCGCGCGAAGAAATCACGAAATTGGTATCAGCCGGTATCGGACGACTGCCTGTTTCCATTGTCGGAAGCGAAGCCGATCCAACGTTGCTCACTGTGGCCTTTGGCGAATCGCAGCCTATCTCCACGAAGAGCAGCTATTCCTACTTCCTGCCGAGCCTCGACATGAAACTGGAACTGACCGACAGCCTGCACCTGCGTTTCGACGCTTCGCGCACGCTGACGCGCCCAGCACTCAACACGCTTACGCCGGTTCTTAACGTTGGCGTCGGCCAGCGCGTCGGAGCCCTGACAGCAACGGGCGGCAACCCGAACCTGAAGCCCTATCTGGCCGATAACTTCGACCTGGCGATGGAATGGTATTACCAGCGCAATTCCTACGCCTCCGTCAATTTCTTCCTCAAGGATGTGACGAACTTCGTTGTGCAGGGCGTCCAGCGCCAGACGATCAACGGCGTCATTGATCCTACGACCGGTGCGGAGGCGAACTTTGCTGTGTCGCAGCGGGTCAATGGACCGTCCGCGACGATCAAGGGTGTCGAATTGGCATGGCAGCATGTTTTCGGTGACAGCGGCTTTGGCTTCAACGCCAACGCCACCTTCGTCGAAACCAACAAGCCCTATGACGAAACCAATTTGTCGCAGAGCGGCTTTGCCGTGACCGGGCTTGCCAACTCGGCCAACCTTGTCGCCTTCTATGACAAGGAAGGCTTCCAGTTCCGTACCGCCGTCAACTGGCGCGACAAATATCTGCAGGTCTTTGGTCAGGCCCAGAACAACTCGGCCTTTGGCGCGGAACCGACCTTCGTCAATTCCAGCCTGCAGATCGATTTGAGCACCAGCTACCAGCTAACCGAACGGTTCAGCCTGTTCGGCGAAGCGCTCAACATCACCAACGAAACGGTCAGCACCCATGGCCGCTTCTCCAACCAGTTGCTTGATGTGTATGCTTATGGCCGCCGTTTCACGGCGGGCGCACGCTACCGCTTCTAACGGTTCTCGCCCTGGAGGGGATGTCGATTGACATCCCCTCCTTTTTAATGGTGATTTCTCTCTTATGGTTCATCCTGTCCGCAACATCGTGATCGTCGGCGGCGGGACTGCCGGCTGGTTGACCGCTGGCATCATCGCGGCCCGCCATCGCACCCGCATTGGCCAGGGTTTCAGCGTCACTTTGGTCGAATCCCCCAACACCCCGATCATCGGCGTGGGAGAGGGAACATGGCCGACGCTCCGCACCACGCTATCGCGCATGGGCGTGTCGGAGTCCGATTTTTTCCGCGAATGCGATGCCGCTTTCAAACAAGGCGCACGCTTCGACCGCTGGACCACCGGCGCGGTCGATGACGGCTATTATCATCCCCTGATGCTCCCGCAGAATTTCGGGCAGGTGAACCTTGCCCCGCATTGGCTGGCAAGCAATCAGGGCGAAAGTTTCTGCGACAGCGTCAGCGCGCAGGGCCGCATCTGCGACGACGGCCTGGCCCCCAAGACGATTGCGACGGCTGAATATGATGCCCTCGCCAACTATGCCTATCATCTCGACGCGGGCAAATTCGCGCCTTTCATCCAACGCCATTGTTGCGAAACGCTGAGTGTGCGGCACGTTTTGGCGGATGTCCAACAGGTGCTGATGCACGAGAATGGCGACATTCGCGCCATACAGACCGCGCAGGCAGGCGAGATCGAAGGCGACCTGTTCGTCGATTGCACCGGCTTCAAGGCGCTGTTGATTGAAGGCGCGATGAAGGTGCCGTTCAAGGACTGCAACGACGTCCTGTTCTGCGATACGGCGCTGGCGATGCAAGTGCCCTATGAACGGCCGGATAGCCCGATGGCATCCCACACCATCTCTACGGCGCAGACATCAGGCTGGATTTGGGACATCGGCATCCAGACGCGCCGCGGCGTCGGCCATGTTTTTTCCAGCAGCCATATTTCGGACGAAGAAGCCGAACGCGAGCTGCGCGCCTATATCGGCCCGGCGGCCGATGGTCTGAACGCCCGCAAGATCAAGATCCGTTCGGGCCATCGCGAAACCTTCTGGAAAGGCAATTGCGTGGCCGTGGGCCTGGCCGCCGGTTTCCTCGAACCGCTCGAAGCCTCCGCGATCGTGCTGATCGAATTGTCGGCCAAGATCATTGCCGAACAAATGCCCGCCTGTCGCGAGGTGATGGACATCATCTCCTCGCGCTTCAACGCGACGACCCACTATCGCTGGGGCCGCATCATCGACTTCCTCAAGCTCCATTATGTGCTGACAAAGCGCACCGACAGCGATTTCTGGCGCGACAATGTACGCGATGAAACCATCCCGGATCGCTTGAAGGAATTGCTCCTGCTCTGGCGCTACCAGTCCCCCTGGTTCCACGACGAGTTCGACCGCGTGGAGGAAGTCTTCCCGGCCGCCAGCTATCAATATGTCTTGTACGGCATGGGCTATCATACCGAAGTCGATCCCGCCTCGCTCAGCCGGGATTACCGCCTGGCCGATCGCGCCCGCCGCGAAAATGCCGCGCTGACCGACAAATTATGCGCCGGGCTACCCCGCCACCGGGATCTGATCAACAAGATCGTCGCGCACGGACTGCCGCCGGTCTGACCGGCGGCAACCGTTACCGCTTACTGCGTCCCCTTGCTCAGATGGTTGGCCGCATTGGCCAGTTCGATCCACGCCGCGCCTTCTGGAATGACATATTCATTCTGGCCCCAAAAATAGGGCCAATCCTCGTGATTTTCGGGGAAGTCCGGCTTGATCACCAATATGCCGGGCACGACGCCGCCTGCGATGAAGGAAAAGTCCGCCCGGTTATTGCCATAGGCGACCTCCTTCGACACCGTGCCGACACCCGACACGAAGGATATGTCCGACGCAGGATGGTGGCCGGTCAGAAACGCCATGCCGTGAAATAGCGCGTCCGGCCCGACGATATCGGGGAAAGCACGATGCAACGCCTCAGCCGTCAGGGCATAGCCAAGGACGGTCCCCGATCCAGCCCAGCCGCCAGTGGTAATCGGGACGGCGAAGGGATTGGCGCTTGCCATCTCCACGCTCTGCGCCTGCCAACGGCGCACCGCCGGGATCATCCCAGTGCGATAGGAGGCGGGCATGTAGGGAATCGCCGCGACAGCCGTCTGCGCGTTGAAGCCAAAACCCTTTTCGATGGCGGGCCAGAGCGCCTGCACCTTGGCGGCATAGACCGGCTTGCGGGTGGTGCGCAGCAATTCCACCGCCGCCGCGAACATCTCCGCATCAAGCGGCCCGCCTGTGGTGTTGCCATGGCTGAACATATCCGGGGCCTGCCCCTGTTCCTGCTGCCAGACCCGCTCGGCAGTTTCCAACGCGCGCTGCGCCAGCGCATCATCCTGCCCGCGCAACACCCGCACGGCGGCCGCCAGCCCGGCGATCGATCCATAGTTGAGCGCCGATGACTTGCTGGTGAAGGCCCAGCGATCGTCCGGCGTTCCGCTCCGCCCGTTCCGAACCTCACCCGGTTTCAAGGCCGGGTCATAGGGCAACCCATCGGTCTTGTTCACCGCATCGCCCAAATGCGTATATTGGGCGACATCGGGCTCCACGATGCCATGAATGGCATGGCCGACAGCATCGAATTGGGCCAGCAATTGCAGGGTGCCATGCGCGACCTGTTGCGCCATGTCGGGCTGTCCGTCGGGCACATGCATTTCTACATGCCGCCGCGCCTGATCGACGCTTACCGTATCGCGATCCAGCCGATACCGCTCCGCCGCATCGGCAAGCGAGCGCACCACCTGATATTGGGACTGGGTGCGGATATCGAAATCACCGGCATCATACCAGCCGCCGACATTGAGCCCCGGAATATGCTCGCCCGGCTTGAAGCGCGTATCGGTCGTCGATCCCTGCCGGTACAGATCGATATGCTCATGGTTCAGCGGTGCCTGACGCGCATCGTCGCGATGGGAATCGCCGTGCCAGCTGCGATAGGCTTCGTTGACCGACATATGGTCCATCGCGACCGGGAAATAGACATCGTTGGTCGGGTGCCAGGCATCGGCATAGACATCCTGCGCGATCCGAAACGGCGCGGTGCGGACATCGCCATATTCCAGCATGTAGAGCCCCGGTTGCTTAACCGCGCTGAAATCGAGTTGCAGATAATGATAACGTAGATAGTCGCCCCAAGGCTTCAGCAGGCCAGTCGCCACCGGCACCGCCGCGCCGTTGGCGTCCAGGCGCAGCAATTTGAGCGGTGGCCGCCGCTTGTCGTTGCGATCCAGTTCCACCGTGGCGATCTTGGGGCCATCGGGCGCATAGCCGAGCTGCGAATGTGCGATGACGGGCGTGCGCAGCCAATCGGGGTCGGCCTGCGGCTTCACCGTCCACTGCAGCACCGTACCGGTCTTGTTTGCAGGCAGAATCGATCGCAACACGAACCAGCCATTTTGCGCCTGATTGCGTCCATCATAGAGCTCGATCGGCTGATCGCTGCTCACGCTGATCCGGCGCGCGGGGTCTTCCGGTGCCAGGACGAAGCGGCGACCGCTGGCCATCGGCAACGGTTCCGCACCCGGCCCTTCGCTCCGCCCGCTGGCCGCATTGCGCTCCGCTGTCCGCTCCATGGCGCTTGCAGGATAGATCGGGAAGGTGCCGGTACGCTCGTCCGCCAGATAGGCATGATGGAAATAGGCCGACGGCAGCAGTTCCAGGTTGAACCCGGCCTTGCCCGCCAAGGCCTGCGGCACCGGCTTGTCGAGAATGATGCTCAGTTCAACCGCGCCCCCGCGCCGCTCGGCGCGAATGACATATTGCCAGTCATGGGCGGCATAGCGCAGCGTCGTTTCAATGACCCCGGCCTTGGCATCCACCTTGCGATCCACCAGCGCACCGATCGCATCCCATTGTCCGGGCGTCGCCGACAAACGCACGTCGCCATTGGTCGCGCTGCGCATACCCTGCTGGATGATTTCGATACCGCTGATCTTTGCATCCGCAAACAGGCCGTCATACCAGTTAGAAAAGGCCAGAACATTGACCGCCGGGCCTTCGAAATAGCCCTTTTCGTTTAACTGCAGGGCGGGTTCGCTCGGCGTCTGTGCTATTGCCGCCGTGCTGCTCAGCAGCAGCGCAATCCCGACGCAGGAGGCTCGTAAACGCTTCATGTCTCTCTCCCTTGATTGCGCTACCATCATCCGGGCCGCAATTCTCACGCCTTATATCGCAGCGATTATAGATGGGCACAATATCCAATAGGCTGATTGCCATGCGCTTATGATAGCGCTATTCATGATCGAAACATGAAGGAGAGACTGATGCCCCGGACGCGACGGATATTGCTCGGAACCCTGCCCTTGGCGATGGCCCTGTTGACCGCCGGGTGCCAGCAGAGCGCGGACAATGCGCAGGCGCCAGCCGCCAATGCCGCAGACGCTTCGAAATATCTGTCCCAGCCGCTGGTCAAGGACATCTATACCGCCGACCCGTCTGCCCATGTCTGGGATGGCAAAATCTATGTTTACCCCAGCCACGATATCGACGGACCAACCGCCGAGGATGATCTTGGCAGCCATTTCGAGATGCGCGACTATCGCATACTGTCGATGGACAAGATCGGCGGGCCGGTAACGGTCGGACCGGTAGCGCTAGACGTCAAGGATGTGCCGTGGGCGGATCGCCAGATGTGGGCACCCGACGCCGCGCGCAAGAATGGCACTTATTATCTCTACTTCCCGGCCAAGGATAAGGAAGGCGTGTTCCGCATCGGCGTTGCAACGTCGAAGGATCCGATGGGTCCGTTCAAGGCGCAACCACAGCCGATCAAGGGTAGCTATTCGATCGATCCCGCCGTCTTTACCGATGATGATGGCGCAAGCTATATGTATTTCGGCGGCATCTGGGGCGGCCAGTTGCAGCGTTATGCCAACGGCAAATATGATCCGAACGGGTCGAAGACCGACCTGGAGCAGGATGACAAGCCCGCGCTACTGCCCCGCGTGGCCAAGATGACCGGCGACATGCTGGAATTCGCCGAAACGCCCCGGCCGTTGCAGATCGTCGATGAACAGGGCAAGCCCCTGCTGGGCGGCGACCATGATCGCCGTTTCTTCGAAGCATCATGGATGCACAAATTTAACGGCAAATATTATTTCAGCTATTCGACCGGCGACACCCATTATCTGGTCTATGCCGTAGGCGAATCGCCCTATGGTCCCTTCACCTATAAGGGCCGCATCCTTGAACCGGTGGAAGGCTGGACCACCCATCATTCGATCGCCGAATGGGATGGCCGCTGGTGGCTTTTCTATGCCGACACACAATTGTCGGGCCAAACCCGCCTGCGCAACGTCAAGGTTACCGAACTCCATCATAATGACGATGGCAGCATCCGCACGATCAACCCGATCCTGAGCGGCGCAGCGACGAAGAGCGCTGCCCAGTGACACTACACCGGCCGGGGAAGCCATCGCTTCCTCGGCCGCTGCTTGTGCGCCGACGCCATGAGCGACGACAATGCCCAAGGGCCACGCGGCCCTTTTCGACAAGACCGACGTCGCAACGACGCATTCAGGGAGACATGAGGATGAAGGCATCTTTGCTACGCTGTGCTGCGGGCGCGATGATCCTGGCCGGCTTGACTGTGCATAGCGTTGCGCTTGCCAATGACAGTTGGAAAGAGGCGGATGCCAAGGCGCAGGCCATCGTCGATCAATTGACGCTGGATGAAAAGGTCGAACAGCTCCTCAACGTGGCACCGGCCATCCCCCGGCTCAAAATCCCGGCCTATAACTGGTGGACAGAATCGCTGCATGGCGCGATCGGCGCGGTTCCGACCACCAATTTCCCGGAACCCATCGGCCTTGCCGCGACATTCGATGCGCCGCTGATCAAGACGGTTGCGGCCACCATCAGTACGGAGGTGCAGGCGCTCCACACCCTTGGTCGCCAGACCGGCCATCTCGGCAAGATCGGCACGGGCCTCAACACCTGGTCGCCCAACATCAATCTCTTCCGCGATCCCCGATGGGGCCGCGGCCAGGAGACCTATGGCGAAGACCCGTTCCTGACGGCCCGGATCGGCGTGGCCTTCATTCAGGGGATGCAGGGCGACAATCCCGATCTGCCTGACATCGTCGCCACACCCAAGCATTTCGCTGTCCACAGCGGGCCGGAACCAAGCCGCCACACCGACAATATCTTCGCAACCAAGCGCGATCTGGAGGACAGCTACCTGCCCGCCTTCCGCGCCGCCATCGTCGAGGGCAAGGCCGGGTCGATCATGTGCGCCTATAACCGAGTCGATGGCCAACCCGCCTGCGGGAGTCCTATGTTGTTGCAGGATTATCTGCGCGATGCATGGGGCTTTACCGGCTATGTCGTGTCCGATTGCGACGCCGTCGTTGACATATATGACAACCATAAATTTGCGCCCGACGCCGCAACCGGTGTCGCGGTCGCGCTGCGCCAGGGTGTCGATAGCGAATGCAATAATGCGACGCTCAATGGCCAGACAGGTCTGGGCGATCGCTACAAAGCCTCGCTCGCGCGCGGCTATATCGGCATGAGCGATATCGACACCGCGCTCGTCCGGCTGTTTTCCGCGCGCTATCGCAATGGCGACCTCCCTGGCCTGTCGAGCCGCAAGCCCAATGCCATGCCGGTCAGTCGGATTGGGACGGCGGAACATCAGGCGCTTGCCCTGACCTCGGCAGAAAAGAGCCTGGTACTGCTCAAGAATGACGGCATCCTGCCGCTGAAGGCCGGAACCAAGATTGCATTGACCGGGCCGCTGGCCGACGCAACCCGCGTTTTGCGCGGCAATTATTCCTCGCCCCGCAGCGCTCCGCCCATCTCGGTGGCCGATGGCATTCGGCAGGCGATGCCCGGCTCCGCGCTCACCCTCGTCCCCTTTGGCCCCTCCATTACCGATGGCGATCCGGTTCCCGGCACCGCGCTGTTGACCCCGGACGGCAAGCCCGGTCTGCGCGCCGAATATTTCAATGCCAGCGGGGATGACGGCTTCGAAGCCAAGCCCGTGCTGACCCGCGTAGAAACAAGCCTCGTTTCCCGCGCGAGTGAATTCCAGCAGGTGTCGAAACGCTATAAGGTCGTCTGGACCGGCTATCTGGTCGCGCCGGAAACGGGGCTGTATCGCGTCGCGCTGACCGGTGTCAAAGGCACCGTCTCGCTCGACGGCAAAGCCGTGGTCAGCGCCGAAGACTATTCCCGCTGGGCCGAACCGCTCGACCTGACCGAGGTTCGCATGACCAAGGGCCAGCGCTATGTCATCCGTCTCCAGGGGGAGAGCAGCATCGCGCCCAGCCCCACCATCTTCTGGAAGCGCATTTCCGACAATGTCGATCGCGATTTGGCGGACGGTGCGAAGGATGCCGATGTGATCGTCGCCGTCGTCGGCCTTACGTCCGATATCGAGGGCGAGGAAATGCCGGTCAAGATCGAGGGCTTTATCGGCGGCGACAAGACCTCGCTCGACCTGCCCCGCGATCAGCGCGCCTTTCTGGAAAAGGCCAAGGCGCTGGGTAAACCGCTGGTCGTCGTCGTCATGAACGGCAGCGCGGTGGATCTATCCTGGGCCAAGGACCATGCCTCGGCCATCGTGGAGGCCTGGTATCCTGGCCAGTCGGGCGGGCTGGCGGTCGCCAATATCCTGTCGGGGAAGACCAATCCGGCCGGACGCCTGCCCGTCACTTTCTACAAGAGCGTCGATGATCTTCCGCCCTTCACCGATTATGGCATGGACGGGCGCACCTATCGCTATTTTAAGGGTACGCCCGTCTATCCGTTCGGCCATGGGCTCAGCTACACGCAGTTCAGCTATGCAGCGCCCACGCTGGCCGCGACCGACGCCATTGCCAAGGACGGCCTAACCGTGCGGACGGTCGTCACCAATATCGGCGCACGGGCGGGCGATGATGTCGTCCAGCTTTACGTGACGCCCCCCGGCTTCGATGGCGCACCCCGCACAGCCCTGCGTGGCTTTGCCCGCGTATCGCTCAAGCCGGGCGAAGGGAAGGAAGTCGCCTTCACCCTGTCGCCCCGCGACTTGAGCTTCGTGACGCGAGACGGCGTGCGCGCGCTCATCCCCGGCGACTATCAATTGAGCATCGGCGGCGGGCAGCCGGGCACCGGCAGCCCGGTCCAGACCGTCAGCTACACCATCCGCGAGAAGGTCGACCTGCCAAAATGACAGGCGGCCATTTGGGACAGCTAAATAGATAAAAGGCAAAGGAGAGATGCAGATGAAACGCATAGTTGGTTTCGCCACAATGATCGGAGCAGCCACTTGGCTCATCACAGCGCCGATCGCGGCCCAGGCTCAGGACGACAAGATGGTGCCGATCGCCATCCCCGCCCAGCCGACCGCCATTGAACTCGGAACGCCTACCCTCCCCGGCGCGACGGCCAAGGAATCCTGGCACAGCCAATATGGCAGCCTGTTTGCCCGCAACGTCACGGTCGCAACCCTCACACCCTTCCTGCCCGATCCCGCCAAGGCAACCGGCGCGGCCATCGTCGTGGCGCCGGGCGGCGGATTTCGAACCCTGTCGATGAACAATGAAGGCTGGGACGTGGCCAAGGCGCTGGCCGATCGCGGCGTTGCCGCTTTCGTCCTTAAATATCGCCTGCGCCAGACGCCAGCGGACATGCCCGCCTTTGAAAAGTCGATGCAGGAGATGTTTTCTCCTGGCCCTCGACCACCCCGCCCTGCCCCCGACCCCAATTTCGGTGACCTGTCGCCCCAGATCGCCGACGCCCGCGCCGCTTTCGCCCTGATCCGTCAGCGCAAGGCCGAATGGGGCGTCGATGCCGATCGGATCGGCATGGTCGGCTTTTCGGCCGGGGCCATGCTGACCATGGCGACGGCGCTGGCGGGCCAGGACGCCAAGCCCGCCTTCATCGGCAACATCTATGGTCCCCTATCCTCCATGAAAGTCCCGGCCGACGCGCCGCCGTTGTTCGTGGCCCTGGCCGCCGACGACCCGTTCTTTGCCAATGGCGGCATCGCGCTCATCGACGACTGGCGCGCCGCCAAGCGCCCGGCCGAATTCCACCTGTACGAACGTGGTGGCCATGGCTTTGGCATGTATCAGAAGGACACGACCAGCACCGGCTGGTTCGACGCCTTCGTGCGCTGGATCGGGACGCACGGCGCGCTCACGCGCTAGGCCTATTCATTCACCTACGCTCTGCGTCAATCTTCCACTACCGTTCAGGCTGCATGTTCGATAACGCTGGGCATGCAGCCTGCGAATCCGGGTAGAAGGACAGAGACCTGACAATGACGATAGCGCGTATTTTTGCCGGATCTTTGCTTGCCTTGGCGACAATCACGCCTGTAGCGGCCCTCGCGCAGGCAGGCGATGCCGTGAAGGGCAAGGTGGTATTTGCCCGTTGCGCGCTCTGTCATGACGTAAAGCCTGGCCCCAAGAAAATGGGTCCGGCGCTCAACGGCCTGTTTGGGCGGACGTCAGGAACCATCGCAGGCTTCACTTACTCGCCCGCCATGCAAAAGGCGAAAATACGGTGGGACGCCAAGACATTGGATGCCTTCCTCGCCAAACCCAGCGCCGTCGTTCCGGGCAATCGCATGGCCTTTGCCGGTGTGCCGCAGGCGGCTGACCGCGCCAATCTCATCGCATATCTCAAGAGCGCCACGAAATAGCGTCCAGCATCAGTCATGGCGGTAGAGGCGGGCGATCTGCGCGGCGATGTCGCTTGGGCTCAGCCGCCCCGGACGATACCAGTCGGCCACACTGTTGAGCTGCGACAGCAACAAATTGCGATAGAGTGACCGGTCGATCTCGGCCGGTAGCGGCAGCGCGGCGACGAGGACGCGGAACAATTGTTCGAACCGGTCGCGCCGTTCGACCAGCGCAACGCGCACCGCGTCGGGCACTTCGCGAAAATCATTCATCATCGGCATCGTCAGCGAATCGGGATCGAGCTGGACTTCCAGCAGCGCAGCGCAGGCCGCTTCCAGCTGCGCCCATGGGTCATCCTGCGCCGCCACGGCCGCTGCGATCCGTGCTTCGGCACCGTCCAGCGCGGCGTGATGCAGCTCGACGAACAGCGCGTCCTTCGACTTGATATGGTGGTAGAGTGAGCCACCCAGCACACCGGCCGCCTCGCCGATGTCGCGCATTGATGTGCCGCGATAGCCCTTGCGCGCGAAGAGTTGCGCGGCGATCGCCAATATCTGGCCCCGCCGCGTGCCTGCGCCGTCCGTCTCTTCACCCTTGGCCTGTGCGTCTGTCCTACTCATGCAGCGCGACCTAGCATATTCGATCGCGATAGATCATCCGCCTTGGTGTCGGCGGAAAGGGGCGATGCATTATTCACTTGCAACTCTCCCCCGGCTTACTGTATCCCAAGCATACATTCTATCGGGAGCAGGATCATGGAAAACCAAGAAGACGTCGTTTCCTTTGCGGTCGAGGACGGCATCGCCTGGGTGAATTTCAATCGCCCCGCCAAGCGCAACGCGATGAGCCCAACGCTGAACCGGCGCATGATGGAGGTTCTGGACGAGCTGGAATTTCGTGACGATGTCGGCGTGCTGGTGCTGAGCGGCGAAGGCACGGCCTGGTCTGCGGGCATGGACCTGAAGGAATATTTCCGCGAAACCGAAGCCGACGGCCTGCGCGGCGTGCGCAAGTCGCAGCGCGAAAGCTATGGCTGGTTCCGCCGCCTGCGCTGGTATCAAAAGCCCACCATCGCCATGGTCAATGGCTGGTGCTTTGGTGGCGGTTTCGGCCCCCTGTTCGCCTGCGACCTCGCCATTTGCGCCGATGAAGCGCAGTTCGGCCTGTCCGAAATCAACTGGGGCATCCTGCCCGGCGGCGGCGTGACCAAGGTGGTTGTCGACCTGCTGCCGATGCGCGACGCGATGTGGCTGACGCTGACCGGCGACCTGATCGACGGCAAGCAGGCGTCGGCCATGCGGCTGGTCAATGAAAGCGTGCCGCTCGACCAGCTCAAGGATCGCACCCGTGAGGTCGCGAACAAGCTGCTGGCCAAAAACCCCGTCGCACTCAAATTCGCCAAGGATGCGGTGCGCCGGGTCAGCACCATGACCTATGACGAGGCGGAGGATTATCTGGTCCGCATGCAGGAAGCGGCCAATTTCCACGACAAGAGCGAAGGCCGCAAGGAAGGCATTCGCCAGTTCATCGACGAGAAGAGCTACAAGCCGGGTCTGGGTGCTTATGACCTGACCAAGGCGAAGGCACCGACCGAGGGCTGAATAGTCCGATCGCCGTGAAACGCACCGGGGTTCGCCCCGGTGCGTATTTTCATGTTTGCGATATATCCACATCCATGAATTTATGGCAGAACATCCTTCAACTGGAGGAGGATTTTCATGCCCATAGCCACCACCCATGTCGGCAGCCTGCCACGCGGCGATGCCCTGACCCCCTTGTTGCTGGCCCGCGACAAGGGTGAACCTTATGATGCGCAAGCCTTTGACACGCAAGTTCAGGCCGCCGTTTCCGACGCGGTGACCGCCCAGATCGAGGCGGGCGTCACCATCGTCAGCGACGGCGAATCGGGCAAGGTTGGTTATTCCACCTATATGATCGAGCGGCTGACCGGCTTTGGCGGCCATATCGACCGCAGGCCCGCCGCCGACCTCGCCCCGCTGCCCGAATTGCGGCAGAAGCTGGCGGGAATCATGGGTTCCCAGGAATTTACCCGCGCCTCCTGCATCGGCCCGGTGCGACTGGTGACGCTGGAACCGCTGCATGATGACATTCGTCGTTTCAAAACAGCGCTCGCGCCCCATAGCGAGGGCGTGCGCGCCTTCATGAATGCGGCGTCGCCCGGCCTTATCACCGCCTTCCAGGTCAACCGCCATTATCCCAGCCACGAAGCCTATCTGGCCGATCTGGTCGATGCGATGCGCGAGGAATATGAGACGATCGTCGCGGCAGGGTTCGACCTGCAATTGGATTGCCCCGATTTGGCGATGTCGCGCCACACCGGCTATCAGGATGCGAGTGACGAGGAATTCCTCAAGATCGCCGCCGCCAATGTCGATGCACTCAACGCCGCCACCGCCAATATTCCGCCCGAACGGATGCGGATGCATATTTGCTGGGGCAATTATGAAGGCCCGCATGACCATGACATTCCGCTGGAAAAGGTGATCGATATCATCCTGCCCGCGCGCCCGGCCACCGTCCTGTTCGAAGCCGCCAATCCGTGCCACGAACATGAATGGGCGGTGTGGCGCGACGCCACCATCCCCGATCACAAGATCCTGGCCCCCGGCCTGATCGATACCTGCTCCAACTATGTCGAACATCCCGAACTGATCGCCCAGCGGATCGAGCGCTTTGCCGGGATCGTCGGCAAGGATCGGGTCATCGCCAGCACCGATTGCGGGTTTGGCACCTTTGCCGGATATGGCAAGATCGACCCGGCGGTGACGTGGAAGAAGCTGCGTTCTCTCCGCGCCGGTGCGGACCTGGCGGACGCGCGGCTGTGAGCGAGGAGGAGCGCCGCGCGATCGAGGCGGATTGCGCCCGGCTGATCGCCCGCTACGCCAATCTCAACGATGCGGCCGACTGGCAGGGCGTGGCTGACCTCTATGCCGAGGATGGACGGATGGCGCGCCCGACCGCGCCGGACGATTGGACGCAGGGGCGCGCGGCGATCCTCGCCGCCTTCCTCGCCCGACCGGCGCGGACGACGCGGCATGTCTGTTCCAATGTGGTGATCGACGTGATCAGCCCGACGCAGGCCGTTGGGGAAAGCGCGATGCTGCTGTTCACCGGCGAGGGCGCGCCCAAGGTCGGGTCGTTTCACGACCGCTTCGTCCTGACTGCAGCGGGATGGCGCTTTGCCGAACGGCGCGGTAGCCTGACCTTTTAACGGAGGGCGCCCATCATGAATGCCACCACGCCATCCACCGTCAAATCGGCGATGCGGACCATCGACATCATCGAATATGTCGTGGCGCGCCCGGCCGGTGTGGTGGCGCAGGAGATTGCGGCGGGCCTCGCCATTCCGGTCAGCAGCCTGTCCTATCTGCTCGCGACATTGGTGGAACGGCATTATCTGGCGCGGGAGGGGCGGCGCTACCTGCCCGGCCCGGCGCTGGCGCGGCTGGGGTCGCCGCGCGTCGCACTGTCGCTGGCGGACAAGGTGCGACCGCTGGTCAAATCGCTGCGGACGCAGACCAACGAAACCGCTTCCTTCTTCGTGCGCGACGGGTGGCAATTGGTGGCGATCGTCACCGAGACGGCGGAACAGTCGCTGCGCTATTCGATCAGCGTGGGCACGCGCATTCCGATGCACAGCCTGGCGGCTGGCAAGGCGTTGCTGGCGAGCCTGGGCGACGATGAGATCGACGCCTATTTCGCGCAGGTGCCGCTGGAGCCGTTCACCCCGCAAAGCGTGACCGACGAACAGGCGTTGCGCACCGAGTTGGCGGCGATCCGCGCATCGGGCGTGGGGCGCACGCGCGAGGAATATACGCCGGGCATTTGCGGCTTGGGCATGGCGGCGGTGGTCGACGGCGTCGCGGTCGGCGCGTTCGCCGTCGCCATCCCCCTGCCCCGCTTCACCCCCGACCTGGAAACCCGCGCCGTCGCCCGGCTGGAACAGGCGGTCGCGCTCTTCACCGCCGCTGAGGCACCGCCGGTGTAGCGACACAAGCGTCACAGGGCGAAGTTCACGATGTCGTCGGGTGAAAAGGCCCAATGGTGCGTCAATAGTCCCGACGACGTACTGTCCAGGTAAGGCTGAAGTCACTATTGGGTCACAGTGATGCGACGGCAACGCGCCAGTGGCGCGACACCGGATCTGCCTGGCCATGGCGTGCGTCTGGTGTGGCTTGGGGGACTGTTCCATCTATCAGGATAGATCAGAGGAATTCCTACATTGGAAGGGGTTTTGATGCCGTGCCTATCCTTGGCTCCAACATGAGTGACCGCAGCATGCCAGCACCGATTCTCTACAGCTTTCGCCGCTGTCCCTATGCGATGCGGGCGCGGCTGGCGCTGGCGGTGGGTGGCATGGCCGTCGAACTGCGCGAAGTGAAGCTGTCGGCCAAGCCCGACGCGATGTTGGCCGCCTCGCCAAAGGGCACCGTCCCTGTGCTGGTCCTGCCCAATGGCACCGTCATCGACCAGAGCATCGACATCATGCGATGGGCTTTGGCGCAGCATGATCCAGAGGAATGGCTGAGCCGTGACGATCCCGCGCTCGTGGCGGCCAATGATGGCGCGTTCAAACATGATCTGGATCGCTACAAATATCCCGACCGTCATGGCACGCAGGCCGAAACGCATCGCGCAAGCGGCTTGGCCTTTCTGCTGGAGATCGAACAACAGTTGGCAGGGTCGATTTATCTATGCGGCCCGGACCGCGGGTTCGCCGATGCCGCGATTATCCCGTTCGTGCGGCAGTTCGCCGCTGTCGACCCGGCCTGGTTTGCGATGCAGCCGCTGCCCAACCTTCAAAACTGGCTGTCGCGCTATCTGACGTCGGACCTGTTCAGCGCGATCATGGGGCGCGTTTCGCCGTGGCGGCCGGAGGATGCGCCAGTGCATCTGCGCTGGCAGGCAAGCGACCCGGACCGATAGAGCGGTCTTTCATTGCGGCCTTGTCCCTTTCCGTCCCCGGTCGCGGGGCGGCAATTAGTCTGACAAATAGAGCAAAACTCTATTGGGCAGAGGACAGCATCATTATGGATATCTCCCGCCGGACCATGTTCGCCGCGACCGCCGCATCGCTTGCGGGCGTTGCGCAAAAGGCGGTGGCCAATGCCCCCGCATCCTCGCCCAGTCTGCCGCAGCCTGCCTCCCCCCTCGCCCCGCGCCCGCCCATGGGTTGGAACAGCTGGAACAGTTTTGCGGGCACCATCACTGAGGATCAGGCGCTGGAGACCGCAGCGATCATGCGGGACGCCTTGCTGCCATCGGGCTATAATGTCTTCACGATCGACATTCAGTGGTATGAGCCGGAAGCGAGCAGCTACACCTATAATGCCAACCCGGTCCCGGCGCTGGACGCCCATGGGCGGCTGGTGCCCGCGCCCAATCGCTTTCCATCGGCCAAGGATGGTGCGGGCTTCGCGCCGATTGCCGCCAAGGTCCATGCGATGGGGCTGCAATTTGGCATTCATGTCATGCGCGGCATTTCGCGCCATGCGGTGAAGCTGAACCTGCCGATCCTGGGTACGAATGTCCGCGCGCAGGATATTGCCGACACCACGTCCATCTGCGCGTGGAACCCAGACATGTATGGCGTCGACATGACGAAGCCCGGCGCGCAGGCCTATTATGACGGGCTGTTCAAACTCTATGCCTTATGGGGTGTCGATTTCATCAAGATGGACGATATGAGCCGTCCCTATGACAGCCGCGCGCCGGAGATCGAAGCGGCGGCGACAGCCATCGCCCGCTGCGGGCGGCCAATGATCCTGAGCCTGTCGCCCGGCGAGACGCCGCTGCTGCGCGGCGACCATGTCCGCCGCCATGCGCAGATGTGGCGCATTTCCGACGATTTCTGGGACGAATGGGCGCAATTGGAAGCGCAGTTCACGCGGCTGGAGAATTGGACGCCGTTTCGTGGTCCCGGCGCCTGGCCCGATGCAGACATGTTGCCGCTCGGCCGCATTGCCTTGGGCGAGCGGGTATCACGGTTCACGCCCGACGAACAGCAGACATTGATGACTTTATGGTCGATCACCCGATCGCCATTGATCATGGGCGGCGACCTGCGCCACCTCGATGCGGCCACGCTGGCGCTGCTGACCAACCCCGAAGTGCTGGCGGTCAACCAGGCGAGCCAGGACAATCGCCCGCACTTTCTTGAAGACGGATTGCGGGTCTGGTCGGCGGCATCCGAAGACGGGAAGGCGCGCTATCTTGCGCTGTTCAACCTTGGGACCAAGACGCGGGACGTTTCCATCCCCCTCGAAACGATCGGCGTGAGGCAGCCCATGACGCTGCGCGACCTGTGGGCGCGCCGCGACCTCGCGCCGGTCGCCAAGCATGTCGCCATCCCGCTGAGGCCGCATGCGAGCGCGCTCTTCCGGTTGGGTTAAGGTCATAAAATGAGACAGGGCGGCTTGCCCTGACCCTTCAAACTCACTATCGCGAATCACTATCATTAGCGATGACCGATATGGGGGTTTGTCTTGTCCATTTTCCGCGCGGCGCTGTTTGCGTCTGTTTCCTTGTCGGCTTGGGCGGCGGTGGCTTCTGCGCAGGAGGTTCCTGCGGCGGCACCCGATGCCGCCATGGCCGATAGCGATCAGATCATCGTGACGGGCCGCGCGCAGCGCCTCTACCGCACCGAAACCACGACCGTCGGTAAAAGCGCCGAAGATCCGCTCGACATTCCGCAGGCGTTACAGGTGATCAACAAGGATCTCTTCGCCGACCAGGGTGCGCGCGACGCGACCGACATTTATCGCAATATTTCCGGCGTCAGTTTCTTCAGCTACGCGGGCGTCACCTTCCGCGGCTTTCGCCAGGACCAGTCCTTCTACGACGGGATGCGCGGCAATCCGTTCATCGGCTTTTCCGTGCCCCAGCTTTTCAATATCGAACGGGTCGAGGTGTTGAAGGGACCGGCGGGGCTTTTCTTTGGTCCGGGCTCGCCCGGCGGCATCATCAACTATGTGTCGAAGGTGCCCGGCGACGCCAGTGCCATGCGCTTGGTGGCGACGGCGGGCAATTATGATCGTCGCGGCATATCCGCCGAAGCGACCGGCCCGGTGGATAAGGACGGGATCGTCACCTACCGCCTCGGCGGCTTTTACGAGGCGATGAACCCCTATCGGCGCAATACGAAGAATGTGTCGCTGATCGGTGATGGTGGCCTGGCGATCAAGACCAACGAGGGCGGCAAGCTGACGCTTCAGGCGACGGTCTATGACAATGATCTCCAGGCCAACCGCCTGCGCGGCATATTGACCGACGATGACGGCAATTTCCTGACCGACATTCGCTGGAATGCCAACGAACCTACCGATTTTCTGCATTTGAAGTCGCAGGCCTATCAGGCGCGTTATGCGACCGCGATCGGGGAGCGGGTCACGGTCGACGCGGGGGTGCGCTATTTCAAGGCGACCGAGACGCAGCAATATCATGAGCCGCGCGGGTTGGTGGCGGGTAGCGACGATCTGGTCGCGCGCGAGTTTCGCGACCAAATCCGCAATGTCGATGGCCTGTCCTTTTCGGCCAATCTGACGGCGCGGGTCGATCTGCTCGGCATGGAACATAAGTTCCAGACCGGCGCGGACTGGTATGACGAAACGAGCGTGCTTAATTCGCGCATCTTGCGCGCAGGCGTCACGCCGCTCAGCCTGAGCAATCCCGTCTATACCAACAGCGCGCGCGACGTGGCGCGGGCCGCTCAGTTGCCCTTCACCGTCACCGACACGCGCACGAAGCGCCAGGGTGCTTATCTGCAGGACCAGATCAGCTTGAGCGATGCCTTCATGCTGGTCGGTGGCGTGCGCTACGACAAGTTCGAGGACGCGGTTGTCAACGCCGGATCTTATGAAGATGACGACATCACTTTCCGCACCGGCGCGATCTACAAGCCGCGCAAGGATGTCTCCCTCTATCTGAGCTGGTCGCAAAGTTTCGAGCCGCAGACGGCCGCCAGCCAGAATGGCGATGTTGGTGGCCCCTTCGCCCCTGTCACCGGCGACCAGTTTGAAGGCGGCATCAAGACCGACCTGTTCGACGGCAGGCTCCAGGCCAATCTGGCCGCCTATCGCATCGTCCGCAAGAATATCCTCCAGGCCGATACCAGCCTGCCACCCGTCAACGGGCAGGATCAATTGCGCCCGATCGGCGAGGTGACGAGCAAGGGGTTCGAGATCGACCTGTCGACCGACATCACCGCCAATTGGGTGGCGCTGGTCAATTATGGCTATAATGACACGAAGATCACCGGCACGATCGCGGGTCAGGCGATCACCAACGCCGTCGGCAATCGCTTCGCCAATGCGCCCAAGCATAAGGTCGGCTTCTGGACCCGCTATCAGGTGCCGGTGATCGACGCCGCCTTTGCGGTGGGGGGTGAGCATGTGTCGAAGCGCATCAGCCTGTCGGGGCAGACCGTCAAACCCTATACGATCTTCGACGCATCGATCACCAAGGGGCTTGGCTTTGCCGAACTGATGCTGCGGGTCGATAATATGTTCGACACAGTCTATGCCGCATCGGGCTTTTCGGAACGGAGCGGGCATTTCCCCGGCGAACCGCGGACATTCCTGACCGAACTGCGCTTTCAATTCTGACCATGGATCAGGCGCGCGTGAAAAAGGGTCGGTCGCTCTGGTGGGTGGTGCATAGCTGGATCGGCCTCAAACTGTCGATCTTCCTGACCTTCACCCTCGCGACGGGCACTTTTGCCGTGTTCGCGCATGAAATCGACTGGCTGGCGACGCCCGCGATGCGGGTATCGCCCCGATCGGAACCCGTCGCATCCTGGGGGGCGTTGGCGCAGGCGGCGGCCCGCGCCGCGCCCGACGCCCGGCTCCAGACCCTCTATGCGCCGATCGACCCCTGGTTCGCGGTCGAGGCCTGGGTCAGTCGCGGCAAGGGCGCGCCGGAGCGGGTCTATGTCGATCCGTGGACGGCGGAGGTCACCGGCCGGCATGGCTGGGCCAATGTCCACCGCTTCCTGCGGCAGGCCCATCGCCACCTGATGCTGCCGACGAAGATAGGCATACCGATCGTCTGTTCGCTCGCCCTGTTGCTGGCGGCCTCTTTGGTGTCGGGCATCGTCACCTACAAGAAATGGTGGCGCGGCTTCTTCCGCGCGCCGCGCGGCGGGGATGGGCGGCGGATGACGGGCGACCTGCATCGCCTGATGGGTTTGTGGAGCTTGTGGTTCGTGGCGCTGATCACGCTGACGGGCCTCTGGTATCTGGTCGAGACATTGGGCGGGAACGCCAAGGTGCCCAAAATGCCGGAGGTGGCGGCCGGTGCGATGCCGACCGGGGCCGCGCTGGACCGGCTGGTCGCCGTCGCGCGCCGCGCCGATCCTGCGCTCGATATTCGGGAAATCCGCTTCACGCCCGACAATGGCGTCATCTTCCTCGGCCAGTCCTCCGCCTGGCTGGTGCGCGATCGCGCCAATGCAGTGGTCGTCGATCCAGCGACGTCGCGCGTCGTCGCGCAGCTGGATGGGCGCACGTTGAGCGCGCATCAGCGCATTTCCGAAATGGCCGATCCGCTGCATTTCGGCACGTTCGGCGGCCTGTGGACCAAAGTCCTCTGGTTCCTGTTCGGCGCGCTGCTGACGGCGATGGCCGTCACCGGCACGATGATCTACGCGATGCGGCTGGCCCGATCGGCGCGATCCGACGCCAGCAGCCTGAAGATCGCCTGGCAGGGCATGGGGGCATGGGGATATATCGGCATCGCCCTCATTCTCCTGACGCTCATCCTGACGCCAGGGGCGATCGGCGGGGCCAGTTGAAGCTGCAGGCGCGTCCCCTATGATCCGCCCTGTTTGCGCAATTCAGCGGCATAGATGTGCGGCGCGCCGTCCATGTTGGAGCGGAAGATCATCCATTTGCCGTCGGGCGTGAAGGTGATGTTGGGTTCCAGCCGATAATCATGCTTGCGCATGTCCACGATCTTTTCGACCCCGAGCGTGCCCGGCGCGATCAGGTCGGCGGCGTTGTCCGCGTGGATGCCGGCGACATCGGGTATGGCGCGCGGGGTGAAGAGGTAGAGATATTTGCCATCGGGCGCATGGGCGACCATCTCGCTGTCACCACCATCGCCTGAAAAATGGCGCATGTCGGGCGCCTGATTATAATGGACCGACCACTGGTTGCGATCGACATGATACCATTGCCGCCGTCCGGTGGCGATCTCATAGCCCGCCAGCCAGAAGACTTCGCCGCGCGGCGTCTGCAGATCGTACCAGATCCAGGCGCCATCGGGCGAGAAGAACTCATGGCCTGCAATTTCCATGTTCATGATCCGCTTGTGGATCAGCTGCTTGCCACTGCCGTCAGTGCGGATCGTCCAGATCCGATCGACCTTGTGCCACGGCCCTTCGTGGCAATACATGATGAGGCCGGGATCGGTCGGCGAAAATTGGATATGGTTGAGCCAATCCGTCGAGGCGACGACGACCTTCCGCTCGCCGGTGCGGATGTCGATGGTGAAGATCTCCATCGGAATCTTCGCTTCCAGCCGTTCGTTCAGGCGCACTTCCTTCGCCTCGGCAAAGCTGAGCGGCTTTCCGTCCGGTCCATTGGCGGCATAATGGGCCTGGCCAAAGGTCTGCTTGATCTCCGGCGTCCCAGCCTTTTGCGTGCCATCGGGCTGCAGCGGCTTGTCGCTGGCGGCCCATTGGCCAAGCAGCAGCGTTTCGTCGGCATTGATCGACCCTATCGACCCGCCATCGACCGTCGCGATTTTGCGGGTCTTGCCGCTGTCGATATCCGCCACGAAGATGGTGGTGCCCCCCGCCCCGTCATCGCGTTTACGGCTGGCATAATAGGCCGTGCGGGTCTTGCGCCCGGTGAACAGCAGTTGCAGATCCTTGCCCTTGACCAGCGGCTTGATGGTCCAGTCGGCCAGCGTCATCACCGCGATGCCGTCCGGCGTCGATATCACCATCTTGTCGCCCTGGGGCGTATAGCTGTTCTGGTGGAAATAGAGGCTGGCGCTGCCCGGCTGGTCGGTCAGCCGCAGGACACGGTGGCCGGTCGTCTGGTCGATCCATTCGGCGGCCGGCTTTGCCTGCACGGCCCCGGCGAGGCCCACCGCCGCCATCGCGGCCCATCCGATCATCGCTTTGCGCATCCTCAATTCCTCTTTTCTGCGGCAGCCCATTCCAGTGCGTCGGGAATGAGTGCCAGATTCTGGATCGCCGCCAATCCCCATTGCGATGCGGCGTTAGTGGAGACCCCAGGCCACTCGACGGTCGGGCCGACGAAATCGGGGCCGCTATGGGCGACCCGTGGGTCGCCATCCGACAAGCCTAATCCGGCCTCGCCGCCCAAAAATTCGCGCGCGGCGCGTGTCGATAGCGCGGCATCGCCGGTTTCCCGTGCGACATAGGCCGTCAGGCGGGAATGCCCTTCCTTCAGGTTCCGCTTGCCGAAGGGCAGAGAAAAATGCGCTTCCCATTCCTGCGGCGAGGCGTTGAACCAGCGGCAATAATCCAGCCATGCCGCCCGATAGCGCGGCACATCGATCAGTTGGAGCAATTCGGCATTCACTTCAAACGCCCCGAAAACGGCATTGAGATGCGAGATGGATATTTTGTCGCCCGGCCCGATGAAGCGCCCGGATTTGAGATCATAGGGTGCGCTGCCCGCCAGCCAGCCATATTTCAATCGCCCGATACTATCCATGCCGGCGATCAGCCGGTCCCTCCACCGCACGTCGCCCGTCCGTTCCCATTCCGTCAGCCAGGCCGCCGCAAGCGATCCCCAGACGGTGCCGAAGCTGAAATCCACGACGCCTTCGGGGAGGGTCTTGCGCTCGGCGCCGGGCACCTTGCGGCCGATCTCGACATGGGTCAGCGCCTGGTCCGAGGGGACCAAAGCGCGCATCAGGTCGCCGACCCGTTCGTCGCCGGTCAGATAATAGAAGATGCGACGATAGGCCGCATTGCTGACGCGCGGCTGTTTGGAGCTGTCGCTCCAGTGCTGAACGCCATGCCGCGTACCCAAGCCCGCAAAGCGGCCAAGATGATAGACATCGACCTCGCCTGTATGACGGGTCATCGCTTCGGCCAGGCGAAAAGCGCGCGCCCGGCCGCTGCGCAGCACATCATACCAAAGCCACAGGTCAGGCGACAATTCGCTATTGGCCCAGGCATAGCCGCCGATATCATAGCGCCAGACGTGCCGATCCTCGTCATACGTGTGCATGACGTCGCCATGGTTCCAGAAGCCATACCAGCCGCGCCGGTCGACCTCATCGGCATAGAAATCGACCAGATTGACCAGTTGATCTTCGATCCGCGCCTTCAACGGGCTGGAGCGGTCGGGCAGGCTCCAGATGCCCAGCACGTCGGCCGCATGGATGCGTTCGGGCGTCACCATCAGTTGCGGCGGCGTCGCATTGGCCTGCGCCATCGCCGCCAGATGCGCCGCTCCGGGCGTCGCCGCGCAGGCCCAGAGGGTCAGTTCGCTGGTGCGGGCCGCGCCGGTCGCGTCATCCCAGCCGGGCTCATAATCCTCATAGGTGATGTCCAGCCCCTCATTCTGGGCGGCATAGGCTTCCATGCCCATGACGTCCCTATAGGGGCGCATGTCCATCGGCTGTGCGTTGGGGGACCAGAGCCAGGCGGTGAGCGACGCCTGGTCGGTGTCGGCCCCGCGAATGTCGATCTGTGCGGGATGCCGCTGCCAGAAATAGCGCGCCGCGATCGCGACGCCGCCGGTGGGCGATCCGACATAGCCCAGGCCTTGCGAGCGCGTTCCCGACGCCGCATCGATCCACGCCTGCCCGGCATTGGTCCGCTTGGTGATGGCAAAGCCGTCGGCGGAGAGCTGGCTCAGCGTGAAATCGCCCCAAGTCGGGATGCGGCCGAGCAGATTGCGGACCGTCGGTGCCATGCTATCCAACGCCACGGCTTGCCCCGCAATCTGCGCCTTGCGCGCGGCCCCACCCGGATCGCGGCGGAGGCCCGTCAGCGGCCGGACCGCCTCGCTGAACAATCCGTCCGCGCCCGTGCTGATCCGCACGTGACGGTCATGTGGGGCGGCATCCATCGGCACTTGCGCCTGCAGGCCGAGGCCGCTGATGAAGTCTCTGGCCGGATCGCCGTCGAAGATGAAGCTATGCACGACCCGCAGATGATCGGCCCCTGCATAGGCATAAAGGCGGACGACAAACGGCAGCCAGGCGCGCCCCTGCCCCTCATGCACCCCTTCCAGTTTCACGACGGCGCGCACCGGCCCCTTTTGTTCGACCGTCGCCTTGTCGATCCGGCCGGTGAAATGGCTGCGCTCCCCGCCTTGCGGTGCGTTGTCCACGCTGGCGATCAGCGCCAGCGATCCCATGACGGTCCGCTCGCCTGCTTTGGCCGACTGGATGATGGCCTTGCCCGACGTGCCGATCGTCCATTGGACCGATCCGACGGTGATGACGATCCGGTCGGCGGTTTCGCGTAACAAGACCGGCGCTGGAGGAGCGACTGGCTTGCCCTGAACCACCGTCATGCTTGCGGTTGGGGTGTCTCCGGCTGGCAGCGCATGTGCGGTCCATTTGAGCGATCCATCCGGCCAGCTGGCCAAGGGCCAGTGCTGCGATGGCAGAGCCTTTCCCTCGGCGTCTTTGACGGACAGGGCGGTTCCGGCGCGCAATGCCCCTTGCGGCCATGGCACGCCAAAGGTCTGGCCCAGCGAAAGCGGCGGCGCGGCATCGTCGATCCAGCGCACGGGTGTCGGCGGCACGTTGCTGCCGCGTGCGTTCGCGGCCCGTGCAGCGGCAGGCAGGAGCGCCGAAGCGCCGGTCAGCAGGCCAAGCCTCAGGCTGTCCCGGCGGCTGACTATGATCCCTGTCGTCATCGGCGTTCCGCTCCTTTTGTCAGCCATGGGTGATGGTCAGGTTGCGGACCTGAATGTGGCTCTGCGTGGTGCGCAGCCCGAAATGACCGCGACGATAGGGGGCGGGGTCGTCCATCTCAAACAGGGGCGCGCCATCGCGCTCTACCGCGATATGATGGCCGTCAGCGATCAGGCCAATGGCGAACCAGGCGTTCGGTGTCAGCATGTCCGCCTTTGCCAGTCGGTCATGGTCGGGCAGCAACGGTCGTTCCCCCACCCGGCCGACATAGCGGCGCATCCGCGTCGTGCTGTTGCGGTTGCCGCCGATGCCGACATAATAGGTTTTCAGCCTATCATAATCCTCGAACGCGCCGCTGCGCCGCCGCCCCAGCACCGACCCATCGGGCACAGCAGGGTCGGTCGCCATCCAGAAGGCGTTGACGTCGCTGACCGCATCATGGGGTCCGCCTTGGGCCACCGCCCGTACCTCATAGCGGATCGCGACGGGAGCCACGAGGGCGGGCAGAAACCAGAGCGTGACCCCGGCGGGCGCGTCGATGTCCAAAATGCCATCCCGCGCCGAGACGCGCGCATCGCCGATCGCTTCCATCCGCCATTGCTTGAGACCGCTTCGAAAAGCATCGCCCGAAACGGTGCGTCCGCCATCCGCGCGTGCGGCGACCGGTGCCAGCATCAGCGACATCAGCATCGTGCGGCGGTTGAACATGGTGCTATTCCCGGTTCAGGCTGAACGAAGAAATGCTGCGGGATCGGGAGAAGGGGGAGATCCCGCAGCAAGAGCCGTGGTCCAGAAGGGGAACCACGGGGGAGCGGATCAGAGCTTGAACCGAATGCCGCCATAGACGCGACGCCCGAAGGTTTCGATGATCGTGCGGCGATAGATGCTGTTGGCATTCTCCTTGCGCGTGGCATCCAGCAGATTGACGCCTTCCAGGAACAGCGAGACATCCTTCATCAGATTGAGGTTGAGCGACGCATCCAACTGGCCATAGGCTTCGCCGAATTCGGGGTTGTTGCCACGCCCGACCGCCGTGATCAGATATTTCGAGCGCCAGTTATAAGCGCCACGGATGCTGAAGACATCATCCTCATAATAGGCCGAAATATTGTAGCTTTTGCGCGACAGGCCCTGGAACGGCAGGGAATCGCCGGTGAAGAAGTCGGTGCCTTCGTAACCGCTATCCTTCGAGTAAGTGAAGTTCGCGATCACGCCCATATGTTTGACCACGGGTATGTTGATGAAGTCGAACGCGACCTGTGCGCCCGCCTCGATCCCGTTGATCGTCACCTTCTGCGTTCCGTTGCTGGGCACCGTGATCGCATAGGTGACACCGTTCGCGTCCGTGAACGGCTCCGTCGTATTCTGGATGAAGGAACCGATTTCCTTGCGGAAATAGGTGACCGAGGCAAAGCTCGTCTTGTTGATATAATATTCCAGACCCGCATCATATTGGCGTGCCCGGAACGGCTGGAGCGCGGGATTACCGCGTGAGCCCGACAGGCCCACGACATCCAGGGTGAACCGCGGGGCGAGCTGCTGTGGCAGGGGACGCGCCATCACTTCGCTGGCGGTCAAACGCGCCATCAGCGTGTTCGGGATCAGCTCGGCTTTGAGGTTGATCGATGGCAGGAACTCGGTGTTCTTGCTGTCGAAGGCAACGGGGCTGATCAGCGCGGGCTGACCGCCTGGCTGCGCCGTCCGCAGGAAACCGGACGTATCCACCTGCGTATTGACGACACGCGCACCGGCAACGCCGCTAACCGCGACCGATCCGACATCAAAGGCGAATGATGCCTGGGCATAGCCGGCAATGTTGCGCTCGCCCACTTCCCATGTGTCAGTGAAGACCTGGCATGTGCCATCGGCATTGGCGGGGCAGCCGCCGGGCGCGAACGGGTCGGGCACACCCACCGCATCCGCGACCGCCTGGGTCATGTTCAGCCAGCCCGTATAGCCGCCATCGAAGCCCAGATTTCCGGTGTTGAAGAAGGGCGACGTGCCAAGCCCCGCATTGCCGGCGACAATGGCGCTGATCTGGCTCTGCACCGCAGGATCGCTAAAGCCGTTCAGCGTCGTCGTCCGGCTGAAGAAGCGGCTCTTGACGGTCAGGTCCCGATATTGACCACCCACCTTGATCGACGTGAGGAAGCCAGTGTCGAATGTATATTCAGCGTCGAGCTTCGCCATTTTTTCCGCCTGATCGTCGTAACGCGGGCGACGCAGCACGGTCAGCTGGTTGATCCCGGCGATCGTTGTCGGATCATTGGGCAGGATGATCTGGGGCGCCTGCTGGGGATTGTCATAGTCGACGATCAGGCGGGACATGCCGGTCACCGCCGCCGTCGCGTTGATCTCATTATTATAGGCCTGCGCCTTGGAATAGGAGATTTTGGGGCTGAGCTTCAGATTGCCGCTGGTCCAATCGGCACCCACGGCGAGATTATAGGTGGTGCGGCGGATGTCGCCCAATATGTTGCGATAGGATACGCCCAGCTGGCTGGTCTGCGCCAAAGCCGGGTTGTTGATCATCTCAAGATGGGTGACGGTATTGTCCGGGCCAACGACGGTATTGGCGACATCGACCAATCCGCCACTGGTCCCTGTCTGCAGGAATTGCGATGTGACCGACTGGTTGGACCGGGTCCAATTGCCCTCCATATAAGCGGTTAGATCATCGCTCGGCCGCCATTCGAGGATACCGTTCAGCGCATAACGCCGCGTTTCGAGGCGGTTGATGACGTAACGGGGAATGTCGGGGAAGAAGTCGGCCGCGCCGTCTTCGTTCAAATCATAGGCTTGCAAGCCCGGCGTCGTCCGGTCGCTGTCCAACCGAACCCAGCCGGTGGTACGCGCCTGATGGCTTTCCACATTGCGGTTTTCGAACGTGCCCGACACCAACACGCCAAGTTTGCCGTCGGCAAAGGTGTCGCTGGCAATCAGAGCAACGCGCGGGTCCATATAGTCGGCAATGTCGGAATAGATGGCCTGGGCCGATCCGGCGACATAGGTTTTGCCGCCATTGTCGAACGGGCGCCGGGTAATGACGCGCACGGTGCCACCGACTCCACCTTCCGTCATGTCGGCCGTTGCGGACTTGACGACTTCCAGCCGGTTGACGAATTCGGAGGGCAGATCGCGGAAATCGACATCGCGGCCACCGCCTACCGTGGTGGACAAAGCGGTCGTGCCATTGATTTCGACGCGATTGAGCGACGGGTCGGCACCGCGGATGGTCACGCCAGCGCCTTCACCATCGGCGCGCGAAAGCTGCACACCGGTCACGCGCTGCAGCGCTTCGCCGATATTCTTGTCGGGGAATTTGCTGATATCTTCGGCCGAAATCGCGTCCAGCACTTGCGGCGCATTGCGCTTGGCGTTCAACGCGCCCTGCAGACTGCTGCGGATGCCGGTGACGACGATGTCGCTATCGCTCGCCGCATCCTGCTGCTGCGCGGTCGCTGTACCGGCGGAAAGCAGAAACACAGCCATGGCGGCGCTCGAAACCAAGGCGCCGTTCCTGGAAAACTTCATCAACCATCCTCCCCAAATCAATGCACATAATGCTGGGCGTTGAGCCAGTGGGCGACTTGACCTGCCGCCTCGTTCAAACCCATTAGTTCCATATGTTGAACATTGATCTCTATATATGGATATTTTTGGGACGGGGAAATTTGCGGCAGAATGAGCCATATGAGCGACGACCTGTTACGCCGGGCGAAGCGCTTTCAAACCGTGGTCCCAGAATTTGGCGTTATCGTCCGCGCGTTGTCGATAGTGGCGGCGCAGTCGCGGAGCGGGCTCCGGCACGTATTTCGCAGGAAGCCTATGCGCGAACGAAGGATCAGACCTTCGTGATATTCAGCCTGAGCGTGGTGGCTGGTGATGACAGGGTCACCGCATCGACAGAGCGGATCAAGCCATCAAACCCCACCCGATTCGCGCAAGTCCGGTCGCGCGCCAACCACCCGTTCGCCCTTCGTCGCCTCACTCAGTATGTCGAGGAGCGGCGCTGGGTCGCGGTCGGGCGCCAGCTGCGCCACCTACGCTCTGGCTGTCTTTCAGCGGTGGACCGACCTGCGTCCTTAGCTCGCTGCGAATCTGCAACGCATCTGATCGGAGGAGATCATCAGCGTGGCCGATCAGCCGTAAAATTCGCTCTCGATCTTTGAAAGCGTGTCGAAGCCATCGGCGATATGGCTGCGCATGGCGGCTTCGGCGCCTTCCGCATCGCCCGCCAACAGCAAGGCGACCATCTTCTTGTGATCGGCGTTTGCGGTGCGCAGGCGGCCTTCGTCGTAGAAGCTTTCGAACAATAGCCGGTGGATGGGGACGTTCAGCCGCTTGAGCAATTCGGCGATAACGCTGTTACCAGACCCCTGCACGATGATCCGATGCCATTCGAGATTCAGCCGGCCAAAGCGGTCGGGCGCGCGATCGATCACGCACTGGTCCAGTTGATCCTGCACCGCGCACAGTTGGCGCTTATCTTCGTCCGAGGCATGGCGCGCAAAATCCGCGGCGCAGATTCCTTCCAACGCGATGCGGGCGCGGTAGATTTGCGCGACTTCCTCCAGGCCCGTGCTCTTGACGGAGGCACCGCGAAACTCCTCGATCTGGACAAGGCCTTCCCCTTCCAGACGTTGCAGCGCCTCGCGCACCTTTGAGCGGCTGGCGCCAGTCTGGCGGATGATGTCGACCTCGACCAGCCGTTGTCCCGGCGAAAAACGCCCGTTTCTGATACGGTTGCGGACCCAGTCCGCCACTTCCACGCCCGTCGGCGCGCGTTTTTCCATACCGTCCATAGGCTGATAGTCTCGCCATCGAACAATATTGTCAACAATATTGTCAGCGAGTTTTTGGTTGCATCGGCCCGCCTGATCGCTGATGAAATTGTCAACAATAGGAGAGAGCGATGCAGGCGGCGCGATCGATCGCAATGCTGGCGGCCTTGGGGGTCGCCATGCCGGGGCTGGCCAGGGACTATGCCGATGTGCAGCGCAGTTCGGTCTATGTGCCGGTGCGCGATGGCACGAAGCTGGCCGTCAACCTGTATCGCCCCAGCGACAAGGACGAGGTCGCGGCCGAAAAGCTGCCGGTGATCTTCGTCTTCACCCCTTATCGGGCACGGTTTCGGGACAAGGATGGCGCGATCAAGGAAGTCGCCCTCGACGATCGGCTGGCATTACGATCGTTGATCAAGGCGGGCTATGTCGTCGCTGTCGCGGATATTCGCGGCAAGGGCGCGTCCTTTGGTCGCCGTCACGGTTTTCAGGACAGGACCGAAGCGCGTGACGGCCATGATCTGGTCGAATGGCTGGCGCGGCAGCCCTTTTCCAGCGGCAAGGTCGGCATGATCGGTTGCTCCTATCTGGGCGGCACCACCTTCCACACCGCCACCACCGCGCCGCCGTCGCTCAAGGCCGTGTTCGTCGGTGCGTCCGACCTCGACAAATATGCTTTCGTTCGGCGCGGCGGGATCACAGCACAATTCAACACCCGGCCGGACGAGCCGCTGAGCGACGATCTGGCGAGCCTGCCGGTCGATGGCGACCGCGACGGCGCGCAATTGCAGGCGGCGGTGCAGCAACATGCGAAGAACACGCCGATGGCGGCGCTATGGTATGGCATGCCGTATCGTGACAGCGTGTCGCCGCTGACCGGCAACGCCTTCTGGGAAGAGGTCGGCGTCTATCGCTATCTCGATGCGATCCGGCAGGCGGGGATCGCCACCTATTTCTGGAGCAACTGGCAGGACGAGCCAACCGCCCAGTCGATCCTGAGCGCAGCGAACATGGCGGGATCGAAGTTCCTCGCCGGGCCGGGCAGCCACTGCGTGCCGCCGCCAGGGTTCGACTTTACCGGGGAGGTCGTGCGCTATTTCGACCATCATCTCAAAGGCGTCGCCAATGGCATCGCCGCCGAACCGCGCGCGACCTATTGGGTCGAGGGGCTGGACGGCAAGGGCGGCTATGTACGGTCCAACAGTTTGCCGGGCGAAAGCGCCAAGCCGATCCGCTGGTTTTTCGACGCGGGGCGGAGCGGCACGGCCCGGTCGGTCAATGACGGACAATTGGGCACCCAGACGGGCAAGACAGGTACGGACCGGTTTACCGTGCGCTACGACCTGCCGCCCGCCGACTATTTCGCCTTCTGGGCCAAGCCGATGGACGACAAGGGGCTGAGCTATACCAGCGCGCCCTTGGCCAAGGCGACCAAGCTGATCGGCTATCCGGTTGTGCGGTTACGCGTTTCGGCGGATAAGCCCGACGCCAATATCTTTGCCTATCTCGACCAGGTGGCCGCCGATGGCACGACGGAAGTCGTCGCCTTCGGGCGACTGGCCCTGTCGCACCGCAGGACGGGCAAGGCACCTTATGAGACGATGGGCCTGCCCTGGCATTCTGGTTTGCGCGCTGATGTCGCGCCATTGCCGCCGGGGCAGCAGGCGGACCTCGCGATCGACCTGACGCCGGTGTCGCGGGTCGTGCCGGCAGGGGCGCGGCTGCGCGTGACGATCGCGGGTGCAGACCCACGCCAGCGCAACCTCAAGGATATCGAACAGAAACCCGCACCGGTCATCACCGTGCAGCGGGGCGGAACGAGGGCATCGTGGATCGAATTGCCGATCGCGGATTGAACGACGGCGCAATGATAATGGCCGCGCAACGCGGCAAGGGAGGATGGCATGAACAGGAATCGTAAAGGTGGGATCAGCCTGCGGGCGGCTTTGCAGATCGGCTGCTGCGGGATCGCTGTAGGTCTATCAGCTGTGGCGGCAGCGCAGGAGGAGGCGAGCACCGCCGACATCGTCGTCACCGGCAGCCGCGTGCGCGGCGCGGCCCCCGTTGGCTCCACCGTCACAACGCTCGGCCGGGCCGAAATGGAAGCGTCCAGTGCCGTCACGGTCGATCGCATGATCAAGGAAATTCCGCAGGTCTTTGACCTTGGCGTGTCGGAAAATTCACGCGGCCAATCGGGCGGCAGCGGCAACATCACCTATGGCAACTCGGTCAATCTGCGCGGCATCGGCCCCTATGCCACGCTGGTCATCATCGACGGCCATCGCGTGACCAACAACAGCCGGTCGATCGACCCCTCGGTCCTGCCCTCTCTGGGTGTCGAGCGGATCGAAGTCGTGGCGGATGGCGCATCGGCCGTCTATGGGTCGGATGCCGTGGCTGGCGTGGTCAATCTGATCCCGCGCCGGTCGCTGGACGGGGGCGAAGTCTTTGCCCGGTCGGGCATCGCCTCACGCGGCGATTTTCATGAAACGACGCTGGGCGCGGCCATCGGCAAGGTGTTCGACCGCGGGCAGATCATGGTCGCCTATGAGCATGTCGAACGATCGAACCTGAGCGGCGATGACCGGTCCTTCTTCACGAGCGACCAGCGAGCGTCAGGCGGCGGCGATTACCGGATCGCGCGCTGCGCACCCGGCAACATCAATGCCAATGGCACCACCTATGCCATTCCGACAGGTGGCGTGACGCAGGCCAATGCGGGATCGCTGGCGGCAGGCGCGATCAACCGGTGCGATGAGCTGGCCAATCAGGATTTGATGCCGGAACAGAATTATGACTCGGTCAACAGCACGGGCCGGTTCGAATTTAACGATTGGCTGAGCGTCTTCTATGATGGCTTTTACTCCAAACGGAACTTCTATCGCCAGTCGGCCTATTCCAACGCCCGGCTGACCGTGCCGCAGACCAATGCCTTTTTCGTGCGGCCCGCAGGCTTTACCGGCACCAGCTATACGCTCGATTATAATTTCCGCGACGACGTGCCGACCAATGACAGTTTCGGATCGGCCGAAAGCTGGCAGATCACGCCCGGCGTGCGCGCCAAGCTGCCCCATGATTGGGAAGCCGAAGCCTTGTTCGGCTATGGCAAGACCAATGATTTTTCCGGTTCCTATCATGGCATCAACAATGCAGCGCTCAACGCGGCACTGGCGAGCAGCGATCCTGCGACGGCGTTCGATCCCTATGGGCTGGGACGCACCAGCGAGACGCTATTGGCGACGATCGCCAACCAGATATTCCTCGCCCCCACCAATGGTCGCTTGAAAACCTATGAGGCCCGGCTCAACGGACCGCTCTTCACCCTGCCCGGCGGCGCGGTGAAGCTGGCGACGGGCTATGAACGGCAGGATTTCACCGTTGCCCTGGGGTCTGCGCGAGGCGCGCCGACCAACCCGATCACCTTCCGCCATTTCGGCCGCAAGGTGGATTCGGTCTATGGCGAACTCTACATCCCCATTTTCGGCGCGGACAATGCGATGCCGGGGTTCGAGCGGCTGGAACTGAACGCGGCGGTGCGCCACGACAAATATAGCGACGTCGGATCGACCACCAACCCCAAATTCGGCATCAATTGGCAACCCGTGCGCTGGGCCAAGCTGCGCGCCAGTTACGGCACATCCTTCCGCGCGCCGACGATCCCGGAAATCTATGGCAATTCCAACAATATCTTCGGCCAAAGCTACCAGAATCCGGCGGGTGGCGCGCCGCTGCAGGGCTATGCCCTGTCCGGTCCCAATCTGGACCTGAAACCCGAAACGGCAACGACCTGGTCGATCGGTGCGGACTTTGATCCTCTGCCCAACCTGCGTTTCGGCATCACCTATTGGGACGTCAAATATGAAAATCAGGTGCTCGCCAATCTGTCGAACCTGACGATCCTCGGCAATGAAGCGGAATATGCCGGGACCGACATCATCCTGCGCGGGGCGGCCGCGGCGGCGCGGGTACAGGAATTGTTGGCGCAGGGCGTGGCGCTGGCAGGCGGCTCCTTCCCCGGCGGCGATCCGGCGAACGTCACGCTGTTCGTCGACGGGCGCAGCCAGAATCTGGGCGTATCGGTGACGCGCGGTATCGATTTTACCGGCACCTGGAACACCCGGCTGGGCGCGAAGGACGCGTTGACGGTCAATATATCCGGCACCTATCTGACCAAATATAATGTCGCCGTGACGCCTGCGGCGCCTCTGGTCGATCGGCGCAATGTCATCTTCAACCCGTTGAAGCTGAAAGCGCGCGCAAGCGTGACATGGGATCATGGTCCGTTCAGCGCACGAGTGCTGGCGACCCATGTCGGAGGCTATCGCAACAATCTGTCGAGGCCGGTGCAATCGGTAAAAAGCTATACGCCGGTCGATCTGACGCTGAACTGGAAGGTGGGCGATCAACAGGCTGACGGCTTCTTCGAAAAGGGACTCGTGCTGGGGCTGGAGGTGCGCAACATGTTCGATATCGCGCCGCCCTATGTGAACCTGGCGCCCAATGGCAATGGCGGCGGCGGCTATGACGCGACGGCGAGTGACCCGATCGGGCGGCTGTTCGCGGTCAGCGTGCGCAAGTCCTTCTGACGCGGAGCGGATGACAGCGTGACACAGGATGCGATCTCGATCGTGCTGGCAGGCGATCTGGTTCTGGACGAGCCGGATGGTGCCTATTGGCTGGCCGGGATCGCGCCCGCGCTGCGCGCTGCGGACCTTTCGATCGGCCATTTGGAGGTGCCGCATACGGTGCGCGGGGCGGAGTTGAAAGGCGATGTCCCCGCACCCGGCGCACCGCCCGAAAATCTGGCCGCCATTGCCGATGCGGGCTTTGCCATGCTGAGCCTGGCGGGCAATCACATCGCCGATTGCGGCGCGGAGGGCATAGCCGATACGATAGCGGGACTGGATGCGCTGGGCGTGGCGCATTGCGGCGCGGGGCTGACGCTCGCCGCCGCACGCGCACCGGCCATCGTCACGCGCGGCGGACATCGGATCGCACTGCTCAGCTATAATTGCTTGGGTCCGGTCGCAAGCTGGGCGAGCAAGGATAAAGCCGGATGCGCCTGGCTGCGGATCGAGACGGCCGACGGCGCGCCGATCGCGCCAGCGGCTGCGCTCGCCACGCTGACGGACGAGGCACGCGCCATGCTCAAGGGCGACATTGCCGCCGTCCGGGACCAGGCCGACATCGTGCTGGTCGCGCTACACAAGGGCATCGTCCATACCCCCGTCCAGTTGGCGCCCTATGAGCGGGCAGTGTCGCATGCCGCGATCGACGCGGGCGCGGATGTCGTCATCGGCCATCACGCCCATATCGTGCGGGGCATCGAATTTTACCGGGGCAAGCCGATCTTCCACGGGCTTGGCAATGGCTGCGTCGTGACGAGCGCGCTCAGCCCGGCGCAGGATCACCCGGCACGGGCGGAATGGGCGGCGCGGCGGCGGACTTTGTTCGGGTTCGAACCCGACCCGGCCTATACGCTCGCGCCTTTTCACCCCGAAGCGGTTAATGCCTTTCTGGGCCATGTCACATGGGATGCGGACCGGACCATCGGGGTCCGCATCATTCCGGTCGATGTCGAGCCGCCCGGTCGTCCAACACTAGCGTCGGCGACGCGCGCGGCGGAGATTTGCGCCTATGTCGAACAGATCACGCACGCTGCCGGGCTACCGGCGATCACAATCAGCAACGACGGCTGGGTCGAAGAGGTGACTGCATGAATGCTGCCAAGACCATGATGATATGGACGGGCGGGGTCGCCTTGATCATTGCAGCGGCGCTCAATCTGCTGGCGGTGATCGGTCGGCACACCGGCCTGCCGCTCAAGGGCGCGATCGAACTGGTGCAGGTCGTCGTCCTGATCGGCGGATCGCTGGCGCTGGTCGCCGCGACGCTGGGCCGCAACCATGCGCGCGTTCACCTGATCCTCGATCGGCTGACCGGCAGCAACCGCGATGTCGCCGAATGGGTCTGCACCGCGCTGTCGATCCTGTTCTACCTGATGCTGCTCGGCGGCTCCTGCTGGCTGGCGGCGGACCTGTGGGGCAGCCAGGAGGTGAGCGAACTGGTCGGTGTGCCCTGGTGGGCGATGCGCGCCTTTCTCAACATAACGCTGGTCGTCATCATCGCGCTGCTTGTCCGCCAACTGGTGGAAGGGCGCCGACCATGATCCTTGCAACGCCCGAAACCGGGCTGATCGGCCTTATCCTCCTGTTCGCCATGCTGTTGTGCGGCGTGCCGATCGGCGTTTCGCTGGGCCTTGTCGGCGTCGGCGGCCTGATGGTCGCGCTTGGGCCGGAGGGGGCTCTCATCAAGGCGGGCGTCGTCGTGGTCGAAACGCTGACCCGCTATGAACTGGGCACATTGCCGCTGTTCATGCTGATGGCGCATCTCTTCTTTGCGGCCAATGCCAGTCGGGATCTGTTCGATGCAGCCGCCAAGATGATTGGCCATCGGCGCGGCGGCCTCGCTTATGCGTCGATCGGGGGCTGCGCCGGATTTGGATCGATCAACGGTTCCAGCCTGGCGACGGCGGCGACCATCGGCCTGGTCGCGCTGCCCGAAATGCGCCAGCGCGGCTATAGCGATGCGCTGGCGACCGGCACCGTCGCTGCCGGTGGCACATTGGGCCAGATGTTGCCGCCATCGGGCGCGCTGATCGTCTATGGCATCATCGCCGAACAATCGATCGGCACGCTGTTCACCGCCACGCTCATTCCCGGCATTTCGCAGATGCTCTTCTATTGCCTGGTCGTGTGGCTGCTCGTGCGCTGGCGTCCTTCGATCGCGCCGCCGAGCGAGCGGGCGAGTTGGGCGGAGCGTGGCCGGGCGATGTTGCGGATCGCCGACATGCTGCTGCTCTTGGCCGTGGTGCTGGGCGGGATCGTACTGGGCTGGTTCAGCCCATCGGAAGCCTCCTCTATCGGTACGGGGGGCGCGCTGGCCATTACCGCATGGCGGGGGCGGCTCAACCGCGAGGTGCTGTTCCGCGCCTTTTCCGAAACCTTGCGGACGACGGGCCTCATCTTCCTGGTCATCATCGGCGCGATCATCTTTTCGGTCTTCATCAGCGTGACCGGGCTGACCGAAGCGGTCGGTACTGTCTTGTCGGCCATGGACATGGGCACCATCCCGACCCTGCTGGTCGTCGCGCTGCTTTTGCTGCTGCTGGGATCGGTGCTGGACGGGCTGGCATTGATGCTGCTGACCACGCCCATCCTGCTGCCGATCGTCGAAGGGGTGGGCATGTCGCCGATCTGGTTCGGCATCTTCATCACCCGCGCCATGGAGATCGGCTTCGTCCACCCGCCCCTAGGGATGAACCTCTATGTCATCCAGGGGGTGGCGAAGGACGTGCCGCTGGGACGGATATTCAAGGGCGTGCTGCCCTTCCTCGGCAGCGATCTCATCCACCTGCTCCTCATCATCCTGTTCCCGGCCATGGCGCTGTGGCTGCCCACTGTTATTGGACAATGACCATGATTGCCTATGTCGGCCCCGACCTGCCGCAAGATGTGCTGACCGCCACGGGCGCCTGTTCCGGCCCGGTGGGATGGAATGTCGATCGGCCCCTTCCGGCGGCGGATCGCTGGCTCGAAAGCAAATTTCCGCTCTGGACGCGGTCCATCCTGCAGGATTGGGCGGATGGCGCGCTGGATGGGCTGGACGCGGTGCTCTTCTCACGCGGCGACGATGCAGCGCAGCGGCTCTATTACTATATCTGCGAATTGCGGCAGCGGGACGAGATTGCTGGTCCCGAACCGATGATCTTCGACACGGCCACGATCCAGCGCGCCAGCAGCGTCGCGCATATGGGCAAGGCGATCAGACGACTGGCCGCGCACCTCGGCATCGACGATGACGCGCTGGAGCAAGGGATTGTGGCGACCAACGCGCTGCGGATTGCTGCGCCGCAATTCGGCGGCGGCGCGCCATTGTGCCTGCTCGCGGGAACACCGCCGCCCGATGCCCGCATCCATGCGATGATCGAGGCGGCCGGATGGCGCGCGGCCGGACCCACGCTGGCGCAAAGCTGGCAGAATCCCGGCGACCTTCGCGTGGACGAAGGCAGCGGCGATCCGTGCGCTGCGATCGCGCGCCAGTTGCATGAGGCCGCGCAAGGCAGCCGGGCCTTTCGCGATCATGCCGATGCACTGGCGGCGCAAGCGCGGCAGGTCCGCGCATCGGCGGTCCTGTTATGGTTCGCGGAAGAGGATGAGGCGCGCATCTGGCACTTGCCCGCGCAGCGGGACGCACTGGCCGACGCCAATATACCCACGCTCATCCTCACCCGCCGCGACTGGCGCGCGAACGATGGGGTGGCACAGGAGATTGCGACATTTTTGAAGGAGTTAAAGGCATGACCCCGCTTGCAGGTCATCGCGTCGCCACATTGGGCGGCATGGCGGACCGCCCGCTAGCGCGCTTCCTGGCGTCGCTGGGCGCTGAACTGGGCGGACCGGTCGAAGGCGCGTCCTTCGTCATCGACGACTTGGGCTTGGAAAGCCTGAAAGACGTCGCGATACCGGAGACGGCTGTGCATGTCTCGGTCACCACCTTCGGATCGGGCGGGCCGCGATCCGGCTGGAAGGGTGGCGAGTTCGTCGCGTCGGCCATGGGCGGGGCGCTGCGGGTGACGGGTGAACCCGACCTGCCGCCGGTCAAGGAAGCGGGCGATGCCTGCACCTTCCATGCGGACATGGTTGCGGCGAGTGGTGCGATGGCCGCTCATTATGCACGCGGCACGCATGGCAAGGGGCAGCATGTCGACATATCCATTCAGCAGGTAGCCTTCAGCCGCAATTTCAACGGGATATTGTGCTGGCAATTCGACCAGCGCAAACTGAAACGGGTCGGCGGCGCGCTCGCCTATGGCCAAGCGACGGTGCGCGCGATCTGGCGGCTGGCCGATGGATGGTGTTTCCATTCGCTGATGACAGGGCGACTGGGTGCGCCCGCCAACCAGGCTTTGTCCGACTGGATGGATGCGGTCGGCGCGCCCAACCCGCTGCACGGCACCGATTGGCTCAGCTATAACCGTTCCACCCTGCCCGCCGACACGCGCGCGGTGTGGGAAGCAGCCATCGACGCCTTCTTCCGGTCGCGCACCAAGGCGGAGATCGCGACCGAAGGGCTGCGGCGGGGGATCAATGCCTGTGTCGCGAACGAACCGGCCGATGTGCTGGCAGACCGGCATCTCGCCGCGCGCGGCTTTTTCGACACGCCATCGGGCCTGCCGGAACGATTTGCCGCAATCCGCGCAGGTTCGGCGGTTGCCGCGCCTGCCGTTCATACGGGCGATCGGCCGGGGCCATTGGCAGGTGTCCGGGTGCTGGACTTCGCCTGGGCACTGGTGGGATCGATCACGACCAAGACGCTGGGCGACCTGGGCGCAGAGATCGTGAAGATCGAAAGCCGCACGCGCCCGGACCTGGCCCGGCTCGACGTTCAGGTGTCCGCATCGCAGCCCGGCAATTGGGACGACAAGCCCTGGTTCGCGCATCTCAATTCGTCCAAGCGCAGCCTGTCGCTCAATATGAAGAAGCCGGAGGCGCGCGAACTCATCGATCCGCTGATCGACTGGGCGGACGTGGTGGTCGAAAATTTCTCGCCGGGCACGATGAAGAAGCTGGGGTTGGACTATGACGCGCTTTGCCAGCGCAATCCGGGCATCGTGATGGTGTCGGGCAGCGTGTTCGGGCAGACGGGGCCGCTGGCGCAGGAATGGGGCGTCGATGGCACGGGTGGCGCGTTGTCGGGGCGCACCTTCCTGACCGGCTATCCGACGCGCGACCCGGTGATACCAGGCGCCGTGCCCTATGGGGATGTGATCGTGCCGTTCGTGATGGCAGGCGCCGTGGCAGCCGCGCTCCAGCATCGGCGCGAAACGGGACGTGGCGCGCATATCGATGCATCCATGTATGAAATCTGCGTGCAGCAGATGCGCGATAGCCTGTCCGCCGCGCGGCGCGGCGAGCGACCGCAACGGTCGGGCAATGCCGATCCGGGCGTCTTCTTTCAGGATGTGTTTCCGGCACGCGGCGAAGACCGCTGGGTCGCGATCAGCCTATTCGATGAAGCGGATCGCGTGCGACTGCACGCGATGACCGGCCCCGATGTCGCGGCATGGACCGCGCAGCGCGAGGACCATGCCATCGCCTCTACCCTTCAAGCGGCCGGTATCGCCTGCGGCGTGGTGCAGGATTGCGAGGATATGATCGACCTTGATCCGCAATTGGCCGGACGCGGCGCGCTGGTGACGCTCGATCACCCGATCCTGGGACCGTTCGGCCATATCGCGACCCCCATTTCCTTTTCCCGCGACAGGTTTGCGCCCTTCCGCGCGCCCGGCATGGGCGAGCATGCCCATGCCATCGCCCGGACCCTGTGCGGGCTTGATGATGCGCGCATCGCCGAACTGGAAGCGGCAGGAGTTTTTCAATGAACGACATAATAGCTCCGCGCGCCACCGGCCAGCGCAGCCGCAAGGATCTGGCCTGCACCGCCGTCGCCAGCGCGTATCAGAAGCAATTTGGCGCGGACCTCAAACGGCGGGTCGTGGACGAAGGCGAACCCTTCGCCATCGTCCAGGCCGACACGCCGCACGAGATTTTCCATGTGATGGACATCCCCATCATCACCAACCAATGGTGGTCGGCCTATATCTCCGCCAAACAATTGTCCGGCCATTATTTCGACGTGATGGCGCGGCATGGCTATCCTGAAAACAGCTGCAAATATTGCTCGCTTGGCCTGGCCTGCACGCTGGCGAACGATCCCAAGACCGCGCCCTGGGGCGGATTGCCCAAGCCAACCGTGCTGGTCGCACGCCTGACCTGCGACTGCATCCAGCATGTCTTTGGCCAATGGGCACAGGCGCTGGGCAGCGAATTTTTCCCGATGGAAGCGCCGGCATGGGAGCATAAGGAAGCCCATTGGTTCCAGCATAGCCGCAGCGCGTGGCGACGGGTCTATGAGCCGGATCGCATCGCGCTGATGGTCGCGGAAATGCGCGATCTCATCACCTTGTTGGAAAATCGCACCGGCCGCCGCTTCGACGAGGCGAAGCTGCATCACCTGATGGAGCGGATCAACGAACAGGAAGGCTATATCTGGGAAGCCGCGCAGGCGATCGGCAGCGCGCGCCCCTGCCCGGTGTCGATCGCCGAACAAATGCCCAATACGATGATTCCGCAATGGCATCGCGGGTCGGACTGGGCCGTCGCCCATGCCAGGCGCTTTCGCGACGAAGTCATGGAACGGGTGGCGAGCGGCGCGGGTGCGGCCGACAATGAACGCGTGCGGCTGATGTGGATCGGCGCGGGCGTGTGGCATGATCCGGGCTTTTATCAGGCTCTGGAGGAGCGACTGGGCGCGGTCTTCGTCTGGTCGATGTATATGCCCTTTGCTGGGCCGCAATATATTCGCGAGCTGCAGGGCCAGCCGATGGATGCGCTGGCCAGCCGCATCTGTTCGATGAACGAAGTACTGCATCTGCCGCCATGGATGAACGGGTGGATGACCAGCGAGGCGGAACGGTGCGGCATCGACGCCTGCGTCATCCTGCTGCCGCCCGACAACCGCCTGTCGCAATCGGGCACGAAACTGACGGCGCTTTCACTGGAAGCGGCGGGCGTTCCGGTGCTGGCGATCGACGCGGACATGGTGGATGCGGCCAATTGGAACCATGACGCGATGGTCGCGATGGTTGCCGACTTTCTGGCAGCAAGGGGGCTGGCGTGACGCTCCGCGCGCTGCTGTCCCTGTTGGTGCCGCTGTGCCTGATGGCGGCGTGCGCCCGGCCGCTACCGCCCGGCGTGACCGAACTGACTTATGCGACGCCCTACAGCCCGAACCATCCGTTCAGCAAGGCGGACAAGGCATGGATGGAATTTGTCGAACAGAAGTCACAAGGGCGCATCCGCATTCGGCCGATCTGGTCGGGCGCGCTGCTGTCGTCGGACATGTCGATGGAGGAATTGCGCCATGGCGTGGCCGATGTCGGCCTCATCACGCCCATCTATGTGCGCGGCGGCACCCATCTGATCCGCATCCAGACCGGTTTCTACAGCGGGGCGGACAGCATCGACTCGCAACTGAAACTTTATCGCTGCATCGCCGCGGCCAACCCGCAGATCGGCCATGAGCTGCATGGACTGAAGGTACTGGCGGTCCAGGGCGGCTCGCTCGCTGGGATCGTCACGACCGACCGGCAGGTGCGCAACCTGGCCGACCTGCGCGGGCTGCGGCTGCGCGCGCCCACCGAATTGCTCACGGTGCTGGAGTCGCTGGGCGCGGACCCGGTCAACATGCCGATGGCGGATGTCTATTCGGCGATGGCCAAGGGGGTGATCGACGGCGTGATCGCGCCGGGCGACACGTTCAAGTCGCTGCATTTCGCGGAAGTGGCCAGCCATTATAACAATCTCGCCATCCCGCGTGGTGCCTATCCGGCAAGAGCGATAGGACTGACACGATGGAACCGGTTGAGCGAGGCGGAGCGGGCGATCCTGACGCAGTCGCAAGCAGTGTGGGAGGATGCGCTGTCGCGCGAAATCCATGCGGCGCTGGTCAAGGGGCTGGAGGAAGCCAAGGCGCAGAAAGTGACGATCTCCGGCATGTCCGCACAGGAACAGGCGCGCTTCGACGCGCTGTATCTACGCGATTCCGAAGGCAATGCCCGCAGCCTGTCGCGGTTTGGCATCGACGGGATGCAGGCGTTCCGAACGGCACGGGCAGCAGTGCGCGGGCGCGACGATATACAATGCGGAGGGAAGATATGACGCCTTTGATCGTGATCGCGGCTATGGCAATGATGATCGTCGGCACCGCAACGGCGCAGCCGACGCAGGACAAGGTCGCGCGCCGGATCGGCGATCCGGCAGGCACGGGGCGATGGCCTGCGGTGGCGGAAGGCTTTGCCGACACGCCCGGCTATACGCTGTACCGTCCCGCCACATGGCCGCGCGAACGATTGCCGTTGGTCTTGTGGGGTAATGGCGGCTGCCGCGACAATGGCCTGTCGGCCAGCCATTTCCTGCGCGAAATCGCCAGTCACGGCTATATCGTGATCGCCAATGGTGCCCCGCGCGAAGAACAGCCGCCGCTGACTGCCTTGCCGAACGAGGATGATGCGCCTGCACCTGCGGGGCCGCCCCCGGCCAAGGCCGACGAAACGCAGGTGAGCCAGATGCTGGCGGCGATCGACTGGGCGACGCAGGGCATCCATCGCGATCATGTCGATGCACAGCGCATTGCCGTGATGGGGCATAGCTGCGGCGGATTGCAGGCGCTGGCCGCAGGCGCTGATCCGAGGATCGACACGGTCGTCGCATTCAACAGCGGGGTCTATAACCGGCCCGGCGGCGGTCTGAGCGGTGTCTGGATCACCAAGGATGATTTGAAGAAGCTCCACACGCCCGTTGCCTATATATTGGGCGGGCCATCCGACATCGCCTACCCCAATGGGAGCGACGACGTGGCGCGGCTGTCGCATGTCCCCGTCTTCTACGCGAACAAAGATACGGGGCATGGCGGTACATTTTCGCTCGTCAATGGCGGGGATTATGGCCGGGTCGCTGTCGGGTGGCTCGACTGGCAATTGAAGCAGGATGCCGGTGCCGCCGCGATGTTCGTCGGTGCGGACTGCACCCTTTGCCAAGACCCCAGCTGGTCCATCATCCGCAAGCAATTCCCGGAGCAACCATGAACAAGCCGCTCGCGGGCATCCGCATCGCCGATTTCAGCCATGTCATGGCCGGTCCCTATGCCTCGCATCTTTTGCGTCTGATGGGGGCGGAGGTGATCAAGATCGAGCCGCCGCAGGGCGACAGCTTCCGGTCCTACAATGTCGATCCACGGTTCGAGGGCATGTCTCCGGCGTTCATTGCCGCCAATGCAGGAAAGAAATCGATCGCCCTTGATCTGAAACAAGCCGACGATCTTGCGATCGCCCAGGGTATCGTGTCGCGCTGCGACGTCCTGCTCGAAAATTTCCGGCCCGGTGTGATCGATCGTCTGGGGCTTGGCTATGATGCCGTCCGCGCGTTGAACCCGGACATCATCTTCTGCTCGGTATCGGGCTATGGGCAGGATAGTCCGCAGCGGGACTGGCCCGCGATCGACAATATCGTCCAGGCTACCAGCGGCATGATGATGCTGAGCGGCGAAGAGGGCGATCCGCCTGTCCGGGTCGGCTTTCCCATCGTCGATACCTTGACCGGCCAGACTGCCGCCTTCGCCATCCTCTCTGCGCTGATCCGGCGCATGCAGGGTGACGGCGGCAGTTTCATCGACGTCTCCATGTTCGACGCCAGCCTGGCGTTCATGACGTCGGCGGTGACGCCCTTCCTGGTGACGGGGCGCGCGATGACGCGCATGGGCAATACCGGCTATAGCGGCCTGCCGACCGCATCGCTGTTCACGGCAAGGGACGGCCGCCAAGTGTCGCTGGGCGTCGTGCAGCCCAACCAGTTCGCCGCCCTCGCCCGCTTCACCGGCCGCGAGGATTGGTTGCGCAATCCGCTCTTTGCCACGCCGGAGGCGCGACGCGCGAATTTCGACGCCATGAAGGCGGAGTTGGAAACGGTCATCGCCACCCGCGACGCCGCCGATTGGGAAGCGGGCATGAGCGCGGCAGGCATACCCTGCGGCATGGTCCGCCGCGTGGACGAAGCCGCAGCCCTGGCGCGGCCGGACGCCTTATTGTCGTTCGATGGCCTCGGCGGGCCGGATGGCGCGATCCGCGCGCCGGGCGCTGGCTTTCGCCTGACGCCAGGCGCGCAGGAGGGCCAAATGCCGCCCCGACTGGATGAACATCGCGATGAAATATTGGACTGGCTCGGCATTACAGATGTTCACGAAACATAAGTTGCCGAAGCGGCGAAATTGCGGGCGAGGTCGACGAAGGCCTTGAAGGCGGCGGATGGGTTTCGTCGGTTGGGATAATAGAGGCACAGCGGCGCGAGCGGCGGCGTCCAGTCTTCCAGGACACGGACCAGACGCCCCGCCTTCATGTCCTCGCGAATGTCGGACTCCATGAGGAAGCCGATCCCGACATTATCCAGCACCGCCATGCGCGCAAGACTGGCCTCGTCCAGCGTCATCGGGCCATCGACGTCGATCTGCACCGCTTGCCCCGCCTTTTCGAATTGCCAGCGAAACAGGCTGCCGTTGGGCAGCCGGACGCGCAGACATGGATGCGCAAGCAGATCCGGCGGGACCAGCGGCGTCCCATGCGCCGCCAAATAGGTGGGCGACGCAACGACGGCATAGCGCCGATACAGACCGAGCGGGATAGCGATCATGTCGCTCGGCACCAAGTCGGCCGTGCGAATGCCCGCATCAAATCCATCCGCCACGATGTCGACGAGCCGCCCTTCCGTGACGAGATCGATATGGACCTGCGGATAGCGGCGAAGATAGTGCAGCAGCAGCGGCGAGAATATCTCCCGCGCGGCCGTGGCGAAGGCGTTTATGCGCAACGTGCCTGAGGGCGTTGCCTGCTGCGACCGGGCGGCATCCATCGCCTCATGAATATCCTGCAGCGCCGGGCCGACTTTGCCGACAAAATCGCGCCCCGCATCGGTCAGCGAAACACTGCGGGTGGTGCGGTTGAACAAGCGCACGCCAAGCTGCCGTTCCAGCTTCCCGATGGCGTTGCTCAGCGCGGTCGTGGAGACGCCCAGATCGATCGCCGCCGCCCGGAAGGCCCCCCTGCGCGCGATCGCGATTACCGCGTCAAGTTCGATCAGACCATGCCGCATCATTATCCCGCTTTTCGTAACAGCGCATCCCGATCTATCCCGATTATCATGGCGCGCGTCTACCGCTAACTTGGCTGACAGGATCCAACCCTGGATGCACGGCGGCCGGTGACACGGATCATCCGCCCCTTTGCTATCCTGGACAGGTCGAAACGCATGGAAGGAAGCCAGATATGACGGTTCAACTGCCCCCGCCCATCGCCGCCTATTTCGCGGCCGATGCCAACAAGGACGGCCATGTGGTAGCGCATTGCTTCACCGACGACGCCGTGGTGAAAGACGAAGGCAAGACGCATAGCGGGAAGGACGCCATCCGGGATTGGAAGGCGCAATCCTCCACCACCTACCGCTATACGGTCGAGCCGTTCGCCATCGCCACTGATGGCGCGCGGACGGTCGTGACCAGCCATCTCGAAGGCGACTTCCCCGGTAGCCCGCTCGACCTGCGCTATTTTTTCACGCTCGACGGCGACAAGATCGCTGCCCTCGAAATTATCCCATGAGCGCGGGTCATCGCCGGATCAGGCCCGCTAACTCTCAAATATCTCACCGATTGGAACCCACCGCATGACGCCTTTTCTGACCTTGCAGGGGAAGCGCGCGCTGATCACGTCCGGCACCCGTGGCGCGGGCGCGGCGACGGTCGGCCTGTTCCGCGAACTTGGCGCGCAGGTTCTCACGACTGCGCGTACCCCGCCTTCGGGCAGCCCGGATGCGCTGTTCGTTGCTGCTGACCTTACCACGGCCGAAGGCTGCAACGAATTGGCAAGCGCGGTGCGCGATCGGCTGGGCGGGGTGGACATCATCGTTCACATGCTGGGCGGGTCTTCCGCGCCAGCCGGGGGATTTGAAGCGCTGAGCGATGCAGAATGGCGCAACGCGCTGGACCTCAACCTCATGCCCGCAGTCCGGCTGGACCGCGCGTTGCTGCCGGACATGCTGTCCCGCGGCAGTGGCGTGGTGATCCATGTCACCTCCATCCAGCGCGAACTGCCCCTGCCGGAGGCGACCACCGCCTATGCCGCCGCCAAGGCGGCGCTTTCCACCTATAGCAAGAGCCTGTCCAAACAAGTGTCGCCCCAGGGCGTCCGGGTGGTGCGGGTGTCGCCGGGCTGGATCGAAACGGAATCCGCCGTCGAACTGGCAACCCGACTCGCGGCCGAGCATGGCGGTGACATCGCGCAGGGCAAGAAGATGATCATGGACTCGCTCGGCGGGATTCCGATCGGCAGGCCATCGACACCGCAAGAGGTCGCCAGCCTGATCGCTTTCCTAGCGTCCGACCGGGCGGGGACCATTACCGGAACGGAATATGTCATCGATGGCGGGACCGTGCCAACGGTGTGAGAAAATGGCTACCGTCAGAGGTTGAAGCGGAAGCCGTAACCGATGCCCAATGTGAACTGCACTCTCCGCCCACGCTCGCGGACGAGCGGCGAATGACCGGCCTCGCTCCCTAATCGATCGAGGCTGGTAAACAGGGTGATGGCGCTTTGCCGGTTCAGCGGGCGAAGCGCCGAACCACCGACACCATAAGACAGCAAGCCGCCTTTTGGCGAATAGGCACCAAGCCCGGATCGCTGCGACTGCACCGCATCGATGCCGAAATAGCTTTCCATATAGGGTTTGCTGACGACCGTGGCGCGCGGACCGACATTGATGATCGTGCGTCCGCTGCGCATCTGATACGAAATAGCCCCGTCCGCTATCACGGCTTCATGTCCGCCAAAGCCGCGGCGGACTTCCAAACGGCCGCGCCAGCGGCCGATGCGTTTTTCAACGAAGCCGCCCAATTCGGCAGCAGCTGCGACATTGCCCATCCCGCGCAGCCCGTCGCTTCCGCCCGTGATCAGAAAAGGCGATCCTCCGCGCTCTTCGTCACGCCCGAAGCGGACCTTGGCCAGCGGACCAGCCTTCCACCCGTTGGTGTTGACGGCGTTCCATCCCAATCCTTCGGGGATGGAAGCAAAGATCACGTCCCCATAATTGACCCGCAGATCGGGAAAGATCGACAAAGCCATGTCTCGCGACCCTTGCCACGCGGGGCTAAGGACCGGTGCCAGGCCGATCGTCACGCTCCATCCTGCTTCGCTTGGGTATGAAGGCCGGCCCGCGAATGGTTCGGGCTGCGGCCCTTCCGTCTGGGCGAAACAGGGTTGGCCCAAGCCCAGGGCGGCCGCGGCCAAGAGATAGCGCATATTCATCCTCGTGTCGGCAACCGCCCTTGATCCCCGATAATTTGGGGCCGCGCCTACTTTAGTCCATCACGCCATAAATGCCAGCGGTGGCAGGAGATTGGGGCAAGACCCTGCGGCGCTTGAAGCTGTTGGGGCAGGCTCGTCAGCGGACCGGCCATTCCGCGATCAACCGCAGGCCGAGCACGAAGGTGGATCGAGGCCCGCCGTCGGCGAAGGCGCGGCGGACATATTGCATGTCGGGCTGAACCGACAGGAACGGTGCCAAGCGGTCCTGGTAGGTGATTTCCACCCCCGTTTCGGCTGCATCGGCGCGATGGCCCGAATCGCGTATCGATCGGCGGAACCCGCGCGACAGCAGACCCTGCGCGACGCCCACCGAGAACATTCCGTCCGGTCGCCCTGGAACCAGCCCGCGGGCGAGCAGCCCGGCCTGGAACCCGCCGCGAAACGGCGTCGTCTTTCCGTCCGACACGCCTGCGCGGAAGAACAGATCAATACCTCGGCTGTCGTCGCCCGACACGCGCTGGTCGATCAGGACATAGGCACCGATCGCAGTCCGCTTGACGGGATCACCGTTGGCGTCGCGCGCATACAAGTCGTCCTGCTGCCGCGTATAGTGCCAGGCGCCGACCGCCAGCTTGCCGTTGATGCGCGTACCTGCCTCGGCGATCAGGAGCGCGCCGTCGCGCATCCCGAAATCGATCCCCGATGTATCGCCCAGAACACCCGCCCGTGCATTCACGACGGCAGCACGAACATAGCCGGAGTCGGCGATCGCCACGTTCAGCCGCATCGTCAACGCGGTCGAGGGAAAGATCGAGGGCCCATTGGGGCCCGTCGACGCCAGTTCCGAGCCAATGCCGAACGCCGGTGCGATCAGCAACCCGGCCGAATCATTTTGGTAAAAATCCACGTTCAGATCAGACAGACCCACCAGCAGCGCGGCACGACCGCCAGCAATATCCTGTTCGATCCAAGCATCGTATAGCTTGGTGCGGCCATCGGCGACTTCGATATTATCGACACCCTGCAACGTCCCCGCCAGTGCGTTGATCGATCCCCCATGGTTATTCAGCAGATGCAGATGCGCGCGTGCGCCGCGCCAGCCGACCAGCCGGTCGAGGTCGCCATCTGCGGTCACCTCGATATTGCCGAGCACGCGGGCGCCCCGTGCATCGCCCCCGGCGACGTTCCCCATGAGATCCAGGACATAGCGACCCGCAATCGTGATGGCACGTGCCGGGGGTTCGGGTGCCGCTTCGGTAGAAACGGATTGGCCCGATGCTGGGAAGGACCAAGCGGCGGACAGCAAAAGCGTGAGCCCTGCAAATCGAGGCACTGTTATAAACTTCACGAATTACCTCCGACCACCTCCGTTCCGCCTATTATAGGATTGGAATTGTGCCCCAGTGCGGAACAGGTGAGCAAAACATGCCGATGACGATGTCCAGTCCCAGCGATGCGATCTCGCTATCCAGAGCGATCCGGATGGCAGGCACCGTCCTGTTCGGACTGATGCTGCTATGCGGCGCGAGTGGCATCGGCGCGGCGTGGATGCAGACCGCCGCGCTGCATCGCCAGACCGAGGCGACGGCGCTGCTCGCCAACCATCTGGGCGCGGACATGATGCACGACGCCATTCGCAGCGACGTGCTCGCCACGTTCCAGGCGGCGGAACCGGGCAGCGCGATCAAGCCCGACGAGATTCAGAATGATTTCCGCGAGCATCTCGTCGCGCTGCGCGAGGGGATCGCGGCCGATTCAGCCTATACCGGCGACGCCGAGGTCGCCGCAGTGACCTCCAAGCTCGAGGCGCCGATGGAGGCCTATGTCCGTTCCGCCACGCAGGTCATCGATAGCGTCGGGCGCGACCCGGTCGCCGCGCGCGCAATGCTGCCCGGGTTCTTCGACCAGTTCCGCGTGCTCGAGGAGTCGATGGGCGCGGCGTCGGAGGCGATCGAGGCGAACTCAAAACAGTCCGCTGAAAGTGCAGCGCGGATCGGCACGATCGCGATGATCCTGCTCGTCGTCACGCTGGCGATCGGCATCGCGGGGATATGGGCCTTCGTGGTTCTCTCACAGCGCCGGGTCGTGCAGCCGATCGTCGTCCTCGCCGGTACGATGCGCGCGCTCGGCGAGGGCAACCTTGCCGCTGAGGTAACGGGCGCGGATCGCGGCGACGAACTGGGCGACATGGCGAAGGCGATGCTGGCGTTCCGCAACCAGCTTCAGGCAGCCGAGGCCTCCAAACAAGCCCAGGCCGCGCTGATCGTCGATAGCCTTGGCACCGGCCTGATCGCGCTGGCGCAGGGCGACCTGACCGCCGAGGTGGTCGCCGACCTGCAAGCGCCGTTCACAGGGCTGAAGGACAATTTCAACAGCGCGCTCCACAGCCTGCGCGGATTGATCGGATCGGTGGCGCAGGGCACGATGATGATCCGCACCGGATCGCAGGAGATAACGCAGGCCAGCGAGGACCTGGCGCGGCGTACCGAGGGCAATGCCGCCAGCCTTGAGCAAACCGCAGCCGCGATTACGCAGATGGACCAACGACTGAAGGCGACCGCCGTCGCCGCCGGGCAGACCGTCGAGCGCGCGGACGGCGCGATCACCACGGTCGCTGGCGGACGCGCGATCGCCGAGGAAGCGGTCCAGGCGATGACCCGGGTCAGCGAAAGTGCCAAGGGCATCGACAGCGTGATCGAGGGGCTCGACAAGATCGCCTTCCAGACACGCGTGCTGGCGATGAACGCCGCGGTCGAAGCCGGGCGCGCCGGCGACGCAGGACGCGGGTTCGCTGTGGTCGCCGATCTGGTGTCCGCGCTGGCCATGCGCGCCGAGGAAGAGGCCGGACGCGCGCGCGATCAGCTGACCGCCACGCAGGCCGACATCAGCACCGCGGTAGAACGCGTGCAGCGGGTCGACGGTGCCTTGTCAGCCATTTCGGCGGATGTCGGCGGCGTGCACTCACTGCTTGCCGGAATCGCGGACGACAACCACGCGCAGTCGAGCGCGATCACCGAGGTCAGTAGTGCAGTCGGTGCGATGGACCAGGCGACGCAGCAGAATGCGGCGATGGTCGAGCAGACCTCCGCTGCGGCGCGCAACCTCACCTTGGAAGTCACCGCGCTGTCGGAACAGGCCGCTAAGTTCCGCATCGGCGGTGCACCGCAAAGGGGCGTTACGCCGAGGCAGACCAGAATGCGTAACGAACACCCGCAAAATGCGTCGCGATCGCTCACGACAAGAGCCACCGCCATGGCGGATGTCGGCGCGCGGCGCGACGAGTTTGCATCCTTCTAAGGCGCAGTGAAACGGTGCTGGCTTTCGCTGGCGACTGCAGGGCAGCAATTTAGTGCGATCTGGCAGCTGCAGCCACTATGCTCGGTTAGGGTCAGCCATCTCGGTGGTCCAGGGTTTCGCCACCCCGAACGAAAACGGGGGACGCCTTGCGGCATCCCCCGTTGCTTCCCGCTCAGGAAAAGCGATCAGGCGTTCTTGGTGCGCCAGCCGTCGGCATAATTGTCGCGCGCGGCTTCCGAATAGGGGACCGAGGAGACGATCGCCTTGATTTCGGTCTGGACGTGGCGTTCGACGGTGGGCTTGGACGTGCCGCCATCGGGTTCGCCCCAGAGCAGGGTGACTTCGGTGCCGGGTTCGGCGAACTCGGCATCGACCATCGCCAGCGCCAGGAAGCGACCGGCGTTGATGGTGTAGCCGATCCAGGTGGACAGGCCGACAGTCTTGCCGTCCTTGAGCACCGCATCATAGGGATGCATGCAATAGACGGCGCTGGGGAATTCAAGGAACTTGGCCTTGTCGCCGGTCTGGAGCATCGAGCTCATGACGCGGACGATATCCTCATTGTCGAGGGCCAGCGTTACCTTGCGGCGGTGGGGCTGATCCTTGATCTTTTCCAGCGCTTCGCGGCCGATGAAGTCATGGTCGAACTTGACCATGATGCCATAGCCCAACTCCCAGGGATTGAGGTAATAATCCTCGATATTGTCGGAGACGAAGCTGCCGCCGAGCGAACATTTGCCTTCATAGCTGTTCTCGCTCGCCCATTCGCGGAACGCCTTGGAGCCTTCCCCGGTGTAGGTGGCGGGCAGCGGCGAGGGGATCCAGCCGGATTCCAGCGTGTTGGATGAATAGGTACGGCCTCCGCACAGCGTCAGGCCATAATCCTTGCCCGCTTCGATCAGCGCATTGCGAACGGTGTCATAATCCTTCCAGGGACCAAACAGCTCATAACCCGGCTGGCCGGCCATGCCGTGACGCAGCGCGCGCACTTCGACGCCGGCGATCATGATCGGTGCCATGTGGAAGAATTTGAGGTCCGGCGGGGTTTCGCCCATCGCCTTTTCCAGCACCGGCATGGCGTTGGGGCCTTGCAGCTGGAAGCGATAGTTGCGGCGATAGCCCTGCTGGTCGAGCGGACGGGCGATGGTGCGCTCGTCGCGTTCCACCTTGACGTCCCACTTGCCGGTCGAGGCCCAATATTCGACCCATTCGATCGACGGTGCGCGACCGACCAGCTCGAACTTTTCTTCTTCCAGATAGAAGAGGATGACGTCGCCGATCACATAGCCTTCGGGCGTGACGGGCGCGAACTGCTTGGCGCGGTTCGGCACGAAGCCCTTGAAGCTGTTGGGGGCGAGGTAGGACAGCATGTCGAACGCGCCGGGGCCGGTGACGAGCAGATCGACCATGTGGAAGCTCTGGTTGAACAAGACCGAGCTTTCCGCCCAGCTGCGCTGTTCGTCGCGCCAATTGCTATATTCGCCCGGCACGCCCGGATAGGCGTTGGGACCGACCTGCTGGTTGCGCAGGAATTCGACGATGTCGCCCTTTTCGTCGAGCAGTTGCTGCAGGGATTTACCACTCATTCCATTCTCTCCTTAGACACGGAAAACATACTGAAATCGTCACTCATGCAGGCGGCCATGACAGCCATTCCCGCAATATCTGGTTGAAGGCTTCGGGTGCTTCGGCGGGCATCATATGGCCCGCCCCTTCGACGACGCGCAGTTGCGCGCCGGGAATGGCGGCGACGATCGCTTCATGCTGGGCGACCGGCGACCATTGATCCTGCCGCCCGACCATGGCGAAGGTCGGGCAGGCGATGGTCGGCAGCAGCGCATCGACCGAAGGGCGGTTGAGCAAGGCTTCGATCTGCGCTTCGAACACGGGCAAGCCCGCCGACACGGTCATGGCATAGAGGCTGTCCATCAGCGCTTCGTTGCGCAGCCCCGCAAAACCGAGCATCGGCGGCAGCCATTGCGCCACCAGCGCGGCCATGCCCTGCGTCCGGCCGAGGTCGCGCAGCGCATAGCGGCCTTCGCGCTCCCCGGACTTGGGCGTGTGGACGCCGGTATCGACCAACGCCAGCCGCTCGATCCGTTCGGGGGCCTTGCGCACCACTTCCAGCGCAATCCGCGCGCCCATGGAATGGCCGAGCAGCGCCACGCGCGCGGGCATATGCGCCAACACATGGTCGGCCATCGCCTCGATCCGGTCGGCACCGCCATAATAGCCGTCGATCGCGCGGCTGTCTGGGAAAGCGGCGAGCGTCGTGCCGAACATGCGCGAGTCGCACATCAGCCCCGGAAGGATGATGAGAGGGCTGCCAGTGCCGTCCTGATCAGATGATTTCGCACTCATGAAAATTTCATCTATACGAATGTAAGCAACTGCGCTAGAGGAAAATGCATCGAGGAAAGCCGCGTGGCCCAGCCCGAACACCATCATGGGAGAGAATGATGACCCTGCCGTCGATCCATCCGAACTGGGATCTGCCGCCCAAGGGCATGACCGATGGCTATTCGCTGGAGATCACCGCGAAGGACATCGATGCGCTGCGCGAGGCCGCGCCGACCATGGCCGCCGAAACGCCGGTGGCCGTCACCTTCCTGCCGGGCGAATCGCTGGAGGCCCGCATTGCTGCGGCAAAGTTGGTGCGATCGCTGGGGTTCGAACCCATGCCGCATTTTTCCGCGCGGCGGTTGGAATCGGGCGATGATTTCGAAACCTATCTGGCCGCGGTCGTGCGCGAAGCGGGCGTCCAGCGCTGCTTCGTGATCGCGGGCGATCCGCCGGAAGCGGCCGGACCCTATTCGGACAGCATGGCGCTCATTCGCACCGGCGCGTTCGAACGCGCCGGGATCAAGGCGATCGGCGTTGGCGGCCACCCGGAGGGCCACCCCAATATGACGCCTGACCAATGTTTCGCCGTACTCATCGAAAAATGCGCGGAAATCGAACAGCGTGGCATGGCCCCGCTGATCGTCACCCAGTTCAGTTTCGATGCCGCCCCGGTGCTAAGCTGGCTCGCGGAACTGCGCCAGCGCGGCATCGACGCGCCGGTGCGGATCGGCATTCCAGGGCCAGCGGGCATCAAGACGCTGATGCGCTTTGCCGCCCGTTGTGGCGTTGGCGCGTCGGCATCGGTGCTGACCAAATATGGCATTTCGATCACCAAGCTGATCGGCACTGCCGGTCCCGACAAGTTGGTCGATGCGCTTGCCAGCGGCCTTGGCGACCAGCATGGCAAGGTGCGCCTGCACTTCTACCCCTTTGGCGGCCTGACCAAGACCGTCGAATGGATCAATGATTATACGGCCCGCCACTGAGCGCGCATGATTACCGGAGAAGCGATGTGAGTGAAATCTGCACCCTGACCCTGCAATGCGACGACCGGCCGGGTCTGGTCGCCGATGTCGCCACCCTGCTGACTCAGCAGGGCGGTAACATCACCGACGCGCAGCAATTCAACGACAAGCTGACCGATCGCTTCTTCATGCGGGTGGAATTCGAGATTGCGCCCGGTGCCGTCGAAACGCTGCGGGCGGCCTTTGCCGGACTGGCGAACGAGCGCGGCATGGAATGGAACCTGCGCCGTCGTAACGAGCGGCAGAAGGTGCTGCTGATGGTCAGCAAGTTCGACCATTGCCTGGGCGACCTGCTCTACCGCTGGCGCATCGGCGAGTTGAACATGGATGTCGTCGGCATCGTGTGCAACCATCCGCGCGAGGCGCTGACCATATCGCTGATCGGCGACGTGCCGTTCCACCATCTGCCGATCACCAAGGATACCAAGCCGCAGCAGGAAGCGCAGATCAAGGCGATCGTCGAGGAAACCGGCGCCGACCTCATCGTCCTGGCGCGCTATATGCAGATATTGAGCGACGATCTGGCGGGCTTCCTGTCGGGTCGCTGCATCAATATCCATCACAGTTTCCTGCCCGGTTTCAAGGGCGCCAAGCCCTATCACCAAGCGCATGCGCGTGGCGTCAAGATGATCGGCGCGACCGCTCATTATGTTACCGCCGACCTCGATGAAGGACCGATCATCCATCAGGATGTCGAAGCCATCAACCATGCCGACACGCCCGACGATCTGGTGCGCAAGGGCCGTGATATCGAGCGGCGGGTGCTGGCGACCGCCGTGCAGCATCATCTGCAGGGCCGGGTGTTCCGCAACGGCGCACGCACCGTCGTCTTCAAGGCCTGAGGCCCATGGCGCAGATTATCGACGGGCGCGCCATGGCGCGCGCCCTGTCGGACGAAACGGCGGCGCGCGTCGCGGCGATGGTCGCGGATAGCGGCCAGCCGCCCGCGCTGGCGGTGGTGCTGGTCGGTGACGATCCGGCCAGCCAAGTCTATGTCCGCCGCAAGATCAGCGAATGCGCGCGCGTCGGCATCCGGTCGGTCGAACATCGGCTGCCGGTCGATCATCCGCAGGACGCCCTGCTGACTTTGATCGACCAGTTGAACGGCGATCCGGCCATTCATGGCATTTTGATCCAGTTACCCCTCCCCCCCCATATCGACGCGGCACTGGTATTGGACCGCATCGATCCCGCCAAGGATGTGGACGGGTTCCACCCGGTGAATGTCGGGCGGCTGTCCACCGGTACCGGCGGGCTGGTGCCCTGCACGCCGCTAGGCATCATGCGCCTGCTCGACAGCGTGATCGATGATTATCGCGGGCTCAATGCCGTGGTCATCGGCAAGTCCAATATCGTCGGCAAGCCGGTCGCCATGCTGCTGCTGGAGCGGGAGGCGACGGTCACCGTCACCCATATCGAAACGCTGCACCTGCCCGACATCGCGCGCAAGGCGGACATTATCGTCGCAGCCGCAGGCGCGCCGCATCTGGTGCGTGGCTATTGGGTGAAGCCCGGCGCGATCGTGATCGACGTCGGCATCAATCGCATCGCGCAGCCGGACGGATCATCGCAGATCGTCGGCGATTGCGCGACGCAGGAACTGGACCATGCCAAGGCGGTGACGCCCGTGCCGGGCGGCGTGGGTCCGATGACCATCGCCTGCCTGCTCCACAATACGGTATTGGCGGCGGAAAGGGCGACGGCATGACGGACAATATCTGCACAACCAAGGTCCGGGTGCGCGACCTGCCGCTGCTGGCCGATATCGGCATCAACCCCGACGAGATTGGACGGCGGCAACCGCTGGTCATTTCGGTAGAACTGACGCTGGCGGTTGGTCAGATCGAGGCGATCGGCGAGACGGTCGATTATCGCAAAGTGGCGCAGGCCGCCGAAGATCTGGCGCTGGTGCATATCCCGTTGATCGAGATGTTCGCACAAAGGCTGGGTGCCTGCTGCCTGGCGATGAACGGCGTCGTCGAAGCGCGGGTCAGCGTCGACAAACCCTTCGCACTGACGCGCGGCATGGCCGGGGCCGAGGTCACGGTCCGCCGAGCCTAAGCGCGCCATCCTACTCAAAATATGTGACGTTACTCACCCCGTTCGTCCTGAGTAGGCATTGAGCGAAGTCGAAATGGCGTATCGAAGGATTAAGCGCGTCGCTTGATGCTTCGATACGCGCCTTCGACAAGCTCTGTCGCTACTCAGCACGAACGGATGCTGCGCTATCTAGCGCGGCTCTGCCCTAGCCATTTTCATCGGCGTTGCGCATCTGCACCGCCAGCAGCACGGCGGCGGCCCCCAGCGACCCCAGCCCCAGCAGCAGCGAGGTCAACCCGCGCCCGGCCCCGGCGGCCAGCAATTGCCCCGCGAGGAACGGGCCAAGCGCTGCGCCGAAGCGCCCGAAGCCGATCACCGCGCCCGTGCCCGTCGCGCGCAAGGTGGTGGGGAAGACATTGGCGATCAGCGCATAGAGGCCCACGACCGACCCATTGGCAAGGAAGCCCAGCACGAAGGCGGCAATCTGCAGCCAGAGGAAGTCGCCCGGCACCACGCCGAACACGGCCACCGCGATGCCCGCGCCCGCCATGGCCAGCAGCAACAACCGCCGCAGGCCGAGCCAGGGCGACAGGAACCCCAGCGTCAGCCCGCCAATCGCCCCGCCCATATTCATGAAGACCGACACGATGCTGGCGCGCGAAGGATCGAACCCCAGATCGACCACCAGCGAGGGTGCCCAGCCCAGCGCATAGTAGAAGGTCATCATGTGCAGGCCGTAGACGATGATCAGCGCGATCGTGATGACCCGGTAGCGATCGAGGAACAGCGCGCGCATCGACGCCTTGGGCAGGTTCAGCGCGACCAGCTGCGCCGCTTGCGGTTGGCCCAGCCGGCGCAGGATAACGTTGATCTTCGCCAGCGCATCGGGCGCGCCGCGTGTGGCCAGCCAACCGATGGATTCGGGCAGGAACAACAGCACCAGCGGTATCATCAGCGCCGTCGCGCCTGCGCCAAACAGGAAGATCGCTTCCCAGCCGTCCGTGCGCAGCAACTGCGCCGCGCCCCAGCCGCCGATGATGCCGCCGACCGGATAGCCCGCCGCCATGATGCTGACAGCCAGGTCGCGGCGGCGGCGATTGGCGAATTCGGCCGACATGGCATTGATCGCCGCCAGCATCGCGCCCAGTCCAAGGCCCGTCAGAATGCGCAGCACACTCAGCATCACCACCCCTGTCGCGAAGGCGGAGGCGAGCATGCCGAACGTCATGATGACCAGGCACAGCAAAATCTGCCGCCGCCGCCCGATGCGATCGGCCAATTGGCCGAGCGTCAGCGACCCGATCACCATGCCGACCAGGCCGGTCGAGACGATGATGCCGATCGCGCTCGGCCCAACGCCCCAATCCTTCGCGATGCCAGGGGCCGCAAAGGTCACAGCCAGCACGTCGAACCCGTCGAGCGCATTGAGCAGGAAGCAGATGAAGATCGCCACCACCTGCGGCAGGCGCATCGGCCGGTCTGCCAGGATGCTGCGCGGATCATCCGCAGGCAGGGTTATGCTCGACATGGGGGACATTCTCTCCGGCACTTGTACCGTCATTGTATGCTGGCGAAACAATTTGCCAAGTCAAATCGCCGCCAGCGCCTCCCGCGTCAAAGCGAGATGAGCGCGTCGAGCGCCAACGCCCCCTTGCCCTGCGGATAGACGATCACCGGGTTGAGATCGACCTCGCGGATCGCCGGGGTCGCCGCGACCATCTGGCCGAGCCGCTGCACGACATCGGCGACCGCTTCGATGTCCATGACCGGCGCGCCGCGGAAGCCGTCGAGCAAGGGAGCCATGCGCAGTTTGCGAATCCGCGCGATGATCGCCGCGCGCGGCAGGTCGGGCGGGAGCAGGCAGACATCGTGGAGCAGTTCGGCCGCAACACCGCCAAAGCCGACCAGGATGGTCGCGCCCCAATGCGGGTCGTTGCGCGCGCCGACGATCAGCTCGACGCCCTTGTCCGCCATCCCCTCGACCAGGACGCCATCAAGCGTCAGGTCGGGGCGCGACGCGGCCAGATTGGCAGCGAGGCGCAACCAGCCATCGACCAGTTCCTCGCGGCTTTTGAGGCCGACGATCACGCCGCCGGCATCGCTCTTGTGCGGCAGTTCGGGCGATTGCGCCTTCAGTACGACCGGATAGCCGAGGCGATCCGCTGCCAGCACCGCCTCTTCCAGCCTCTGCGCCAAGGCGAAGGCGGGGAAGGCAATGCCGCGCGCGCCCATAATCTCCTTGGAGCGATATTCGGGAATGGTGCTGCCCTGCTGCGCCAGATCGGCGACAGGTTCGGCGTTGAGCGGTTCAGCCGCGAAATCACGCGCTGCCGCTCCGCTGATCCGCGCCAGCGCGCGGACGGCGCGTTCGGCGGTGGGGAGATAGGTCGCGCCCGCTTCGCGCAGCGCCGCAATGTCCGCATCCAGCACGCCGCCGCCTTCATCGACCCCGCCGATAATGATCGGCTTGGTCGGACGCAGCGTCGCGAGGGCATCCAGCACGGCGGCGAATTTGATATGCGATGTCGCAGGCGCGGTCTGGATCAGCGTCACCAATATGGTGCCTATACGGTCATCATTCACCAAAGCGGACAAGGTGCGGCCATAAAGGCCTGGATCGACCAGCCCCTGCGCAGTGACGTCCAGCGGGTTGGTGACCGGCACGAAATCGGGCAGGGCCGCGCGCAACGCCGGGCTGTCGGCATCGCTCAAGGCAGGCAGGTCCAGCTCGACCGCTTCCGACAGGTCGAGCATCATCGCCTTGAACGCGCCCGATTCCGCGATGACGCCAGTGCCGCCCGTGCCGATCGCTGCGTTGCGCGCCAAAATCTCGACCACGTCGCCCAATTCTTCGAGCGAATCGACCAGGATCACCCCGGCGCGTTCGACATGCACCGCCATGACGGCATGATCGCCCGCCATCGCCCCGGTATGGGTGGCGGCGCTCGCCGCGCCAGCGGCGCTGCGGCCCGGATGCAGCAGCACGACTTGCTTGCCCGCCGCCCGCGCCGCGCGCGCGGCGGCGAGGAAGCGAGCGGGGTCGCGAATATGTTCGGCGATCATGCCGATGACGGCGGTGTCGGGCTGATCGACCAGATAGGCGAGATAATCCTCGATCCCGCTGGCCGCTTCATTACCGGTGGATATATAGCAATTCAACGGCACGTCGCGATGGATCATCGTCGTCGCCAGCACCGCGGCCATCGCGCCCGATTGCGACACGATGCCCACCCGCCGGTCGCCCTGCGCGCGCGCTGGCGGCATGTCGATGAAGGTCAGCGACACATTGTCGCGGAAATTGACGAGGCCGAGGCAATTGGGGCCTTCCACCACCATCCCCGCTTCGCGGGCGATCCGGGCGATTTCCTCCTGGTCAGCCAGGCCCTGCGGGCCGTCTTCGGCAAAACCGGCCGAGAAGATCACCGCCGCACCCGCCCCGCGCCGGGCCAAGCCGCGCATCGCGTCCAGCACGCCGACGCGCGGGATCGCCAGGATCGCGGCATCGACGCCTTCGGGCAGGTCATCCACGGACGCGACGCAGGGCCGCCCACCAATCTCTGTACGCTTTGGGTTTACGAGGTGAATGGCCCCGGCAAAGCCTTGCCGCTCCAAATTGGCCAGCACCGATGCGCCGAGCGCGCCCGGCTTGTCCGATGCGCCGATAATCGCCACTGATCGCGGCCGCAGCAGCCGGTCCAGGTTCATCATGTCGGTCACGCGCGATCCTCCCCTACAGGCGGCAAGGCTTCGAATCAGCCGCCCAATGTTGGCAACATTGTGCGCCAGGGATACAATTTACGCAACCCGTTTAGGCGATACCAGTGTCCGCTTCGCTGTCCGATATAGGCTCTTCCCCGCTGATCTTGCGCAGCAGCACCAGCAGCTGTTCAGCCTCTTCGCCGCTCAAACCCTGGGTCATCCGGGCATCGGACTGATGCACCGCTTCGATCATCGCGCCAATCTGCACTTCCCCTTCGGGCAGGAGGAACAGCGCATTGGTGCGAAGATCCCGCCCGGCCCGCCGTTCGACCAGCCCGCGCTCCTCCAATATGTTGACCAGCTTCATCGCACTGGAACGGTTGACGCTGAGCGCCCGGCCAAGCGCCGTCTGGTCGCAGCCCGGATTATCGCGGATCAGCAGCAGCGCAGTGAACTTGGCCGGCGACAGGTCGAACGGTGCCAGCGCGGCGCGGGCATCCGCCCCCATTACGAGATGGGCGCGCTGGATCTGATAGCCTATCAATCCGCGCAGATCGGTCCCTTGGTTCATCCGCTCCAATCATCCCTTGCCAATATTGTATCCTTAGCGCACAAATATATGCTACAACGCGCCAGCGCGGAAAGCGATAGCCAAGACGCAAGGCGCGTGACCGGATAATGCAGGAGAGAAGAGCGATGGACCATGATTTCCGCATGCTGATCGATGGCGAATTGACGCCCGGTGTCAGCCAGTTCGACGTCGTCAACCCCGCGACAGGCGCTGCCTTCGCCCAATGTCCCAAAGCGGATGAGGCGATGCTGAACCGCGCCGTCGCTGCCGCCAAGCGTGCCCAGCCCGGCTGGGCGGCAACCCCGATCGAAGAGCGTGCCGCGCTCGTCAACCAGCTCGCCGACGCGCTGGAAGCGCGAATCGGCGAATTTGCGAGCCTGCTGACCAGCGAACAAGGCAAGCCGCTCGATCAGGCGGGCTATGAGATCATGGGCAGCGTCTTCACCCTGCGCGCCTTTGCCGCGATGCGCGTCGAGCCCAAGGTGCTGAAGGACGAGGGCGGTAACCGTGTCGTCGAACATCGCACGCCGCTCGGCGTCGTCGCGTCGATCACGCCCTGGAACTTCCCGGTCATCCTGCTGATGAACAAGCTGGGGCCAGCCTTGGTCACGGGCAATTGCATGGTCGCCAAGCCAGCGCCGACGACGCCACTGACCACCTTGCTGTTCGGCGAAATGGCGCAGGCGATCCTGCCGCCCGGCGTCCTCAACATCGTTTGTGACCAGAATGAACTGGGCGCGCTGATCACCGGCCATCCCGACATCGCCAAGGTCGCCTTCACCGGATCGACCGCCACCGGCAAGAAGGTGATGGCATCGTCGGCCGGGACGGTGAAGCGCGTGACGCTGGAACTGGGCGGCAATGACGCCGCGATCGTGCTGGACGATGTCGATGCCCGGCAAGTGGCGCAGAAAGTCTATCAGGGCGCGATGACCAATGCCGGGCAGATCTGCATCGCGATCAAGCGCGCCTATGTGCCCGCCCCCATGTATGACGAATTTTGCGATGAACTGGCCAAGCTCGCCAAGGCGGCGATCGTCGATGACGGATCGAAGCAGGGCACGACCATCGGGCCGATCCAGAACCAGATGCAGTTCGACAAGGTCAAGGCGCTGATCGACGACGCGCGGACGCGCGGCACGGTGCTGGCGGGCGGCGATGCGCTCGATCGGCCGGGCTATTTCATGCCGCCTACGATCGTCCGCGATCTGGACGATGATGCGCCGCTGGTGCGCGAGGAACAGTTCGGCCCGGTGCTGCCGGTGCTGAAATATGACGATATCGACGATGTGATCGCCCGTGCCAATGACAGCGACTATGGCCTGGGCGGCACCGTGTGGGGCAAGGATCTGGCGCGGGCGACCGATGTCGCGATGCGGATCGATTCCGGCACGGTCTGGGTCAACCAGCATATGGCGATCGACGCCAACATTCCCTTCCGCGGCGTCAAACAGTCGGGCCTGGGTGCGGAACTGGGCGAAGCCGGGCTGCTGGAATATACCCAGGCGCACATCGTCAACGCCATTGCGCTCGAAGACGCCTGAACGGCTGACGGATACAGGCATTAGCGGGGGTGAAGGAGCGCAACGCTTCTTCACCCCCTTTTTTTGACATATTCCACCTAGTCATTCGACATATTCGACACTTTCGTTCGTGCAGTCATCATAGCCTCAACCCTTGGGACCAATCCCTGGTTGTGGAGTTTCGGCGCGCATCCAGTGACTGTGTTCCCCACCTCTTCCTGTCGCAATGAAGCTTGCTACTCGGAGGAGGCGAAGCTAGATCATAGATGATACAGGGTATCATGATTGGTTCGGGCGGTGCCGCAACGAACCAAGGGGAAAAGGGACAGACGCCATGAGCAGCTTAGCGGGCCACGCGCCCCCCACCGCCTTCAGCCCCGGCGCCACGTCGCCCATGGCCACAGCCCAGGCGCGTACCCGCCTGATCGCGATCGACGCGCTGCGCGGCCTGGTCATGCTGTTCATGCTGGTCGATCATGTGCGGGAGACATTCTTCCTCTACATGCAGGTCACTGACCCGGTGGACGCGAACACGACTGATCCGGGGCTGTTCTACACCCGCCTGCTGTCGACCTTTTGCGCGCCGACTTTTGTCGCGCTCACCGGCCTGTCCGCCTGGCTCTATGGCCAGTCGCACAGCAAGGGGCAGGTGTCGGAATTTCTGCTGAAGCGCGGGCTTTTCCTGATCGTCCTGGAATTTACCGTGGTCGGCTATGCCTGGCCAACCCAAGCCCCCGCCTTCCCACCGACGGCGATTTGGTTGCAGGTCATCTGGGCCATCGGGATTTCGATGATCGCGCTGGCCGCGCTGCTGCACCTGCCGCGCGTCGCCCAGTTTGCGGTGGGCTTGGCCATCGTGTGCCTGCACAATCTGCTCGACCCGATCCGGCTGACGGCCGATCAACCGGGCTATGTCGCCTGGGCGATCTTGCATCAACGCTCGCTGATTGAATTTGGCGGCATCGCGGTCAAGACCACCTATCCCATCCTGCCATGGATCGGCGTCATCCTGCTGGGCTACGCCTGCGGGCCTTGGTTCGCCAAGGGTAGCGATCCGCAGCGGCGCATCCGTCGCCTGGCGATGACCGGCCTTGGGCTGGTGCTGGGCTTCGTGCTGATCCGCTATCTCAATGTCTATGGCGACAAGCCGTGGTTCGTTGCGGAAAATTCGACGCGCACAGTGATGAGCTTCCTCGCGCTCACCAAATATCCGCCCTCCTTGCTGTTCCTGATGCCAACGGTCGGCACGGGCTGCCTGCTACTCGCTTTGTTCGAGAAGTTCGAGAATAGCCGGGTGATGCCGCATCTGGCGCTGCTGGGTGGCGCGCCGATGTTCTATTATGTGTTGCATCTCTATGTGCTCAAGCTGATCTACAATGTCGCGCTGGCGCTCTATGGGCCGACCAAGGGCACGGTGTTCGGGGTCGACAATCTGTCCACCGTCTGGATCTGGGTCGCGCTGCTGATCCTGCCGCTCTATTATCCCACCCGCTGGTTCGCGCAGCTCAAGCAGCGGCGCAAGGACATCTGGTGGCTCAAATATCTCTGAGGGCATGAACCCTCCGGGTCGCAGGCCGCCTTCCTTATCGGAGGCGGCCATTTTTCGGGGTTTTCACCAGGATCGATGGCGTAACGACGGGCAGCATTTTCATGCCGTAGGGCCACGTGATTCACAATTTTGCGCCGTCCCATGCGCCATGTTTGACGTAATATATCCGTAACTCGACCTAGCCTCAATTCAACAAGAGGTGACGGAAACACCCCGCGGCCCGGCTGCCGATGACAGGACGCAATGTCCGCATCGGACCATAAGAGAAGACCAGCCGGTCCCCGTTTCGCAGGACATTTGGGAACAGCGATTTTTCATAGGGGATCATATCATGCGCACATCATCGGCTCTTCGCCTGGCGCTTATCGCCAGCACCGCCGCCATCACCCTGCCCACCGCCGCCCTTGCCCAGGCTCCGGCCGATAATGCCGAAGGCAACATCATGGTCACTGGCCTCAAGCGCCAATATTTCGGTGACACACCGGTCAAGGAAATCCCGCAGGCAGTCCAGTTCCTGGAAGGCACGCTGCTCAACGACCTCAACATCACCCGGCTCGACACCGCGCTGGAGCTGGCGAGTGGCGTGTCGAAGCAGAATAATTTCGGCGGCCTGTGGGACAGTTTCGCCATTCGCGGCTTTGCCGGCGACGAGAATTTTCCAAGCGGCTTCCTGGTCAACGGCTTCAACGGCGGACGCGGCTATGCCGGCCCTCGCGACGCATCTAATGTCGAGCGGATCGAAGTGCTGAAAGGGCCGAACTCGGCGCTGTTCGGGCGCGGCGAGCCGGGTGGCACGATCAACATCGTCAGCAAGAAGCCGACCTTCAAGGAGGGCGGCAGCTTCACGGTCGCGGGTGGCAAGTGGAACACCTATCGCGTCGAGGGTGACTATAACATGCCGCTCGGTGACAGCGTCGCCATCCGCCTGACCGGGGCCGTCGAGGATGCCGAAAGTTTCCGCGACACGGTGGAAACCCGCAAATATGTGCTGAACCCGTCCATCCTGGCGAAGCTGTCGGACAAGACGATCTTCACCTACGAGCTGGAATATGTGAACCAGGAAGTGCCGTTCGATCGCGGCGTGGTGGCGATCCCGACGGTGACGGCGACCGGCACCACTTATAATTTGGGTGCCATTCCGCAGAGCCGGTTCCTCAGCAACCCCAATGACGGCCCGATCAAGATCACGGCACTCGGCCATCAGGCGCAGTTGCAGCATGACCTGAGCGACGATTGGGTCGTGATGCTGGGCGCAGGCTATAAGGACACCACGTTCGAGGGCTTCTCCAGCGATCCCGAACTGGCGCTAGGTCGTCAGCAGATCGACAATGACGGCCGCACCTTGTCACGCCAGCGCCGCTATCGTGACTATAGCACCACCCATATGGTGTTCCGCGGGGAAATCAGCGGTAAGCTGGAAACCGGGTCGATCGTCCACAATATCCGCGTTGGCGGGGACTGGGACAAGTTCGAGATCGAACTGCTCCAGACCCGGTATCGCCCGACGGCGGCGGACCAGTCCTATTCGATCGATATCTTCAACCCCAATTACAATATTGCGGCACCGATACCGGCAGCGGTGATCCAGAATTCAACCGAAGTGCAGAAGGCCTGGGGCATTTATGCGCAGGACCAGATCGAGATCACCGAGCAGTTCAAGGTGCGCTTTGGCGGCCGCTACGATGATTTCAGCCAGAATATCGACAACCGGCTGGGGACCACCAACCCCGCATCCTATACCAAGTTCAGCCCGATGGCCGGCCTGGTGTTCGAACCGACCAAAAGCCTGTCCTTCTATGCCAGCTATGGCAAGGGGTTCCGGCCGAACAGCGGCGTCGATGTGAACAACAACCCCTTCGCCCCGGAAGTCAGCACAAGCTATGAAGTCGGTGCGAAGTTCGTGACGCCGGACGGCCGCATCACCAGCACTCTGTCGCTCTACAAGATGAAGAAGAGCAACGTCCTGACCGCCGATCTGCTGACCGGCCTGTCGGTGGCGGTCGGTGAAGCCAAGAGCCAAGGCGTGGAGTTTGACATCAACGCCAAGCTGCCCGCCGGGTTCGAACTGTTCGCGACCTATGCCTATACCGATGCAGGCTGGGCGGATGACTATGCGTCCGCTGGGGTGCTCAAGAATGATCCGCTGCTCAATATTCCCAAACATCAGGCCAATGCCCTGTTGTTCAAGAATTTCTCGATCGGCGATCATGAGGCGATGCTGGGCGCGGGCGTGAACCATGTCGGCAAGCGGCTGGGCCAGACAGCAGCAGACTTCTATCTGCCCAGCTACACGATCGCGAAAATCCTGGGTTCGGTGACGATCAACGACCAGTTCAAGCTGTCGGCCAATGTCGATAATCTGTTCGACAAGAAATATTATGCCAGCTCCTATGCGGCCTTGTGGGTGCAGCCGGGCGTCCCCCGTTCCTTCACGATCCGCGGGACGTTTACCTTCTAACCAGGGGCGCGGCGGTCTTCCGCCCTGCTTGACCGTCGGCAACAGCGCCCTCCCGCTGCTGCCGACGGTTTTTCTTTATGGCCCGGACAAGGATGGCCCGCATGACCCTGCTCTACACATCCGATCCCGAACGCGGCCGCATCTGGCGCGAGATTTTCGCGGCCGAAGCGGCGGACGTGGCTTTCGTCGATCCAAGCGACCCGCATGATCCCGCGACCATTCGTTACTTGGCTGCGTGGAACCCCTCGGCGGACCTGATCGCCACCCTGCCCGCACTGGAGGTCTTGTTTTCGATCGGTGCGGGGATCGACCAGTTCGACATGACACGCCTGCCGCCCCATGTGCGGGTCGTGCGGATGATCGAGCCGGGCATTCGCCAGGGCATGGTGGAATATGTGACGATGGCAGTGCTGGCACTGCATCGGAACCTGATCGATCATGGCATCGCCCAGCGCGAGGGACGCTGGGCCCCGATCAAGCTGGTGCCTGCCGGGCAGCGGCGGGTGGGTGTGATGGTGTTGGGCAATTTGGGGCAAACTGTGCTCGAGGGACTTGCGCCGTTCGGCTTCGCGCTGTCGGGGTGGAGCCGGTCAGCCCATGATATTGACGGGGTGATATGCCATGCGGGCGAGGCGGGCTTGCCTGCCTTCCTGTCCAGTTGCGATATCCTCATCTGCCTGTTGCCGCTGACACCGGAGACACGCGGCATCTTGTGCCGGGAAAGGCTGGCGCAACTGCCTTCCGGGGCCAGCCTGATCAATGTCGGGCGGGGTGGCCATCTGGTGGAGCAGGATCTGCTGTCCCTGCTCGACGAAGGTCATATGTCGGGTGCGGTGCTGGATGTTTTCGACCCCGAACCGCTGCCCGCCGGACATGCTTTCTGGACGCATCCACGCATCATCATGACGCCCCATATCGCCAGCATGACCCGCGCGGACAGCGCCGCGCGCGCACTGATCGCCAATATCCGCCGCCATGAATCAGGCCAGCCGATGGAGGGCGAAGTGGCGCGGGGCCGTGGCTATTGAGGGCGCGACATTCCGTGCCGTCCGCCAGGCATTTTCGTCAGCGGGCCGCACTTTTCCTCGCCCAATTGCGGCGCCTTTGCAGGCACGGCAAACTATGCCGAATAGGGCGCGATAAAAGCCTATAATCTGCGCCGCGCCGCGTCGAAATGGGGTTCATGTTCCGGTGCAGCCATGTCGTAATGTCCCTGTCACACGGCTGCCAAGGCCCCCTGTAAAAGCATGCAAAGGACGATCCGCCCATGCCCAATTTCCGGCCCAAATTCATCAGCTTCGACTGTTATGGCACGCTGACCCGTTTCCGCATGACGGAGATGGCGACCGCCTTTATGGCCGACCGCATCGACGCGGAAAAGCTGCCCGCTTTCTGCAAGGATTGGGGTGCCTATCGCTTCGACCAGGTGATGGGGGCATGGGAACCCTATCAAGAGATCATCCGCAATTCGCTGCGCCGGACCTGCGAAAAATGGGGCGTCGCCTATAATGAGGCGGATGCCGACGCCGTGTACAACGCGGTGCCGACCTGGGGTCCGCATGACGATGTGGCCGGTGGCCTGTCGAAGATCGGCGACAAGATCCCGCTCGTCATCCTTTCCAATGCAATGAACGACCAGATCCATCATAATGTCGGGATGCTGGGTGCGCCCTTCCACGCGGTCTACACCGCGCAGATGGCGCAGGCCTATAAGCCCCGGATGCAGGCCTTCGAATATATGTTTGCTCAACTGGGTGCCAACCCGGAAGACATGATGCATGTCTCGTCCAGCTTCCGCTACGATCAGAATACCGCCACCGACCTGCATTTCGGCTGCCGCGTGTTCGTGGGGCGCGGCCATGAGCCGTCCAACCCCTTCTATCGCGATGTCGAAATCCCGCATATCGGTTGCCTGCCAGCCGTCGTCGGTCTTTGATCGGCTGATGCGCGCTTCCCCCCTCTCCTACTGGCTCGCCAGCGCGCCACCCTTTACAGGTGGCGCGGAGGGTGGGGTCGAAGGCAAGGCCGACGTCGCGATCATCGGCGGCGGCTTTACCGGCCTGTCGGCGGCGTTGGCGCTGGCCAAGCGCGGGGCGCGCGTCGTGCTGCTGGAGGCGGGCCGGGTCGTGGGCGAAGCGTCCGGGCGCAATGGCGGTCAGTGCAATAATGGCACGGCACATGATTATGGCGCCTTGTCCGCCAAGTTCGGCAAGGACACTGCCAAGGCGTGGTATCGGGCGCATTGCGACGCGGTCGATACGGTCGAGCGGCTGGCGCGCGAAGAGGGCATCGATTGCGATTTCAATCGCTGTGGCCGGGTGAAGCTGGCGGCCAAACCCGCCCATTATGACAAGCTGGTGCGGGCGCATGATCTGCTGGCGGCCGAGGTGGACAGCAACGTCCGGCTGGTGCCGCCGGAGCAGGTGCAGGATGAAGTAGGGTCGGACACTTTTCATGGCGCGCTGATCCAGACGACCAGTGCGCAATTGCATCCCGCCCGTTTCGGTGTGGGATTGGCGGACGCGGCAGTGCGGGCCGGCGCGCGCATCTATGAGCGAGCGGAGGTGACGGGTCTCGATCGTCTGCCGCAAGGATGGCGGGTCACATCGTCGCGCGGGACAATCAATGCAACCCAAGTGCTGGTGGCCACGGGCGGCGCGCCTGCAGCTGCGCCCTTTGGCTTCTTCCGGCGGCGGATCATATCGGTCGGCAGCTTCGTAATCGCGACGGAACCGCTCGATAATGCGACGATCGACCGGCTGCTGCCGGGGCGGCGCAACTATGTGACCAGCAAGAATATCGGTAATTATTTCCGCCTGACCCCCGACAACCGGCTGATCTTCGGCGGGCGGGCGCGCTTTGCGATCAGCGATCCTCGTTCGGACCTGAAAAGCGGGCGCATTCTGGAAGAGACGATGGGCGCCCTATTCCCGGCGTTGAAGGGCGTGGGCGTCGATCATGTCTGGGGAGGGATGGTCGATCTGACCGCCGACCGACTGCCGCGGGCGGGCGAACAGGACGGGCTCTATTATTCGATGGGCTATAGCGGCCATGGCGTGCAGATGGCGACCCATATGGGGCAACAAATGGCGCGCGTGATGAGCGGCGAGCCGGACGCGAACCCCTGGGCTGATCTGGACTGGCCAAGTGTGCCCGGCCATTTCGGCAAGCCCTGGTTCCTGCCGCTGGTCGGCCTTTGGTATAAATGGCAGGATGTGATCCGTTGACCGACATTCTGTCTCCCCTTTCTCGCCGTGGCCTGATCGGCGCGGGGCTTGGCATGGGTGCCGGGCTGCTGCTGCCTGATGGCGCGCGGGCCGCTGGTCGCCCGCGCCGGGGTGGCCGCATCCGTGCTGCCAGCCTGTCCAGTTCGACCGCTGACACGCTCGATCCGGCCAAGGGCGCACTGTCGACCGACTATATCCGCCATTATATGTTCTATAGCGGGCTGACCCAGCTCGATGGCCAGCTCAACCCGCGCCCCGACCTCGCCGAGCGGATCGAGAGCGCGGACCAGATCACTTGGCATATCCGCCTGCGCAAGGGCGTGACGTTCCATGACGGGGCGGACCTGACCGCGCAGGATGTCGTCTGGTCGTTGCTGCGGCACAAGAACCCGGCGACGGGGTCGAAGATGGCGCAGATCGCCGAGCAGTTCGCGCAGATCAGGGCGACCGGCAAACAGGATCTGGTGATCCGCCTGACTGGCCCCAATGCCGACCTGCCCGCCATCCTTGCCCAGTCGCATTTCGTGATCCTGCGCGCGGGGACGAGCGATTTCCGCACCGCCAACGGCACTGGCCCTTATCTATGCGCGCAGTTTCGTCCCGGCGTCCGCACGCTGGGGCGGCGCAACCCCAATTTCTGGAAGCCGGGCAAACCCTATCTCGACGAGATCGAGCTGATCGGTATTCCCGACGAGACGAGCCGGGTCAATGCGCTGCTGTCGGGGGATGTTCACCTGATCCTGGCGGTCAATCCGCGATCAACCAAGCGCATCATGGCGTCGCCCCGTCATGCGCTGATGGAGACGCAATCGGGCCTGCATACCAACCTCATCATGCGGCAGGATCGCTTGCCGACCGGCAACCCGCATTTCGTCGCGACGATGAAATATCTGTTCGACCGACCGCTGATAAAGCGCGCGCTCTATCGCGGCTATGCGACCATCGGCAATGATCATCCGATCCCGCCCTTCCACCCCTATTATCGCGCCGACTTGCCGCAGCGCGTGCTCGACCTCGACAAGGCGCGCTGGCATTTGCAGCGGTCGGGACTGGATGGCGTGCGACTGCCTATCTATGCCTCGCCCGCGGCGGACGGGTCGGTCGATATGGCGTCGATCCTGCAGGAATATGGATCGCGCATTGGCCTCAAACTCGCGGTCAATCGCGTGCCGGCCGATGGCTATTGGTCGACCCATTGGATGAAGCATCCGCTGGGCTTCGGCAACACCAACCCGCGCCCGACCGCCGACCTGCTGTTCAGCCTGTTCTACAAATCGGACGCGGCGTGGAATGAGAGCGGATGGAAAAATCCGCGCTTCGACCGGCTGTTGCTGGAAGCGCGCGGCGAGGCCGACCAGGCGAAGCGTAAACAGCTTTATGGCGAGATGCAGGGCCTGGTTCACCATTATTGCGGTGTCGGCATCCCGGTGTTCATCAACCTGATCGACGGGTACGACCGCCGGTTGAAGGGCATGTTCCCGATCGCGATGGGCGGCATGATGGGCTATCAGTTCGCCGAACATGTGTGGTGGGAAGGCTGATGGCGGGCGCTTCCTCCCAAAGCGGCATGAAGGCCGCGCTGATCCTGATCGGCAAACGTTTTGCGTCGTCGTTGCTGACGCTGCTGATGGTGTCGGTCACGATCTTCATCATCGCACAACTGTTGCCGGGCGATACCGCGCAGGAAGCGCTGGGCCAGAGCGCCACGGCTGATCAGGTCGCGGCGCTGCGCCATGAAATGGGCCTCGATCGCCCCGCCCATGTCCGCTATGTGAGCTGGCTGACCGGCATGGTCACCGGCGATCCGGGTCAGTCGATGGTCGCCAACATGCCGGTGGCGGAGGTGATTTCCACCCGCCTGCCCAACAGCCTGCTGCTCGCCGCGCTGACCGCGCTGGTTGCCATTCCGGTCGCGCTGGCGATCGGCATCGGGTCCGCCATGAACCGGGGCGGGCGGATCGACCGGGCGCTCAATATCGTCACGCTCTCGATGGTCGCGGTCCCCGAATTTCTGGTGGCGACGATCGCCGTGCTGATCTTCTCGGTGAAGCTGCGCTGGTTGCCGTCGATCGCGATGGCATCGAGCGACATGGACTGGAGCGACTATCTGCGCGGCGTCGCCATGCCGATCTTGACGTTGTGCGTCATCGTCGTCGCGCAAATGGCGCGGATGACGCGCGCGGCGGTGATCGACCAGATGGACCGACCCTATGTCGAGATGGCGGTGCTGAAGGGCGTCGCGCCGGTGCGGGTCGTGCTGAAACATATCATGCCCAATGCCATCGCGCCGATCGTCAACGCCATGGCGCTCAGCCTCTCCTATCTGCTCGGCGGAGCGGTGATCGTGGAAACCATCTTCAACTATCCCGGCCTCGCCAGCCTGATGGTCAACGCCGTCACCAGCCGCGACATGCCGTTGTTGCAGGCGTGTGCGATGATTTTCTGCACCGCCTATCTCATCCTGATGCTGATCGCGGACGTCACCGCGATCCTCGCCAACCCCAGGCTGCGCGCACAATGATCGCTTCTGCTCTCAAACGGGCGAAAGCCCTGCCGCTGTCGGGCAAGGTCGGCCTGGCGCTGGTCGTCTTCTGGCTGTTCGTCGCGCTGTTCGGGCCGATGCTGGCGCCTTATCCGATCGGGGCCTTCGTCGCTTATGATGTGTTCGACGGGCAATCGGCGGCGCATTGGCTGGGGAGCGATTATCTCGGCCGTGATGTGCTGAGCCGCCTGCTGTCGGGCGCGCGCTATACGGTCGGCCTTGCGGCGGCGGCGGCTTTGCTCGCCAGCAGCACCGGCACCGCGCTGGCGCTGACGGCGGCGGTCGGCGGAGCGAAGGTCGATGAACCGCTGTCGCGTTTCATGGACATGCTGATTTCGATCCCGTCGAAGATTTTCTCGCTGGTGCTGGTCGCGGCGTTCGGATCGTCGCTGGGGCTGTTGCTATTGATCGCGGCCTTCACCTATGTGCCGGGCAATTACCGCATCGCCCGCGCGCTGGCCGTCAATCTGGCGCAGATGGATTATGTGCAGGTCGCCAAGGTCCGGGGCGAAGGGCGGTTCCATATCGCCATCGCGGAAATATTGCCGAATATGATCCATCCGTTGCTGGCCGACTTCGGTCTGCGCTTCGTGTTCATCGTGCTGCTGTTGTCGGGTCTGTCGTTCCTCGGCCTTGGCGTGCAGCCGCCGGACGCGGACCTGGGGTCGCTGGTGCGCGAGAATATTTCGGGATTGGGCGAAGGGGCTTTGGCGATTTTGGCACCGGCGGTTGCGATTGCGACGCTGACCGTCGGGGTGAACCTGCTGATCGATGCGCTGCCGGGACAGGGGAAAGGCCGATGAGCGAAATTCCCCATGTCGAAGTGCGCGGCCTGACCGTCACCGCGCGCAATGCCGCGGGCGAGATTTTCCCGATCGTCAGCGATATCGATTTTGCATTGAAGCGCGGCGAGGTGCTGGCGCTGATCGGGGAATCGGGGTCGGGCAAGACGACGATCGCGCTGACCTTGCTCGGCCATGCCCGGCCCGGTGCGCGGATTGCGGGCGGCTCCATTCGCGTCGGCGATGTCGACCTCACCAAGCTCGATCGCAGCGCGTTGGCGCAGCTACGCGGCAATCGCATCGCCTATATCGCCCAGTCGGCGGCGGCGGCGTTCAACCCGTCGCGCACGATCATGGAGCAGGTGATCGAGCCTGCGCTGATCCACGATCTGATGCCGCGCGGCGGGGCCGAGGCGAAGGCGGTCGAGCTGTTCCGGGGCCTCGCCCTCCCCTTCCCCGACACGATCGGGTCGCGCTATCCGCATCAGTTGTCGGGCGGGCAGTTGCAGCGGCTGATGGCGGCGATGGCGCTGATCACAGATCCTGAACTGGTGATATTGGACGAGCCAACGACCGCGCTGGACGTCACGACCCAGATCGAAGTACTGCGCGCCTTCAAGGCGGTGGTGCTGGAGCGCGGTGCGACCGCCATCTATGTGTCGCACGACCTGGCCGTGGTGGCGCAAATGGCCGACCAGATCGTCGTTCTAAGCCAGGGTCGGATACAGGAAGCGGGCGCGGCGGCGCAGATCCTCCACGCGCCTGCGGATGACTATACCAAGACGCTGATGGCGGCAGCGCGTCCCGCGATCCGTCCTGCGCCGGTCAAGGCCGACCTGCCCGCCGCGCCGCTGCTGGAAATCAAAGGACTGACGGCGGGCTATGGCAAGATCGACAAGGAGGGTCGGCCGCGCATTCCGGTGTTGCGCGACATCAACCTGACGATCGAACGCGGCGCGACATTGGGCGTGATCGGCGAGAGCGGGTCGGGCAAATCGACCATCGCGCGGGTGATCGCCGGGCTGTTGCCGCCCGCCAGCGGGCAGGTGTTGCTGGATGGCGAAATATTGCCGCCGGGCCTGAAAGGCCGCAGTCGCGAGCAGTTCCGCCGGGTCCAGCTGGTGTTCCAGAATGCCGACACGGCGCTCAATCCGGCGCATAGCGTCGGGCGCATATTGGCGCGACCGCTGGCCTTTTATCATGGGTTGAAGGGGAATGCCGCGCATTTGCGGGTGCTGGAACTGCTCGACCTCATCCGTCTGCCCGCGACGCTGATCGACCGGCCGATCGGTGGCCTGTCGGGCGGGCAGAAGCAGCGGATCAATCTGGCGCGCGCGCTGGCGGCTGACCCGCAACTCATCCTGTGCGACGAAGTGACTTCGGCGCTCGATACGGTGGTGGGTGCGGCGATTTTGGAGCTGATGGCGGAATTGCGCCGGGAACTCGGCATCGCGACGATGTTCATCAGCCATGACATTTCGACGGTACGGGCGATCTGCGACGATATTCTGGTGCTTTATGCGGGCACGATGGTCGAGACAGGGCCGCGCGCGGCGTTCGGGACCGCGCCTTTTCATCCCTATACCGACCTGCTGATCGGCTCCGTGCCGGAAATGCGGGCTGGCTGGCTGGAGGAAAGCCATGCCGGGACCGCGCCGCCGCCGATCGGCGCTGCGGGCGATCATCCTGATCTGTGCCGCTTCCTGCCGCGCTGCGCCGCGCGGGTGGACGGGCTGTGCAACACGACCCCGCCGCCCCGCCATCCGTTGGCCAAGGGCAGCCGCATCCTATGTCATCATGGAGATGAAAGTTTGATCCCGTCATGAGCCGTTTCGTTCGCCTGGGCGAAACCGACCGCCCCGGCCTGACCCTGCATGTCGATGGCGCGCCGGTCGCCGCGCTGGAGGGGGACACGCTGATGGTCGCGCTGCTGAGCCAGGGCGCGACATTGCGCCAGTCCGAATTCGGGCCGGAAAAACGCGCAGGGTTCTGCCTGATGGGGGCATGCCAGGATTGCTGGGTATGGACCGAGAGCGGCGACCGCCTGCGCGCCTGTTCGACGCTGGCGGCACCGGGCCAGCGCATCCTCACCAGCCAGCCGGAGGCGACATGGCCGAACCACGCATAATCATCGTCGGTGCCGGGCCAGCGGGCACCCGCGCGGCGGAGGCCTGTGTGCAGGCGGGCATCAGGCCGATCGTGCTGGATGAGGGACGGCGCGACGGTGGGCAGATTTATCGCCGCCAGCCCGACAATTTCACCCGGCCCTATACCAAGCTCTATGGCACCGAAGCGCCACGGGCGCAGGCGCTGCACGAGACGTTCGACGGCCTGAACGACCGCATCGATTATTGCCCGGAAACATTGGTGTGGAACATTGCCGATGGCCATGTGCGGACAGCGACCCGGACAATGGAATCAGCTTTACCATTCGATGCGCTGCTGCTTTGCACCGGGGCGACGGATCGGTTGATGCCGGTCAAAGGCTGGCAGTTTGCCGGCAGCTATAGCCTTGGCGGGGCGCAAGTGGCGCTCAAGAGCCAGGCGGTGTCGATCGGCCATAAGGTCGTGTTCATGGGGTCGGGCCCGCTGCTCTATCTGGTCGCGAGCCAATATGTGCAGGCGGGGGCCGATGTCGTCGCGGTGCTGGATACCGCGCCTTATAGCGCGCGGATCAAGGCCTTGCCCGACCTGCTGGCGGTGCCCTCGGTATTGTGGAACGGCGTGGCGCTGACTTTGGCGTTGAAGCGTGCGGGGGTGATGGTCCGCAATAGCGTCAAACCATTGGAGATATTGGGTGATGCCGCGGATGGCGTCAGCGGCATCCGCTTCCGGGTTGGCGATGGGGCCGAACAGATGATCGCGTGCGATGCCGTGGCGATGGGACATCATCTGCGGCCCGAAACCCAGTTGGCGGACCTGGCGCGCTGCAAGTTCGCTTTCGATCCCGTCACCCGCCAATGGCTGCCAGAGCGCGACGGTGACGGGCGGTCGAGCATCGCGGGCGTCTATCTGGCGGGCGATGGCGCGAAGATATTGGGCGCGCGATCGGCCGAAGCAAGCGGGCGGCTGACCGCGCTTGCGGCCTTGGGCGATCTTGGGCTGCCGGTGGACAAGGGCGAGATGGCGTCGCTGCGCGGCGATGTCGGCACCTATGCCAAGTTCGCGCGCGGGCTGGCCACCGCCTTCCCCTGGCCCGCAGAACAAGCGGGCGCGCTGCCCGATGAGGCGATATTGTGCCGGTGCGAGGGCGTGACCGCGGGCGATCTGCGCGCCGTGATGCGGGAGACGGGGGCCAAGGAAGCAAACCGGGCCAAGGCGTTCAGCCGGGTCGGCATGGGGCGCTGCCAGGGGCGTTATTGCGGCCTCGCCGCCGCAGAATTGATCGCGGCGCAGGCGGGCATACCGGTCGAGCGGGTCGGCCGCTTGCGCGGGCAGGCACCGGTCAAACCGATCAATATCAGCATCGGGGATACGGACGCATGAGCGCTGCCAGCGACGTCATCATCGTAGGCGGCGGCCTGATGGGGTCGTCCGCCGCCCTGTTCCTGCGCGGCCATGGCCTGTCGGTCACGCTGTTGGAGACCGACCTGATCGGACGGCAGGCGAGCGGCACCAATTTCGGCAATGTCCGGCGGCAGGGACGCCCGATCCACCAATTGCCACTGGCCAACCGCGCCATCGATATATGGCGGAGGTCGCGCGAATTGCTGGGCGCGGACGTGGAATATCTTCAGTCCGGGCATATCCGCGTCTGCTATCGCGAGCGGCCGGAACTGGTCGGGTCGATGGAGGATTATGCCGACAAAGCGCGCGCCGAAGGGCTGGACCTCGAATTGTTAAGCGGGAATGCGCTGCGCGATAAATTTCCCTTCTTCGGGGCCGATGTGCTGGCCGGTTCCTATTCCGCGACCGATGGCCATGCCAATCCGCGCCTGGCCGCACCAGCCTTTGCGCGGGCGGCGGAGCGGCTTGGCGCGGTGATCCATGAGCATACCAAGATCGTGGACGCGCAGAAGATCGGCGAGGATTTCGTGGTGAGCGCAGCGGACGGGCGGACGTTCCGCGCGCCCATATTGCTGGTGACAGCCGGAGCCTGGGGCAATGCGCTGTCGTCGCAATTTGGCGAGCCGGTGCCGATCGTGCCGCGCGGCCCCAATATGAGCGTTACCGAACCCGTGCCCTATGCCATCCTGCCCGCTGTCGGCGTGATGACGCCGGTGGAAGAGGAGACGGTGTATTTCCGGCAGGTCGCGCGCGGCAATATCGTGCTGGGCGGCAGTACGCGCGGGCCATCTTTTCCCGATCAGTATCGCGCCTATGTCGAGCCGCAAAATACGGTCAGCCAGCTGAAGCATATCCGGCGGCTGGCCCCGGCGCTGGGCAAGCTGAACATCATCCGTGTCTGGTCGGGTATCGAGGGCTATCTGCCCGACAGCCAGCCCGTCATGGGACCAAGCGCGACGACGAGCGGGCTCTATTATGCGTTCGGCTTTTCGGGGTCCGGGTTCCAGATCGGGCCGGGCGTCGGCGAGACGATGGCGGAGATCATCGCCAAGGGCGCGACCGACATTCCGATCGCCCCCTACACTATTGGCCGCTTCGCCAAGGGCTGATTTGCGCTATTGTCCGCTGATGACGGACAAGCGCTACACCAAATCGACCCTGCCGGAGAAGATCTGCGCGGCGTGCGGGCGGCCCTTTGCCTGGCGCAAGAAATGGGCACGCGATTGGGACGAGGTGAAGACCTGTTCGGAGCGGTGCAAGGGCGACTTGCGGCGCAAGAGCCGATGATGCCCGATCGGCCATCTGGCCTGCGTGCCCTGCACCTTGCAGGGGCGTACAGATGACGGACCTATTTCCTTCCCCGGTTGCCGCCTGCATTTTCGGCGCGAGCGGCGGCATCGGCGCGGCGTTGGCGGCACAGTTCGCGGCGAGCGACGCGATTTCGCTGGTCCATACGGGCGGGCGCGGCCCGGTGGCGCAGGGCGCGAAGATACGGCCTTTTACGTTCGACCTGGAAGATGAAGCCTCGATTGCGGCAGCAGCGCGGGCGATGGACGATGCCCCGCCCCGGATCATCATCGTCGCGACCGGCCTGCTGCACGGGGACGATCTGCGGCCCGAAAAATCGCTGCGCGACCAGAGCGGCGACGCCTATGCGCGGCTGTTCGCGGTCAATGCCACCGGCCCGGCGCTGATCGCCAAACATATGCTGATGCGGCCGCCGCGTCAGGGCAGGCTGGTCTTTGCCGCATTGTCGGCGCGGGTCGGGTCGATCAGCGACAATCGGCTGGGCGGATGGCACGCCTATCGCGCGTCGAAGGCTGCGCTCAACATGATCGTCCGCAACATCGCGATCGAACTCGCGCGGATCAACCCGGAGGCCATCGCCGTCGCGCTGCATCCGGGCACGGTGGATAGCGGATTGTCGCAACCTTTTCAGCGCAATGTCGCGCCGGAGAAACTGTTTCCGCCGGAGCTATCGGCCCGGCACTTGCTGTCGGTGATCGACGGGCTGGGACCAGAGGGGTCGGGTCAATGCTATGGCTGGGATGGCGCGGTCATTCCATTCTGACGGGTCGAGAGGAAGACGGTGGATGTGTGAGGCAAAGGATAGGATGGACGGGTCCGCCCGGCTGCTCGGTTATAGCGGGCTGTTGCCGCAGATTGCCGCCATCGGCACCATGCTGACAGGCGGGCCGGAGCTATACTGGACAGCGATGGCGATCGCCTATGGCTATGCCGCCTTCATCTTTTCCTTTCTGGGCGGCGTGTGGTGGGGGTTGGGTCTGGCGATCGCGCAGCCGCCGAGATGGATATTCGTCGCGGCGGTGATGCCCAGCCTGATCGCGCTGGCCACCTATCTGCCCTGGGTGCTGGGGTGGGATTGGCCGCGACCGTCGTTGATGGTCCTGGCGGTAGCGCTGATCGCCTCGCCGCTGGTAGATCGCCTGATCGTGCGCGGGCGGGAAGGCTTTGGCGGGTGGCTGCAACTGCGCTGGCATTTGTCGCTGGGGCTGGGCGGGCTGACGCTGTTGGCGGGGCTGCTTTAGCCGCGCCGGGCGATACCCATTGCGCCATCATCCTGCGCCAGGCCCAGCATTTCCCCGGCCAGCGCCCTGCCCGACTGCCAGGCCTGTTCGACAAAGCCATGCGCAAGCCAGTCGCCGCACATGCCGATTTGCAGCGCAGGGTTCCAAAGCGCGTTGGCGAAGCAGCCCGAAGGCGTCGCATAGCGCCAGCGATGCGCCATGCGCACCACGGGCGTCGGCAGGGTGAGGCCGGTGGCATGGGCCAGGCCGTCGAGCAACAAGGTCGCGATCCGGTCGGCATCCTCCTCCAGATGCGTCGCAGACCAGTCCGCTGATCCCTGCACCACCCAGGCTTCCGGCCCGGTCCGGCCCGGCTTTGCGCTGTTGCGGACGGCCCAGCCGATCGGCCCGATATGGCGGATCATGTCAGGGTCGATGTCGAGCGGTTCGGCAAAGGCGAACATCCCCGCCCAGCAGGGTTGCGAGCTTACCGTCATGGCGAGCCGGGCCATTTGAAAATCATGGAGCGATATGAGGGGCAACGCCTGTTCGACCGGCACGGCGATGACCACCGCGTCGAACGGGCCAAAGGGTCTGTCCTGGCCCCGGCACCACCAATGGCGGCCATCATGGGTGACGCCCGCAATCGGGCAATTCCAGGTGACGGGATGCCGTTCGGCCATCGCCTTGATCGGCGCATTCATGCCGGGCGTGCCGACCCAGGCGTCGCGCCCGGCGACGGGCCAGGGCGCAACGACGCCCTGCGTGTGCCATTCGCTAACCAGCTGGCGGAACGCCGCGCCGCGCGCCGTGAAGTGCGAGGCGCCATGGTCGAAGGCGATCGTGCCAAGCGGGCTGTCGCAGCGGCGGGTGGACATGCGCCCGCCCGGCCCGCGCGCCTTGTCGAACAGGGCGGGCTCATGGCCTTCTTCCCGCAAGGCATCGGCGCAGGATAGCCCCGCCATGCCCGCACCGATTACTGCGACCCGCATCAGTTCAATATCCCATCAGCGCCAGCAATTCCTTGCGGCTGCCGGCATCGGTCAGGAAGCAGCCCAGCAGGCGGCTGGTCACCATGGAGACGCCCGGCGTCCGCACGCCACGCCCGGTCATACAGCCATGCTGCGCCTCTATCACCACCGCAACGCCATGGGGTTGCAGATGATCCCAGATGCACTGGGCGACATCGGCGGTCAGCCGTTCCTGCACTTGCAGGCGGCGGGCATAGCCATGCAGGACGCGGGCGAGTTTCGATATGCCCACGACCCGGTTGCGCGGCAGATAGGCGATCGACGCCTTGCCAGTGATGGGGGCGAGGTGATGTTCGCAGTGCGAATGAAAGGGAATATCTTTCAGCAACACGATTTCATCATAGCCGCCGACATCCTCGAACGTCCGGTCAAGGTGCAGGGCGGGATTTTCCTGATAGCCGCTGCAATATTCCTGCCAGGCGCGGGCGACCCGCTTGGGGGTATCGACCAGGCCTTCGCGGTCCGGGTCGTCGCCCGACCAGCGTAACAGGGTGCGCACCGCCTCCAGCACCGCATCAGGGATGATTTGCGTGTCGGACTCGTCAAACGCGTCATGATCATGCAACATGAAGTTCATCGGGCACCCCTCGATCCGTCATTGCCACGACCGTCGTGCCGCTGCGTCTGGTTAACAATGCCGCTAAGGGGGGTAGTGCCACAACATGTCCAACCGGGCATGGTGCATCAGCCGTTTACGGGATTAAGATTACGCATGTCCTTAGTAGAAATGATCGCCAACAGTCCGGTCGCGACAGTCATCAGCAATCCGCGCCTGCCCGACAATCCCATCATCGAATGCAATGCGGCATTCATGGAACTTACAGGGTTCAGCCGTGATGAAATAGTCGGGCATAATTGCCGCTTTCTGTCAGGGGCGGACACGGAGCCTTGGCTGACCGAGACATTGCGCACGGCGATCCGCCAGCAACGGCCCGCGCTGGTGGAAATATTGAATTACAAGAAGAACGGCACGCCGTTCCGCAACGCCGTGCTGGTCGCGCCGATCTTCGACGAGGAAGGCGTGCTGGAATATTTTCTGGGGTCGCAGGTCGAGGTTATGGACCCGACGATCGGCATCGTCGCCCGCCGCGCCCAGGCTCATGCGCAGATTTCACGCCTGTCCGTGCGGCAGCGCGAAGTGTTGATGCTGATGGCGACGGGCAAGCTGAACAAGCAGATTGCCTATGCGCTCACCCTGTCGGAGCGGACGGTCAAGATGCACAAGGCCGCGCTGCTCAAGGCGCTAGGCGTGTCGACCAGCGCCGACGCCATCCGCCTGGCGGTGGAAGCGGGCTACTGAGCGGTCAGTCCTTCTCCACCTCCCGCATCGGTTGGGGTGCTGGCGGGATCAGCGCTTCGGGATCGGGACGCAGGTCATGCGCGCGCATCGCGGCCTGGACAGCCTCGATCAGTTGGACGGCGTCATAGGGTTTGTTCAGCACCATGTCGCCGGGCAGGGCGTCGCGCGCGGCGAGTTGCCCGTCGCCGGTGGCAAAAAGAATGGCGATGGTGCCGCGTTGGCCACGGGCCGCTTCGGCGAGCGCCACGCCGGACGCGCCGGGCAGATGCAGGTCGGTCACCAGCACGTCCACCGGCGCGGTCTGCAGCGCCATCATCGCGTCTTCGGTGCTGCCAGCCTCGATCACCAGGCATCCGGCATTTTTGAGGATTTCGGCGGCATGTTGGCGGATCAGAGCGTCGTCATCGACCAGTAGCACCGTTGCGCCGATCCGTGTCGCGGGGGTGTCGGCGGGCTGCTGCGCAATGGTGTTGCGTTGCCGCTGGTTATCGAGAACGTGCCGCAGGCGCCGCGCCAGCGCTTCGCGGGTATAGGGTTTGGAGAGCAGTTCGACCCCGGCGTCCAGCTTGCCGCCGTGGACGATCGAGTTTTCGGTATAGCCCGATGTGAACAGGACGGCGAGGTTGGGCAGCCGTTCGCGCGCCTTGCGCGCGAGTTCCGGGCTTTTGAGTGGGCCGGGCATCACGACATCGGTAAACAATATGTCGATCGGCATGCCGCTTTCGATGACGATCAGCCCTGCCGCCGCGTCCGGTGCCTTGAGGACATTATAGCCAAGGTCGGTCAGCACCTCGACCACGGTGGCGCGGACTTCCTCGTCATCCTCGACCACCAGCACGGTTTCGGTGCCGCCGCTGATCGGCCCGCTGTCCATCTGGACCTCGGCATCCTCGCTTTCGATCGAGCGCGGCAGATAGAGGCGGACGGTCGTGCCTTCGCCCACTTCGGAATAGATTTTCACATGGCCGCCCGATTGTTTGACGAAGCCATAGACCATCGAGAGGCCAAGGCCCGACCCCTTGCCTTCGCCCTTGGTCGAGAAGAAGGGTTCGAACACCTTGGCGAGAATGTCGGCGTCCATGCCGGAGCCGGTGTCCGACACCGCCAGCATGACATATTGGCCCGGTGTCACTTCATCATGCGCGCGGGCATAATCGGCGTCGAGATGGGCATTGCCAAGTTCAATGGTCAAGCGCCCCTGCCCGTCCATCGCGTCGCGCGCGTTGATGGCGAGGTTCAGCACCGCATTTTCGAACTGGGCCGGATCGATGAAGGTGTTCCACAGGCCACCGCCCACGACGGTTTCGATTTCCACGCCCTCGCCGATCGCGCGGCGCAGCATATCGTCCATCCCGCGCACGAATCGGGTCGCATTGACGACGCGCGGTTCGAGCGCCTGGCGCCGTCCGAAGGCGAGCAACTGGCTGGCGAGTTTGGCGCCGCGCGAGACGCCCGCCATAGCGTTGTTGACCCGCTTTTCGACGCGCGGATTGTCCGCCGTATCCTTGGCCAGCAATTGCAGATTGCCCGATATGATCTGGAGCAGATTGTTGAAGTCATGGGCGACGCCGCCGGTCAGCTTGCCGATCGTCTCCATCTTCTGCGCCTGGGCGAGCTTGGCTTCCGTCCGCCGCCGTTCGTCGATTTCCGCGATGACGCGCGCTTCGAGCGTTTCGTTGAGCTGGCGCAGCTGGTCTTCGGCGCGTTCGCGATGGCGCACCTGCCGCGCCAGTATGTCGGCCTGTTCGCGCAGCGCCGCTTCGGCCGCGCGCTGGTGCGTGATGTCGGTATGGACGCCGACCCATTCCATGATCTCGCCCGCGTCGTTGAGGATCGGCAGGGCGCGGATGGCGCAGACGCGCCACATGCCGTCATGGCGGCGCAGCCGATGTTCATGCACATACATGCGCTTGGCCGCGACGGCTTCGTTCCAGCTGCGAATGCTGTCGGCCTGATCGTCGGGATGGACCGCATTGGCCCAGCCGAAATCCTGATACTCGTCATAAGACTGGCCGGTCAGTGCGGCCCAGCCGGGTTGTTCGCCGACCATCCGCCCATCGGCGCTGTTGCTCCACAATACGCCATGGACCGCCTCCATCGCCATGCGGAAGCGGCTGTTGCTAAGCGACAGGTCCGCTTCGAACTTGGCGCGGGCGCTATTGTCGATGCAGGTGCACATCACCCCGCCGACCGTGCCGTCCCCGTTGAAGACAGGCGTGTAGAACAAGTCGAAAATGACGGTTTGCGACACGCCGCCGCGGTTGAGGACCAAGGGCTGTTCCAGATAGGACAGGTTTTCGCCTTTAAGCCCTGCTTCCAGCACCCGCTGGTTGAAGTCCCAGATTTCCGGCCAGACGCCGCGCACCGTTCCGCCAAGCGCGGCGGGGTGGTTCGCGCCTGCGATCTGGGCATAGGCGTCATTATAGATCATGACATGGTTGGGGCCCCACATCAGCACCTTGGCCACCGGCGAATTGACGATATTGCCGACCGTCGCGCGCAATTCGACCGACCATGTGGCAATCGCCCCCAGCGCGGTCGAAGACCAGTCGAAACGGCGGACGATGGCGCCACATTCGCCACCGCCAAAGGGCCAGCCCGGCAGAACCGGATGGGCCGTCTGCGTACCATCGCGCAATGCCTGCAACCCGGCCCGCAACACGGCGTCGGCATCGGCATAGACGCCCTTGTCGATCTGCTGCGCGATGAAGCCGTCCCATTCGGACGTCAGGGCGATGCTGCGAGTCTGGCGAATGGTCATCGTTAGGCGCTGCCGCGATGACGGGAATGTGTCAACTCATGTCACGGAAATTGCGCCCAACCGTGGACTGCGCTGTGCCAAAACCGGGCGTTAGTCCTGCGCCACCATGCCCGCGACCATATCGACCAGCGGCAAGCGCGCCTGCATGCGGACAGCGAGCAGCGCGGTGCCGCTGACCTTGCGCTGGACGAACATGGTTTCGACCGGCGGCAAGTGCCAGCTCGCCGTATCGGCCACGACGGGCATCGCCTGCTCGCGCAGGCGCGCGACGAAGCTGCGATCGGCGAAATCGAACAGGCCGGGGCGCAGCACATGGGCTATGATGGTGTCGATCATGGCGTCGAGCGCAGTGCCATGCCGGATGACAAGGGCGGGCGACACGAAGCCCACATCGATGAGCGCCGCGCGCAGACCATCCCTGTCGCCCGTCAGGCCAGCCCGCAACAGCGTGCGATAGGCGTTGCTCGTTTCGGGCGGCACCGGGCGCGCGGCACCGAAGTCCAGCAGCACGATTTCCCCGCTTTCGGGACGCCAGCGATAATTGGCGAAATTGGGGTCGGTCTGCATATGGCCGAAGACGAACAGTTCGTGCAGCACCAGATCAAGCAGCGCGGCCATCGACCGGTCGCGCACCGCCTGCGACGCGTCGGCGAGCGTGTCGATCGAGTCCGCCGCGATATAATCCATCACCAACACCTGGTCCGTGGTCCAATCGTCCAGCGGACGGGGCACCAGGAAGCGGGGGTCATGGGCCAGCCGATCGGCATAAAGCTGCATCTGCCGGGCTTCGCGCAGATAGTCGGCCTCTTCGTGCAACTGAATCTTCGCCTCGCCCAGCAGCGGCGCGATGTCGAGCGCCGAGGGCAGCAAACCGGACAGGCGCAGCAGGGTCGCGACATTGTCGACATCGGCGTCGATACTGTCGGCGACGCCGGGATATTGCACCTTGACCGCGACCACCCGGCCATCGGGCAGGCGGGCGCGATGAACCTGGCCGATTGAGGCAGCGGCGATCGGGCTGGCTTCGAAATGGGCGAAGCGCCGCCGCCAGTCCTGCCCCCATTGCGTTGCCAGCACCTTTTGCAATTGGGCGGGCGGCATATGATGGGCGTTGTCGCGCAATTTGGCGAGGATCGCCGTCAGTTCAGGCGGCAGCATGTCGCCCGCGTCGAGCGAGATCATCTGCCCCAGCTTCATCGCCGCGCCGCGCAGCCGCGACAATTGTTCGGTCACGCGCTGCGCATTACCGGGCGTGAGCAACAGGTCGCGCATCTGCGGCCGCTCCCCGCGCGCCAGCCGCCGTGCGCCTTCCGCCACCATGCCCGATGCGACGCCGCCCGCCATCTGGCCGAAGGCGGCAAAGCGCGACAGTCGGGCCGAGGGCACTTTGCGATAGCGATCGCTCATCGTAGCCGCCTTTGCAGCGCCGGTCGCCAGCGCAGGAAATAGGTGTAGAGCCGGTCGAGCAGCGCCAGAACCGGGCGGTAGCGTGCCAACAGGCCCAAGGGGCGAAGCAGGGGAATGGCGCGCCACATGGCGGCAAAGGCGGCTGCGCCATCCAGCATCCGGCCATCTTCGCAGGCGTGGAAGCGCGCCAGCAAGGCGGCACGGTCGATCGGGCAGGTGGCGTCGGCACGGGCCACATCGATGAAATGCAACCGGCCGCGCCGGTCCAATCGGCGCATCAGGTCAATTTCGCGGCGGCATAAGGGACATGCGCCATCATACCACACCGTCACGCGAGCGTCACCAGTGGCCGCGCGATCACCGTGGGGGAGGGCTGTGTTCATATGGTGCGCTTCCCATGCCCATGCCGTCGGCGCGACATGGTCTTTCGGGCACGCCCTGCCGTCAGAACTCGATCAGCGCCACCTTGGTCTTGAGATTGGCGAGATAGGCCTCTCGCCCCAGATCCTTGCCGATGCCCGATTGCTTGTAGCCGCCGGTGGGCAGGATGAAATCATTGCTGCGGCCATAGCGGTTGACCCAGATCGTACCGGCTTCCAGCGCACGGGTGGCGCGCAGCGCGCGGGCGACGTCGGTCGTATGCACGCCCGCCGCCAGGCCATAGGCGCTGTCGTTGGCCAGCGCATAGGCCTCTGCATCGTCGGCAAAGGTCTGGACGGTCAGCACGGGGCCGAAAATCTCGCCCTGCACCGCCTCGCTTTGCTGCGCAGCATTTTGCAGCAAAGTGGGTTGGAAATAGCTGCCACCTTGCGGCGCGGCGGCGCGACTGCCGCCGGTCAGGACGTGCGCGCCCGCCACCACGGCGCGCTGGACGATGCCATCGATCCGGTCGAGCTGGCCTTCCGAAATGATGGGGCCAAGCGTGCTGTCGCTGGCCCAGGTCGGCCCCATTTTGTGCGCAGCAAAAGACGTGACGATGCGATCGATGACTTGGTCGGCGACACTCTCCTGCACCAGCAGGCGGGAACCGGCGACGCAGACCTGGCCCGCATTGAGCGTGATCGCCCGCGCGACGATCGCCGTCGCCTTGTCGAGCGCGGCGTCGGCGAAGATGATCTGCGGGCTTTTGCCGCCCAGTTCGAGCGTCACCGGCTTCGGCCCGGTCTGGGCGCAGGCGGTCATGATCGCCGCGCCGGTCGCGGTCGATCCGGTGAAGGTGACCTTGGCGACTTCGGGGCGGCGCACCAGCGGATCGCCGACCGACCGGCCATCGCCTTGGACGATGTTGAAGATGCCCGTAGGCAAGCCCGCTTCGATCGCCAGTTCGGCAAGGCGCACGATGCTGAACGGCGTCATTTCCGACGGCTTGAGGACGATACTGTTGCCCGCTGCGATGGCAGGCGCGATCTTCCACGCCGCCATGACCAGCGGCAGGTTCCACGGCGCGATCGCCGCGACGACGCCATAGGGCTCGTGGATGGTGAGGCCGAGCTTGTCGGGCGTGGTCGCGGCCACTTCGCCGCCGACCTTGTCCCCCCATTCGGCAAAGAAGCGCACCGTTTCGGCGGTATAGGTGACGTCCCAGGCGCGGATTTCGTGGATCATCCGGGTGGAGCCGAGCGCTTCGAGCGGGGCGAGCGTCTCCATGTCCGCCTCGATCAGGTCGGCCCAGCGACGCAGCACGCGCATCCGCCCGCGCGGGTCGGTCTGTGCCCAGCCGCTGCTCTTATAGGCGCGCTCTGCATCCTCGACCGCATGGCCCAGTTGCGCTTCGTCCACGCTGTCGAGATCGGCATGGACCCGCCCGTCGGACGGCCGCCGCACGGGAATGGCCGGACCGCGCCCGATGACACGCCGCCCGCCGATGAAATTGCTGCCCCGCGGCAAGGCGATGAGATCGGGGTTGAAAATGTCCATGGCGCGGCTTTCTTCTTGGCGGGCTGCATGACAGGATATGGATCGCGCGCGGCATGTGTTGCAGTTGCGCAGGAAAATCTGCGCGATAATCTTCCAAAATCGAGGCGAAGGCGGCAGCCAATGCTTGAATGCGGCATTTATGGTCGCGCCGACAATGGGAATCCGACGATTCCGACCAAGACAGGCGGGCGATCCTTTCCCCGCCAATGGAGCAAGACGCATGGCGACGGGCATAGAGGCGATGGTGGACCTGCGGCGCATGACCGTGGATGATCTGGCCGCTGGCCATGGCTTGTCCAGCGAACAGAAATGGCCGCACCGGATCGAGGATTGGGAGATGCTGCTGAGCCTTGGCCTCGGCTATGTCGCCGAACGCGATGGGGAGGTCATCGGCACGGCCATGGCGTGGCTCTATGGCCTGGATGCAGCGACGTTGGGCATGGTCATCGTCTCGCCCGCCGCGCAGGGGATGGGCCTTGGCCGCCGCCTGATGGAAGCGGTGATGGCCGATCTGGGCGACCGCACCATATTGCTGAACGCCACCGACGAAGGGGCACCGCTTTACCGCAAGCTGGGGTTTGAGAGCATCGGCCCGGTGTTTCAGCATCAGGGCGCGGCTTTTTCCGTGCCAGTCGCCGAACTGATCCCCGATGAGCGGGTGCGGCCGCTGGGCGCAAAGGATATGCCTTCGCTGCATGGCCTGGCCCGCCGGGCCACGGGCATGAACCGCGATGCGATGCTCGATGCGCTGGTGCCGGGCGCGCAGGGCGTGGTGTTGACGCGCAGCAACGAGCCGGTCGGCTTCGCGCTGTTTCGCCGGTTCGGGCGTGGCTATGTGGTGGGGCCGACCATCGCGCCCGATGTCGGCGGAGCGAAGGCGTTGATCTCGCACTGGCTGGGGTCGAACAGCGGCACTTTCTGTCGGCTCGACATACCGGAAGAAAGCGGGCTGGGCGGCTGGCTGGACGAGTTGGGCCTGCCCTGCGTCGGCCGGGTCATGCGCATGGTGCGCGGGCCGTTGCCGCAGACGGACGCAGCCGTCCAAGTCTTTTCCCTCACGACACAGGCGCTCGGATGACCCTTTCCCTCAACAACCCCGCTCTTTTCGTCGAACGCGCCTATATTGGCGGCGCATGGGTCGGGGCTGCCTCCGGTGCTACTGTGCCGGTCGACAATCCCGCGACCGGCGCGATCATCGGCACCGTGCCCGATTGCAGCGAAGCCGATACGCAGGCGGCCATCGACGCGGCGGAGGCGGCTTTCCCGGCCTGGAAGGCGCGGACGGCGGCGGATCGTGCCGCTATGCTGGAACGCTGGCATGCGCTGGTGCTGGAGAATGTCGCGGATCTGGGCCGGATCATGACCGCCGAACAGGGCAAGCCAGTGGCGGAGGCCGAGGGCGAAATTCGCTATGCGGCGAGCTTCATCAAATGGTTTGCGGAGGAAGCGCGTCGGGTCGAAGGCGGCATGATCCCTGCGCCGGAAGCCAATCGTCGCATATTGGTGATGAAAGAGCCGGTCGGGGTGTCGGCGGCGATCACGCCGTGGAATTTCCCGTCCGCGATGATCACGCGCAAATGCGCGCCGGCCCTGGCGGCGGGGTGCCCGGTGGTGGTCAAGCCATCCGAACTGACCCCCTATAGCGCGCTGGCCATGGCGAAGCTGGCGGAGGAAGCGGGCTTTCCGGCGGGGGTGTTCAACATCGTTACTGGTATGCCGACGGCGATCGGCGGGGCGCTGACCGCCAGTCCCGTGGTGCGCAAATTATCCTTCACCGGATCGACCCGCGTCGGCGCGTTGCTGATGCGGCAATGTGCCGATACGATCAAGCGGGTGAGCTTTGAGCTTGGCGGCAATGCGCCGCTAATCGTGTTCGACGATGCCGACATCGACCTGGCCGTCGCCAGCACGATGGTCAGCAAGTTCCGCAACGCCGGGCAGACCTGTGTCTGCGCCAACCGCATTCTTGTGCAGGACGCCGTGTATGACCGGTTTGCCGAGAAGCTGGCCAAAGCTGTGTCCGCGCTCACCGTTGCGCCAGGCGACCAGCCGGGCAGCACGATCGGACCGTTGATCAATGCCGCCGCCGCCGACAAGGTGAAGGCGCATGTCGAAGATGCGCTGTCCCATGGCGCGACTTTGTTCGCGCAGGCGCCCGAAGGCGCGACGGGGGAGCGCTTTGCCCGCCCGGTGGTGCTGACAGGCGCGACGCGGGACATGCGACTGGCGGAGGAAGAGACGTTCGGCCCGGTCGCGCCTTTGTTCCGCTTCACCCATGAAGAGGAAGGCATCGAATTGGCCAATGCGACCAGCTATGGCCTGGCGAGCTATTTCTACACCGAAAATCTGCACCGCGCCTTTCGCGTGGCGGAGCGGCTTGAGGCGGGGATGGTCGCGCTCAACAGCGGGTCGATCGCGATGGAGGTTGCGCCCTTTGGCGGGGTTAAGATGTCGGGCCTGGGCCGTGAAGGCGGGCATGCCGGGATCGAGGAATATCTGGAGACCAAGGCGTTTCATATCGGCGGGTTGAAACTGTAACCACACGTAAAATTCCGTTCGCCCTGAGCCTGTCGAAGGGCCGCACTTCATTTCAAGACAGAACAGGGCTTCGACAGGCTCAGCCCGAACGGGAGTTTTTATGGCGAACAATCGCACCTATTCCATCTCCGTCATTCCCGGCGACGGCATCGGCAAGGAAGTGATGCCGGAGGGCATTCGCGTGCTGGAGCGGGCGGCGAGCCTTTATGGCTTTTCGATCGAACAGACATGGCAGGATTTCGCCTGTTGCGACTATTATGCCAAACATGGCCAGATGATGCCGGACGACTGGAAGGAGCGGATCGGCAAGCCGGACGCGATCTTCTTCGGTGCGGTCGGTTGGCCCGATACGGTGCCGGACCATGTCTCGCTTTGGGGATCGCTGCTCCAGTTCCGGCGTGAATATGACCAATATGTCAATCTGCGTCCGGTGCGGCTGATGCCGGGCGTCCCCTGCCCGCTCGTCGGACGCGAGCCCGGTGACATTGATTTCTGGGTCGTGCGGGAAAACACCGAAGGCGAATATAGTTCGGTCGGCGGCAAGATGTTTCCCGGCACCGATCGCGAGATTGTGATCCAGGAAACGGTGATGACGCGTCATGGCACCGACCGGGTGCTGCGCTATGCGTTCGATCTGGCCGCGACGCGCGACCGCAAACATGTTACGTCCGCCACCAAGTCCAATGGCATTGCCATCACCATGCCCTGGTGGGACGAACGGGTGGAGGAGATGGCCAAAAACTATCCGACCGTGACCCATGACAAATATCATATCGACATTTTGACGGCGCAGTTCGTGCTGAACCCGGATCGGTTCGATGTGGTCGTGGCGTCCAACCTGTTCGGCGACATATTGTCCGACCTTGGCCCGGCCTGCACCGGCACGATCGGCGTTGCGCCGTCGGGCAATATCAACCCGGATGGCACCCACCCGTCCCTGTTCGAGCCGGTCCATGGGTCCGCGCCGGATATTGCGGGCTTGGGCATCGCAAATCCGGTCGGGCAGATCTGGTCGTCGGCGATGATGCTGGAGCATCTGGGCGAGGCGGACGCTGCCGCCGCGATCATGCGTGCGGTTGAAACCGTGCTGGCGGAACCCGGCCTGCGCACTGGTGATCTGAAAGGCACGGCCAATACCGAGCAGTGCGGCAAGGCGATTGCTGACGCGCTGGCGTGATGGGCTGGGACCGCTTAACTTCGCATATTTCCCGCCGATTTCGACATTTTATTACGCTGCCCTGATCCTATCGGAAAGGCCACTACCTCTTTGCAAAATCCTCCCCTGTAAGGGGAGGTGGCAGGGCGTAGCCCTGACGGAGGGGTGTCACTCTCTCGATAGGGCGACACCCCTCCACCGGCTTCGCCGGTCCCCCTCCCCTTACAGGGGAGGATCAGGGCGGGCAGCATCCGGGGTCGGTTTCTTTCGTCATCGGCATCGGTTCTAAAGCCATTCAATCATAGCATGGTGAGCCTCCTGTAGGACAGCGGCATAATATGCTGCGTCGGTTCATGATTAAGGGCCGCGATGGTCGCCTTTGGCGCCATATCGGGCTTTGCCCCCGTGGCGGGACGATAGGCTGGGGCCATAACCATCCATGGCGAGCAAACCGACGATGCACCAATCCAACCGATCCCTGCTGGACATCGACCGCGATCACCTGATCCATCCCGTCACCTCCTTCCGGGGCCATGAAGCGCGCGGCGCGACGCTGCTGCAAAGCGGCAAGGGCATGTGGCTGACCGACATGGACGGCAAGGAATTGCTCGATGCCTTTGCCGGGCTATGGTGCGTCAATGTCGGCTATGGTCAGGACAGCATCGCCGAGGTTGCCGCCGAGCAGATGCGCCGCCTGCCCTATGCAACGGGCTATTTCCATTTCGGTAGCGAACCGGCGGTGCAGCTGGCGCAGCGGCTGGTCGAGCTTTCGCCCGAAGGCCTTGATCATGTCTATTTCACGCTGGGCGGGTCGGACGCGGTGGATAGCGCGATCCGCTACATCACCCATTATTTCAACGCGATCGGCAAGCCGACCAAAAAACAGTGCATCGCGCTGGAGCGCGGCTATCATGGGTCGAGCACTACCGGCGCTGGCCTGACCGCACTCGCCAATTTCCATCGCGGGTTCGACCTGCCGCTGCGCTGGCAGCATCATATCGCATCGCCCTACCCCTATCGCAGCGATCTGGAAGGTGACGATGCCGCGATCATCGCGCGGTCAGTGCAGCAGTTGAAGGACAAGGTCGCGGAACTGGGCGCAGATAATGTCGCCGCCTTCTTCTGCGAACCGATCCAGGGATCGGGCGGCGTCATCGTGCCGCCGGTCGGTTGGCTCAAGGCCATGCGGCAGGCGTGCGACGACCTCGACATTTTGCTGGTGGCCGACGAAGTCATCACGGCCTTTGGCCGGACCGGGCCGATGTTCGCCTGCGAAGCCGAAGGCGTGACGCCGGACCTGATGACCGTCGCCAAGGGGCTGACCGCTGGCTATGTGCCGATGGGCGCGGTGCTAATGTCGGACACCCTCTATCAGGGCATTGCCGATGGCGCGGCTGCCGATGTCGTGATTGGCCATGGCGCGACCTATTCGGGCCATCCGGTCAGCGCGGCGGTGGGACTGGAAGTGCTGCGCCTTTATACCGAGGGCGGCATATTGGCGAACGGGCAGAAGGTTGCCGCGCGCTTCGATGCCGGGCTCGCGGGCCTGGCCGATCATCCGCTGGTTGGCGACACGCGCGGGCGCGGGTTGTTGGGCGCGATCGAACTGGTGGCGAACAAGGGCACGAAGGCGCGGTTCGACCCGTCGCTCAAGGTCGCTGATCGGCTGTTCGCCGATGGCTATGCCAATGGCGTCATCTTCCGCGCATTCGCCGATAATATCATCGGACTGGCCCCGGCGCTGTGCGCGTCGGACGCGGAGATGGACGAGATATTCGCGCGCATTCGGAAAACACTCGACGGACTGCTCGAACAGGCGGATATTCGCGCGGCGCTGGGATAAGATAAGGGGAGCAAGGCATATGTTGGGCGGACCCAGACTGGACAGGATCGACCTGAAGATCCTGACGCAGCTTCAAATGTCGGGCCGGATCACCAATGTCGAATTGGCCGATGCGGTTGGCCTGTCGCCGAGCCCTTGCCTCACCCGCGTCAAGCGGCTGGAGAAAGCGGGCTATATCACCGGCTATGGCGCGCATATCAACCTGCACAAGTTGGGCGAATATCTGACCGTCTTTACCGAAGTGACGCTGACCGAACATCGCGCCGGGGACTTTTCCCGCTTCGAAACGCGCATCCGCAAGCTGGACGAGATCGTCGAAGGGATGCTGGAGAGCGACTATGGCATCGAAAAATATTTCAGCTACGTCGTGATCAAATCGCCCTTCATCAAACATCATTATCCGATCCAGCATCTGTTCGGGGAACAGCGGTAGGATTGGGGGGAAACGCGTTCTCGCCTGCGCGGGAACACGATAGTCTCTGGAAGATATAGTTTAGGCGATTATGTAGTTTGATAAGCCGGACACCAACATCCTCCCCTGTAAGGGGAGGGGGACCGCTCGCGAAGCGAGTGGTGGAGGGGTGTCACCCTATCGAGGGGGCGACACCCCTCCGTCAGGGCTACGCCCTGCCACCTCCCCTACAAGGGGAGGATCGATTACTGCTATAGTTTAGGGTGCTGCCATGACCGACATATCCGACCTGATCGAACCGCTGATCGCCTTTCGGCGCGACATTCATGCGCATCCTGAATTGGGGTTTTGCGAGCACCGCACCGCCGGGCGGATCGCCGAGCAGTTGCGGGCGCTGGGGCTGGAGGTGCATGAGGGGATCGGGCGGACCGGGGTGGTCGGCGTGTTGCGCAACGGGACGTCGGGGCGCAGCATCGGGTTGCGTGCGGACATGGACGCACTGCCGATCCAGGAGCAGACCAACCTGCCTTATTCCAGCACGACGCCGGGCACTTTTCACGGCTGCGGCCATGACGGCCATGTCGCCATGTTGCTGGGTGCCGCGCAGCAGTTGAGCCGGACCCGCAATTTTGACGGCACGGTCAACTTCTTCTTCCAGCCCGCCGAAGAGGGGCATGGCGGCGCGCGGGAGATGGTGAACGAAGGACTGTTCGAACGCTTCCCGTGCGACCGCGTGTTCGGCCTGCATAATTGGCCCGACCTGCCCGCTGGTACGATCGCGACGCGGCCCGGCCCGATCATGGGCGCGGCGGACAAGTTCGAGATCGTGCTGGAGGGGCGCGGCGGCCATGCCGCCATCCCGCAGGATACGCCCGACGCGATCCAGGCAGCCGCCGCGATGGTGCAGCAATTGAACGCCATCATATCGCGCCGGATCGCGGCGACGGCGTCGGCGGTGCTGTCGATCACGCAGATCCATGGCGGGCATACGCATAATGTGATTCCCGCCGAAGTGCGCGTCAGCGGCACGGTGCGGACCTTCGATCCGGCGGTGCAGGACCGGATCGAAGCATCGATCCGCGAAATTGCGGCGGGCATCGGCATCGCCAATGGTGTCACCGCGACCGTCGATTATCAGCGCTATTATCCCGCGACGATCAACGATGCGGAGGCGGCGCAGGAAGCGCTGGATGCGGCCGCGACGGTGGGAAATGCAGTGGTCGCGCCTGATCCGGCCTTCACCTCCGAGGATTTCGCCTTCATGTTGCAGGCGTGCAAGGGGGCTTATATCTGGCTGGGGCAGGCGAAGGGTGATGGCGGCACGCCGCTGCATAATCCGCATTATGATTTCAATGACGATGTGCTGGCGCTGGGCATCAAACTGCATGTCGCTCTGGCCGAGCGGCATCTGGCGCGTTGATCGCTAGAGCAACATGATTTTAAGTCGCATCACGCCGTTCGCCCTGAGTAGGGGCTGAGCTTATATCCTTCGATACGCCATTTCGACTTCGCTCAATGGCTACTCAGGACGAACGGTTCTGAGTAAAGTCATCACGCTCTACAGGCTGAAGCCGAAGCCGATCACGGCGGCGGTGGATTGCAGCGCCTCCCCCTGCGACCGGCCGAGCGCGCGGGTGCCGCCCAGCAGCCGTTCATGGACGATGGCCGTGTAGATATTGAGTTTCGGCTTCAGACGATAGCGCAGGCGCAATGTCGTTTCCGCTTCGGAAAATCCTGCGCGCACCGCATCCCTGTCCGACGCCTGGGCGGACCAGCCGACCGCAACGCGCGGTTCGAGATAGAGATTTTGCGTGATCGGCAGGGCATATATGAGTTGCGCTTCGCCGGTCAGCCGCCCGTCATCCGACAGGAAGCCATAGGTTTCCCAACTCAGCCGCGTGCCGACCATGCCCTGCACGCCGATCGCGGCATAGATGTCGCGGGGGTGCGGCTTGATATCCTTGCGCATGCCCAGCAGCCAGGTCGTATTGCCGACCGTCCGGCCATAGAAGAGGCGCATCTGGGTTTCGTCGATCTGGTTGCCGAGCGCCCCGCCGCCCTCGCTCACCAGCATCACCTGATCGCGGCTGTTTCCCCAGGAAAAGGCGGCATCCCAGAAGAAAACATCGTCGCCCTGGCCCGCGCGCAATTCGATGAGGTCGAAGCCGCCGCTCACCACCCAGGGGTCGGCATCCGCCGCAGCCTCCTGCGCGGCGGCAGGCGCAACGCCAGCCAGCGCGCACGCGAAGGAAAGGAAGCCCCAAGGGGCGAAATGCCGCATCTACCCTGATCCGTTTTTCGGTATCATTGAGAGAGTAGGGCGGCGTCACGGCGCTATCGCGCGAAGAGCGGCGCGCGATAGCGGGCGTGATGATAAATTATGGCCGCTCCACAGCAGCTTGTGCCGCGATCGTCAGAACCAGAAACGGATGCCCATGACGAGGCTGGCGGTCGACGCCCCTTCCCCTTCGGCGCGGGCGTAGCGGGCGGTGTCGCCAAGCTTGCGTTCCCAATGGACGCCGACATAGGGCGCGAATTCGCGGGCGAATTCATAGCGCAGGCGCAAGCCCAGTTCGATGTTGGAGATGCCCGACCCGATGCCGAGTTCGGGCACATCCTGCGCCGCGATATTCACTTCGGCGGCGGGTTGCAGGATCAGGCGCTGGGTGATGCGCTGGTCATAGCTGCCCTCCATGCGTAGATGGACATCGCCCTTGGTGGAGACGAAGGCCTGGCCCTCGACCTCGAACCAATAGGGAGCGAGGCCTTCGATGCCGATGGTGGCGTAGCTGCGCTGGGGCTGCGGCCGGATGTCATGGCGGACGCCTGCGACCACGTTCCACCATGGGTCGATCGCGCGGCTGTAGAGCGCCTGGACCTCGGCGCTTTCGAGCGGGCCGCCGACTTCGCCCTCCCCTTCGGTCTTGAAAGCGAAGCGGTTGATGTCGCCACCGATCCAGCCTTCGCCTTCCCAAGCATAGCCGTTCGCGCCTTTGTTCGCGCGATATTCGAGGCGGTCGACCATCAGTTGCGAGAAGGTCATGCCGCCGCTTTCCTGGATCATGGCGGCGCGGGCGCGGGCCATGACGGCGGGGTCGTAAAAGGCTTCGGCGGCGTGGTCGGTTGGGACTGGCGGGGCGACGCCTTTGGGGATCATATCGTCGGCGGCAGGCATGCTGTGCCCGGCGTGCGGGTCGGCGGATGCTTCCGGCGCGGGCGGCATCTGATGCGCGCTATGGTCCATCTGGGCCAGGGCGGGGGTGGTGCCAGCAAGCAACGCGATAGCGATCAGGCGCTTCATGCCGCGTCCTCCGCGTGACGGACCGTGACGACGCGCATCATCCCGGCATGCATGTGCATCAGCATATGGCAGTGGAACGCCCAGTCGCCCAGCGCATCGGCGGTCAGATCAAAGCTGATCTTGCCGCCGGGCAGCACATTCACCGTATGTTTGCGCGGGTTGTGGGTCGCATCCTCGCCGGTGATGAGCTGAAAGAAATGGCCGTGAATGTGGATGGGGTGCGGCATCATCGTGTCGTTGATGAGGGTGACGCGCACCCGCTCCATATGGCGGAAAGCGATCGGCTCCGCGCCGTCGGACAGCTTCACCCCGTCGAACGACCACATATAGCGTTCCATGTTCGCGGTCAGGTGAATGTCGAGTGAGCGGGTCGGCGCGCGGACATCCTCATTCGGCTCCAGCGCGCGCAGGTCGGCATAGGTCAGAACGCGATGATCGACATCCTCCAGCCCCGTCGGCCGATCGGCGGTGCGATCGGCAGGCATGGAGGACAGGGTCGCCACGCCCGGTCCCATCGGCACCTCCGGCGCGACCGAGGGGTCGAGCATCTTCATGCTGTGCCCGGCCATGCTTTCATTGGCGGGTTGGGACAGGTCGATGACGCCTCCCTGCCCCATGTCCATGCCGGACATGTCCATCCCCATATCCTTCATCGTGAGCAGCGGACGGGTGCGCAGCGGCGGGATGGCGGCGACCATGCCGATCTGCGGCGCGAGCGTCGCGCGCACGAGGCCGGAGCGGTCGATGGCTTCGGCGATCAGCGCATAGGCGGTTGCGTCGGTGGGCTGGACGATCACATCATAGGTTTCGGCGATGCCGATCTGGAACTCGTCGGTTTCGACCGGCTGGACATGTTGGCCATCGCATTGCACCACGGTCATGGGCAGGCCCGGCAGGCGGACGTTGAAATTCGTCATAGCCGAGGCATTAACGATGCGCAGGCGGACGCGCTCGCCCGGCGTGAACAGGCCAGTCCAGTTTTCCGCCGTGCCATGGCCATTGACGAGGTAGCTGTAGGTGGAGCCGGTGACGTCGGAAATATCGGTCGGGTCCATCCGCATCGCGCCCCATTCGACGCGCTCCTTCAAGGACTGGTTCTTGCCCTTGAGCAGATCGGCCAACGTCTGCTTCTGCATATTATAATAGCCGCCCATCTGCTTGAGCCGCTTGAGCTGGACATGCGGATGGACCGGCGACCAGTCGGACAGGACGATCACATGTTCGCGCGTTACCTGCACCGGATCGACGCCGGCGGGATCGATGACGATGGGACCATAATGGCCCATCGCCTCCTGCATGCCTGAATGGCTGTGATACCAGTAGGTGCCCGACTGCTGGATCGGAAATTCATAGTGGAAGGTTTCGCCGGGGCGGATGCCGGGGAAGCTGACGCCGGGCACGCCGTCCATCTGAAAGGGAAGAATCAGGCCGTGCCAGTGGATCGACGTGTCTTCCTTCAACTTGTTGGTGACGGAGAGACGAACATTCTGGCCTTCGCGCAGCCGGATCAGCGGCGCGGGCAGCGTGCCGTTGATCGTGATCGCGTGGGCCGAGCGGCCGCCAGTCGAAAAATGGCTGTCGGCCACGGTGAGCGCGATCGTCTCGCCCGACAGCACGCCCGGCGCTGGTGCCAGGCCATGGGTGCCGCTTTGCGCCCAGGCGGGGAAGGCGTTGGCGAAGCTGAGGGCGGCAGCGCCCTTGAACAGGGTGCGGCGGTCGAGGGTCAAATGCGTCATGCCCCTTCATACGCGGGGCGCGGCGTCATCCCTCAAAAATTTGGCGCTGGAATGCATTAAAATCCACCCCTGGGAGGGGCGGTATCGGCGCGACGCGCTGACGGAGGGATGTCGCGCCATCGAGAGGGTGACACCCCTCCACCGGCTTCGCCGGTCCCCCTCCCCCGCAGGGGGAGGATTGTTTGAGGCGCGCCTCTTGTCCCTATTCCCCAAGTGCGGCCGACAATTTTGCGCGGGCGCGGTAGAGGCGGGTTTCTACGGCTTTTTCACTGAGGCCGAGCAGCGCGGCGGTGTCCGCCTGGCTCATCGCTTCGATCGTGCGGAGCAGCAGGACGTCCTTGAGCGATGCGGGCAGGGCGGCGATGGCGGCGTTGATCCGGGCGAGTTCGCGCTGCGACTGTGCCGCCTGTTCCGGGTCCGGCGCGGCGTCGGCGATTTCGCCCGCTTCGTCGATGGGGCGGGCAAAGGCGAAGAAGCGCCGCACCGCGCGACGGCGGCCCCAGTCGCGGCATTTGTTGAGCGTGATCCGCGCGATCCAGGTACGAAAGGGGCGCGCGCCATCATAGCGGGCGAGCGCGGCGAAGGCAGCGACGAACACCTCCTGCGTGATGTCGAGCGCTTCGTCCGCATCGCCGACATGGCTGCGCGCCAGCCGCCAGACCGCATCGCGATGCCGCCGCATCAATGCGGCATAGGCATCCTGATGCCCGGCCAGCGCGCGCGCGGCCAGTGCCCGGTCATCAAGGTCGACGGGCGGCGATGTCACCGGGCGGGCTGGGTCAGCGCCTTGACGACGGCGGCGTCGAACTGCGCGGCCTGATCAGGACGCAAGACGGCGCGCATGGCGAAGATATGCTGGAGCGTCTCCTTTTGCAGCGCGCCCATGACATGATGGGTCTGGTCGACGGCCGCGGCGACCTTTGGCCCATAGCCCTGTTCCGCGGCGATCGCGCTGGCGAGCCGTTCATTGTCGGCGCGCATTTCTGCTTCCAGCGCTTCGCGACGCTTGGCAAAGGCGGCTTCGAGTTCGTGGATACGCATTTCCTGTGCCGCGTCGAGCGTCAGCCGCTGGTGGAGCAGGGCGTGGACTTCACTTTCGACGCGCGGTTGCGGCGCGAGCCAGGTACGCGCGACCAGCACGGCTGCGAGCGCTGCGGCAAAAGCCACCAGCGCGACCAGTAGATAGCGTTTGAGGCTCATTGGCCGAGCAGGCGAGAGGGCGCATAGTCCGACATGCCGATCGGCGCAGGCGCAGCCTGCGCTGGGGCGCCGGGCACGATGCTGCCTGCCCAGCCGATGCCGATGGCGACCAAGCCAGCGAGCATCAGGCTGCGCCGCGCCGCGCCCTGCTCCCGGCGACGGGCGACCCCCTGCATCACCGCATCGTCCAGACCCTCAAGCCGGGCGTCGGTCGGCATGGTCCGCACTTGGCCAAGCCATTGATCGAGATCATTCATCGCACATACTCCATCCTCATCGCACCATACGCGCGGCGCGCGCCAATCCCTCATGATGCAGAGGCGAGAAAAAATCATGCACCTTGGGCAAGGGGTGGGGCAAGTCCATGCGTAATGTTCCCTAGAGCTTGTCGCGATCGCGGTGGAATCACTCCCGCCGTTCGCTTCGAGCGCAGTCGAGAAGCCGCCAGCGCTGCCCTTGCGTTTCTCGACTTCGCTCGAAACGAACGGACGTTGTTTCTATTCCGACCCATTCGAGCCGTTCATCCAAGGAGTATAGTCCATGTCCCGTTTCCTGATCGCCGCCGCGTCCCTGTCGCTCGCCATCCTGCCGGGCGCGGCGCTGGCGCATAGCAAGCTGCTATCGTCCAGCCCCGCCGCCAATGCGACCGTGGCCAAGCCGACCAAGCTGACATTGACCTTTTCCGAGAAATTCCTGGCGCCGATGAGCGGCGTGGAACTGGTGATGACGGGGATGCCGGGCATGGCCGATCATCCGCCGATGCCGATCAAGGGGTTCAAGACCGCGCTCGCGCCCGATGGCAAGACCATGGTCGTCACCCTGCCCCGCGCCCTGCCCGCGGGCGACTATGACCTCAAATGGCATATCGTGGGGGCCGACCAGCATAAGATGGAAGGCGGCTACAGCTTCAAGGTCAAGTAAGCCATCATGGACGGGGGGATGCTGGTCTTTGCCCGGTTCGGCCTGATGGCCGACCTCGCTTTGCTCATGGGCCTGCCGCTCTTCTGGTGGGCGATGGGCATGGCGGGGAGCCGGGTGGTGCTGGTGGCGCTGGCGCTGGGCGGCATGGCGCTGTCGGCGCTGTGGCTGCTGGCGAGCGGGGCGAGCATGACCGGCACCCCGATGTTGCCGCCCGATTGGGCGACGGCGGAAATCTTGCTAACGATGACGCCGATCGGTCCAGTGCTGGCCGTGCGGGCGGCGGCGTTGCTGGCCGCGCTGGGGCTGGCCGTCGCGGGGCGCAACCGCCTGGTCCTGATCCCGGCGGCGGTTGCGGCGGCGACGATCGCCTGGACCGGCCATGCGGGCGCGACCGAGGACATGGCGGGCACGGTCCATCGGGTCGCCGATGTGGCGCATATCTGGGCAGCGTCGGGGTGGATCGGCGCGCTGGCGGCGTTGCTCCATGCCGTGACTTTGCGGCGGCCGAATGTCGATCGGGTCGCGGTGATGCTGGCGAAGTTTGGCTTGTTAGGGACGGTGTTCGTCGCGACTTTGGTCGTGACCGGGGTGGTCAACAGCCTGATGATCGTCGGGATTGCCGACCTGCCCGCCCTGGCGGGGAGCCGCTATGGCTGGCTGCTCGGCGCAAAGCTGCTGCTGTTTGCAGGGATGCTGGGGTTGGCCGCGCTCAACCGCTGGCGGCTGACGCCTGCGCTGGAGCGGGGAGACGGCGCGATCGACGCATTGCGGCTGTCGCTGGCGGTCGAGACGGGCGCGGCGATTGCGATAGTGGCGCTTGTGGCCCTGTTGGGAACGCTTGATCCCATGAGCTAAAATCCCCGTTCGTGTCGAGCGAAGTCGAGACAGGCGCGCGCGGCTTCTCGACTTCGCTCGAAGCGAACGGGGTATGGCCTTATGCCGGGCGGTAGATGGCGTAGATTTTCTTGACGTGGACCTGGCTATCCCAGCTGCACGACGCGCCCTGTTCGACCAGGAAGATGTCGCCCTTGCCGAACGTGCCTTGTGCGCCCGCGCCATCGACGAAGGTGACGCTGCCGTCGAGCAGATACATCAGCTCATAATGGCGGTAGGCCATCGGGCGGCGATGATAGGGCGTGGAATCCCAGGTGCCGCAGACAAATTCGCCATCGGCCGAGCGATAGTCGGTGAAGTTGCGGCAGGAGGGCGTCGGCCCGACCAGCAATTCGGCCAGCGGCGCGCCAGAGGGTTCAAGCGGCGCACGGGTGTCGATCGGGATGATCTGGCCATCGGCCGCTGAACCACCTACGCGGCGCACGAACAGCAGGCGCGCGCCCGAAGCCACGCTCCAGCCGAAGGTCGCGCCTTCGCACAAGACCATGCTGTCGCCTTCGTTCAGCGTGCGCTGGTCGATCTGCACAGTGCCGGATTCGATGATGATAAATTCATCGGCGGGCATGGCGTCTACCGTGCCGCTGCCCTGCGTCAGGGCAATGAGGCCGATCGTGACCGGACCTTCGGGCTGGGGGAGCAGCGCGCGGGCGGACAGGAAGGCATCGCCCTCCCCTGCCCCGACGCGCGTGTCCGCCGCCCAGGCGCGCAGATCGACGAAGGAGCGGGTCGCGTTCTGGGTGGTCGTCATGCTGGCTGTCCCTCAAAAAGTCGGATTTGAAAGAAGCTAGCCCGGTGCACGCGGCAGGTTGCACCAAGCGCGCGTCACGGAAACGCGCTTGGTGCCGTTTGCGTGGCGTGGGACGTTCAAAGCTGCCGCAGTGCGGTGGCCGGGCGCACCGACAGCAAGGGGATCGATCCGGCGAGGCCGATGCCAAGCGTCAGCAACGCGCCGCCGCCCAGCGTCGCGAGGACGACGAGCCAGTCGGGGGACCAGGTGAAATCGAAAATCTGGACGATCACGAACCAGGCCGCGCCCGATCCGAGCGCCAGCGCGACCAACGCCAGCATCATGGCGAGCAGGCCATATTCGAGCGCCTGGCCCCCCAATATCTGCCAACGGGTTGCGCCGAGCGTCTTCAAGATCACGCTGTCATAGCTGCGTGCCTGGCGCGAGGCGGCTATCGCCCCGACCAGTACCGCGATCCCGGCGAGGATCGCGACCGAGGCGGCCGCGACGATGGCGGATGACATTTGCGTCATGATCGCGCCGACCTGCTCGATCACCTCGCCCACCGCGATTACCGACACGCCGGGGAAGGCGGCGAGCAGGGCGCGCGTGACCTGATTGTCCTGGCGCGGGTCCATGGTGATGGTCGCGGCCAGGCTGTGCGGCGCGGCGGACACGGTGCCGGGCGAAAAGACCATGATATAGTTGAAGCCCATCGTCTCCCAATTGATCTTGCGCAGGGAGGCGATGCGCGCGGTGATTTCCCGTCCCAGCAGGCTGACGGTCAGCGTATCGCCGACGTCGATGCCGAGCGTCTTGGCCGCCTCTGCGTCGAAGGAAACGAGAGGTACGCCGGCATAATCTGGTGCCCACCATTGTCCCTCGACCAGCTCGCTGCCCTCCGGCAACGTGCTACTATAAGTGATGCCGCGTTCGCCGCGCAGGAACCAGGCACCATCGGGCAGTTCCTTCAGGTCCGTGACGCGCTGATTGCCATAGGCGACGATGGTGCCGCGCAGGGCGGGGACGATGTTGAACTGCGCATCGGGGGCTTGGGCGCGCACGATCGTCTGGAAGCGGTCGGCCTCGCCCGATGGGATGTCGAGGACGAACTGGGCGGGCGCCGTCTTGGGCACGACGTTGCGAATTTCACTGTCGAGGCTGGTCTGGATACCCGCGAGCGTCACGAACAGGGTGAGCGCGAGGCCGAGCGCGACGATCAGCGCGGCGGTCTGCGCGCCGGGGCGGTGGAGATTGGCGAGCGCGAGGCGGAGCAAAGGCCTGCGCGGGCGCGGCGCGCGCAGGGCGAGCTGGCGCACGCCCCAGCCGATGCCGAGCAACAGGAGCATGACGGCGGCGGTCGCGCCGAGAACAGCGGCGGAAAAGAGCGGATCGCGCGCGGTGCCGAGCGCCAGCGCCACCAACAGCGCGCCTGCCGCCGTCATCGCGATCAGGCTGCGTCGGTCGATGCCGTGCCGCGCATCAACCACGCCGCGAAAGAGAAGCGCGGCGGGCTGGGTCCGGGCGCGGGCGAGCGGCGGCAGGGTGAAGAGGAAGGCGATGAGCAAGCCATAGGCGGCGCTGGTGACGAGCGGCAAGGCATGGAGCCGGAAACCGGGGCTGACCGGCAGCACATCGCCCGCCAGTGCGACGATGGCAGGCGGCAGGAGCGCGCCGACGATCAGGCCGCAAGCAATGCCTAGCAGCGCAATGCAGCCAATCTGGAGCAGATAGATGCGCGCAATGTCGGTCGAGGTTGCGCCCAGCACCTTGAAGGTCGCGATGCCGGGGCGTTTGAGCGCGAGATAGGAGGCGACGCCATTGCTGACGCCGATGCCTGCGATCACCAGCGCAGCAAGGCCGATGAGCGAGAGAAATTGGCCCATGCGGACGATGAAGCGGCTTGCCCCCGGCGCGGCACGATCGCGGTCCTTATATTCCCACCCGGCCGAGGCGTAACGCTTTTCCAGATCCTCGCGCACCGCCTGCGCGTCGGCACCAGGGGCCAGGCGAAGGCGATATTTGCTGTCATAGAGGCTGCCGGGCTGGATCAGGCCGGTGCGGCGCAAGCCTTCCAGCGAGACGATCGCCACTGGGCCGAGGGTGAAGCCTTCGCCCAACCGGTCAGGCTCGTCGGTAATGATGTCCGCGATGGTGAAGGTGGCGGTGCCATAGACCAGCCGATCGCCGGGCTTGACGTCAAGCCGGTCGGCCAACGCCGGGCCGATGAGGATGCGGTCGGGACCAAGCGGCGCGCGATAGACGCCGCTTTGCAGGGCCAGCGTGCCATAGAGCGGATAGGCGCTGTCCACGCCCTTGAGTTCGGTCAGCACCGCCGCCGAGTCCGGCCGTTCGCCCCGCGCCATGGCGCGCAAACGGATGGTTTCGCTCAAGCGACCGACGCGGCGGAAGGCGGCCTTGTCGCCCTCCCCCGCTTCGCGCTGGGTCATGGCGATTTCGACGTCCCCGCCGAGCAGCCCCTGCCCCCGTTGGCTCAATTCCTGCGTGATCGCTGAGGTCAGGCTGCCGATCGCCGCGAGCGTCGCGACGCCCAGGAACAAGCAGAGAAAGAGCAGGCGCAATCCCCGGAACCGGCCGAGCAGATCGCGCCGGGCGATGCGCCAACTCGACGCCCAATCCAGCGCGCTCACGCCGCGCGATCCGAAACGATCTGGCCATCGCGCATTTCGATGATCCGGCCGCAGCGGTCGGCGAGCGCGGGATCATGGGTTATGATGACGAGCGTCGCGCCCGCCGCGCGCTGGCGGTCGAACAACAAGTCCATGATGGTGACGCCGGTGGTCGCGTCGAGATTGCCGGTGGGTTCGTCAGCGAACAAGATGGTTGGACGCGGCGCAACGGCGCGGGCGATGGCGACGCGCTGCTGCTCGCCGCCTGACAATTGCGATGGATAATGATCGATCCGGTGGCCAAGCCCGACCGCGCGCAATTCATCGGCGGCGCGCGCGAAGGCATCGGACACGCCCGCCAGTTCGAGCGGCACGGCGACATTTTCGAGCGCCGTCATGGTCGGGAGCAGATGGAAGCTCTGCAGCACGATGCCGATGCGACCGCGCCGGGCGCGCGCCAGGGCGTCCTCATCCAGCGCGCCGAAATCAACGCCGCCAATATGCACATCGCCGCCGCTCGCGCGTTCGAGGCCACACAGCACCGCCATCAGCGAGCTTTTGCCCGATCCCGATGCGCCCAGAATCGCAATGCTCTCACCGCGCAGCAAGGTGAGGTCGACGCCCTTCAATATCTCGACCGGCGCGTCGCGCGTGCCAAGCGAGAGGGTGACATTGCGCGCACGGATCGCGATAGTGGCGGGATCGATAGGCATATGCATGAAGAAGGAGCGCTCCTTGGCGGGCAGATTATCGCAATATGGGGCGTTGGCGCTGATTGTCCAACTGGCGAGTGGCTGTTCGGACAGCACGCCGCCGCCCCCCCCGGTCGCCAACAGTGCGCAGGTGGCACCGGCCGCTGCGCCAGTGGCCGATGGCAAGCTGGTGGTGGCGTTCGGCGACAGTCTCTATGCCGGCTATAATCTGGATCAAGGCAAGGGGCTGGCCCCGATGCTGGAGCAGGCTTTGGCGGCCCGCGGCATGAAAGCGCAGGTGGTCAATGCCGGGGTGTCGGGCGATACCAGCGCGGCGGGGCTGGCGCGGCTGGCCTTCACGCTCGACGGGCTGGCGCGCAAGCCGGACCTGATGCTGGTGGGGCTTGGCGGCAACGACATGCTGCGCGGATTGAGCCCGGAGACGACGCGCGACAATCTGGATGCGATCCTTGCCGAGTTGAAGAAGCGCGATATTCCGGTGCTGCTGACCGGCATGCTCGCCTCCCCCAATATGGGGCCGGATTATGCCGCCGCCTTCAACCCGATCTTCCCCACGCTGGCGACGAAATATGACGCGACGCTCTATCCCTTCATGCTGGACGGGGTGATTGGCGACCGGGCGCTGCAATTGCCCGATGGTATTCATCCCAATGACAAGGGGGTGGAAGTGATCGTCGGCAAGCTGACGCCGATCGTCGAAGGGGCCTTGCGTGGCTGATGTGATCCGGGTCGGACTGGTCGGCTATGGCCTGGCGGGTCGCGTCTTTCATGCGCCGTTGTTGCGCGCCGTTCCGGCCATGCGGTTGACGACGATCAGCACAAGCCGGGTGGACGAGGTTGCGGCCCTGGACCCGGTCATTCGGTGCGTCGCAACCCCAGCCGAGATTTTCACCGACCCCGCCATCGACCTGGTGGTGATCGCGACGCCCAGCGCGACCCACGCCGATCTGGCGGCAGAGGCGTTGCGCGCTGGCAAGCATGTCGTGGTGGACAAGCCGTTCACGCTGTCGCTGCAACAGGCGCGCGAGCTGGCCTCCTTGGCAGGGGAATGCGGGAAACTGCTCGCGGTTTTCCACAATCGCCGGTTCGACAGCGATTTCCTGAGCATCCGCGCGGCCATTGCCGAAGGCGTGGTCGGGCGCATTACCCATTTCGAATCGCATTTCGACCGTTCCCGGCCGGACGTGCGCGATAGATGGCGCGAGGATGGATCGGCTGGGTCAGGCATATGGTTCGACCTCGGACCACATCTGGTCGATCAGGCGCTGGCCCTGTTCGGGCGCCCCGATGGCGTGAGCGCCGACATTGCCGCCTTGCGGGACGGATCGCCATCGGACGACTGGGCGCATGTCGTGCTGCGCTATGCCGGGATGCGGGTCATATTGCATGCCAGCATGAGCGCGCCTGCAGGAGAGGCCGGCGGCAGCCCGCGCTTCCTCGTGCATGGGCAGGGCGGTACGCTGGTCAAGATGCGGCTCGACCAGCAGGAAGCGCAGCTCGTGGCCGGATTGCGCCCCAGCGATCCGGGCTGGGGTGCGGATGATGATCCGGTTGTCGTCTATGATAGGCAAGGCGGCAGGACTGTGCGGCCTGCGCTAGCGGGCTGTCAGCAAGATTATTATGCGCAGATGGCGGCGGCGATCCTGTCGGGCACCCCCCTTCCCGCGACGCTGGAAGACGCCGTTGCGGTGCAGGAAGTGGTGGAGGCAGCGCAGATTTCAGCACGGGACGGCAGGCAGGTGGCGCTCCCGCTACCCGCTTGACCCTCCCCTTGCCGGCAGGGCTATCGCATATGACCAAGCATTGAGAGAAGGAATGCATCGTTCCAGCCCGCCCGTTTGATTTTGCCTTTGATTGATCCCTTGTCCGGGTGG
>MIAK01000023.1:0-42603 GCA_001829085.1 Sphingomonadales bacterium RIFCSPLOWO2_12_FULL_63_15 | reverse complement strand
GATCTCCGGAGGCTTGTTGCAAAACCCTTGAATCAACGACTGCGGCAAGCGAACCCGCTGACACCACTCAACTTAGTTTCAGATCAGACTCTCAGGCTGCATCGCCGCGCAGGATATTCATCCCGCGCTGACGCCAGCGAGTTTGCCGCGGGAGAGCCAGAACTTCCGTTGGGTCTTTCTCCAACCTATCGACCGCATTGGTTACCAACAGTTGCAGCCCCTCCTCGCTCAGCAAGCCACCTCGAATCAAGCAGCGATCGACAAGAACACGGCGGAAGGCAGAATAGAGTTTCAAGTCTGGCTGTCGCGGTGCCGCCCAGAAATCATCAAGACTACTTTGATGAACTATACCAGGTACTTTATAGACCGCATGACCCAGCACCACGACGGGCTTTCCAATGTTGAGTGACAGTGTCCCAACCGTACTATTAACGGTTACAACGCCTAGCGACTTGCTCACGACCTCGGCGATATCCCAGTCGGGTAGGAAAAATGCGCGATCCGCTACCCCATAATGTTTTGCAATCCGATGCGTCAGTCGCTGCCAGGCAACCAACCCCGGATCCAGTGGATGCCGTTTCACCACAAGAAAAACGCCTTCCGGCGCATGCTGGGCAAAGCTCTTGATCACGAAGCGCAAAGCCGCGCGCATGTTACCGAAGGGGGAGTGGACACGGATCTGATAGTCGGAATTGAGCTGGAGCGGCAGCGTGAAATAGGGCTTGTCTTTGACCGCTTCCCAAACGGCCGCCGAACGCTGAATTTCGCTCTGCCGCGTCAGTAGCTTGTAGCACCAGGCAACGGATTCGAGCAGGAAACTGTGTGGACGATGGGTCTGATAATAGGGAAAATAGGGCCGCATCCAGGCCGATGCCATGCCGTTCCGCATGGTGTTGCGCGCGCGCGCTCGAAAAGTCGATGGCACCGGCGGCAAGTCGCCATCATAGGGAGAGAGCTGCTCGGCCTGATCAAGATACCATTGCGGATCGAGCGGCAGGGTGGAATTGCCGTTCACCCCATCATCCTGCAAGGTCAGGAAGTCAGGGCGGATATAGCCCTCCTCCATGACATGCACGCGCAGACCACGCAAACGAGCCATACCATGGGCCGACGCATGATAGGGGCGGCAATCGCCGTAGAGAATAAGGTCGGTGACGCCATGATTGACGACGAAATCATCGAAGAATAACGGCCAGTTGCGGAACGTGCCGCGATAGTCCGTGGCGTCCCCCGGCCAGTCGATCTTGTCACCACCATTGATATTGATCCGCAGGGCTATATGCCCACGCGTCCGAAGGGCATCCGCCAGCATTGCGAAATAGGGGCCGTGCGGCCCTTGCAGAAAGAGAAAGGTCTTGGTTGGCACGTCAGCCATGAAGATACTCAGCCGTCAAAGTCATAAACCGTCGTAACTTTCCCTGCATGGACCGCAACCGGATCAGCCATGTCGTCGGTGGCACAGCTCCATTTGCCAAGCGATCCGTCATCACTTCAGGGCCGCAGGGCAACCGGGTTACCGGGTCCAGATACCGTGGATAGAGAATGAGGGCGGCGGCGACAAGTTCGTCCAGCAACAATTGCCGCCCGCGCCGCGCAACCGGTGAGGCAAGATCGCGCGTCAGGCCCCAGCCTGCGTAGAAAGGCATGCCATGCACCGTCACGCGACATCCCCGCATCAGAGCCTCGAACCCGGTCAGCGAAGACAGGACATGGACTTCATCGACCGCCTGCACCAGAGCCATGAGCGGCGAGCCACGGTCAATCGCATCGGCATATGTCAGCACGGTCGCATCGGCCAGATGCCCTTTGCGATGCCCCGCCTCCACATCGGGATGGGGACGATAGATGATCCAGGCATCGGGCTCGGCGCGTCGGACCCGGCCAAGGAAATCGAGATTGCCCGCGACCCCTGCCCCGCCAAGTTGCACCGACAAATCATCATCGACCTGCCCGATCGCCAGCACCGTGCGGCGTCCGGTGGGTAAACCAGGCAACCGCCCCGTATCCTGCCCATATTTGGTGACCCCGCTGGCGCATATACGCGCGCGCAAGCGAGCGGCACGTTCCACAAGAGCGGGGGCGAAATCCTGCGTCGCCAGCAAGGTTTCCAGATCGTTGGCGGCCAGCGCGTTATAATAGATGCCGCTGCGGTCCACGACGATCGATCCCGGCGGATGCAGCGCCGCACCCAGCCCGCGTGAGCGCAGGAAGCCATCCTCCACCCGCACGAGTTGCACGCCCTGCGCCTGCGCGTCCGCCACCAGCGTCGATGGCACCCGCGAAGGCCAGATGGCCAGCGCACCGCGCCCATAACGGGCACGACGCAACCCCTGCGGTGCAGACAGGAACGGCGGTGAACGCTGTCCATCCCAAAGAAAGTGGCGCATAGCCTCCCGCTTCCAGAAGGCCATGCCACAGGCCGCCGCGATTCCTCGATTGCCGTCCAAATGCCGCCGCCAGTCCGCCAGCTGCGCTACCGCCTGCGCCGCATCGACGGGCGCGCCACTGAAACAGTCACGGTAGCGGGCAGCGGCAATGCGCCGTTTCAGCGTCGCGCGGAGCATGGCAGGATCGATCCGCACGCCATCCTGGCCAATCACTGGCACATCCAGCAGTCCGGCAACCAGCGCCACGTCATCGTCGGCGCTTGCCTTTATGCTCCGTGCTTGCGCCACCTGTGTCCAAGGGTCGTCGGCTCCGGCCCAGAATGCCCCACCGACGCGCGCATCTCGGATCAGGTCGAGCAAGTCGTCAGCAACCTCGCCTTCGCACTCGATGGCAGCCTCGCTGATCGCAGCGACCGATGGCGCAATGCCGGGAAACGGGGGCGACCGCAGAAAGGGCGGGAAAGTTAGGGGCTGGCGCGCAGCCCCTGCTGTCATATCCGAAGGCGATAGCGTCACTGTTCATCCATGCGCGGCGGCCAGTCGCAGGTCAAGAAACAGACTCTGTCACTTCTTCCAGAAGACCCGTGATAATGTCAAAATAGTCGCGCCAGGTCGGCGCGCGCCACTGCGCGATACGCGCGCGCTGGGCCGCGCGTTCCGGCGAATCTTCAGCGACATAGGCACAGATTATCCGCATCCAGCCTAATCCATCGAGAGGATCGAGATAATCGGGTGCATCACCGCCCACTTCGCGATGGGCGATAATGTCGCTGCAAATGACCGGCACGCCCGCCGCCAGCGCTTCGACGACGGGCATCCCGAACCCTTCGATGAAGGACGGCATCAGCATCGCGCGGGCATGGGCGAGCAAGGCCTGCATCCGGTTGTCGGAGACCTCGCCCGCTTCGATCACATGGCCACGCAACACTTCGCCGCGCTCCAGCATGTCGATGACATTTTCGTTTTCCCAGCCGCGCCGACCGATCAGCACCAGCATGGGTGCCTCATCGCCCATCGTCTCGATCAAGCGCCGCCAGATATTGAGCAGCAGCAGATGGTTTTTGCGTGGCTCGATGGTGGAGATGTAGACGAAATAGGGGCGGTCGGGGACATCCTCGCGCGGGGCACCGAAAATGTCGGGCGCGTCTGCCCCGAAATGCGCGACGCGGATCGCTCGTCCCTCCAGCCCCCGCCGCATGTGCGGGGCCAGCGCGTCGATCGTCGCCTGGCTGTTGCCGATGATGCCATGGGCAAAGGCATCGATGGACCGCACGCGCCGCAAATGCTCCTCCGCCCCCTGCGGTCGGGCGAACTCTGGATGGCTGAGCGGGATCACGTCATGCACCAAGGTCACGAACTTCGCGCCTTCCGCGCGCAGGATCGCGCCGACCTGCTTCGGATCGTCCAGATGGTGTGGGGAAACCTGTAGATAGATGCGTGGTCGAGTAGCGCGCGGCACCGGGCGCGGCCGGGTGGCGAACATATGGCGGATCGCCGCCGCTTTGCCTTCGGCCGCATCATATAAGCCCGGATTGCGCCATTTAGCCGCTGTCGAGGCCAGGAATTGCCGGACTGCGGCGCTGTTCAGCCGCCCATAATAGCCGCCCGCCGGATGCACCGCCGCAAAGGACAGGCGATCGGGCATGCGCTCCAGCAACTCGCGCGCATAGACATATTCGACGCGGTCGATGCCGGTGGGTGCTGCATGAAAGGAACGCGAGAGCAGCCGCGACAGATCGAGGATGATCTCGCTATCGCCCGCGCCGCCGGTCAGGTTTGGGCTGGCACGCTTGGACCGCAGCGCGAGCCGCGCGCCGGGAGCATTGAAAGGACGCAGCACCATGTCAGCGCGCGCCGATGATCGGGAGCCAAGCCATCAAAGCTGCGCGCGAATCTCGTCGGCAAGCGCGCTGAGCGCGTCCGCATCAGCCATCTGACCCTGCCCATGCGCGGCGAAGCCGACGGCCTGCCCGTCCCAGCGGGGCACGATATGGACGTGCAGGTGGAACACCGTCTGTCCGGCCGGTGCGCCATTGAACTGCGCGATATGCAAACCGTCGGGCTTCAGCGCCTTGCGGATGGCGATCGCCACCTTCTGCACCGTCGCCATCACCTGCGCCAACGCCTCAGGCTCAATCTCCAGGATGTTGCGCGCCTTCGACCATTTGGAAATGACCAGCGTATGGCCCTTCGACTGCGGCTGTATATCCAGAAAGGCGAGCGTGTCGTCATCCTCATACAGCTTGGTCGCCGGGATTTTCCCGGCGATGATCAGGGCGAATGGATTACCCGCATCATAGCTACCATCAAGGCTCATCAGCCGTCCCTTATTGCACGAAATGCGCGGTGGTCTTGGCCACGATATCCTCGGCCGTGACGCCGGGGGCCAGCTCGACCAGCTTGAACGGGCTGTCATGATCGGGCCGCTGGAAAACGCACAGGTCGGTGATGATCATGTCCACGACATTGCGGCCGGTCAGCGGCAGGGTGCAGACGGGAATGAATTTCGGATCGCCGTTCTTGGACGTATGCTCCATCACCACGATGATCTTCTTGACGCCAGCGACCAGATCCATGGCACCGCCCATGCCCTTGATCATCTTGCCGGGGATCATCCAGTTGGCAATGTCGCCATTTTCCGCGACTTCCATCGCGCCCAGCACGGTCAGGTCGATATGCCCGCCACGGATCATCGCAAAACTGTCGGCGGAGGAGAAATAGGCGGTTTGCGGCAATTCGCTGATGGTCTGCTTGCCCGCGTTGATCAGGTCGGCATCCTCTTCGCCCTCGAACGGGAAGGGACCGATGCCCAACATCCCGTTTTCCGACTGGAGCGTCACTTCCACGCCATCGGGAATATGATTGGCCACCAGCGTCGGAATGCCGATGCCCAGATTGACATAGAAGCCGTCCTTGAGTTCCTTTGCCGCGCGTGCGGCCATTTCGTCACGAGTCCAGGGCATCAGTTCTTCTCCCCATCGGTGGGCAAGGCCCACCTTCTATCCATTGGAAAAACATCGTCAAATCCGCCTTTGAGGCCGCTGCCATAGACAGGGTTCGGCAGGACGAACCAGCCCCTGCCCCACAAGGCCGCAATCGCAGGCGTTGTCGCCGCCGCGCGCCTGACGGCGACCGGTTGGCGGGCATTGAACAGGTCGGAAAAATCGCCCAGCTGGTCGCCGCCCAGTGCAATGACGCAATAGCGCGCCGCGATTGTCGCGCGGCGGCCGTCCTTGCCCGATCCCATCGCATCATCGCCTTTGAGGAACAATGTTTGGCCATGCACGGGTTCACCAAGGCCCGCAGCGCTGATCGCCTGAGCGGTCGCAGCGGCATTGGCGGCAGAACGATTTGTGTTGAAGACCACGGTCACGCCCGCCGCTCGCAATTGCGCCAGCGCCGCGACCGCGCCAGGCACTGGGCTGACCGCGCCTGCGCCGGTGCGCTCCCACGCATCCCATGCTGCTTCGTCATAGCCTTTGCCCGACCGCGCATCATGATATTCATAGCCGATGTTCAGCAGCACGGTTTCATCGACATCGAACACGGCGGCCAAAGGCTTGTCCCCGCACGGCACGAAGCGCGGCTGGTCGAGCGACGCGCCCGATGCCAGCACGACGGACTGCGCCGGTCGTGCCTTGGCCGTCGTGCTGGCATGGGCCGCCAGCATGGCGAATGCCTGCACCGACAGCGCAGCCGCCTCGCCCGACCCGTAGAGATATTGCATCCCGGCAGGCGGATTGGCGGGCGGCGGGGCAATCGGTCGCGGCATGGGCGCGCAGGCGGCGAGCATCGTCAACGACAATGCCACCGTCATCGCGCGCAGCGCCACTGCCCTCACGCCGCTTCCCGCTGCCTTACGGTGCGAAATTCGATCTTCTTGTCATAGGGCACGCCGACGATCATGCGCTTCACATAAATGCCGGGCAGATGAATCGTATCGGGGTCCAGGCTGCCGACCGGCACCACTTCCTCGACTTCAGCAATGCAAATCTTGGCGGCGGTCGCCATCGGCTGGTTGAAGTTGCGCGCGGTCTTGCGGAAGATCAGGTTTCCGCTCTCATCGGCTTTCCAGCCCTTGATAATCGCCACGTCGGCGAAGATGCCGCGCTCCAGGATATAATCCTGCCCGTCGAAATTCTTGACTTCCTTGCCCTCGGCCACGGCCGTCCCGACGCCCGTCTTGGTATAGAAACCCGGAATGCCCGCGCCCCCTGCGCGGCAACGTTCGGCCAGCGTCCCCTGCGGGCAGAACTCCACCTCCAGCTCGCCCGCCAGATATTGCCGCTCAAACTCTTTGTTTTCGCCGACATAGGAGGAGATCATCTTCTTGACCTGCCGGGTGCGCAACAGCTTGCCCAGCCCCTCGCCGTCGATCCCGGCATTGTTGGACGCGATGGTCAAATCCTTGACGCCCGAATCGCGGATCGCATCGATCAGTCGTTCGGGAATGCCGCACAGGCCAAATCCGCCCGCACATAGCTGCATCCCGTCGAAGAGGAGGCCTTCCAGAGCCGATGCCGCATCAGGGTAGAGCTTGTTCACCATCGCTTATTCTCCTCCTCAACTTGATCCTGCCCATAGGGGACAAGCGGGCCGCCGGTCAATTTACTGCGATCGCGAAAGCACGTCAGATCAATCCTGCCAGAGGGCTGGACGGGTCGGCATACATACGCTTGCCCATGCGCCCGGCGCGATAGGCCATACGGCCCGCCTCGACACCGGCCTTCATCGCCGCAGCCATCAGCACCGGGTCTTTCGCCTCGGCGATTGCCGTGTTCATCAGCACCCCGGTACAGCCCAGTTCCATCGCCTGCGCCGCTTCCGACGCGGTGCCGACCCCTGCATCGACCAATACCGGCAGCTTGGTGCCCTCCACGATCAGCCGGATCGTCACTCGGTTCTGGATACCCAGCCCCGACCCGATCGGCGCGCCCAACGGCATGATCGCGACCGCGCCGACATCCTCCAGCCGCTTGGCCGCGATCGGATCATCGACGCAATAGACCATTGGCTTGAAGCCTTCCTTGGCCAATATCTCGGTCGCGCGCAGCGTCTCGACCATGTCGGGATAAAGCGTCCGCGCTTCACCCAGCACTTCGAGCTTCACCAGCTCCCAACCGCCCGCTTCCCGCGCCAGGCGCAGCGTGCGGATGGCGTCCTCGCCCGTGAAACAGCCCGCCGTATTGGGCAGATAGGTGATGACCTTCGGGTCGATATATTCGGTCAGCATCGGGGCCTTGGGGTCCGACACATTGACACGGCGCACGGCCACGGTGACGATCTCCGCGCCCGATGCCGCGACCGCCGCCGCATTCTGCTCGAAACTCTTATATTTGCCGGTGCCGACGATCAGCCGCGATCGGAAGGTCTTGCCCGCGACGCTCCAGCTATCGTCGCCCGCTGGAGCGATGTCGCCACCGCCGACGAAATGCACGATTTCCAGCTCATCGCCATCCTCGACCATCACGTCCTGCAAGGTCGAGCGCGGCACGACCGCCAGATTGCGCTCCACCGCCACCTTTTCCGGCACGAAGCCCAGTTCGCTTGCCAGCGCCGCCAGCGTCAGCCCTTCGCGCACGCGACGATGCTCGCCATTGATGTGGATAGATATGGTGCCGTCGACGCTCACGATATGCGGTCCCGTTCTTGCAAAAAGGAAACGTGCCTCGACTTGGCGCGGCACGAAAGGCTAAGGATTGTGCCGCATATAGGGGCGGCATCGCCCCAGCCGCAACATGCAAGGGGGATCGCCATGGCGGATAGTCGCAAAATCTATGTTCTCAACGGCCCCAATCTCAATCTGCTGGGCACGCGCGAGCCGGAAATCTATGGCTATGACACGCTCGACGACATCGCCGAACGAATGGAGGATGCCGCAACCCGCGCCCATGTCGTCCTCGATTTTCGCCAGTCCAATCATGAAGGCCATCTGATCGACTGGCTACAGGAAGCCCATGGCGAAGGGGCACATGCGGTCATCATCAATCCCGGCGGCCTGACCCACACCTCGGTCGCCCTGCATGACGCGATCAAGGCGATCAGCGTGCGGGTGATCGAAATTCACCTGTCCAATCCCCATGCCCGCGAGCCTTTCCGCCATAAAAGCTATGTCGGCATGGCGGCGAAGGGGACGATCGCAGGCTTTGGTCCTCTCTCCTATATGCTCGCGCTCGAAGCCGCGCTGGAACTATAGCATCGGCGCATACAACGTTGCGCTCGATCGGCCGGGCGTTACAAAGTTGCGCTTTGCCGCAAACCGGCATAGGCGCTGGCCGCTAGAGATACGTTAGAATGGCAAACAAGGGTCAACCATGAACGACAAGCAAGACAAGGGCGCGATGCAGGTGGACGTTACCCTGGTGCGCGAACTGGCCGCGCTGCTGGACGACACCAACCTGACCGAAATCGAGGTCGAAGACGGCGATCGCAAGATCCGCGTCGCCCGCAAGGCCGGGGCCATGGCCCCCGTCTATGCCGCGCCGCCCGCAGCGCCCGTCGCAGCGGCCCCGGTTGCCGCGCCCGTGGCAGCGGCAGCCGCTGAACCCGCCATGCCCGTCGGCACACTGGTCCGTTCGCCGATCGTCGGCACCGCCTATCTGTCGGCCGAACCCGGCGCCGCGCCCTTGGCCCGCATCGGGTCGCAGGTTGCTGCGGGTGAAACCGTGCTGATCGTCGAAGCCATGAAGGTCATGAACGCGATTCCCGCTCCGGTATCGGGCACGGTCAAGGCGGTATTCGTCGACAATGGCCAGCCGGTCGAGTTCGACCAGCCGCTCATCGTGATCGAATAAGGCCGCTATACCCCATGGCCATTGAAAAGCTGCTCATCGCCAATCGCGGCGAAATCGCGCTCCGCATCCATCGCGCCTGCCATGAAATGGGCATCAAGACGGTCGCGGTCCATTCCACCGCCGACGCCGACGCCATGCATGTGCGCCTCGCCGACGAGGCGATCTGCATCGGGCCGCCCGCTGCGCGCGACAGCTATCTGAACGTCGCGGCGATCATCTCTGCCGCCGAAATCTCCGGCGCGGACGCGATCCATCCGGGCTATGGTTTCTTGAGCGAAAACGCCAAATTCGCCGAGATCGTCGAAGCCCACGGCATCGCCTTCGTCGGGCCGAAGCCCGAACATATCCGCACCATGGGCGACAAGATCGAGGCGAAGCGCACCGCTGGCGCGCTCGGCCTGCCGCTCGTCCCCGGTTCCGATGGCGCGATCAGCGACCTGGAAGAAGCGAAGGCGATCGCGGAGAAGGCCGGCTATCCGGTCATCATCAAGGCCGCGTCCGGCGGCGGCGGTCGCGGCATGAAGGTCTGCACCTCGCCCGACGATCTGGAAACGCTGATGCAGCAGGCCGGGTCGGAAGCGAAGGCCGCGTTCGGCGACGCGACCGTTTATCTCGAAAAATATCTCGGCAACCCCCGCCACATCGAAATCCAGGTGTTCGGCGACGGCAAGGGCAATGCCATCCATCTGGGCGAGCGCGACTGTTCGCTCCAGCGCCGCCACCAAAAGGTGCTGGAAGAAGCCCCCTCCCCGGTGCTGGGCCAGGCCGATCGCGAACGCATCGGTAGCATATGCGCCAAGGCGATGGCCGACATGGCCTATCGCGGCGCGGGCACGATCGAATTTCTCTGGGAAGATGGGGAATTCTACTTCATCGAAATGAACACCCGGCTGCAGGTCGAACATCCCGTGACCGAGATGATCACCGGCGTCGATCTGGTGCGTGAACAGATCCGCATTGCCGAGGGCAGGCCGCTGTCGGTCGCGCAGGACGACATCGTCTTTTCGGGCCATGCGATCGAATGCCGCATCAATGCCGAAGACCCGCGCACCTTCGCCCCCTCGCCCGGCACCGTAACCAGCTATCACGTCCCCGGCGGCATGCACGTCCGCGTCGATAGCGGCCTGTATCAAGGCTATAAGGTGCCGCCTTATTATGACTCCATGATCGGCAAGCTGATCGTCTATGGCCGCACCCGCGAGGGCGCGATCATGCGTTTGAAGCGTGCGCTGGAGGAATATGTGATCGAGGGGATGAAGACCACCATTCCGCTGCATCAGGCGCTGCTGCGCGATCCTGAGTTCCTCAACGGCGACTATACGATCAAGTGGCTGGAGGAATGGCTGGCCCGCGACGGACAGCCATGAAGGCCAGCATCTGGCATAACCCCCGCTGTTCGAAATCGCGCGAGGCGCTTGCGATCCTGCAAGCGACGCCGGGCGTGGAGGTCGAGATCGTCGACTATCTCAAGACCCCTCCGAGCCGCGCCGAACTGGAAGCGCTGTTCGCCAAGGCTGGCGTCACCCCTGCGCAGGCGCTGCGCAAGGGCGAGGCCGTGGTGAAGGAGATCGGCCTCAATACGGACAGCGATTCGGACATACTTCATGCAATGACATCGCACCCGATCCTGATCGAGCGACCGATCGTGATCACGGAAAAGGGCGCGGTCATTGCGCGGCCGCCCGAAAAGGCGCGTGACGTTCTGTGACGCTGGAGCGAAGGGCAGGCGACGTGCCTGCCCTCCGCCTTCTCAAAAGCGATATTGCAGCGTCAGCGTGACGTTGCGTGGCTCACCGAAGGCATGTTGGTTGTAGAAACCAATCTGCGAATAATAATGTTTGTCGAACAGATTTTCGACATTGACCTGAGCCGACAGGCCGGGCTTGAACTCATATCGGCCCATCAGGTTGACCAGCGCATAGGGCTTGACCTCCAACCGTTCCGCCGCGCCCGTCACCGGATTGACCGCGTCGGTATAGCTCAATCCTTCCCAATTGACCCCGCCGCCTACGGTCAGGCTGTTCAGCTTATAGGTGGTGAACAGGCGCAACAACTTCTGCGCATAAAGCGTGTTGATGCGCGCGCCGTTCGCATCCTTGGCGCGAAACTGGGTGTAGTTGCCGCTGACCGACCAGCCGGGCAGCACTTCGCCATTCGCCTCGACTTCGAATCCGGTGCTTCTGGCACCCTTGATCGCCCGATAGGCTTGTTCATTTTCCGTACCCGGCACCGGAATGTCGCCCTCCAACACGCCGAAATTATCCTGCTCGATGCGGAAAACCGACAGCGCGGTGTTCAGTCGCCCGCCAAAAAAGCTGCTCTTGAGCCCGGCCTCATAGGTGCTGCCCGATAGCGGATCGAGGAACTGGCCGTTGCGGTTCCGTATCTGCTGCGGCTGGAATATGTCGGTATAGCTGGCATAGAGCGTATGGCCCGGTGCGATATCGTACAGCAGCCCGGCATAGGGCGTGAACTTGTCGCGGATGCCGTAATCGATCGCCATGCCATAATAGGCGCCGTTGCGATCCCAGCTGTTCAGTCGCCCGCCCAATATGAACTTGAGCGAATCCGCGAGATTGACCCGCGTCGACGCGAAATAGCCCCATTGCTTGGTGGCGAGGTCCACCTGATGGCTGCGCGCACCCCAGGTCGGTTCGGCATAGCTGCCATCCCAGGCCAGGAAATTGCCCGGGGTCGCGACATTGCTGCGCGCATAACCGAAAAAGTCCATATCCTGCTTGGCATAGCTTGCCCCGACCATCAATTCATGGTCGCGACCGAACAGTGCGTAGCTGCCATTCAGCCGGATGCCGACATCGAACTGGTTGCGCCGCGCGTCAAAGCGACTGGGCGAGGCCGTCATGCCAAGACCCGTATCCTTGTCCGGCTGCCCCGACAGAAACAGCAATCGCATGTCGCTGCTGTTCTGCGTATAATTGCCATAAACGCGCAATTGCCACCGTTCGCCGAGTTGCTGCGTCGCATCGGCAAAATAGGTGGCATTTTTCGCCGGCCATGTCGTCCAGTCCGCACCGATGCTTTGGGACCGGTTCCAATCCGTGCGGGAGCCATCGGAAAACCAGGTCGGCAAACCGCCCCATTGGGTGCCGCTGGCATCATGATCCTGATAGCTGGCCCCGAAGCGCAGATGCGTGTCCACCGTGACATCGGCGTCGATCACGCCGTACAGGACGAGTTTCTTGTTGTGGAGGCGGTCAATGAAACTGTCGCCTTCCTCATATTTGGCCACGACCCGCCCGCGCACGGCGCCATCGGCGGTGATGGGCGCACTGATGTCGCCCATGACGAAAATATTGTCCCAGCGGCTTGCCGAGGCGGTCAACGTTCCGGTCAGATGGTCGCTGTCGGCATGTTTGCGCACCAGATTGACCGAAGCCGAGGGATTGCCGACGCCGGTGAGCAGCCCCGTGGCCCCGCGCACGATTTCGACCTGCTCATAGATGATCACGTCCAGATTGGATTCGCCCGCGCTGAAGCCCTGGTCCCATTGCACCGGGATGCCGTCGATCTGATAGATATTGATGTCGAAGCCGCGCGCCGAAAAGCCGTTGCGCGAACTGTCCAGCGCCTTGACCGAAACGCCCGCGGCATTGTTCATCACATCGCTCAGCGTTCGGATCGCCTGATCCTCCATCCGCTGCGCCGTCATCACCGTGACGGACTGGGGCGTCTCCTGAATACTTAGGCCCAGTCCCGTCGCTGACCCCAGTTTCTCATTGGTGGTGTAGGAACCCGTGACGATGATCTGGTCTGATTCCGTCGGATCGGTCGGCGCAGAGGTCTGCGCCTGTGCGGGCGCGACGAGCAGTAGCGCAAGGGGCGATGCCGTGATGGACAAAAGAATGACGTGCGACTTTGGCATGGCGATGCCCCCCGATGATCTGTTTATATTGATATTGCGAATGACTCGCGATCGCCATATGCGTTTCTGCGCGCACACTGTCAATCGGCATGGATTGCGTCACCGTCACCGTCGCGTAACATGAGGATGATTGAGCGCTTGCTTTGGCGGACGGAAGCCGTAGCTTCACGCCTCATGGCAAAGGAACCGGCATTGGCGACCATCGCGGTCTACAGTCTCAAGGGTGGCGTGGGCAAAACCACATTCGCGATCAATCTTGCCTGGGCATCGGCCAGCATATCGAAGCGCCGCACCCTATTGTGGGATCTCGATCCGCAGGCGGCGTCCAGCTGGCTTGTCTCCACCGACAGCAAGAGCCGCGATGCCGCGCAGGCGATCTTCAGCAAGGATGTCGAGGTCAGGAAGCTGATCCAGCCTTCGACCGTGCCGGGGCTGGACCTGATCGCGGCGGACACGTCGCTGCGCAGCCTCGATCATCTTTTCCGGGAGATGGACAAGAAGAAGCGATTGTCCAAGCTGATCGAGAGCCTGGGCAAGGATTATGACCGCATCATCCTCGATTGCCCGCCGGGCCTCACTGAAACCAGCGAGCAGGTGCTGCGCGCCGCTGACCTGATCGTCATTCCGGTCATCCCCTCTCCCTTGTCGCAACGGGCCATGGGCGAAGTTGCGCGCTATCTGGTCGAACGCGGCGGGGCGCATGCGCCCATCCTTCCGGTCTATTCGATGGTCGATCGCCGCCGCAGCCTGCATCGCAAGGCGTTGGACGAACATCCTGGTTGGCCCGCCATCCCGATGGCCAGTATGATCGAGCAGATGACGGTGCGCCGCAAGCCGCTGGGCAGCTTCGCGCCCAATTCGCCCCCGGCCAAGGATTTTGCCGCGCTCTGGACTACCGTCGAACGGTTGCTGCGGGGCGGTTGATCAGGCGATCAGCCGTTCGGGCGCCGCCAGGAACAGAGCGCTTGCGTCGTCGGCGGACATCGGCCGTCCGAAATAGAAGCCCTGCACCTTCTTGCAGCCCAGCGCCAATACCATCGCCAGTTCCGCCTCTGTCTCCACGCCTTCCGCCGTCGTCGCCATCCCCAGACTATCGGCCAGTGTGACGACGGCGCGAATGATGGCCAGGCTTTCCGCCACATCCTTGGACGCGCCGACCACGAAACTGCGGTCGATCTTGATCGTGGTGAAGCGCGTGCGGCTGAGATAGCCAAGCGAGCTGTAGCCCGTACCGAAATCGTCGAGCGAGAGCTGGATGCCCAGCCCAAGCAACTGATCCAGCACGCGCAAAGCACCCGCATCTTCGCTCATGAACACGCTTTCGGTGACTTCCAGTTCCAGCCGCCGTGCGTCCAGCCCGCTCTGCGCCAACGCCGACACCACGGTTGCGACAAAGCTGGGATGGGTCAGTTGCTCGGCCGACACATTGACCGCGATCCGCACATCATCGGGCCAGTTCAGCGCCTCGGTACAGGCCGTGCGCAACACCCACTCGCCAATCGGCGCGATCAGCCGCGCTTCTTCGGCTACCGGCACGAATTTGGCGGGCGAAATCGGCCCCAGTTCAGGATGCGTCCAGCGGGCTAGCGCTTCGAAGCCCACGATCCGGCCGCTATCGGCCTGCACGACCGGCTGATAGAGAACATGCATCTGGCCCTTTTCCAGCGCCTCGCGCAGCGCCAGTTCCAGCAGGCGACGTTCCTCGGCCTTGGCATGCAAATGAGGTTCGTAGGCGTAATGGACCCCGCCGCCGTCATCCTTGGCACGATACAATGCCAGGTCCGCGCTGCGGATGAGCGCTTCGGAATCCCGGCCATCGACCGGCGACAGCGCCGATCCGATCGACGCGCCGATATAGAGAATATGGCCATCGATCTGATAGGAGGCCGACAATATGGCGATGATGCTGTCCGCCAGTTGCGCGATCGCATGATTGTCCAGAGCGGACGGCACGACCACGGCAAATTCATCGCCGCCGATCCGTCCGCAAAATTCCTGCCCGCGACAGGCCTTGCTCAAACGGCGCGCGACCTCACTCAGCAATTTATCGCCAATCTGATGGCCCAGCGTATCGTTGACTGACTTGAACCGATCGAGATCGACCATCAGGAAAGCGCAACCGGGGCGGCGCGCGCCTGCGGCGGCGACCGCCTGGTCCAGCACTTCGCGCAGATGGCTGCGGTTGGGCAGACCGGTCAGCGGATCGAAACGCGCCAGTTGCGCAATCTTGTCCGCCGATTCGCGCTGCAGCGTCACGTCCGATGCGACCCCGCGAAAGCCCAGGAACGCGCCATTGTCGTCATGCCGGGGCGAGGCGGACAATTCCCACCAGCGCGTCTTGCCCGCCACCTCGACCGGCAGCACGAGGTTGGAAAAACTCTCGCGCCGCTTGAGATGATCGGCCAGGCTGTGCAGTCCGGCGGCGAAGCGTCCGCTTTCCCACGCGCTGCCTGCCAATATCTGAACCAGCGGCACGCCCTCCAACTGTTCCGGCGGCAATCCCAACGTCTCGGCAAAGCGCTTGGATGCGCCGTTGATGCGGCGCATCGTGTCGGTCTGCCATAGCCAATCCGAGCCGCCTTCTTCATATTCGCGCAGCAACAGGCTCACCACCTCGGATTTCTCAGCCAATTGCGCGGTGCTGCTATGCTGGCGGGCGAAGGTCCGCGCATAGAGGATACATCCTGCGAGCAGCGCCAGGGCGTAGCTCGTCGCCAAGGCACGTAGCGGTAGTTGCAGGCCATCGCCGAACATGGCGAACAAGCCGCCGATGCAAGGCAGCAGGAACGTCGTCGCCGCCAGCGGCGTCGCTGCATAACTGATTGCACCGCACACCATGATACAGCTCACCAGCGTCCAAAGCGCGACAAGTTCCTCCGTCTCCCCGGCATGGGCCACGATCATCATACAGCCCGCCCAGGACAAGCCCAACGCCAGAGCGCCTATGCCATGACGACGCAAATCCCGTGCGGTCACGCCGATATTACCCGCATGGCGACGAGCCCGGTCTAGCCATAGCCCCAGCAACATGCTGCCGATCAGAGCGGCACTCCATCCGCCCAGCAGGACGGGCGAGCAGCAATGGGCGAAAACCTGCCAGACGAATAAGAGCCCTAGAAGATTCATCACATGGCGGAGCAGCGCGACGCCATCGGCCGCACGAAACTGCGCCTCTAGCACGCGATATTGGGCATCGTCGGCGATCACGCCCAGACCCGCCATCGCCCGGAGACGTATCCGCTCCCGACCATCCGCGTCGCTTTGTTGATGATCCCTCTTGCCCACCCCGCCGCGATAACGGCTATGGGTTATGATTTGGTAACCTCGATCCGACTTTGTCAGGCGGCGATGTCGTAGGGGCGGATTTCCCCGGTCAGATAGAGGTTGCGTGCCTTGGAGCGGCTCAATTTGCCAGAGCTGGTGCGCGGCAGGGTGCGCGGCGGCACCAGTTCGACGACGCAGTTCATGCCGGTGATGGCGCGCACGCGCTCGCGGATCTGGTCGCGCAGCCGCGAGCGTTCCTCATTGTCCGACGTGCGGCAATGGACCAGCACGGCGGGGGCTTCCTCGCCGCCCGGCGTGGTGATGGCGAAGGCGGCGATGTCGCCCTGCTTGAAGCCGGGCAATTGTTCGACCGCCCATTCGATATCCTGCGGCCAGTGATTCTTGCCGTTGATGATGATCATGTCCTTGGCGCGGCCGACAATGTAGAGATAGCCGTCGCTCAGATAGCCCATGTCGCCGGTGTCGAGCCAGACGCGGCCGGATGCATCGGGGGCCATGCAGGCGTCGGTCGCGGCCTGATCGCGGAAATAACCGACCATCAGGCTTGGCCCGGTGGTCCATACCTTGCCGATCTGCCGCTCACGCAGCAGGCCGCCATCTTCGTCGCGGATTTCCACGACCATGTCCTTGGCAGGCTTGCCGCAATTGACGATCGAGCGGAAGCGCTGCGGACGGCCTTCGGTTGCGGACCCGCCTGACAGGTCGGTTTCCTCGACCAGTTCGACGATGATGCCCTCGCCCGGCGGCATGATGGTGACGGCCAGCGTCGCTTCGGCCAGGCCATAGCTTGGCAGGAAGGCGCTGGGCGAAAAGCCCGCATCGGCAAAGGCATCGACGAAGCTCTGCATCACATCGGGGCGGATCATGTCAGCACCATTGCCCGCCAGCCGCCAGCGCGACAGGTCGAAACGGTCCTGCGCCTTGGTCTGGCTCGACATGCGGCGGGCGCAGATGTCGTAGCCAAAGGTCGGCGAATAGCTGATCGACGTCCCCTCATTGCGGCTGATGAGGTCGAGCCAGGCGAGCGGACGGCGGGCGAAATCCTCGGTCTTCATATAGTCGGTCGACACCTGATTGGCGACGACGGACAGGAAGCAGCCGACAAGACCCATGTCATGATACCAGGGCAGCCAGCTGATGCAGCGGTCGCTGTCCTGCACCTGCATCCCGTGGCTGTGCGCCGACAGGTTTGACAGCAGGGCATGGTGCGTCACGGCGACGCCATGGGGGAAGCGGGTCGATCCGCTGCTATATTGGAGATAGGCGATCTCGTCACTGCGCGCCTCCGGCAAAGCGCAGGGCACGGCGTCGCGGGCGATGAAATCCTCGAACGCGATGCTTTCGACCGCTTTTTGCCGACCGGATTCCCCGGCCATGTCGGCCAGTTCGCGGGGAAAGAGGAACAGCATCGGATCGCAACTGGTCAGCTGGACATTGAGCTGGTCGATATAGCTTTCCTTGCCACCGAAGCTGGTCGGCAGCGGCAGCGGCACCGGCCAGGCCCCGGCATAGACGATGCCGAAGAAAAGCTGGGCGAAGTCCGCCCCAGTTTCGGCGACCAGTGCGACGCGGTCGGCGGGCTTGACGCCATGGGCGATCAGGCGATGGGCGCAGGCGACGGCATCGTCGCGCAACATGCTGAACGGATAGGGTCGCGCCAGATTGCCGCGCGCATCATGGAAATTCAGGCCCCGCTTGCCCCGCGCCGCATAGTCCAGCGCCTCGCCCAGCGTCTCGAAGTCCGAGAAGCGGCGCGGCAGGTCATCGGTGGTCGGCGTTGGTGCCATCATCTCTTGCGAACCCGTCATATTGGCGTGACCATATGGTCTAAAAATCGTGAAAGCGCGGCCGCTATCATCTTTGACTGCGACATGCACCGGATATTGCACTCCAGCTTTCCCTCTTAGCGGACCAGGAACGGTAAAATTCCGGCCCGACTGTGGCATAAACATGGCGCATGGCCCATGAAAGCGAATATGTCCGGCAAACGCCTCCCCCCGCCGCTCGATGAGGCGACGATGCGCGACATGGCGCTGCGCCATGTCGCCCGCTTTGCGACCAGCCGGGGCAAGATGCTCAGCTATTTGAAGCGCAAGATCAAGGAGCGTGGCTGGGGCGGCGAGCAACCCGCCGACCCCGAAGGCCTCGCCGATCGCTTCGTGGAGATGGGCTATATCGATGATGCGGGCTATGCGGTGATGAAGAGCGGCGCGCTGGCCCGGCGCGGCTATGGCGCGCGGCGGATCGACCAGGATCTGCGCGCGGCCGGGATCGGCGAGGAAGACCGGGTGCAGGCGGACGCGCAGATCGCGGCCGAAGCCTGGGCAGCGGCGGACCGCTTTGCGCGGCGCAAGCGGGTCGGCCCCTATGCCACCGCGCCGCTCGACCCCAAGCAGCGGGAGAAAGCGATCGCCGCCTTTTTGCGCGCGGGCCATGATTATGCCGTGGCACGGCGCTGGGTGGATGGTGCGCCGGGGGAGGCGTTGGCGCAAGAGGAGGAATAGCGGGCTGGGGGCACGGCAGGGTCACAGGGCGCAAGTTCACACCGTCGCTGGCACGATTTTGCGCGGGAAAATGGGGTGTAAAGGCGCGGAAAGTGCCGACGAAGCCGTGGTGACGCGCCTGTTGGGTCACAATGAGGTGCCTGTAGGGTCACAGGGACGCGCCAACTGCGCGTCGGCGACGCGACTGCGGGGTTGTGGGGGTGCGAGGCTGTCGCGCAAGGTGCGGGCGGATCAGCGGTGGGATCAGGGTTCATCGACAAGGATAGATCAGACGAAATCCTATTTTGGAAGGGGTTTTGGCGTGGGGTGGGTACACGCGATCTTACCCTTTATCTCCGTGAACGGCAGGGCGACGCGGAAGCCATCTCTACAGCCTTGTGCGTGGGGTGGGTGCAGGAGATGGGTTCCCGCGCTGGCCTGCGGCCGCCCTTCGGGTCGCGGGAATGACGAAGAGAGGTGGATGGCGGACGGTCAGATTTGCAGGCGCAAATGCCGTAGAGCGGACTTAAAATCTACCGTCACCCCAGCGAAGGCTGGGGTCTCAGGCGGCGACGCGCTAGGGTAGGACATGGCGCGAGGCGGCTATACATATATCATGACCAACAAACCAAGGGGCGTTCTCTATATCGGCGTCACAGCCGACATCGCTGCGCGCGCCGAACAGCATCGAAATGGCACCGGCTCCGCCTTTTGCAAGAGATACGGGCTGGCCCAACTGGTTCTGGTCGAGCCACATGATGACATCACGCTCGCCATTGTTCGCGAGAAGGCCCTCAAGGCCTGGAAGCGCGAATGGAAAATCCGGCTTATCGAGGAGAGCAACCCTGATTGGCGTGATATGGCAGACCTTATCCTGTGACCGCCTGAGACCCAGCTTTCGCTGGGGTGACGATCGAGGGGTGAAAAGCGGCCGCATCCCCTCCCGTCATGCCAGCGAAGGCTGGCATGACGGGAGGGGGCGGGCGGCAGGAGTCCGTGGCGCTTGTTTCGAGCGTATCGCGCCATTGCCTGAGACCCCAGCCTTCGCTGGGGTGACGCAAAAGGGAGGCTAGCGGAAGCGCGTGACATTGGCGTCGAGCCCCCTCTTCCAACTGCGCCTATCCTCACTGCGTTCGGTAAGGCTTCGTATCCTTCTCCCCGGTGGGGAGAAGGGACTTTTGTTTAGGAGGCTGCCAAAAAAGGCAGTTGGCGCGGTCAATGCCCCTCCCCATCTGCCGCGAATCGCTCTAGGCACATCGCCATGATCCGTTTTGCCGCAACCCTAGCCCTTGGCCTGCTCGCCGCCTGTTCCAGCCCGCAAACCGCGCCCGACAATGGCGCGCAGGTGCAGGCGGGACCTGCGCTGTTGCCGGTCGTCATTCGCACGGCCAAGGGCGTGCATCGGTTCGATGTCGAGGTTGCGGATACGCCGGAGGCGCAGGAGAAGGGGTTGATGTTCCGTAAGGAACTTGGCCCCAATAGCGGCATGTTGTTTCCGATGGACCCGCCACGCACGGCGAGTTTCTGGATGAAGGACACGCTGATCCCGCTCGACATGATCTTCATCCGCACGGACGGGACGATCGCTTTCCTGCAAGCCAATACCGAACCTTATTCGCGCGTGCCCGTGTCGGCCGGTGTGCCGGTGGCGGCAGTGCTGGAGCTGGCGGGCGGGCGGGCTGCGGCGCTCGGCATCAACGAAGGCGACCGGGTTGCGTGGGGCGGGTGCGCAGTGTCGGCGGACAAGGTGACGACCGAGCGTAATTTCTGCCCGTCCGCCTCTCGGTAAAAGACGAACAGCCACCAACCGTTCGCTTCGAGCGAAGTCTAGAAGCCTATAGCGCTGTGCTTGGCGTTTCTCGACTTCGCTCGAAACGAACGGTGGTGGGCGCGTCTACCCCGGCCCTCCGCATCCCGATCCGCCTCTCGATTCTCGCACATCCGCCTTGCCAACGCCCCGCTCCAGCGGCTAAGCGCTTGGGCCATGGGAATCCTCGGCAAGATCTTCACCTGGTGGGATGGCGCGACCATCGGCACTTCGCTCTTCACCGCTCGCAAGGGCAGCAAAGTGGGCGAGGATCATCAGGGCAATGTCTATTATCAGGGCGGCGTTGACCCCAATGGCCTGACGCGCCGCTGGGTCATCTACAATGGCGCCAACGACGCCAGCCGGGTGCCGGCCGAATGGCATGGCTGGCTACACCATTCGATCGAGGGTGCGCCCGAAAGTTTCCTGCCGCCGCCGCGCATCTGGGAACGCGAATATACCCCCAACGCCACTGGCACGGTCAATGCCTATCGCCCGTCCGGCGCGATGGAAAAGGGTGGCCTGCGCCAGAAGGCGACGGGCGACTATGAGGCGTGGAGCCCCGACGCATCATGATCGGGCGTCCGGCGGGCACTGCTGCCCCGTCGATCCTGATCGGCGCATCGCTGCTCGCGCTTGCCGCCTGTAGCGATGGCGAAGTGCCGGTGGCCAACCAGACCGGCCCGGTCAAGGTTCAGGGCACCGCGATCCGCTCCACCTACAAGAACAGCCTGCCCGGCACGCCGATGGCCGAGCGTAGCGCCGTCGTCGGCCTGCTCAACAAGCGCAACGGGCTGACCCGCGACCTGACGCTCAAGCCCGGCGAAGCGGTGCGGGTGGGCGACGCGATCGTGCGTCTGCAGGCCTGCGAAACCAGCGCGCCGTGGGAAAATGTGCAGGATACCGGCGCCTTCGTGCAGCTTGACGTGCGCAGCAGCGCTGATGGCAAATGGCGGCGCAATTTTTCCGGCTGGCTGTTCCGCGACCGGCCCGACCGCAATGTGGTGCAACACCCGATCTATGACATCTGGGTCAGAAGCTGCACGATGGCATGGCCCGAAAGCGGCCCCGACACGGTGACATTGGGCGCGAAGGGTGAACCGGCATCGGCGCGCCCGGCGAGCGGAGCGAATGCCAGCTCGGCGGCGGCCCCGGAACCTGAACCCACCGCGCCTGCGCCAGCGCCCAGCGCCGCATCGCCCACGGCCGCGCCCAGCAACTGAAGATAGTCGCGCTGGCTGATTTCGACCGCGCCCATCGAATGGAGATGGTCGGTCATGAACTGGCAGTCGAGCAGGGTGAAGCCGCCAAAGCGTAGTCGCGCCACCAGCCAGGCGAGCGCGACCTTCGACGCATCGGTACGCCGCGACACCATCGACTCGCCAAAAAAGGCCCGGCCCAGCGCCACGCCATAGAGGCCGCCGACCAGTTCCTCCCCTTCCCACACCTCCACCGAATGGGCGTAGCCGATGGCATGGAGGTGGCGATAGGCGCTCTCGATCTCACGGTTGATCCAGGTCGATGGCCGATCCGGCGCGGGCTGCGCGCACAGCGCCAGCAGGTCTGGGAAGGCGCGATTGGCGGTGACGCGGAACGGATCGCGGCGGATGGTCTTGGCGAGCGACCGGGACAGATGGAAGCCATCAAGGGGCAGGATGGCGCGCTGCTTGGGTTCGACCCAATAGACTTCGGCCGCATCGCGATCGTCCGCCATGGGAAAGACGCCGATCGAATAGGCCTGGAGCAATATCGCGGGATCGATCATCATTGCCCGTCTTATGGCGCACATTCGGCACGAGGCGAAAGCGCTTTGGGCGGCACGGGCGATTTTTAGCCATTGACGTGGGGGGACGCCGCCATAGGCTCAGGCGCTATGACCTTCCTTCGCCTGGCGGCCCTGCTGCTGCTCGTCCCGCTGCCGCTCCACGCCGCGCCCGATCCTCATGCGGCGCGCATCGCCCGTATCTTGAAGGCCACGCCGCTCATCGACGGGCATAATGACTGGCCCGAAGCGCTGGCGGAAAAGGCGAAGGACGCGCGCTGGACAATGGACCTGGCCCGGCTCGACCCGGCGACCTATCATACCGATCTCGATCGACTGCGCGCGGGCGGGGTCGGTGGGCAGTTCTGGTCGGTCTGGGTGTCGGCGGGCCTGCCGCAGGTGCAGCAGGTGAAGGATACGCTCGACCAGATCGGCATGGTCCATAGCCTCGCCGCGCGCTATCCCCGGCACATCACTTTGGTCCGCACGGCGGCGGAGCTGCGCGCGGCGCACAGGGCGGGGCGGATCGGGTCGCTGATCGGGGTCGAGGGCGGTGGCCAGATCGACGGCAGCCTCGCGGTGCTGCGCGCTTATCGCCAGCTTGGCGCGGCCTATCTGACGCTCACCCACAGCCGCACCATCGCCTGGGCCGACAGCGCGACCGACAATCCGCAGCATGACGGCCTGACCCCGTTCGGGCAAGATGTGGTGCGCGAACTCAATCGGCTGGGCATGTTGGTGGACCTCAGCCATGTCAGCGAAGCGACGATGCTGGATGCGCTGCGCATGACGAAGGCACCGGTGATCTTCTCCCACTCCAACGCCCGTGCGCTGTGCGACACGCCGCGCAACGTGTCGGACACGGTGCTAAAGGCAGTCGCGGCCAATGGCGGGGTGGTGATGGTCAATTTCGCGGCCCAATATGTCTCCGAAGCGCGGCGCATCTGGGGCGCCGATCGCAGCGCGGAAATCACCCGTAACAACGCCCCACCCTTTGGCGGCCTGCATATCGGCGATCCCAAGGGCGCGGCGCAGGCGCTGGCCGACTGGGAAAAGGCGCATCCCGAACCCGTCACCACGATCGCGCAGGTCGCCGACCATATCGACCATATCGTCAAGGTGGCTGGGGTCGACCATGTCGGCATCGGCAGCGATTTCGACGGTGTGGGTGCGTTGCCGCAGGGGTTGGGCGGCGTCGAGACCTATCCGGCGTTGCTGTCCGAACTGATGCAGCGCGGCTGGAGCGACGGGGATATCGCGAAACTAGCGGGCGAAAATGTGCTGCGCGTGATGACGGCGGCGGAGAAGGTTGCGTCGGAGAAGTAGATGCTGCCTGTTTTTCCCGCTCCCGCCTTCGCGGGAGTGGCTACGGAGACTTGGCAGCTTGCTGCTAGTCGATGTCGGTGAGGGTCTTTCTTGCAGCAGTCAGCAAGACCCTCACCCTCCCACGCCTTCGGCGCGGGCCCCTCCCTCTCCCGTGAACCCGAGGCCGCCTTTGTCGTAACAGCGGCTACAGGGCAAGGGGCATCTTGTGCAAAATCTAGGATGCCCATGAGCGCGCCATGGAGCGCGGCGTGGATTTCGCCGCGCTTCTCGCCGGGATGCAGGACAATCCGGTCGATCAACGAACGGATGGCCCCCGAAGCGTCGAGCCGGGTTTCCGGGTCTTCAAGCGCTTGGCTGAACCGATTTATCTGCCGCTTATAGATTTCAGCAATGCCGGGATGCACGTCAGGGATTGCTTGCGGTGCCTGTGCCATGCGGGCAGTGATATCGGCCTTCTGCCGTTCTAGCTCGTCCATGCGGGCTTTCATCGCAGGCTGATACAGCCCGTCCTCGATCGCGGCCATGATCCCGTCAATGGCGCGCTCGACCTTCTCCAGTGCGCGGGCATCCGCTTCCATCTGCGCCCGCTGTTCGCGGTTCTCGTGGTTGGTATATTCGGCATAGGCGGCGACGGCGGCCTGCACCTTGTCCGGTGAGACAAGTCGTTCGGCAAGGCCCGACAGCGCGCGCTGTTCCAGCTTTTCGCGAAGGATGGTCCGGTTGTTGGCGCAGATATGGCGGCGATGATGGTTGAGGCAGCCATAGCGACCATTAACGGCCACCCCGATCTTACCGCCGCACACGCCACATTCGATAAGACCGGACAGCAGGTGGACGGGGCGGCGGGCCAGATGCATCCGACTAGCTTGTGCGGCTTGGACGCCGTCCGCCGTCGATTTGTACCGGACGGCTAAGGCATCCTGCCTATCCTTGACCGCTTGCCACAGATCGTCACTGACGATGCGCAGTTGCGGCATTTCAACCCGGATCCATTCGGATTCGGGATTGGTCCGGCTGATTCTGCGGCCGGTGTGCGGATCCTTGAGATAATGTTTGTGGTTCCAGACCCGCACGCCAGCGTAGAGTTCGTTGTTGATGATACCCACGCCCTGGCATCGCTTGCCGATCATGGTCGTGTCGCTCCACGCGCGTCCGGCGGGACCAGCGACACCTTCCGCGTTGAGATCGCGGGCGATAGCGCGGGGACTCTTGCCAGCAGCGAACTCGCGAAAGATGCGGTTCACCACCAACGCTTCGGACGGCTCGATTTTGCATTCGCCCCGCACCAGTTCACCCTCGCTCGAAAGCCGCCGAACATTGCGGTAGCCATAACCCACCGGCCCCGCCGAAAAGCCCTTCTCGACCCGCCCGCGCTGTCCTCGATGGGTTTTCTTCGCCAGGTCCTTGAGGAACAGCGCATTCATCGTGCCCTTGAGACCAACATGAAGTTCGCTGATCTCGCCTTCGGCCAGCGTCACCAACGGTACGCGGGCGAACTGAAGATGCTTGTAGAGCGTCGCCACGTCTGCCTGATCGCGCGACACACGGTCGAGCGCTTCGGCAACGACGATATCGAACTTACCCGCCTGCGCGTCCTGTACCAGCGACTGGATGCCTGGACGCAGGATCATGCTCGCACCCGATATCGCGGCATCCTGATAGCTGTGAACGACATGCCAGCCCTCACGCTCGGCGCGCTCGCGGCAGATGCGAAGCTGATCCTCGATCGATGCGGCGCTCTGCTGGTCCGAGGAGTAACGGGCATAAAGGGCGATGCGGGTCATGAGAAAAACTCCTGCGATCCGTTCCGCCGTCAGGCAGCCTTAGTCAGCATGAAATCGACATGGACGCCATCATAGGGAAAGACGATGCCGCGCCCTTCCTTATGGATAACGCCAGCGCCAATGAGTGCCTGCACGTCGCCATGCACCGCCTTCATGTCCCGGCCCACGCGCCGCGCGGCCTCACGGATCGACATGACGCCTTGCCCGGTCATCGCCTGGATCAGATCCCAGCGCTTGCGGGTGAGCGTCTGCCACAACAAATCGGGACTGGCGAAGCTATGGTGCGCGCCCTGGGCGTCGCCCCCGAAAGCAGCAAGCGCACGGCGCGTCACATCGTCGCGGCTGGCGACGGAGAGCGTTACAATATTCATTCTAGCCTCCATTGGTCCACGTCCTTCCAGAAGTCCGCCAGCAATGTGGCGGGTGTAGTGAAGGCATAGGCCGTTTCGCTTTCCCCGATATGTCGGTGATCGCCCTTGCCCGCCTCATTGTCGTAGCGCAGCACGCAGACGCCATCGACAATATAGGCGAGAGCATATTTGAGATCGTGCATCGATCCCTTCACCGGCTGCGGCACCCGCCAGATACGAAGCTCCACAAAGGACTTCGCATCAAGCTGGTGACGTTCGTTGAGCAACGGTTCCGCCTTCATGATGGATTATATGCCATCGAATAGCATTGATGTCAATGACTCCATCACCCTGTCCCTTTCGGCTCATTGTCATTGGCCGCCCTGCACGCGCGAATATGCTGGCGCGCAATATGGCGGCCGATGGCCTCCGCGATGCGGATCAGCGCCGTGTCTATGTCGACGCTGGGCGACTCAGTGCCCGTCCCGTTATCGTTGGCGGCGGTCAGGCGATTGGGCGGCGCGGCGTTGTCACCCTTCTCCATGACTGGACTTCCCAAGCGATGGAGGATTGTCGTTGTCCGGCCGGTAAGCGGCAGGATCGGCGACCCAGCGATTGACCGCGGACTCGTGCCAGCCAGCACCATGGATGCTGATCGGCACTTGGCGTGGAAAAGTTCCTTCCGCGATCTTGCGGTAGATGGTGGACCGGGAGAGGCCGGTGCGGTCGAGAACGGTTTTGAGGCGAATGATGCGATCGATGTTCGGCATAAGAGAGCTTTCAAGTCATGCGTTACCAAAGCCCCCTACAGCCAGAATTGGCGGAGTTTCCGCGCAAGACAAGAGGTCCATTGCAACCTGTCAGGCCGCCTGGATACATGTCGTAGGGCTGTAGAGGGACGGTGAGAGACATTGGCGGACGTAGAGGGAATTGGCGGGAATTTGCCCGCCTCATCACCCATGCGCATTTTCTCAGGCGCTGTTGCCTGACAGCCACGCTTTTTACGCTCGCCGGTCCCCGCAGATCGTCTGAGCTATGATGTATTTGGCATATCCATCGTCCTTTACGATGGCCTGCCCGCCGCGAATCAATCTGCCGCAAACACCCCCACCCCGCAAGGGCGTGGGCACTGAAATGCCGGTTGGGCGTTTGCACGCGGCTTCATGCATTTCAGCGTCTGGCTTTTGCAGGCAGGGTGCAGAGGACACGTAGTGGGCGTCCCCGCGCGTTCCGCGCGCGCCGCGCTCTATTACGCTTCGCTCCACCGAGCCGCCGCTGCGCGCCGTCTCGTCGCCTTTGGCGTTACGATCGCATGACGCGGGTGACCGTTCAGGCCAGTCCCCATGCGGACATCGCGCCGGGCGCGATGGCGTTGACCGGCTCCGACAAGCGGTGTGGGCGTCGCTACCCTCTAGGCGCGTCGCGGCGGGCCGCAACCCGGCTGTGCCGGGTCTTCCTCTTCGTTTCAGCCTTGCAGGTGCAGCCCGCCTCTGCCGACGCGCCTTGCGGTCGCTCTTGCCGCCCACCCCGCATTTCGGGGCCGGTGTTTTGGCAAGGAGTAAGGAACATGGAACTCAAGCATATCGATATCGCCTGCCTCTCGATTTCGCCCACCAACATGCGTGGCGTGAAGAAGGCACCTGACCTCACCAATATTCTCCCGTCCGTTCGGGCGCGGGGCATCCTTGTGCCCCTTATCGTGCGGCAGAACGGATCGCCGACCACCTATGAGATCGTGGCAGGCAAGCGGCGCTACCATGCGGCAATGGTCGTGGCGCAGGAAGAGGGGAGCGTGGAGCCGCTACCCTGTGCCGTCATGGAAGCCGGAGATGATGCAGCAGCGCTGGAAGCGTCGCTGATCGAGAATATCGCCCGGCTTGATGCCGACGAAATGACCCAGTGCGAAACCTTCACCCGATTGGTGCGCGAAGGCCGCAATGTGGAGGACATTTCCCTTACCTTTGGTCTAACCGCATTGCAGGTGACGCGCACGCTCGCGCTCGGCAATCTCCTGCCCCGCATCCGCAATCTCTATCGGGCCGAGAGGATCGATGCCGTCACCGTGCGGCACCTGACCCTCGCCACTAAGAGGCAACAGCGGGACTGGTTGGTTCTGCTCGACAGCGAGAACGATCATGTCCCTACGGGTCAGAATCTCAAATCATGGCTGATGGGCGGCGCGGCCATTTCCACCAAGGTCGCGCTATTCGACCTCGACAGGTGTTCGGGCGAGATCGTCTCCGACCTGTTTGGCGAGGACAGTTATTTCGCCTGTCCCTCCGATTTCTGGACGGCGCAAATGGCGGCGGTCGAGGAACGAGCCGCAAGCTATCGCGAGGCGGGATGGCCGGAGGTCGTCGTTATGGAGCGCGGCGCGTATTTCCACAGTTGGGAGCATGAGCGCTACCCCAAGAACAAAGGCGGACGGGTCTTTGTCGCCATCAGCCATCGCGGCGAAGTCACATTCCATGAGGGCTATCTGACCACCAAGGAAGCCCAGAGGCGTGAGAAAGGCGAAGCTGCAATCAGGCCGGTGCGCCCGGAGATCAGCGCGCCGATCCAGAACTATGTCGATTTGCACCGCCATACTGCCGTGCGCGCTTCCCTGCTCTCACAGCCTGCTATGGCGCTACGCCTGATGGTGGCTCATGCCATTGTCGGTTCGCCGATGTGGCGGGTGGACGTGGAGAAGCAGCGCGCCAACACGGACGCCATCGCCGAGAGCGTGGAGGTCTGTGTCTCGGAAGCGATGTTTGACGCCGGGCGGCGGGAGGTTCTGGCATTGCTGGGCTTCGATACCGAAACGCCTACCGTCACGGGTGGCTATGGGGGCGACGATGGCATGTCGGGACTGTTCGTCCATCTGCAGAAACTGCCCGATGAGGCGGTGCTGTCGATCCTCGCGATCGTGATGGGCGAGACGCTGACGGCAGGAAGCGCGATAGTCGAATTGGTGGGCGCATTGCTCACGGTCGATATGGCGGCGGTCTGGCAAGCCGATGATGCACTGCTCGATAGCATCCGCGACAAGCAAGTGATCGGCCGTATTGTCGCGGAGGTCGCGGGCGATGCCGTAGCAACGGCCAATGCCGGAGAGAGCGTCAAGGTGCAGCGCCAGATCGTGCGCAATTGTCTTGCGGGAACGGGCGGACGCACCAAAGTGGATGGCTGGGTGCCGCGCTGGATGGCCTTCCCGCCTTCCAGCTACACAGACCGGGGCGGCGTCGGAAGCACCGAGCGGTGGGGTGACATTTCCCATTTGCTTGATAGCGAAACGCAGGCTTGCGACGACGAGCAACGGCCCTTGGCGCAGACGGTTTGACCGTGATGGACCCGGCGACGTTTACGCCTCCGGGTTCCTTTTCGAGCGACCTCCGTGGAAATTCGCGGTGCATTCTGCAAAAATTCACGCGTCCGGCTTTGCCGGACGCTTTCTTCTGATTGTCGTGCAAATGGCCGATTGCGGACTGGCAGGTTTCGGCGCGTATAGTCGCGAAGCTCTCCGACAATGCGGCAGGAAAAGACCGCCGAGGACAACGCCTTCGGAGTGAAGTCGCCTTTTATCGAGGCGCGTGCCGAGCTGACGGCGCTGAGGCGAGCGTCCGCAAGGGCGGACCCTGAGCTAGTCGCCTCGGGCTACGAAACGGTCGAGCCAGCGATTGCCTTCGAGGGATTCGCTATATGGACGCCGGCTGGAGATACCGGCGGTGCCGTCCTTTCCCCAACGATTATACTGCGACAGGTCGTCAAGCAGCGGATCAAGCCAGTGATGGCCATGATACTGGAACTGACGATGCTCACCCTGCTTAAAGGCTTCGCTAAGCTCCGGCTTGTCGTCGCGATAGAAGAGGAAGTCGCTGGCATATACCTGCGTGATCGCGTTCAACCGCTCCACGTCTTCAGCGCCGAGCCGCAGCGTTACGAGGCGTGGCTCGGTAGGATATTGCATCGGCGACATGTAGACAATCGTCGCCGTCGGCAGGATCGGCAGCACCAGCTTGAGCCCGGAGTTGAGCGCGTCTTGCGAGGCGGGGAAATTGTGCAGGAAGCCGTCACCGGCAATGAACTCCCTCTCGTCGCTAAAAAGAATTGCCCAGCGGCCACGCATCATGCGCTTGCGATAGGCGTCGTACAGTCCGCGCTGGTTCGCGGCGATCAGCGTCTTATCAGCGGTCGGATCGGCTAGGCCCAAGTCGCGCCGGTAATACTCGGTGGTCCGTTTGATCGACGCGCGAATGCTTGGGCTGCGGGCAAGCAACGACGCGGTGACGCGGGCAATCTGCGCTGCGCGCTCATCGGGTAACGGCTGCGGCAAGATCCGCTCGACCATCGGCTGATCGCGCGACGCCAGCGAAGCCTCCAGCGTACCTAGCCATTGCACGAACGCGGCCATTTCATTGTCGGGTTCGTTGAAAATCGGTTCGAAGGTCGAATCCCACGGTCCGCCGATCTTCATATGATGGGCATTGGTGATCGCCCCGAACGCGCCCGGCGGCGCGCGGTGCGCGGTTCCATTCGGGCGGATTACTGAGACCACGCCGTCGGCCGCCGCCCAATGGTCGGCGAGGGTTCGCGGCCACCAGTGGTGCAGCTCAGTCTTTAGTGGCTTCTGATTCATGGCTGTAAGCTGAAGGCAAGGCTGACCGATGTCTAGACGTCGTGATGTGGCGCTTCGCGCATCTCGAAGAAGGGCAGTTGGCGTCAGTCCACCGCTATTAAGCTTTTCGCCAATCATGCACGCCGGCGCGCGATCAACGAGCGACTGCTTTTTGCGTTGTGCGCCGAGTTGGTGAATGACCGACTTTGGCGCAAACTCGCCACCTCAAAAACCGCCGACCCCCGACCGCCTGCTACGTCGTTGCGTTAATCTCCCCTCTCGACATTCGATTTTAATGAGGAGGTCAGGGTATGCGAGAGCGACTTATGTTTACAGCCGTGTCTCGATCTCCTGACCAAACTATCGCCACCTGGCCGCCTGTCCTAAAGTATGGCGGTCGCCTTTTCACATCGGCCATGCTATGTACGCTTTGCATCACGCAGTCCAAGCCAATCATAAACCCCTTTCCGTAAATAGAGAGACAGGTCACATGTCCACAGAAGCTTTCGCGCAAGAAACTCTTATCACCCTGACCGCCGACATTGTGTCGGCGCACGTGTCCAACAACTCCGTTAGCGTGAGCGACGTCGCCGGACTGATCAAGAACGTCCACTCCGCCTTGTCAGGTCTGGCCGAACCTAAATTGCAGGAAGCCCCCAAGCAGGAGCCAGCGGTGTCAGCTCGCGCTTCGATCAAGCCGGACCATCTGGTCTGCCTGGAGGACGGGAAGAAGATGAAGATGCTCAAGCGGCACCTGATGACGGCCTACGGCATGACCCCGGCCGACTATCGAGCTAAGTGGGACCTTTCAGCGGACTATCCTATGGTAGCCCCCAATTACGCCGCCCAGCGTAAGGAGCTGGCGCTCAAGATCGGCTTGGGCCGGAAACCCAAGGCCACACTAGAGCAGACCGGAGAGCCTGCGGCAAAGGCACCCTCCAAGCGGGGCCGCAAGCCCAAGGTGGCCGAGCCTGAGCTCGCCTAATCGGCTGGCCGCAGCCGGAAACTCTCTCTTTACCCCTAGGGCGGCATAGTGCCGCCCTATGTCTTTCAAGAAACCTTTCCGCGCTGTCCCCATCCGGGCAAGTGCCCGGTACGTTGCCCAGCAGCGCAGGCGTCGGCGCGATCGCAACGCCTTCCAGTTTCTAATTGTGGCGGTGCTGGCGGCGACCGTTGGCTTTGGCTCACAGCTGTTGCTGAGCGACCGCGACGATAGCGCGGGACAGCAGCCGTCCGACATGTCAGCGGTACCGGATACCGCGCCCTATGTGCCAGAGCCGCTCATGTCCGCTGCAGAGCTGGATGCGCAACAGCCCAGCGCAGCCAGCGGCCGCGTCGCCGTTTCGCCGCGCGCTGTAGCCCCCAGTGATGCAAGCGCTTGGTCTTACCGCAACTGCAGGGAAGCAAGGGCGGCTGGCGCTGCGCCGCTATACGCCGGGCAGCCCGGCTACGGGACGCATATGGATGCCGACGGTGACGGTATAGCTTGTGAGCCGTATACGGGGCCACGCTGAGGGCGGCAAATCACGCAACTGGCGGACCCAAGTTCATGTCTGATCGTTATTCCCGCTCAATGACAGGAAGATGGAATATGAAGCGTGCATCCATGATAGCGGCGGTTGGTCTTAGCCTGACGCTGGCCGCGTGCGGCGGCAAGGGCGACGACAAGCTTGGGGAGCAAGTACAGGAAGCAGCGGAGAACAAGGCAGACAAAATGGACGCCATGGCCGACAATATGAGCGGCACCCCCGAAGACATGATGCAGGCCAACGCTGACGCGACCCGCGAGGCAGGCGACGCCAAGGAAGAAGCCATTGACGACTCTGACATTAACGCTGAAGCGCTTACACCATCTGAGCGGGCCAAGATTATAAACGGCAATTAAGGACTGGATGGGGTTGCAGGCGATTACTCGCACCCAACCCCATCGTCGTCGCGATCCAAATGTCGCCCGTAACCGGGATCGCCTGCGCGAACTGGCGCGGCACCAGCAGCCCTCGCGGCGGAACAGTTGGCGAAAGCTCCGTTACCGCTGCTACCCATTGCGCTTTGCCGTCGGGCAGGAGAGGCGCTGCCAGATTGCGCTCGGTGGCAGTGATAGCCGCCATTCTTCCTATCGTTATGGCAACCCTCAGCGTTCACGCCTCCAGGATGTCCGAAGGCAGCCCCAGCCGCGAAAAGGACGGGCGCTACAATTAAAGCCGCTATTGCCACTTTCCGGGCAAATCGAAGCGCCAGCATCAGCCATCCTTCCAAAATAGCGGCGAGCCCATCGCTGAGTGTCCGACAAGCGCCGTATCGGATTTTGCCAGAGACTAGTGGCCTGGTTAGCCAGCCTTACCCTGCTCGTTCTCGCGCCGCTCGACTTCCCGTTCCAGCACTTCCCGAATGAAAGCTGCGCGGCGCTGCCGCCCCACCAGCTTGTCAATCCGCTCACCGAGGCCTTCGGGCAATCGGATGTTCGTCGATTTCACGTTGAGCGGTGGCCTTCCCATACTTGTGTCGTAACCGTGCTTGGCACCTGTTCAATCAGAACCAGAATAACCGGCACCGGTTATTTAACATTGCCTTCCTTTTATGTTATAAGCGGTGCCGCTTAGTGCTGCGAATGCATCTTGATGCGTCCGTGACAGTGAACTGAGGAAGGCAGACCCATGACTTTATCCGATTCTCTCTCGGGTGATTCGAAGATCGCCACGTCGCGCCGCGCCCTGCTGCGCGCACTGACCATTGCGCCGGTTGCCGCATCGGCAATTGGCTCGCCCTGGGGTGGCGCACTGGCGGCGCTTCACAAACACTACGAAGACGAACCCGCGAAGATTGAGCGGACGAAAGAGGGGCGAAGCATGAGCCGCTTTCGCTATCACAATGCGGAACGATGGATGACCACGCTGGAAGCGGATTTCCTCATCGAGCCGCGACATGCAAAGGAAGCGCTGCATCAGGCAGGTTTCGTGACCCAGCAGGCCCTGTGCGCCTATCTGCTGGACATGGGCTTTTCCGATGCGTGGAACGCCCGCCACATCAAGCAGGACGTCGCGAAGGCACTTGCCTACGCCAATGCGTGCGGCTTTGCCCATGACTGCCCTGACATGGCGCGGCTGGCGGCGGTTCTCTCGCCCTATTGGAAATGGGGCTATCATTATCATGATTGGGAGGAAGACCGGCCCCGCACGGGCGGCTTCATTCCCGCCACGATCACGCCCCTCGTGCGTGCCTTGGTGGATCGCGTCCATGACGTGACCGGCCACCCGCGCCCGAAGGGTTGCCAACGTCGCTCGCAGGAGGCGCGGTCATGATGCTGCGCACCGATGCCGACCATCTGCCCGCACCGATCACGGATGAGCTTCTCCACGTCACCACGATCCTGTTCGAGGCGTTCGAGGAAACGACCAAGGGCCGATGCTCCGAACATTTCCGGGCGGGTCGCATCCTCACCCTGATCCTGCATGGGCCGCACGCCGAGAAGGAGTGGGACGAGATCGCACCGGGGGAAGCGTTCCGCCTGCTGGCGATCGTCAACTATTCCCGGCTTGCCCGCAGCGAACGCGACTGGCGCTTGGTGCGTGACCGGCTTCGCCGCGCGTGGGAGCATGGCGAAATTACCCGCCCGGTGCGGCTGAGCGTGGAAAGCCTTGAGCGGATCAACGGTGCTCTTGTCGAAGGCGTCCCGCATTTCGTCACCATCGCCGAACAGGGAATCGCACTCTACCAGATGCAGGGCTTCCGGCTGAAAGAGCCGCGTCACTTGCCGGTGCGGGAACGGGCTATCCGGGGTGCGGTGGAGTTTATCCGATGGCATAAGCGCGGCACCGGATTTCTAGCAGGCGCGGCTTTTTATCGGAACCGGGGCGATGCGCCGATGGCGGCGTTGATGCTGCATCAGGCGTGTGAGCATTTCTATCTGTCCGTTTTGCGATCGGTCAGCCTGCACGCCCCGCGCACCCATGCGCTGGATGAACTGCGCGAGGCGGCGGAAGCGCTGGACCCGCACCTGTGTTCGACATGGCCGCGCGATAGCCGGTTCGAGCGCCGCGCGTTCGGCTGCATACGCCGCGCCTATGTCGAAGCGCGCTATGGGCGATCCTACCGTATTTCGGCTGAGGAACTGGCATGGGCGTTCGACCGGGTGGAGATACTGGCGGAACGTGCGGCGTGCGCGGTCGCGGATCATCAGGCATCGCTCGCCGAAATCCTGCCAGCGCCGATGCTTCCGCCGCCCCAAGGGCCGACGACAGCGATAGCCCTTTCCGAGCCTGCTGGTCGCGCAAACATGCTGCAAAGGACATGGCGGATCGTGCGACATGTCGCCCCGCTACAAGGCCGATGGAATCTGCTCATTCCTGTTCGCCGATTCTGGCGCTCCGACAAGTTCATGGACTGGTTTGACCATCTGCCCTTGGTGATTGTCTGCCTGTGCTTCTTCATGGCGGGTGCCGAGGCAACGCTATGGCGGGTAAAGTCCGCACAGGCCGTCCGTTCCAAACCCGCCGACCTGTCCGCCGTGCTGGACTTCGACGTGCGCGCAGACACGGTGTTAGGCGCGGTCATGGACGTTGCGCAAAGGGCGGGCTACCGGGTCAAGGCCAACGAGGACATTTGGACTGTGCGGTGGACCGGGGCCTATCGTGCCAAGGCGACGACCTTCGACGCGCTCGCGGACATTCTCTATGGCTCGGGCCTGTGTCCCGCGATCCGGGAAGACTTCATAACCGTGCGCTATTGCGACAAGAGCAGCCCGCCCATGGCGGCGATGGTCGATTATCAGGCAGAACCGGACAGCAATATGCGCTTGTCAGTTTCGCGCTAACCGCTGCCCTGTTCCGTCTCGAAGGCCCGCTTACCTTTGCGCTTCCAAAGGGCAAGCGCGTTGGCCCGTTCCTCACCACGCAGCCGGTCGGCAACCGTGAGGAAGGCTCCATAGAGCGCGGGGCGATCGTCATCGGTCAAATCGACAAGCCCCGCCTTGACGACCAGCCCGCCCAGTTCGATCAGGTGCCGCGTTCGTTCCCTTCGCTGGACCTGCCATTGTCGCATATCGGTTCGCGCCTTTTGAGCCTCAAGACGATGCCGCGCCGCCATCGAGCGGGAGAGTGCCGCTTTGCTGGCGAGCAGGTCCGCCCGAAGGCTTGCCGCCTTTGCCGAGAAAGAACGCCGCGCCCGCCTTGCGCCATCCCTCCTTTGTCGTGGCGTCCTTCACGGTGACGGCATGGAGTAGCGCCCCGGCCAGCATATCGGCGTCGAGCGCATCGGCACCGGTCGCTGTCACCAACTCGCCAATCTGGCGCAAGCGCCGCTCCCTGAGCGCCTTGGCCTTGTCGGCGAGGGCCTTGAGTTCCGAATCAAAATCGCGGGGTTTGCGCATCGCAAAGTCTCCATTGAGTGACGATGGCGCTATGATAAGATGATCGCTCCTGTCGCGCAGTAGAGTCGCCGGGACAGTCTGACACCGCCTAGTCCCGTCCGAGAAATTTTCGAGAAGGGCGCGCTTATACGTCGTTCCGACGTGCGCTTGGGCGTAGTAGATGGACGATCATCATGGCGATCTTCCATTTCTCCGTTCAGGTCATCTCTCGCGCGGCGGGCCGCTCCGCCGTCTCCGCTGCTGCCTATCGTGCGGGCGAGCGGCTGCATGATGAGCGCCTTGATCGGCCCCAAGATTTCCGCGCCCGCTCCGGCGTCGAGCATAGCGAAATCCTGTTGCCAGAAGGTGCGCCAGAGCAATGGCGCGACCGCGAGCGCCTGTGGAACGATGTCGAGGCATTCGAGAAGCGCAAGGACGCCCAGCTTGCCCGCGATGTCGAGTTCGCCATTCCGCGCGAAATGACCAAGGCGCAGGGCATCGAACTAGCCCGCGACTTCGTGTCCGCGCAGTTTGTCGATCGCGGCATGATCGCCGACCTCAATGTGCATTGGGACCCTTCGACTTCGCTCAGGAGAGCCATAGGCGCGGACGGCCAGCCGAAGCCGCACGCCCATGTCATGCTCACCATGCGGGAGGTCGTGCAGCGTGAAGACGGCACCGCTGGCTTCGGGACGAAGGTGCGCGAATGGAACGATCATGAGAATGTCGAGCGCTGGCGCGAACGCTGGGAGACCCACGTCAACGCGCGACTGGCCGAACTCGACATCGATGCGCGGATCGATCACCGCAGCCTTGCCGAGCAGGGCATCGACCTTGAACCGCAAAGCAAGATCGGCGGCCCTGCCCATCGGATGGACGCCCATGGGCTGGTAGCTGACCGCGCCGAAATGCACCGCGAGATCGCGCGGGAGAATGGCGAACGCATCATCGCTGATCCCGGCATCGCGCTCAACGCCATCACCCACCAACAGGCGACGTTCACCAACCGCGACATAGCAATGTTCATCCACCGGCATAGCGACGGGCAGGAGCAGTTCAACGCTGCCATGCGCACGGTGCGTAATTCGCCGGACCTGATCGCGCTGGGCAAGGACGGGCGCGGCGACGATCGGTTCACGTCGCGCGACATGATCGAGACCGAGCAGCGGATGAGCCGCGCCGCTGACCGGCTTGCGATGGAACGGAGCGATGGTCTCTCGGCGGCGACGACCTACGCCATTCGCAACGCCGAGAGTGCGGGTCTCGTCCTGGGAGCAGAGCAAGAATCCGCGTTGCGCCATATAACGGGCAGACGCGGATTGTCACTGGTGCTGGGTTATGCCGGGACCGGCAAAAGCGCCATGCTGGGAGTCGCGCGCGACGTGTGGGAAAGCGCGGGGCTGAATGTTCGCGGCGCGGCCCTTGCGGGCATCGCCGCAGAGGGGCTGGAGAATGGCTCCGGCATCGCGTCGCGCACCATCGCTGCACTTGAACATGGCTGGGCGCAGGGCCGCGATCTTCTGACCTCCCGCGACGTGCTGGTGATTGACGAGGCGGGCATGGTCGGCACGCGCCAGATGGAGCGCGTGCTGTCCCATGCCGACGATGTTGGCGCGAAGGTCGTCCTTGTCGGCGATCCACAGCAATTGCAGTCGATCGAAGCGGGGGCGGCGTTCCGCGCGATCCATGAACGGCATGGCGGCGTCGAGATCACGCAGGTTCGCCGCCAGCATGAAGGATGGCAGCAGGATGCTACCCGGCATCTTGCGACCGGCAGGACCGGGGAGGCGGTTGCCGCCTATGCCGACAAGGGCATGGTGCATCAGGCCGAGACGCGCGAAGACGCGCGGCGCGATCTTGTCGAGCGCTGGGATCGTGAACGGCAAGCCGATCCAGACGCCAGCCGCATCATCCTGACCCACACCAATGCGGAGGTGCGCGACCTCAACGAGGCTGCGCGCGCGGCGATGCGGAACGCGGGCGAATTAGGTGACGAGCGCCAGGTGAAAACAGAGCACGGCGACCGGCTATTCGCGTCGGGCGACCGCATCATGTTCCTGCGCAACGAGCGCAGCCTTGAGGTGAAGAACGGTACGCTGGGCACGATCGAGAAGGTGGACGAAGGCCATATGTCCGTCCGCACCGATGACGGGCGTGTCGTGGCTTTCGACACCAAGGACTATCGCGACCTCGACCACGGCTATGCCGCCACCATCCACAAGGCGCAGGGCATGACCGTGGACAGCGCGCATGTTCTCGCGACGCCGGGAATGGATCGCCATGGGGCTTATGTCGCCATGTCCCGCCATCGCGAAGGCATGGCGCTTCATTACGGCCGCGACGATTTCCGCGATCAGTCCCGGCTTGTTCGCACGCTTTCGCGCGAGTGCGGCAAGGACATGGCGACCGATTACAGACAAGCCGACTCAGCAAGGGAATATGCCGAGCGGCGTGGCATTAGCTTTGGCCAGCGGGTCGCGGAAATCGTCAGGCCCATGGTCGAGAAGGCGCGGGGGATGTTCGACAATTTCCGGCTCAATATCCCACCGCAGCAGGAACGCGACATATTTGCTGGCTTCCAGCCGAATGCCGAACCGCCCGCGCAGGAGCGGGCCGTTCAGCGCCAGCCCGAACATACCACGCAGCCGATGCGCGCAGGCGGCGTGCGCGGCGCAGTGGAGCGCTACGCCAAGGCATGGCAAGCGATCCAGCAGACCCGCGCGCAGGGTATGGACGCCATGCCCCACCAGCGCGAGGCGTTCGATAGGGCACGCGATGCACTGGACGCAGTCCGGCCTGAAGGTTCGTCTGACCTGAACACCGCGTTCCGCAGCAGCCCGGAGCTTGTCCGCGAGGCCGCTGAGGGGCGCGGCCAGGCTGCCGTGCGCGCGATGCAGTTGGAGACCGAAATCCGCATGGACCCCTTCCAGCGTGCCGATCGGTTCGTGGAAGGGTGGCAGCAGTTGCAGCGCCATCATGCCGAGCTGGTTCGCGACGGCAATTTCCGGGGCGCGAAAAGTGCGGCGCAGCAGATGGCGGGCATGGCGAAGAGCCTTGAGCGCGACGCCCAGCTTGAATCGGTGTTGGGCCTGCGCAGCCGCGAACTGGGACTTGAGATCGGCCAGCAGGCGGGCCGCAGTCTGTCCCACGATCTCGCATCCTCCATTCCCTTCGATCACGGACGCGACATCAGTCGCGGCATGAGCCGCTAACCTCAAGGAGACCATGACATGGACGACGAGCAGAGCCTTTTGAACGAGCCGGAACCCCGGCCCAATGCCGCCGCCGAGGCCTTCGCGCAACTCTCAGAGCGCGTCGCCGCTATGGAGGAACGGCTTGAAGGGCGCATGGCGGTGATGGCCCGCGCGCTTGAGCATATCGCCATCGAGAAGCAGAGCATCGAGTTCCCCGACTACGGTCCGACGCTTGCCAAAATGAATGGTTATCTCGCGACGGTGGCGGGGCAGACGAAGATAATCATGGAAGCACCGGCCATTCAGTTGACGCCGGAGGGCATGGCGGAGCGGATTGACGTAGCGGCGGATGCCGCACGAGCGACGGACAGGGCGACCATCAAGAAATCGCGGGACTTGCATCATCGAGCCCATGCGGATCAGATGCGCGCGATCGGCGCCGTTCGGACCAAGCGGGAACAGCGCAGGCACATATTCTATTGCGGCGGCGGCGCGGCGCTGGCCGTGTCGCTTCTCTGGCTGATCTGTCCCGGATGGGCGGCAAGCATCGGCCCGCAAAGCTGGTTCTGGCCCGAGCAGGTCGCCCGCCGCACGATGGGTGAGCCATCGCTGTGGGATGCCGGTATCCGCCTCATGCGCGCCGAAAACCCGGACGGCTGGCAGGTGATAGTGGACGCCGCTGACCTGGCGCGGGAGAACCGCGACACCCTTGCCGCATGTCAGAAGGCTGCCGTTAAGGCTGAGAAGCCGGTAAGTTGCACGGTTAGGGTAATGATGTCGCGATCTTAAGCGGTCGGCTTTCCAGCACTGCCGTCTCTTCCTAAAACCCGCCGTTCGTTCATATTCGGCAGCGAAGCGGCAACCGGGTAGAGCTGCCGGTATACCGCCGATCATAGCCGGTCATATGACCGGACTCTCGCTTCGCTCCGAAGCCGACGTTGACGGCTATCGCCTGTTTTTCGGACATAGCCAATCAGCATCTATTATAATTGCAATCGAGATACGACATGGGCTGAACATTGCGTCGCCTTTCCTCCAAGGAGCCAAACGATGACCAACTCTGTTTCTGAGATGCCCACCGCATTGCTGCGACAGCGCATCATGAACGATAAAAGCGCTCGCACAACGGAATGCGACGGATTGCGAAATGTTGCGACGCGACATCCCATTTTGCATGGCAGGCTGCGTCCTCGACAGGTGAGGAGTGACGGCGATGGCCGCCATCGCGTGCGATGATCATCCATTGATGCGCAGGGTGCTGTAGTATTTCAACGTTGATCAGGGCAGTGCGCGCGCCAGCATCTGCAGCACGGCGGCGTAATAATCCGCGCTCAAGCTTGCTGGTGCATTCATGCCCAGCGCTCGGCTCGCGACGGCCATGCCGCCCGGGGATAAAGCATAAGGGGCTTCTTCTCCCAACTCCACATCAACCCAGGCAGGGATTGGCTTGCCCTTCCCGACATAGCCGCGCCAAAAGTCCGTGACGGGTGCAAGCAAGTTCGCGCGTTTGCCTGATGCGGCATAGAGCGGGACGCGGATAGCGTCGAAACCGAACCTCGCCGGCCGTCCGGACGCAGGCGCGACCATGTTTGGCCCGCTGACATCAATCCAGTCGGTGGGCAAGCGAAGCGGGCCGAAACGCGACGCGCTGGCGATCGCTTCGTTGTCGCTGATGATCTTGCCCCAAACCGCAGCACCGTCCAGTTGGCGAAAGGCGTCCAGCGCGGGCCATATGAAATAGGAGGGATTGAGTGTAACGGCTTGGGGCGTCACGAACCCATGAAGCCCCGGCAGCAAAAGCGATCGATCGTAGCGATCTATCACCAGTGTCGATCGGATGACCTGCCTGATCGCCTTGGAGCGCGATAAATAGGTCGGATTTTTCCATTTCCGTCCGGCTCCGGCCAGAGCCCAGGCGATGAAAATATCGCCATCGGTTGCATTGTTCGGGTCGCCGATGGGGTTGGACTGGCGCGGATCATAGCGCCAGGCGTAAAGCCCGGTTTCGCGGTTCAACAGATTATCCTCGGTCCAGCGAAATACGCTGTCGAAAGCGGCGCGATCATCCCCCCATAGCGCCAGCCCCAAACCATAGCCCTGACCCTCGCTATGGCTGATGCCGCCATTGCCATTGTCGATGATTCGCCCCGAGCGATCCAGAAAGGCCGCCTTGAAACTGGGCCAGTTGACACCATCCGTCATGACCTTGCTTCCCCCCGCCTGGGCGCAGCCAGCCGTAGCCGCCAAAAAGAGGCTGAGGCAGACGGTCCGTCGATCAACGCCCATGGCGCAATTCGATCTGGCCTTCATGTGTGTGTACAATCCAAGTCCTCAATTCAGGGCCGCTGCCCAAGGCGCGAAACCAACCATCATAGGCTCCTTCCAAGATCGCGTTTCTGACATCGGGCCAATGTCCTTCAACATCACCTTCTAGCGCATCGGGCATGTCGCGATGATGAATGATGATACCATCCTCATCGATCGTCAGCGACGCCTCGCCCCAATGCATGGCGTGCCAGATATGATTGATCCGCAGGGTCAGCGCAGAAAAATTCGACACATCGTCAATTGCTGCGAAATCGGCGATTCTTTTGCCGATGGCGACATAAAATCCCCTGGCCTGCGACGCGGTTGCACTTCGAAAAATCTCGCTGGCGGTCAGCGCCGTCAAAAGGGATAGCCCGGCCACATCGGGCGCATGCGGTGCCACGACAGGCTTTTCCATGAAGTCCTCCTTCATTTTGCACCTCCTAGCGACTGCCTGATGCCGATCAACGATTTGAATTCGTCATATGTACCGAATGTGTTGATACCAATCTCGCCGCCAACGCGCGTGCCCGGCGACACCCGATAATAGATTGAACCATCGGCAGAGAGAGCAAAGCCGGTCTTGCTGATACTATCATAGAAGGATCGAACGTCGCTATTCTGTGCCTTCAGACTGTCCAGAAGGTCCTGCCCTGCCGGATCGGTAGGATAAAGTGCCACTTGGTCCTGATTGAATGACTGATAGCCAGGTGCGGCATTGCCGCGGATCTGCAACTTGTCCTTGTCATAGCTGTAGCGGACCGGGAAGCTGACGCTGAGAAAGCTTTGCGGGCTGAAATAGCCACCATGGCCGAAAGTGAAGAAATTCTGATTGTTGTCGAAGCTTTGATAGTTGACGTTGACGCCCCCGGTAAGAACAGAATTATCACCTCGATAAAAGGGCATGTAGCCGCCCAGATTGACCTGGACGCCCCTGTTCCGGCGCACGTTCGTCCCATCGTAGCGGCTATAGGCGGCGTCGGCATAAACACCCGCCCCTTCGCGATCATAGGAGAAGGACAGTCCTGCGCCGGTCCGCATGACTTGTCCCCATAATTGTCCCGTCACCGGATCGCGTGTGCCAGCATACGATATGACGCTATCGGTCACAGGCTTGCTTTCGGCCCATAATTTCGCGGTAGCGTTGGGCGAGAAGCGTGGACTGACAGCAGCGCGCCAGGTTACTTCAGTATCTTCGAAGCCCAACGGCGTAACGCCGACCTCTAGCCCGCCTTATTCACCAAAAGTGTCCTGAAGGGTTGGCGGGAGTGGCGTAAGCCTCTGATCTGAATTAGGAACT
>MIAK01000022.1:0-24820 GCA_001829085.1 Sphingomonadales bacterium RIFCSPLOWO2_12_FULL_63_15 | reverse complement strand
CATCCGGTTTTGCCCCCAAACCCACGCCTAGCAAAATCAAATACTTACCAGCTCGCGTTCCCTGCGTGTTCCGCCGGCACTGTTCAACTTGGGTCTTGCCGATCGCGGGCTCAGGGGCGTCAAACTTGTCATTGCAGACGATCACAAGGGCCTACGCGCCGCTGCCAGCAAGGTCTTCCACGCAACCCAGCAACGCTGTCGGATTCATTGGATGCGCAATGCGCTCGCCCATGTTTCCACTAAGCAGCGTGCCGCCGTCACCGCCATGATCAAGACAATTTTCGCGCAGGAAACTGCTCAGGAGGCTCATAAGCAATGGCAAACAGTCGCCGATGCCCTGCGTGATCGCGCTCCCAAACTTGCTGAGATGATGGATGGCTCCCGCGAAGACGTCCTCGCCTACACAGCCTTCCCGAAAGAACATTGGCCGCAGATTTCCAGCACAAATCCCCTGGAACGTCTCAACGGAGAGATCAAACGAAGGTCCGACGTTGTCGGCATCTTTCCCAATGACGCGGCCATTGTACGCCTCGTCGGAGCCCTCATGCTCGAACAGCAGGACGAATGGGCCGTGGCTCGCCGATATATGACACTTGAAAGTCTCGCCACCGTCAGCGACAATCCCCTCATCAGTTTGCCCGGCGTGGCAGCCTGATCCAGTCCGATCCTCTACCGAGGATACTCGCTGTTACACCATCCCGCGGGACACGATCTCAAAGCGTCGGTTGGACTCAAAAAAGGCCCATTTTTGAATACTAATGCAACCCCGTTTGAACCACCATATGCTCGCCACATTGAAAGGCGGCCTAAAAAATCTTCGCTATCCCGATGTTCTGAAAAACATGTTATAAAAGTCTTGTATTCCAGATTATTGAGCCATCCGTTAAATAAATCCTCTAGTCTTTTGTCAAGATTTTCTTCGATATCATTCAAAAATTTCTTAGTTTAATACCTGCATTGCTCTTGTAAGCGGGGAATAAGCAAGATTTTCCATGTTCCACTTCAGCGAAGTCGTTCATCGTCACGAGATTTCGCATCCATACGTTGTTATCGCGTAATATGCTCGCTGCCACTTCAGCGGTTGTGTAGTGTACAAAACGTGCATTTCGTCGACGCATGGATGATTGCCGCTGAACCATATGCGGCATGAGCAAGCCGGTAAATTTCAAGGCTTCAGGGGGAATTTCAATCATAAACTCACTCCGCCGCCACACTCTCCAACCCCAACAACGGCGCGAGATAATGCCCCGTAAAGGAGCGCGGCTCCTTCGCGACCTTTTCCGGCGTGCCCTCGGCCACGACTTCGCCGCCCTTGACCCCGCCCTCTGGACCCATGTCGATGATCCAGTCGGCGGTCTTGATGACGTCCAGATTATGTTCAATGACCACGACGCTGTTGCCCTGGTCGACCAGCGCGTGGAGGACTTCGAGCAGTTTGCGGACATCTTCGAAATGCAGGCCGGTGGTGGGTTCGTCCAAGATGTAGAGCGTCTGGCCGGTGGCTCTACGGGCGAGTTCCTTGGCGAGTTTGACGCGCTGGGCTTCGCCGCCCGATAGGGTCGTGGCCTGCTGGCCGACCTTGACATAACCCAGCCCGACTTCGGCGAGCATGGCCATCTTGTCGCGGATGGGGGGGACGGCCTTGAAGAATTCGACCGCGTCCTCGACCGTCATGTCGAGCACGTCGGCGATCGAGTGGCCCTTGAACTTCACCTCCAGCGTTTCGCGATTGTAGCGCGCGCCGTGGCACACGTCGCACGTCACATAGACATCGGGGAGGAAGTGCATCTCGATCTTGATCAGGCCATCGCCGGTGCAGGCTTCGCAGCGGCCGCCCTTGACGTTGAAGCTGAAGCGGCCGGGCTTGTAGCCGCGCGCCTGGGATTCGGGCAGCCCCGCGAACCAGTCGCGGATGTTGGTGAAGGCGCCGGTATAGGTGGCCGGGTTGGAGCGGGGGGTGCGGCCGATGGGCGACTGGTCGATGTCGATGACCTTGTCGCAATGTTCCAGGCCCGTCACCTTGTCATGCGCGCCGGCCAGGATACGCGCGCCGTTGAGGGCGCGGGCGGAGGCGGCGTAGAGCGTGTCGATGGTGAAGCTGGACTTGCCGGAGCCGGAGACGCCGGTGATGCAGGTGAAGGTGCCGAGCGGGATCGACGCGGTGACGCCGCGCAGATTATTGGCGCGGGCGTTGTGGACGGTCAGCTTCTTGCCGGTGCCCTTGCGGCGTTTCTTGGGCACTTCGATGCGGCGGGTGCCGTTGAGATAATCGGCGGTGAGGGAGTTTTTGGCCTTGAGGATCTGCTTGAGCGTACCCTGAGCGACGATCTCGCCGCCGCGAATGCCGGCGCCCGGTCCCATGTCGACGATATAGTCGGCGTGGCGGATGGCGTCTTCGTCATGCTCGACAACGATGACGCTGTTGCCGAGGTCGCGCAGGCGTTTGAGGGTGACGAGCAGGCGGTCATTGTCGCGCTGATGCAGGCCGATCGACGGTTCGTCGAGGACGTAGAGGACGCCGGAGAGGCCGGAGCCGATCTGCGAGGCGAGGCGGATGCGTTGGGATTCGCCGCCCGACAGCGTGCCGCTGGTGCGGTCGAGGTTGAGATAATCGAGTCCGACATTGTTGAGGAAGCCGAGGCGCTCGACGATTTCCTTAAGGATGGCCTTGGCGATCTGGTTCTGCTGGTCGTTGAGCTTGCCCGGCATCGCGGTGAAGAAGGCGAGCGCGTCCACCACCGAGCGGCGGGTGGAGAGGGAAATGTCCTCGCCCGCGATCTTGACCGCGAGCGCTTCGGGTTTGAGGCGCGCGCCGTTGCAGGTCTCGCAGGGCTGGGCGCGCTGGTATTTGCTCAGTTCCTCGCGCATCCAGGCGGATTCGGTTTGCAGGAGGCGGCGGTTGAGGTTGCCGATGACGCCCTCGAACGCTTTTTTGACTTCGTAGCTTTTGCGGCCGTCCATGAATTTGAGCGTGACCGGCTTGCCGCCGGTGCCGTGGAGGATGATGAGCTTCACTTCGCCGGGCAGGTCGGCCCAGGGGGTGTCGAGGCTGAACCCGAATTCCTTGGCGAGGGAGCCGAGGACTTGCATATAATAGGGGCTGGGCGGGTTGGACTTGGCCCAGGGGACGACCGCGCCCTTTTTGAGCGAGAGGGCTTCGTTGGGGACGACGAGTTCGGGGTCGAACTCCTGCCGCTCGCCCAGGCCATCGCAGGCGGGGCACGCGCCCATCGGGGCGTTGAAGGAGAAGAGGCGGGGTTCGATCTCGGCAATGGTGAAGCCGCTGACGGGGCAGGCGAATTTTTCGCTGAAGACGATGCGGTTGGCGGGGACTTCCGCGCCTTTCATCTTCTTCTTTTCCGTCATGCCAGCGGAGGCTGGCATCTCAGGCGTCAGCGCGCCATCGCCTGAGGCCCCAGCCTGCGCTGGGGCGACGGCGGAGGTAAGGTCGGCGACAGTGCCATCCGCCAAATCCACGAACGCCAGCCCGTCCGCCAGCTTCAGCGCTTGCTCAAAACTGTCGGCCAGCCGCGTGCCCATGTCGGGGGCGACGGCGAGGCGGTCTACGACGACTTCGATGTCATGCTTATATTTCTTGTCGAGCGCGGGGGCGTCTTCGATCAGCATCATCTCGCCGTCGATGCGGACGCGGGTGTAGCCGGCCTTCTGCCATTCGGCGAGTTCCTTGCGATATTCGCCCTTGCGCCCGCGCACGACCGGGGCGAGCAGGTAGAAACGCGTGCCTTCGGGCAGGAGCATCACGCGGTCGACCATCTGGCTGACGGTCTGCGCGCTGATCGGCAGGCCGGTCGCGGGGCTGTAGGGAATGCCGACGCGCGCCCAGAGCAGCCGCATATAATCGTAGATTTCAGTGACGGTCGCGACGGTGGAGCGGGGATTGCGGCTGGTCGTCTTCTGCTCGATGCTGATCGCGGGGCTGAGGCCCTCGATATGTTCGACATCGGGCTTTTGCATCATCTCCAGAAACTGGCGCGCATAGGCGGAGAGCGATTCCACATAGCGGCGCTGCCCCTCGGCATAGATGGTGTCGAAGGCGAGCGAGGATTTGCCCGACCCCGAAAGCCCGGTGATGACGATCAGGCTGTCGCGGGGCAGATCGACATCGACGCCCTTGAGATTATGTTCACGCGCGCCGCGGACGGATATGTGGGTAAGGCTCATGTGGGGCGTTGTTCCAGATTTGTTCTAATTGGGCAAGGCCATCGGCCGATCGCCCTGACAAATGGGGCGGGCGCAGGGTTTTGAGAAGGGACAATCCGCGCGGGGGCGCGCAAAGGGGTTCGCGCTGCACCAAAGGATATGGGGTGAATGGGAGAGAGCTTGTTTTTGCCTTGGCCGGAACTGGCCGGTAGCGGAATGCCGGCTTACCGGCGGCGAAGAGGGGAAAGCCGCCGGTCCTATTTTAGGGCAGGCGACACGATCATAGGCGGAAATAGCTGCCTGTCGCCCATCGACCAGTTGTCGCCACTGCGGACCTAAATTGGCTTTCCTGAAACCGGCAGTTCGTTCAGGTCTCCGCCGTTGACGAAAAAATGGCCAGACGGCAATTGAGTAATTCCTGCCCTAACTAATTTGCACTATTTTGCCGGACGCGGACATTCTCGAAAATGAAGCATAACAAGCCAAGCGGCCGTGCTCGCATCATAACCTAAGACGGCAGGATAACAATTTCCTGTTTATCCCTTTGACGCATGTATGATCAAAGGTTGCAATGTCGCTTGCGTAATATGCAGATTGTGGCGATCCTGCTAAGTATAGGGAGGATTCGGTATGGCGACAGAACGAGAAATTGCTGAGGGCGTAATGGCGATTGCTGCACGTCAGCCTAATGGAGTGGCTACATTCCGCCGATGTCGTGCTGAACTACCCGCCACAGTCGCTCTAAACGCTGGTAACAACGCTCCATCGCAAACTCGCCCGGGCGAACCTATGTGGCATCAGATTGTCCGAAATATAAAATCCCATGATGTCGGCGGCACGAACTATATCGCACAGGGTTTGCTGGTCCATGTATCGCGCACAGGATATCGGATCACGCAGGCCGGGCGCGATCATTTGCAAGCATCAGGTCTTTATCCGTAGAGCGCCTTATAGCCTGGCTTGAACCATTTCAGTTCAGTGTTACTGGTCGCATCCTTGTCCCACACGAACCATGCATAGGCAGTGGTTCCAGTTCCTTTTTGCACCGCGCCAGCGGGATAGAACGTGATGCGTTCACTGAATACCCATACGCGGGACGGGGGCGCCTCAGTGAAGATTGTACGCTGTCTGTTGGCTCCCTCCAAAAATGCCAGACGTAACAGCAGCGCAAATTTGCGGTCAGCGCGTTCTAGTCCTGAGCGCACAAACCCTTCTGCCGCATTGTAGGGCGGGTTGGTGACGATGTTCGGTGCCTTGCGCCAGCTTTCAAGGAAATCGTGATCTCCCTCGCCATATCCGCGATCGATCAGGTCCGAACTGATAACTTTGTTACCTATCGTCTCCAGCACGGTGGACATGGAACCATCGCCACAAGCACACTCCCATATGTCCCCGCAGAAATCTTCGTTATCGATTAGCGCGTGGGTAGCCCACGCCGGGGTGGGAAAATAATCTGGCCCATCCAAGTCGGCAAAGCGTCTGGCCGCTGGTTTGAACCCACCGTTTAGATGATATGTGCTGTCCATGAAAATAATATAACAGAATCATGGTGTTAGTCAATAACAGATAAGCCATTATCAAGACTCGACATTTTTCAGAACCCGCCTTCTTGTCGCAATCGATGCGCACGGTTCGGGGCTGTCCATGACTCCCTCCCTCACATGCATGACACCACCCACGCACACTTGACCTAGCGTGGTGCACCGTGTAGGGCAGGAGCATGAGCGAGTTTGGCGCACTTTTGACACGGGGGCAGGTTGAGGCTTGGGTTGCGGAGCGCGCCGAAGTATTCCGCCAGCATTCGGAATTGGCCGCGCGCCTGGACGATCTAGATCGAAAGCTAGAAGCGGTTAGATGTCTGCTGCCGGAAGATACTGCCGACGCGCTTTTCCACCCTGAGACTAAGAAGCCGCGAGCCGAATGGAGCTTTACGGAACTCGTTTTGGATGTGCTTGCCGCAACGGATCGCGGTTATACCCCCGCGGAGCTGCGCACGCTGTTGAATGATGACCCGGAGGTCGGCCAAAAGTCACGCCGGTCTCATAATGGCGTCTCGAATGCACTCCAGAGGCTGGCAGCCAAGGATGAGGTAAGCAAGCTGGGTCCGCGATATTACCTTCCAACCACCCTTCAACGAATACAAAGCGGCGAAATTGTGGAACAGGTGGAGAACGAGGATGCGACGAGCTTCAACGCTAGAATGCATGCCGCCATGGAGGATTTCGGCAGGCCGTTCGTGGCGAAGGATGCTCACGAAGTAGCGAAGCGCCATGGCACTCTTAGTGAAGATCTGTCGGAGCAACCAACGAGGATTTACAGTTGGTTGAGCCGTGAAGTGTTTCGCGGTAGGCTATTGAAGGAGGGGTCAGTATATTATTACCCCTCACAACGAGATGAGGCGCTTGCAGTTGCCCGCAGCGCCCCAACCGTCACCGGAGAGGTTGCACCCTCTCCAATCGAGAACGTGACCGACCTTTACGGGAAATCACGTTGAACCTGTGCCTGCGACGGCAGCCGACCAGGGGCGGTTCATTCCCCCGGAGACTAGGAACCGAGTCATGTGGTGCATGGCCCGGACATTAACTGAAGCGGGGGCTTAGCTCTCGCTTCCTACTCCCTACCCCGGTCCAAACGGGGAAAGAGCGGCGGTGCATCTGTGGGTCCAAACCCGGTGCGCCGCCGTGCGAGTATATAGCGGAATCTTTTCAATTCGTCTACTGTGGTGCGATCGAACGCATAACCTTAGCGGAAGCCTTATCTGAAGGCCGGCTAACGGACTTCATTGCTCAAGCTGAAGCCGAAGGCGTCGGCTCTGTTAGTCTGGATCAGTTTGACGTGATGGTGGGGCGCATCACAGCGCCATGCCGAGGAAGCAGGGCATCGTCCGCTGGCTGCGGCCCGACTATCAGATTCCCGAGGCGTGCCTGACGCAATTGCCGGTGCGCAAGGATGTGACCGAGCAGATCGAAGGGCTGTTGCCCGAAGCCAAGGCGAAGAAGCCGACCTTCCCGCGCGACGCCATCGGCCAGACGGCGGCGGTGCTGGCCGAACTGCGCGGCGGCGGCGTGCTGAGCGCCGAAGCCATCGCCATTCGCTACAGCCAGGGGCGGCAAGTCCAACGGCGGATCGCCGCCACGCTGGAGGCGCTGGAGCGGCTGGGCCATGTGGCGGGCGACGCAGGTGGCTATCAGTTGCGCAAGGTGGCGTGAGGCGGGCCGTTGATGGCGATGCCTATCGGCTATGCGGATGTGACGCCCTGACCAGTGGTGCGGATCGAGGATGGCGAAGAAGCAGGAAGGGAAGACCCTCACCCGACCTCTCCCGTGAAGACGGGAGAGGGGAAGATGATCGTGGGGGCGCTGGAGGCGAAGCGGGCGGCGGGGACGGCGCCCAAGCCGGTGTTGAAATCGCAGCCGGAGCAGGGCGTGGTGGTGATCGCCATCCGCTACAGCCAGGGCGTCATACCAATGTGCATGGACGGGAACCGATAGCTTGTGTTCCCCGGCGAAGGCCGGGGGCCAGTCCCACGGGCAGAACTGGACCCCGGCATTCGCCGGGGAACAGCGCGCATGAGTCAGGCTTATGGCGCGATGGTATAAGGCGCATCCTTTCCGTGAAATGTCTGGCCAAGTGGGCTTGGCTGGCGCACCTTCGGCGCTACCGTGCCGCGCCTGATCCTGCCGCCGGGCTGGCGGACGGGCGGTGCGGCGATTGAGGATGTGATGCCATGACCGATCCTGTCCCGCGCGATATCGTCATTATCGGGGGCGGGCAGATGGGGGTGGCGCTGGGCTATTATCTGCGCCGGGCGGGGGCGGATTTCCTGATTTTGGATGCGGAAGACGGGCCGGGTGGGGCGTGGCGGCATGGGTGGGAGTCGTTGCGGCTGTTTTCGCCCGCTGGCTATAGTTCGCTGCCCGGCTGGTTGATGCCGCCGCCGGCGCATGACGGCTATCCGATGCGCGATGACGTGCTGGCCTATTTGCGGGACTATGAGGCGCGCTATGCGCTGCCGATCGAGCGGCCGGTGCGGGTGGCGGCGGTTGAGCGGGCGAGCGATGCTCTGGCGGTCGTGACCGACAAGGGGCGCTTTGCCGCGCGGATGGTGGTCAGCGCGACGGGCACCTGGTCGCATCCCTATATGCCCGACATGGCGGGGCGGGCGCTGTTTGCGGGGGTGCAGGTCCATTCCGCGCACTATGTCGGGCCGGAGGTCTATGCGGGGCAGAGCGTGCTGGTGGTCGGCGGCGGCAATAGCGGGGCGCAGATCGTGGCGGAGCTGGCACCGGTGGCGCGCACAAGCTGGGTGACGACGCAGGAGCCGCTGTTCCTGCCCGATGATGTCGATGGCCATGTGCTGTTCGAGCGGGCGGTGGCGCGGATGAAGGCGGGGCCAAGCGATGTGCCGGTGGGCGGCATTGGCGATATCGTCATGGTGCCGCCGGTCAAGGCGGCGCGGGCGCGCGGCGACCTCAGCACACGGCGGCCGTTCACGCGGATGACGGCGACGGGGGTGGTGTGGGCGGATGGGACGGAGACGGCGGTCGATGCGATCATCTGGTGTACCGGCTTTCGCCCGGCGCTGGCGCATCTGGCGGGGCTGGGCGTGGTGGAGGCGGATGGCCGCGTTCTGGTGGAGGAGCAGCGGTCGATCAAGGCGCCGCGGCTGTGGCTGGCGGGCTATGGCGACTGGTGCGGGGCGGGATCGGCCACGCTGATGGGCGCGGCGCGGACGGCGCGGGATCTGGCGGCGAGGCTGGTCGAGGCGCGGGCGGTTTAGGGTAGGGGGGCTTTGCGGGCGGAGGGGGGCGTTCCTGCTGCCGCAAAAGGGTTGGTCAAGCGCGCCGCGCTGCGGCACATCGCGCGGTGATGCGCCTGCCTGATCCTTCCACCTTCATCGCCGCCGGGGCCAGTGCCGAGGTGTTCCGGCTGGGCGAGGGGCGGGTGTTGAAGCTGTTTCATGACGGGATCGACCCCAGCATCGTCGCGCGCGAATATGCGATCGCGCGGGCGGTGCAGGCGAGCGGCCTGCCGGTGCCGCGCACTTATGGCGTGCAGGAAGCGTGCGGGCGGCAGGGGATCGTCTATGCCGACATGGCGGGGCCGGACCTGCTGGCCTATATGGCGCGCAACCCGCATCGCGGGCGCTGGGCACTGGGCGAGATGGCGCGGTTGCAGCAGCGGATTTCGGAATGCCATGTGCCGACGCTGCGCAGTCGCAAGGCGATATTGCGCGTGGACATAGAGGCGGCACCGGTGGGCGAGCGGCTGCGCGCGGCGGCGGTCGACCGGCTGGACCAGCTGAACGAGGGCGATGCGCTGTCGCATGGCGACCTGCACCCCGCCAATCTGATCGTGACCGAGGAGGGGCTGGCGGTGATCGACTGGTCGCGCGCGGCGCGGGGCATGGCGGCGACCGATGTGGTGCGGACCGAGATGGTGATGCGCTTCGGGCCGGGCGGGGATGTCGGCGGCGAGGGCGGCGCGGCGGTACTGGGCTGGGCCGCGGCGAAGATGCGCGATGCGGCGAGCGCTTATTATGTGCGGCGGCACCGGGCGCTCACTGGGCTGGACCCCGAAGCGCTGGCGGCGTGGCGGGCGCTGGTGGCGCTGGCGTGGATGCGGCAGCGGGCGCCATCGCGCGATGCGGCGTTCGAGGCCTATCTGGTGGAGGCGTTGGAGGTGGCGGGGCTGCCGCCGCTGGAGCGGGACGCGGCGCCCATGTCGTTGGTCGGGCCAGATTGACGGTTGATCCCCCGCCCATGCCGCCCACCGGGAGCGGAGGGCCGATTATCGAACGGAAGGCGCATCGGGCGTGCGCTGCCCTATAATGGCGGTAAGTTCAGAGACGGTTCAGCCCTGATGGTGTCGTCTCCGGCCTGACAGTTTATCCTGATCCCGGTGTGCCCGACAGCAACCTGGATACGCCCCCGGCCATCCCTTGCGCCGGGGGCGTTTTCTATTGCCCCTCCCATCGTTACGATTCGCGCTTTCCGTTACGGCACATGTCGTTCGTGGCGCGGCGAGATGTCGTTCGTCCTGCGGTTTGTCGGCGTGATTTTGCGCTTCGTCGGTGCAGGCGTCGTTCGCCGATGACGCGGGCTGCCGGTCGAAGCGGGCGGGCATCGGGCGGGGCGCGGGGCTAAACAGAATGGGCGAACGGGGCAGGACGCCGACCCCAAGACCCCGGCTCCCCCCGTTCGCACCCCGGCCCGCTGCGCAGCCCCCCATTTGGCGGCGGACCGGCCAAACCAGATTTTTAAGGAGATAGATGATGTTCCGTTCGACCCTGTTTGCCGCCGCCGCTTCCGCCATCCTGTTCGCCAGCGCCGGTGCCGCTTCCGCCGAGGATTTCGCGTCCAATGGCCGCACCAGCCCGGTCTATCATGGCGACCTCGACCTTTCGAACCCTGCGCATCAGGCGCAGTTGCGCAGCCGCATCGCGCGTGCCGCCAAGCGGGTGTGCGCCGCCAGCGACCTCGCCACCGAGCAGGCGTGCAAGGCCAAGGCGATCGCCCGCGTCGAAGCGCCGATCAGCGCGGCGATCGCGCGGGCCGAGACGAGCGAACGCTATGCCGATGCGCGCGGCAAGGATGGGTTGCCGCTGGTCGCGAACTGATTGGTAGCGCGACGTGATAGAGAGAAGGCCCGGTGATTTGCCGGGCCTTTTTTTGTGTTTTTCCATCCTCCCCTAGCAGGGGAGGTGGCAGGGCGTAGCCCTGACGGAGGGGTGTCACGCTATCGTGAGGGTGACACCCCTCCACCGCCTTCGGCGGTCCCCCTCCCCTTACAGGGGAGGATTTTTGTATTAGCGGCCGGTCATGGCTCTCGCGTTGGCGAGGAAGGTGCGGCCGATGCGGATTTCGTTGCCGTCGGCGAGCGCCGCGAACCACACGCCGCTGCCGTCGTGGCGCAGGCGGGCGATATGGTCGCGGCGGACGATGTGGGAGCGGTGGAGGCGGACGAATTGCTGCGGGTCGAGCCGTTCCTCCAGGCTGCTGATCGTCTGGTGGAGGAGGTAGCTGTGGCTGCCGACATGCAGGCGCATATAGTCGCGCTCCGCCTCGATCCGGTCGATCTGGTCGGTGGCGAGGCGGATCAGTTCGGAGCGGTGCGGCACCCAGAATTCCTCGGCCCAGTCGGGTTGCGCCTCGGTCGAGATGGCAGGCGCGTCGGTGGGTGCCAGGCTGCGCGCGGCCTCCACCCGGTCGATCGCGCGGGTCAGCCGGTCATGCGCGACGGGCTTGAGCAGATAATCGACGGCGGCAAGATCGAAGGCCTCGACCGCAAAGCCTTCGAAGGCGGTCACGAAGATGATGGCGGGGCGCAGGCCCATGCGGCTGACCGCGCGGGCGACGCCGATGCCGTCGAGCAGCGGCATGGCGATGTCGAGCATGACGAGATCGGGCTTGAGCGCTTCGATGAGGCGCAGGGCGGCTTCGCCGTCGCTGGCGGTGCCGCACAGCGTCAGGCGCGGTTCGCGGGCGCACAGCATCTGCAGCCGCTCGATCGCGAGCGGTTCGTCATCGACGATCATGGTGCGGATGGACATGGGGATCAGCAACTCTGGCGGATGATGGGGAGGGTGATGAGGACGGAGAAGCCGCCGCCCTCACGCGGACCATAAGCGATGCGGCCCTGATCGCCAAAGCGCGCGGTCAGCCGGTCGCGGACATTGGCGAGGCCGATGCCGCTGCCGCGATCGGCGTCGCCGGGCGGCTGGTCGCCATTATCGGTGACGTTGATGTGGAGCAGGTCGCCATCGGCGCGGGCGGTGATACGGATCTGCACCGGGCTGGACGTGCGCGACACGCCATATTTGATCGCATTTTCGACCAGCGGCTGGAGGATGAGACCGGGGACGCAGGCGGTCATCAGGTCGGCGGGAATGTCGATGACGCTGGTCAACCGTTCAGGGAAACGGACACCCTCGATATCGAGATAGAGCTGCTGGAGATGGACTTCCTCCGCCAGTGGCACGTCGTCGAGCGGATCGCCGGTCAGGCTGGTGCGGTAGAAGTTGGAGAGCGACAGGATCATCTTTTCCGCTTCGTCGGGTTTGTTGCGCATGACGAGGGTCGAGAGGCTGTTGAGCGTGTTGAACAGGAAATGCGGGTTCACCTGATAGCGCAGCGAGCGCAGTTCGGCCTGCTGCGCGGCGCGTTCCAGCCGGGCGGCGCGGCGTTCGGTGCGGTGGACTTCGCTGGCGTAGGACAGAGCGAGGTAGAGCGCGGCCCAGGCGGAGAGGAAGAAATAGCGGCTGATCGCATCCTCGACGATCTGGATCAGCGCGAAATGTTCTTCGCTGCGAAATTTCCTCCGGTCGCCATCGGTGAAGATGTTGACCGGGTCATAGATGTTGAACATGTAGAAATTGGCCGACGCCATGGCGAGCGCGAAGGGCGCGGCGAGCGAGAAGGCGGCGACGACGCGGACGCTCAAGGGCTTCGTGTCGAAGCGGCGGAGCATCAGGTAGAAGATCCAGGTGGTGACGATGCCGATGACGGTGACGATGGCGCGGCGCGCGGCCAGCTCATAGGGGGCATCGAAGCCCATGACCGTGGCGCGCAGCGTGACCAGCACGGCATAGAATAACCAGAAGCCGAGAATGGAATAGAGCGCGATCGCAGGCGAAATGCCGCGTTCGCCGTCGTCGGGCGCATTTGTCATGGCATCCTGTTTACGCGCGCGTGGGCCGCTTGTCGCCCCATCGCGTGGCTGCTGGTCGAAGCGGTTGGCGCGTTGGTCGAACGGCGCGCGGGAACCGGGATGCGGCCCGACCCGTTGATCGGGGGAGGTGCCTCTGTGGCATCGAGGAGGAGAGACGCATGACCCCGATTGATCATTCCCAGACCAAAGCCCATGAGCAGGCCGACGCGGCGCGCAACAGCGACGCGCAGGACCATGTTCGCGATGCCGAGGAAAAGCTGGACGAGGAATTGGAGGATTCGATGGATGCATCCGATCCGCCGTCCAGCACGCGACCCGGCGACAAGGGCGAACCCGTGCCATCTTCGGGCTTTACGCCGGAGGATTGATGGTTTTTCGATCCGAACGATGATAGAGTTTGCGGGCGGCAGGTGAAGCCATCGCCGCCCGTAACGAGAGGAGCCTGCACCCCATGCCGACATCCGCAACCCCCGCCGTCGAGCGCATTGCCCGCGTTCTGGCCGGACGGCATCTGAGCCACAATGGCGAAGGCAGCGATCCCCATGCTTCAGGGGCCGTGGATGCGGCGTGGCAGGACCATGTCGAGGACGCCTATGCCATATTGCATACGTTGCGCGAACCGGACGCGCAGATGGCGCAGGCAGGCGATGTGGCGGTGTGGCGCAGCATGATCGGCGCGGTGCTGGCGCGGCGACCAGGGGCGTAACGGGCGACGCGACCAAATGATGATTGTCATCCGATTTACATGTTGCGCTGCACAAGGAAATCTGATCCCTTGTGAACGGCGGCGGAACAGGCGCTTAAGCCTTCAGTAACCATAGAGGGCGCATGTTCTGACGATCGACTACACGTCGGAGGGCATGAACATGGGTACGAGTGCAAAACCTGCAGACGGCGCCATCACCTTGGCGGAACTGCGCGAGTTCGCGAGCTTCTCGTCTGCCACGCAACGTTATATTCGCCGGTCGCTCGACATCGGCCTGCATCGCCGCGACGCGATGAAGCTATGGTCGCGCGACATGGTCGAGGAAGCCTCCATCCGGGCGCAGGCGCGCATCTATGGACGGCTGGACGAGATCAAGGCGCGGGTGCCCGACGATAGCGGGTTGGAGCAGGTGGAACCGTTCATGGCCCCGCTCGTCACCATCTCGGCCTTTGACCTGGGGCAGGACCGGCTGGCCAGTTTTTCCTCCTATCGTTTCCTATACGAGCGGCTGCTTGGCGCGGGCGCGCGCCCCTGGCTGCCCGGTGCCTTTTGTGCGGCGGCGAGCCTGCCGCATCTCCACCCCGAAAAGCGGCGCATATTGTTGCAGTCGATCAGCGAGGCGGCGGCGACGGCGGCGGGCTGGTCCAATCGCGAGCCGAGCTTCTACCCCGAATGGGTCGAGAAGGTCGATCTGAGCAAGGCGAACTGACACCATCTTGATAGGACGGCTTTTCGCCGGGGGGCGAAGAAAAGGCGCGGCGACTATCGGTCGTTCGCGCGTTTTTTGCGGTCAAAGTGGACCGGCGGCCTTGGCGCGGTCATGAAAGGCGCGCGACAGGCCGTGATAAAGGCGTTCCTTGCAGATCCGCTGAGCCGCGCCATCGGCGACGAGCGCCGCACCCAGCAGGGGCAGCATGAACCCGCGGCTGCCAGTGGTTTCTGAAATGATGATGACGGCGGTCAGCGGTGCGCGGACGACACCCGTGAAATAGGCGACCATGCCGAGCAGCACCACGGCGCTGCCCTGTTCGTTTGGAAATATCCAGCGCAGCAAATTGCCGAACCCGGCACCGGTCGCCAGCGATGGCGCGAAAATGCCGCCGGGAATACCGGAAACGCTGGTCGCCAGGGTACTGGCGAACTTGGCTGGGGCAAACCAGAGCGGTTCCTGCCCGCCGGTGATCAGATGGCGAGCCGGCGCATAGCTGGTACCCCAGGTCAGGCCGGTTGCCACGCCGATCAGCGCGACGATCACGCCGCAGGCGGCGGCGAAGCGGATGGGGTGGGCGCGGGTCCAATCGGTAAAGCGGTTGCGGCTGGTCGCCGCCGCCAGAGCAAGGCGGGAAAACAGACCGCCCGACAAGCCGCCCAGCACGCCCGCGAACAGCGCGACCGCCATGGCGGAAGGCAACGGCAGCCGCGCGGCGACGGCACCGAAATATACATAATCGCCCGCAAGCCCCAAGCTGACCATGCCCGAAATGATGACGGCAGTGATGACGAGCAATGTCATGCGTTGCTCATAAGCGGCGGCCAATTCCTCGATCGCGAAACTGATCCCGGCGAGCGGGGTGTTGAAGGCGGCGGCCACCCCGGCCGCGCCGCCCGCCACCATGACCGAGGCGCGCAGCGGGACTTGAAGCAGCGCATGGACGCGCGCGAGGATGGCGGCGGAAATCTGCACCGTCGGGCCTTCCCGTCCGACCGATGCGCCGACCAGCAGACCGGCAATCGTCAGCAAAACCTTGAGCATGGCGGTACGCAGGTCAACGAGACGTGCGCCAATCTGTTCAGGCAGGCGGGTGGCGGCAATGACCTGCGGGATGCCAGACCCCCCCGCAAATGGCGCAAAGCGGCGGGTGATCCAGGCGATCCCGGCAAAGCCGAGCGGGGTGATGAGAAGGGGCAACCAGCGATGGCGGGTCGCTACCCGTTCAAAACCTTCGCTGGCTTCATCCGCAACCCAGGCGAAGGCCAGTGCTGCCAGCCCCACCAGGATGGCACCGCCCATCAGTGCCAAGCGACGACGAAAGATGAGCGATGTAGGACCGCTATGTCTCAGGAGTGCGCGGAAACGGCGCGCAGTCCAGCGGCGGCCCGGTCCGCTCATGATGCCGGGGCCGGATCGGCGCGCCGCCGATAGCGGAAATACCACACTTCATGACCCAGCCGCCGCGCCTTGGCCTCATAGCGGGTTTGGGGCCAGCCGCCGGGGCGGGTGAGGAAATCCTTGGGGTCGCTGGCCAACCAATCGAAATCCAGATGGCCGTTCATCACCATCAGCGCCCAGCGCAGATAGACCGGATGATCGGTGCCGAAGCGGAATTCGCCGCCGGGCTTGAGCTTGCGCGCGATCATTGCGACCGGCCCGGGGTTCATCATGCGTCGCTTGGCGTGGCGCGCCTTGGGCCAGGGGTCGGGATGGAGCAGATAGACGAAGCTGAGCGAGCCGTCGGGGATGCGGTTCAGCACGGTCAGCGCATCGCCCATATGGACGCGGACATTGCCGAGCGCGCCGTCGCGGATATGGCCAAGCGCGGTGACGACGCCGTTGAGGAACGGCTCGCAGCCGATGAAGCCATGATCGGGCAGCAGGTCGGCGCGCCAGGCCATATGCTCGCCGCCGCCGAAGCCGATTTCGAAATGGAGCGGGCGGTCATAGCCGAACAGATCCGCGGCGGTGACCGGCCCTTCGTCCGGCACCGACACGGCGGGCAATAAGGTGTCGACCAGTTCCTGCTGCCCCTGGCGCAGTTTGTGCCCCGACTGGCGGCCGTAGAGGCGGTTGAGCGTGGTCGGATCGCCGGGTTTATGCGCTGTCATGGGGCGGCCGCTTAGCGGGCGCGGGCGCGCGGGGCAAGGGTCAGAGGCCGAGCAGGGGCCAGAGGACCATGCCAAGGCCGATCATGCTGACGAGGAAGATCAGCGTGCGGATCATCGGGATGCCGAGCGCGTAGACGGGGAGATAGGCGAGGCGCGCGCCGAGCCAGATCCAGGCGCCGAGCGCGGTCATGTCGCTGGTACGGCCCGCCAGCACCACGCCGATCAGCGCGACGATGGCGATCGGCAGGGTTTCCTGAAAATTGGCCTGGGCGCGGGTGAGGCGTCCGGCGAGGGGATGGAGCGGGGGCAGCTTTTCGTCGCGTGCGCCCATGTTCCAGCGCGGGCCATATTGTTTGGTCTTGAAATGCGCCGCTGCGAAGATGTGGACGAGCAGCAGGACCATCGACCATGCCAAAATCGTCAGTTCGACAGCCATAGCGCGCGCCTCCATTGGGATAAGGGGCGCACGCTATGGCATTGCGGCAGGCGCGACAAGCGCTGGATGTGGCGCGCGTTTAGAGGCTGAAGCCGACGCGGGCGATCAGGCGGTCGCCGGCATGGGTGCGGGCGGGGCCGTCAATGCTGCTGCCAGCATAGCGGATGCCGGCGAACCATTGGCCGCGATACCAGTCGAGCGCGACGCCATGGTCCCAATAGGTGCCATCGGGGCGCAGGCGGGCGGCGGCGAGGGGATCGCGCACTTTGCCCGATGAGCGGCCGACATGGCCCGACAGGGTGAAGGGCGTGCCGGGGACGGCGACGGCAGCAGCGGCCGAGACATAGAGATTGTCGCCGCCGATCGCCGATTGGCGCGGGGCATAATGGGCGGCGATGTCGACGCTGGCCGGGCCGATGAGGAAGCCCGCCTGTGCGCCGACTTCGCCATAGCCCTGATCCGAGGCACCGGGGAAAAGATGATAGCGGCCCTGCGCGGTCAGCCGCCAGCCGCCAATCTGTTGCGACCAGCTAGGGCCGATGTCGATCGCCGCGTCGGCGTCGCCATGACGGGTGCTGCCCCATAAAGTGGTGGCTGCGCCATCGAGGCTGAGGCCAGAGGTGACGGGGACGGACAGGGTGCTGCGCAGCACCGGATCGCCATCGCTCCAGCTCAGGCCCCGGCGGCGTTCGTCGCTGGCGGCTTCGATCGTGGCGGCAAGGCCGCGATCCTGCGCGATGGCGGGAAGGGCATGGACGGCGAGCCCGAATGCCGCTGCCCATGCCACCCGCATCCTGTTGGGATCAGTTCGACGCAAGCGCGCGTACCGAATCCAGTTCGGCCATCAGCGGCGCACGATCGCGCTCGGCCATCGCCACCAGCGTCGATTGGATGCGATCGCCATGCCGGGCCAGCACCCGCTGTTCCAGCCGATCATCGCGTGCGCAGGCACCGGCTTCGCTGCCGGAAAAGCGCGTGTCGCTGGCGAGGGTGCGGGCGAGCGCGGGGCCATGGTCGAGCTTGCGATCGACGACGACCGTCGCGGTCCACTTGCACCGCTGCATGTCCATGCGGTTGGGCGTCTTTGCGCCGACGGTACGCGCTTCGACATCGGCGCGGGCGGTGTAGAGCGCCTGCATCGACGTGCCATGATGATCGAGAGTTACGCTATGCGTGGCGGCGGCGGCCGCCAGCGCGATGAAAGTTAGGCTCATTATCATTCTCCTGCGTTGCGGCGTCGGGCTATGTTGTCCGATCGCCTGCCGCGGATGTAGGTCCGCACTGTTGCCCGTTCATTGCCAAAGGGTAACAAAGTCCTGCCTGATCAAGCGGCAGCCTTGGCCAGTCCCTTCGATAATTGCAGGGCACCGTTGAGCCGCGCGGCGGAATCGGCCCAGGCGCGGTTGACCACGATCTTGCTGTCCGGGCGCAGGCGGGCGACGCCGTCGAGCCGCTGGACATAGGCGATGAGGCCCGCCGGATTGGGGAAGCTGTCTTCGAAGAAGCTGACCAGCGCGCCCTTTTGCCCGACATCGATCTTGGCGATATTGGCCTTCACGCAATTCTGCTTGATCTCGATGATCTTGAGCAGGTTTTGGGTTGGCGCAGGCAGCTTGCCGAAACGGTCGATCAGTTCGGCGGCGAAGGATTCGAGCGCTTGGCGGTCCTCCAACTCGTTGAGGCGGCGATAGAGACCCATGCGCAGGTCGAGGTCGGGGACATAATCGTCGGGGATCATGATCGGCGCATCGACGCTGATCTGGGGCGAGAAGCTGTCGCGGCGGATTTCGAGGCCGACGCCGCCCGCCTTGGCATCCATGATCGCTTCCTCCAGCATCGATTGGTAGAGTTCGAAGCCAACCTCGCGGATATGGCCCGACTGTTCGTCGCCGACCAGGTTGCCCGCGCCGCGAATGTCGAGATCGTGGGAGGCGAGCTGGAAGCCTGCGCCGAGCGTGTCGAGATCGGACAGAACCTTCAAGCGCTTTTCCGCCGTCTCGGTGATGATGCGGTTGGCGGGCGTGGTCATATAGGCATAGGCGCGCGTCTTCGACCGGCCGACGCGGCCGCGCAGCTGATAGAGTTGCGCCAAGCCGAAGCGGTCGGCGCGGTGGATGATGAGCGTGTTGGCGCTGGGGATATCCAGGCCGGATTCGACGATGGTGGTCGACAGCAGCACATCGTAGCGCTTGTCGTAGAAGGAGGACATGCGTTCCTCCACTTCGGTCGCCGACATCTGGCCATGCGCGACGACGGAGCGGATTTCGGGGACGTCTGTGCGCAGGAACTCCTCGATCTCTGCGAGGTCGGCGATGCGGGGGACGACGAAGAAGCTCTGCCCGCCGCGATAATGTTCGCGCAGCAGCGCTTCGCGGATGACGATGCCGTCCCAGGGCATGATATAGGTGCGGACCGCTAGGCGATCGACCGGCGGGGTCTGAATGACTGAAAGTTCTCGCAGGCCCGACATCGCCATTTGCAGCGTGCGCGGGATCGGCGTGGCGGTCAGGGTGAGGACATGGACGTCGGTCTTCAAGGACTTCAAGCGTTCCTTGTGGGTGACGCCGAAGCGCTGTTCCTCATCGACGATGACGAGGCCGAGGCGTTTGAAATCAATGCCTTTGGTCAGCAGCGCATGGGTGCCGACAACGATATCGACGGTGCCGTCGGCGAGGCCCGCCTTGACCGCCTTCGCCTCCTTGTCGGGGACGAGGCGGGAGAGGCGGCCGATATTGACCGGGAAGCCGCGGAAGCGCTCTTCGAACTGCATATGATGCTGGCGCGCGAGCAAGGTGGTGGGGCAGATGAGGACGACCTGCATCCCCGCCATTGCCGCGACGAAGGCGGCGCGCAGGGCGACTTCGGTCTTGCCGAAGCCGACATCGCCGCAGACCAGGCGATCCATCGGCTTGCCCGATCCCAGATCCTCGATCACGTCGCTGATCGCGCGGTCCTGGTCCTCGGTTTCCTGATAGGGGAAGCGATCGACAAAGGCAGGGTAGCCCGCGACATCGGGTTCGGCGATGGTGGCGGCGCGCAGCGCGCGTTCGGCGGCGGTCTTGAGCAATTCACCCGCGATTTCGCGGATGCGCTCCTTCATCTTGGCCTTGCGCCGTTGCCAGGCTTCGCCGCCCAGCTTGTCGAGGCCGACGCCGTCGCTGTCCGATCCGTAGCGGGAGAGGACTTCGAGATTTTCGACCGGCACGAACAGCTTGTCGCCACCTGCATAGCTCAAGGCGACGCAATCATGCGCCGTCTTGCTGACCGGAATCTGGGTCAGCCCTTCATAGCGGCCGATGCCATGGTCCATATGGACGACAAGGTCGCCGGGCGACAGGGTGGCGAGTTCCGCAAGGAAGGCGTCGGTATTCTTCTTGCGCTTGGCGCGGCGGACGAGCCGGTCGCCCAGCATATCCTGTTCGGTCAGGACCGCGACGTCGGGGGCGGCAAAACCATGGTCGAGCGGCAGGACGGTCAGCGTGACGCTGCCATTGGCGGCGATGCCGAGCGCTTCCTGCCAGCCATCGGCGGCGGCGAGGCGCTTGACGCCATGGTCGAGCAGCAGGCCGGACAATCGTTCGCGCGCGCCGCCCGAATAGCTGGCGATCACGACCTTTTTCTTCGCGCGTTGCAGCGCGGCGATATGTTTGCCGACCGCTTCGTAGATGTTAATATTCTGCGTGCGTTCGGGCGCGAAGTCGCGCGGGCCGTCGACCGCGAAGTCCAGCACGTCGGCGCTGGCGGGTTCGTGGAAAGGGGTGGTGGCGTGCATCGGCCGAGTGGCGACGGCGGCGTTCCATTCGGCGGTGTCGAGATAGAGCAGGTCGGGCTTCAATGGCCGATAGGCACCGGGGTCGGAGGTTTTGGCCTGCACCCGGTTGGCATGATAGTCGCGGATCGCCTCGAACCGGGCATCGGCGGCGCCGGCGACGCCATGGTCACGGATGATGACGGTGTCCGCGCCGATATGGTCGGCGAGCGGGACCAGCTTCTCCTCGAACAAGGGTAGCCAATGTTCCATGCCCGCGAGGCGGCGGCCTTCGCTGACCGCCTGATAGAGCGGATCGCCGGTTGCGGTTGCGCCGAATGTTTCGCGATAGCGGCTGCGGAACCGCTTGATCGTGTCCTCGTCCAGCAGCGCTTCGGAAGCGGGGAGCAGGGTGAAGCCATCGATGCTGCCGGTGGTGCGCTGATCGGCGGTGTCGAAGCGGCGGACGGTTTCGATCTCGTCGCCGAAAAAGTCGAGGCGGAGCGGTTGCTCCTCGCCGCCGGGGAACAGATCGACAATGCCGCCGCGTATCGCGAACTCGCCGCGATCATGCACGGTGTCGGTGCGGACATAGCCATTGCCCTGGAGCATGGCGGCGAGGCGCGTGATCGCGATCCGCTCCTTGGGCGCGAGATGGGCGACGAGTTGGCGCACGCGGAAGGGGGTGAGCGTCCGCTGCGTCATGGCGGCCAGCGTGGTGACGACCAGTTGCGGCGCCTTGGGCGCGGCCTGCAATGCATGAAGGCCAGCAAGACGCGCCGAGGCGGCGCGCAGCGAGGGGCTGGCGCGGTCATAGGGCAGGCAATCCCAGGCGGGGATTTCGATGATGCCGATCTCCGGCGCGAAATAATGGGCAGTGTCGGCGATGGCGCGCATCTGCTGCTCATCGGCGGCGATGAACAGCGCGCGGGCTTGACCCGACCCATAGGCGGCGCGGGCGATGTCGGCGAGCAGCCAGGGTTGGAACCCGGCAGGCACGCCCGACAGGGTCAGCGGGGCTTTGGCGCGGAGGATGGTTTGGAGATCGGTCATATGTTCGCTATTAAATCCTCTCCTGTAAGGGGAGGGGGACCACGAAGTGGTGGAGTGGTGTCGCCCCATCGATAGGGTGACACCCCTCCGTCGGGGCTGCGCCCCGCCACCTCCCCTGCAAGGGGAGGATGATCAGTTCTCGATCTTCACGAAATCGAGTTTCAGGAATTTGTCCATCATCGGGCCTTTCCATGCGTCGGGCACGGGGATGGTGCCCAATGCCCAGCCGATGATGTCGGCATCCTGTTCGTCCATGAAGCGTTCGAACCAGGCGATGTCGGCTTCGTCCCATTCGGCATGATAGCGTTCGAAATAGCCGCCGACGGTATAGTCCGCTTCGCGCGTGCCACGGTGCCAGGCGCGGAATTTCATGCGGCGCATCTGGGGATTGTCGTTCATGGTCATTCCCATTTCCGTTCGTCCTGAGTAGCCATTGAGCGAAGTCGAAATGGCGTATCGAAGGGCCGGTGCTTCGATACGGGTCTTCGACTTCGCTCAGCCCCTACTCAGCACGAACGGGAGTAGGGTTGAGCAAAAACAGCCGGGCCGAACGTGCGTTTGAGTATATGTCCTGCCTGGAGTAGAGCGCAGCAGATAGACATGCGACCCGATATTCTCAATCCGCTCTTTGCCGAAATCTCTGTCCTTAAGGGCATTGGCCCGGCGCTGGCCCGCCCGCTGGAGCGGCTGGGGCTGGCGCGCGCGGTCGATATCGCCTTTCACCTGCCGGTCAGTTGGGTCGACCGGCACCTGACCGACGAACTGAACATGGCCGATGCGGGGCGGGTGATCGGCATCGAATTGACGCCGGTGGACTATAAGGCCAGCGGCGGCGCGCGCACCCCATTTCGGGTGCAGGCGACCGACCGGTTCGGCAATTATGTGTCGCTCGTCTATTTCGGCAAGAATAGCGGTTGGCCGCGCAAGCTGTTGCCGCTGAACGAGGTCAAATTCGTGTCGGGCAAGCTGGAAAGCTATGGCGAGACGCTCCAGATCGTGCATCCCGATGTGCTGCCGCCGGACGAGGCGGGCAGCGTTCCCTCGCGCGAATCGGTGTATGGCCTGTCCGACGGGCTGACCAATAACCGGATGCGCGACTTGGTGGCGCAGGTGCTGGCCCGTGCGCCCGATTTGCCCGAATGGATCGAACCCAGCCTGCTGGCGCAAAAAGGCTGGCCGGGGTGGCGCGAGGCGCTGACGCGCATTCATGCCGATCCGTCCGATGCCCAGGCGCGCGAGCGGTTGGCCTATGACGAGATTCTGGCGGGACAGTTGGCGTTGATGCTGGTGCGGCAATCGTCACGGCGGCGGCGGGGCGTACCGATTGCGGGCGACGGGCGGCTGCGGGCGATGCTGAAACTGCCCTTTGTGCCAACCGGGGCGCAGCGGCGTGCGTTCGGCGAGATTGAGGGCGACATGGCGCAGGCAACGCCGATGCTGCGCCTGCTGCAGGGCGATGTGGGGTCTGGCAAGACGCTGGTGGCGCTGATGGCGCTGCTCAATGCGGTCGAAGCGGGGATGCAGGGGGCGATGCTGGCCCCGACCGAGATATTGGCGCGGCAACATTATGAGACGCTGCGCAAAATGGCGTCTGGGCTGCCGGTTGAGATCGCCATCCTGACCGGGCGCGACAAGGGCAAGGTGCGCGAGGCGACGCTGATGGGGCTGGCCGATGGCAGCATCGACATATTGGTCGGCACCCATGCGATCTTTCAGGAAAAGGTGCAGTATAAGGCGCTGGGGCTGGCGGTGATCGACGAGCAGCATCGCTTTGGCGTGGCGCAGCGGATGATGCTGGCCAACAAGGCGGCGCAAGCGCCGCATTTGCTGGTGATGACGGCGACGCCGATCCCCCGCACGCTGACGCTGACCTATTATGGCGAAATGGAAGTGTCCAAGCTGGACGAGATGCCGCCGGGGCGGCAGCCGATCCAGACGGTGGTGATGGCGGCGACCCGGCTGGACGAGGTGGTCGATGCGCTGGCCCGCCATGTGGGGGCCGGGGGGCAGGCTTATTGGGTGTGTCCGCTGGTCGAGGAAAGCGAGACGAGCGATCAGGCGGCGGCCGAGGCGCGGGCGGAATCGCTGCGGCTGCGTTTTGGGGAGGCGGTGGGGCTGGTCCATGGCCGGATGAAGGGGCCGGACAAGGATGCCGCGATGGAAGCCTTTGCCGCCAACCGGACGCAGATATTGGTCGCGACCACGGTGATCGAGGTGGGCGTCGATGTGCCCAATAGCAGCCTGATCATCATCGAGGGCGCCGAACGCTTCGGCCTGGCGCAGTTGCACCAGTTGCGCGGGCGGGTGGGGCGCGGCGACAAGCCCTCGGTGTGCCTGCTGATCCGGGGCGGCGCGCTGGGCGAGACATCGCGCGCGCGGCTGGCGCTGATGCGCGAGACCAATGACGGATTTCTGATCGCCGAGGAAGATTTGCGGCTACGCGGCGCGGGTGAAGTGCTGGGCACGCGGCAGTCGGGCGAGGCGGCGCTGAAGCTGGCGACGCCCGAACATATGGCCGCGCTGATCGACCCGGCGCGCGATGACGCAAGGCTGCTGATCGATCGCGACGGCGGGCTGGACAGCGCGCGCGGGCAGGCGGCGCGGGTGTGCCTGTATCTGTTCGAGAAGGATGCGGCTGTGGGGTTGCTAAGGGGGGGGTGACGGGTGGCGATCGGTTTCCGCTGGTCCAGCACTTCACGGCGAATGGACCGGTTGTTGGCGTAGATTTGGCGGCGATGATGGTTTAAACAGCCGTGCGCCCATTGACCGCCACACCGACCTTGCCGCCGCACAGGCCACATTGGATGAGGCCCGAGAGCAGATGGACCGGGCGTCTGCCAAGATGCATCCGGCTGGCTTGCGTGGCCTGGATATATTTGTCGGTAAGCGCTTGCTGTCGCTGTTTCACAGCCTGCCATAGATCGTCGCTGACGATCCGCAGATGCGGAACCTCTACCCGAACCCATTCAGCTTGGGGATTGGTGCGGGCTACCCGCTGACCCGTCAGCGGATTCTTGAGATAGTGTTTGTGATTCCAGACCCGTTTTCCGGCATAGAGTTAATTGTTGAGAATACCCACGCCCTGGCACCGCTTGCCAGTCACGGTCGTGTTGCTCCATGGCCGCCCGGCAGGACCAGCGACTCCTTGGGCGTGATCGTGTCCCACAGCGTTCTCTAATCGCCACTGTCAACAGCTGACCTCTTTGCGGTTCGTCACGCGCGC
>MIAK01000021.1:7818-11771 GCA_001829085.1 Sphingomonadales bacterium RIFCSPLOWO2_12_FULL_63_15 | reverse complement strand
CCCGAGGGCTCCACGCAGCCCCTGCTTTCCTCAACGTGTGACATTTCTATATGGCAGAAATTGTGACTTCTCTAAATGGCAGGAACAGGGGGAAGTGCCCGATGGCGACTACACCATCCCCTTCGGCCATGCCCGGCATGTGACGCAGGGCGACGACATCACCATCCTCGCCACCGGCATGATGGTTGGCTTTGCCGAAAAAGCAGCGGCGCAGTTGGCCCAGGACGGCATCGGTTGCGACTTGCTCGACCTGCGCACCACCAGCCCGCTGGATGTCGAGGCGATCCTGGACAGCGTCGAGCGCACGGGTCGCCTGCTGATCGTCGACGAAGCCCCGCCGCGCTGCTCCTTTGCGACCGACCTGTCGGCGCTGGTCGCGCAAAAGGCCTTTGCCTCGCTCAAGGCGCCGATCGAGATGGTGACACCGCCGCACAGCCCCGTTCCCTTCGCACGGGAACTTGAATCCGCCTATCTGCCCTCGCCCGACAAGATCGTGGCGGCGGCGGTGCAGCTCCTATCCTATCGGCGGGGATAAGCATATCATGGCCACTCTGCGCGCATATGCGATGCCCAAATGGGGCATAGAAATGACCGAAGGCGTCGTTGCCGAATGGATGGTTGCCGAAGGCGTGCCATTCAAGAAGGGCGACCTGCTCGCCCTCATCGAAACCGACAAGATCACCAATGAGATCGAGGCCGAGGCCGACGGGATGTTCCCGCGCCTCATCGCCCAGCAGGGCAACAGCTATGCCGTGGGCGAACTGATCGCCGTGCTGGCGGGGCCGGACGATCAGGTCAGCGCCGACGAGGTCGATGCCTTTATCGCCGGGTTCAAGCCTGCCGACACCAAGGTCGCGTCCAAGGCTGGTGCCGCCTCGCCACCGCCCGCTACGCCGGAACCGGAACCAGCACCGGCACAACAGGTCGCCATCGCCGACGACGCAAATATCAGCCCCGCCGCCCGCGCCTTTGCGCAGGCAAATGGCGTGGACATCACCGCCCTCACCGGCTCCGGCCCCAACGGGCGCTTGACCTTCCAGGACGTGCAGCAGGCGAGCCTGCCCCCGGTCGCGGTCGGCGGCGGCGCGGCGGTGGACCTGACCCCCGTCGGCAACGCCTTGGGCGAGGTTTTCGCCAGCCCCCTCGCCAAGCGCCTAGCGGTGCAGCATGGCGTCGACCTGACGGGCCTGACCGGCTCAGGCCCCAAGGGCCGCATCGGCAAGGCGGACGTGCTGGCCAAGGTCAAGCCGGTCGAAGCCCCCGCCGCTGCGCCCCCTGCCCCGGCCCCGGCAGCGATCGATTTCGCCCGCCCCGCCGCAGGCAGCACGGAAATCGTCAAAATGTCGCCGATGCGCAAGGCGATCGCCAAGGCGCTTAGCCACAGCAAATCGACCATCCCGCATTTCTACCTGCGCTCGGCCGTCAGGATCGACGCGATCCTGGGCCTGCGCGCGCAGGCGAAGGCGGCGACCGGCGAAGCGCCCAGCATCAACGACTATCTCGTGCGCGCCTGCGCCCTGGCGCTCGCCCGCCATCCCGACGTCAATGTGCAGGTCCATGGCGATGAGATCCATCGCTTCGCCAGCGCCGACATCGCCGTCGCCGTCGCGACCGACAAGGGCCTCATCACCCCGATCGTGAAAGGCTGCGACACCCTCTCCGTCGCCGCCATCTCGCGCGCGGTGAAGGCGCTGGCCGACAAGGCCCGCACCGGTAAGCTGCAACCCGACGAGTTCCAAGGAGGCAGCTTTTCGATCAGCAACCTCGGCATGTTCGGCATCGACCAGTTCGATGCGATCATCAACCCGCCGCAGGGCGCGATCCTGGCCGTGGGCGCAGGCAGCCGCCAGCCGATCGAAATCGGCAACGCGCTGGCCTTCGCCACTATCGTCCAGCTCTCCCTCTCCTGCGACCATCGCGCGATAGACGGCGCAGTGGGTGCGGACTTCATGCGGACACTCAAGGGCTTGATCGAAGAACCGACGCTGCTGGTGGGGTAGTCCCGCGAATGCCTCTCCCTTCGCGGGGAGAGGCATTCGCGGGCTTTTCATGTCTATTTCAGCAACACCAATTCTTCGGCCATGCTGGGGTGCAGAGCGACGGTGTCGTCGAAATCCTGCTTGGTGAGGCCCGCTTTCACCGCGACCGCAGCCGCCTGCAATATCTCCGGCGCGTCGGGACCGATCATGTGCAGGCCGACCACCTTGTTCGTTGTCGCGTCCACGATCATCTTGTAGAGCGCGCGCTCCTCGCGGCCTGCCAGCACATATTTCATCGGCCGGAAATCGGACGTGTAGACCCGCACCGTGCCGAGCTTATTCTTGGCCTGCGCTTCGGTGAGGCCAACGCCTGCCAAGGGTGGGTGGCTGAACACGGCCGAGGGCACGCAATCATAATCGACAGTGCGCGGATTGTCGCCGAACACCGTGTCGGCAAAGGCATGGCCCTCACGGATCGCGACCGGGGTTAGTTGCAGCCGGTCAGTGACATCGCCCACCGCATAGATGCTCTCGCAACTCGACCGGCTATACTCGTCGACCTTGATCGCGCCATTGTCGGCCAGATCGACGCCCGCGCTGTCCAACCCAAGGCCTTCAGTGTGCGGCCTGCGCCCGGTGGCGAACAGCACGACATCGGCCGGGACCGGATCACCATCCTTGAAGCGGACGCAGAGCGTGCCGTCTTCATTCTTCTCGATCTTCTCCATCTTCGCATTGAAGCGGAAATTAATCCCCTTGGTCATGGAAATCTGGAGCAGCCGATCGCGAATCTGTTCGTCATAGCCGCGCAGCAGCGTGCCGGAGCGATTGACGATGGTCACATGGCTGCCGAACTGATGGAAGATGCCGGCAAATTCATTGGCGATATAGCCGCCGCCGACGATGACGATGCGTTTGGGGCATTGGTCGAGATGGAACACCTCGTTGGAGGTGATGCCATGCTCCGCCCCTTCGATATCCGGCAGGATCGGCCAGGCGCCGGTCGCGACGAGGATATATTTCGCCGTGACTTCGCGGCCGCTGGCGAGGTTGACGCTGTGCGGACCGGTCACGGTCGCGCGTTCGGGGATCATCTCGACCTTGTGGCTGCTGAGCGTATTTTTGTAGAGGCCTTCGAGCCGATCGACCTCGCCCAGCACATTGTCGCGCAACGTCGCCCATTCGAACCCGCAATCGGGCACATTCCAGCCGAAGCGGCGCGCATCCTTCAGATCTTCGGCGAAATGCGCGCCATAGATGAGCAGCTTCTTGGGCACGCAGCCGCGAATGACGCAGGTGCCGCCGACGCGAAACTCCTCGGCCACCGCGACCTTCGCGCCATGCCCCGCTGCGACGCGGGAGGCGCGCACGCCGCCCGATCCTGCACCGATGACGAAAAGGTCGAAATCATAGTCGCTCATGCCTGGCCTCCGCTTGGTTGCGGTGGATATGGCGGGTGGGCACCTGAGTTACAAACGGGAATCTTGCTTCTTTTGAGCAAACCAATGCCGTTCGCTTCGAGCGAAGTCGAGAAGCGAGAAGCGCTGCGTCAGCGTTTCTCGACTTCGCTCGAAACGAACGGATCTACTCATCTAGTCCCCGCCCAGCGCCAGTTCGATCAGCGCCATGGTCGAGGGGTCGAACCCCTTGGCACCGTCCGCCTCGATCGACTTGGCGATTTCCTTGCCCAGTTCCACGCCGAACTGGTCGAACGGGTTGATGCCCATCAGTACGGCGTTCGCGAAGGTGCGATGCTCGTAGAATGCGATCAGCGCGCCCAGCGCATGGGGCGTGACGTCTTCGAGCAGGATCGTGGTCGATGGCCGGTTGCCGGGATAGGCGCGGGCCGGGTCGGCGTCATTGTCCTTGCCGCGCATCAACGCTGCGCCCTGCGCGAAACAGTTGACCAGCAGCGCGCGATGATGCGCCGGGTCGAGCGCGTGGCCCGGCTCGATCGAGGCGATGAATTCGACC
>MIAK01000021.1:0-7785 GCA_001829085.1 Sphingomonadales bacterium RIFCSPLOWO2_12_FULL_63_15 | reverse complement strand
AACACCGCATGCTGCGCATCGGTGCCGACCCCGCCCCAGGTGATGGCAGCAGTGGGACCATCCACCGGCGATCCGTCGAGTTGCACCGCCTTGCCGTTGCTCTCCATCTCCAGCTGCTGGAGGTAGGAGGGCAAGAGCGCCAACCGCTCGTCATAAGCGAACAAAGCGCGGGTCTGGCAATGCATGACGCGGCTATAATATTGATCGATGAAGGCGGCGATCAGCGGGATATTCTCATTTGGAGCGGAAAGCCGGAAATGGCGGTCCATTTCGGCCGCGCCCTCCAGCAGGCTTTCGAACGCATCCCAGCTCAGCGCCAGCGCGGCGGGAAAGCCGATCGAAGACCAGAGCGAATAACGCCCGCCCACTGATTCGGTGAAGGGCAGGATGCGGGTTTCATCAACGCCCCATTCGATCGCCTTGTCGGGCGCGGCGGTCAGCGCGATCACCCGGCCATAGGGGTCTTCGACTCCGCCTTCGACCATCCAGTTGATCGCGCTCGCCGCGTTCAGCAGGGTTTCGCTGGTCGTGAAGGTCTTGGAGGCGATCGCGATCAGCGTGGTGTGCGGGTCGAAGCCTTCGATCGCCCGCTCCAGCGCTGTGCCATCGACATTGGAGACGATCCCCACATCATAACGCACGCCATCGCCATCGAGCGCGTCGACGATCAGCTTGGGACCGAGCGCCGACCCGCCAATGCCGATATGCAATATGTGGCGGATTTCGCCCAGCGCGCCCGCTTCGATCGCATCGATCAGCGCGCGCATGCGGTTATGCAGCGCCTTGGCCTGCGCCACGCTGTCGGCATTGCCCTCGCCCCGCTCGGCGGTATGTTCAGCCGCGCGGCCTTCGGTGTTGTTGACCGCCTCACCCGCGAACAGCGCATCGCGGCGCGCGGCGAAGCCCTGATCCTGCGCCAGGTCGAGATAGTGCGCCATCAGCTCGTCGGTCAGATGGGTCTTGGACCAGTCGAACCGGATCGGCCCCTGCGACAAGACAAACTTGGACAAGCGGTCGGGATCGGTCGTGAAAATGGACTTGAGATCGGCGATAGGCAGTGCGGCGATGGCCGCCAGTGCAGTGCTGGGCATGCGATGGTCCCCTATGACGTTGGTCGAGATCGACGCTGCACCGGTCGATTCTTCCTGTCCTTACCCAATTTTTGCGCGCTTTGCATGGTCAAGGACATGCTTGACGTCCCCGACGCCAGGCTTCACAAGCCGCCACGGCCGCGTTGTCGGCGCATCCAAGGGACAAGACGACCACCCATGACTGCAAAATCGGAAACGCGGGACTTCCTATGGTTCCTCGCCAGGCTGGGCCTGTTCGTCTTCATCCTGCGCAGCTTCATCATTTCGCCATTCAACATTCCATCGGAATCGATGCAGCCCCGCCTGCTGATCGGCGACTATCTGCTGGTGGCGAAATGGCCGTATGGCTATTCGCGCTACTCGCTGCCGTTCAGCGTCCCGCTGATCCCCGGCCGCATCTTCGCTTCCACGCCCGAACGCGGCGACGTGGTGGTGTTCAAGGCGCCACCGACCCAGAAGAACGATTATATCAAGCGCGTCATCGGCCTGCCCGGTGACATGATCGCGGTGCGCGGTGGCACGGTCTATCTGAACGGCGCGGCGGTGCCCAAGCAGAAGGTCGCCGACCTCGTCATCCCGGTGACTCCGAACATGATCGATGCCGCGGCCAAGGAAGGCGCGGTCTCGCCTTGCTATCGGCCCGATTTCGAGGAATCGGCGGCGGGCGGCGGCAAGCAGTGCCGTTACCCCCAGTTCCGCGAGACGCTGCCTGCGGGCAAGGATTATCCCGCGCGCAGCTATAATGTCCTCGACCTCGTGCCCGACGGCGCGGCGGACGATCGCGACACCGTGCTGGTGCCCGAAGGCCATCTCTTCATGATGGGCGACAATCGCGATCGCAGCGCTGACAGCCGCTTCCCGGCGGTCGAAGGCGGCGGCATCGGGCTGGTGCCGGAGGAGAATCTGGTCGGCAAGGCGATGATCTCGGTCTTCTCCACTGATGGCAGCGCCAATTGGCTGCTGCCCTGGACCTGGATTTCCGCCGCGCGCTGGAGCCGCATCGGGGAAGGCTTTTGAAATTGAGCGTCCATGGGCCGGATACCACCGGCTGGCTAAAGGCGCTGATCGGCCGCGCGCCGCGCGACCCTGCGCCCTTCCACCAGGCGCTCACCCATGGCAGCGCCAAGCCGGATAATTATGAGCGGCTGGAATTTCTGGGCGACCGGGTGTTGGGCCTGCTCGTGTCAGAATGGGTGTATGAACGCTTTGCCGGTGAGCCTGAAGGTAAGCTGTCGCGCCGGTTCAACGCGCTGGTGTCGGGCGAAACCTGCGCCGAGGTGGCGCGTGCGGCGGGCGTGCCAACGCATCTGGTGCTGGGCAAGCAGGCGCGCGACGATGGTGCCGCTAATAGCGACAATGTGCTGGGCGACGTGATGGAAGCGCTGATCGGCGCGCTCTATCTGGAGGGCGGGCTGGAGGAAGCGCGCACGCTGGTCCGCCGGCTGTGGGCCGACCGGGTCGATACCCAGACCGCCGCTCCACGCCATCCCAAGTCGGCGCTGCAGGAATGGGCCGCCGCCAACAAGCGCAAGCCGCCTGAATATGTGATGATGGACCGATCCGGCCCGCACCATGCGCTGCGCTTCACCGTGACCGTCAGCATCAAGGGCGCGGGCGAGGCAAGCGCCACCGGCGGGTCGAAGCAGGAAGCGGAAACGGCGGCAGCGGCGGCGCTGCTGGAGAAGTTGGCGGGCTAGTTTCCTCGCGCATCAGACCCCGCTACTATAAGCATCTTCCGTCATCCCAGCGAATGCTGGGATCTCGCTTTCTCCATAGGGGGCAGTGAGATGCCAGCTTTCGCTGGCATGACGACAACAATCATGACTGCGCCTTTGGACGCAGGGCGAACGGAGTAGTTTTGACAAGCATTACTGAAAATCAGCGCTGTGGCGTCATTGCCGTTGTCGGTGCGCCCAATGCGGGTAAGTCCACGCTGGTCAATGCGCTGGTGGGGCAGAAGGTGGCGATCACCAGTCCCAAGGCGCAGACGACGCGCACCCGCGTGATGGGCGTCGCGATCGAGGGCAATGCGCAGATCGTGCTGGTCGATACGCCCGGCATCTTCGCGCCCAAGCGCAGGCTGGACCGCGCGATGGTGCAGGCGGCCTGGGGCGGCGCACAAGGCGCGGACCTGATTGCGATGGTGGTGGATGGCAAGGCCGGGCGCGGCCCCAAGCTGGAGCCGATCATCGAATCGCTCAAGCATCGCAGCGAACGCAAGTGGCTGATCCTCAACAAGGTGGATATCGCCATCAAGGAAAAGCTGCTCGTCCATACCGAGAAGCTGAACGAGACGCTGGGCTTCGACGAAATCTTCTTCGTGTCGGCCGCGACCGGCGACGGCCTGCCCGAACTCAAGGCCGCGTTCGCCGCCGCCATGCCGGAAGGTCCATGGCATTTCCCGGAGGACCAAGTGTCCGACGCAACCGACCGGATGCTGGCGGCCGAAATCACGCGCGAACAACTCTATCACCAGTTGCACGCCGAACTGCCCTACGCCACCGCCGTCGATACGGAGCAATATAAGGAACGGCCGGACGGGTCGGTCGAAATCCACCAGCAGATCCTGGTCGGCCGTCCGACGCAGCGCGCGATCGTGCTGGGCAAGGGCGGTCAGCGATTGAAAGAAATCGGGTCGAAGGCGCGCGAGGAACTGGCGGCGTTGCTGGGCGTCAAGGTCCACCTGTATCTGCATGTGAAGGTCAAGGAAGACTGGGAAAATGATCGCGGCATCTATCGCGACATCGGGCTCGACTGGGTGGAATAATAGTCCTTACCTTAACGGAAATGGGTTATTTACCTTCTCTCGTTACGCACCCGTTCATGGGTCCGAAACAGAAATTCGCCTTATGTGTCAGTATCTCCGTCATCGGGACGGTGGGCATCATGGTCCTGGTCTCGGCGATGCCTGGCATGTTCATTCCGCCACGCTATTTCCTCGTCGGGATATTCTGCGCCAGCAGCCTGTCGATGCCGGTCTGCCTGCTCCTGATCCGTCAGGCAGAGGAGAATCGGCGGCTGCGCGAAGAATTGGAACAGCGTGTGGCCGAGCTGGCGCGATTGACGCAGATCGACGGGCTGACCGGGCTACTAACCCGCAATGCCTTCTTCGATCGCGCGAGTGCGATTCACGATCGGCCCGGCAACTGGTATCTGCTGATCGACATCGATCATTTCAAACAGTTCAATGATGATCATGGCCATCAGGCCGGCGATGCGGTGTTGCAAGCGGTAGGCCAGGCGATCCGCGACGTGCTGCACGATGACCCTATCTGTGGTCGGCTGGGCGGCGAGGAATTCGCCATATGCCTGACCGACTGCGACAGCATACAGGCAACCCGACGCGCAGAACATGTCCGCGCTTCCATTCAGGCGCTGCGCGTCCGCGCGCCATAGGGCCGGATCGTGCGCGCCACCGCCAGCATTGGCCTGAGCGCGGGCGATCCGGCGGTGCCGATCGAGGTCAGCCTGCACCGCGCGGACATCGCCATGTATGCCGCCAAGACCGGCGGCCGCAACCAGGTGCGCCTCGCCGCCTGACAGTGCGCGCTTATTCGGCCGCCGCTGCCTTTTTCTTGGCCGGTGCCTTTTTGGCAGCGGGCTTCTTCGCTGCCCCGTCCTTCTTGGCCGCATCCTTTTTGGGCGCTGCCTTCTTAGCCGGAGCTTTCTTCTTCGCGCCCTTCTTCGCCGGAGCCGCCGCCGCGCGGGCGTCGATCAGCTGTGCGGCCTCCTCCAGCGTCAGTGCATCCTTGTCCATCGTCTTGGGCAGGGTCGCATTGGTCGTGCCATCCGTGACATAGACGCCATAGCGCCCTTCCATCAGCTTGATTTCCAGCTCCGTGCGCGGATGCGCACCCAACACCTTCAAAGGCTCGCGCCCGGCGCTGCGCGGCCCGCGTGTCGCGGCCTCCGCCAGTTTCACGACCGCGCTGTTCATGCCGACTTCGAAAATCTCGGCGGTATTGGCCAGGCGACCATATTTGCCGTCATGCAGCAGATAGGGACCAAAGCGGCCGATATTCGCCACGATCGGCAGTCCGGTTTCGGGATGCAAACCGACTTCGCGCGGCAGGCTGAGCAGTTTGATGCCCCAATCGAGCGTCAATTCGCCATCGGGCAGATCCTTGGGGATCGACCCGCGCTTGGCCTCCTTGCCCTCGCCCATTTCGATATAGGGGCCGAAGCGACCGACCTTCTTGACGATATCCTGCCCGGTTTCGGGATGCTGGCCCAGCACCTCCGGCCCTGTATCTTCGCCATCCTTGCCGCCCGGCTGACCGAATTTCCGCGTGAATTTACATTCGGGATAGTTGGAGCAGGCAATGAACGCCCCGAACCGCCCACCGCGCAGCGACAATTGTCCGTCCGCGCACAGCGGACAGGCGCGCGGATTGCTGCCATCGGCCTTGGGCGGGAACAGCATGGGTTCGAGGAACTTGTCCAGTTCGGCGGTGATGTCCGACGGCTTCTGCTCCATGATTTCGGCCGTCTTGGGCTTGAAATCGCGCCAGAAGGCTTCGAGCACTTCCTGCCACTGGGCACGGCCGCCGGAAATATCGTCCAGCTCGTCCTCCAGGCCCGCGGTGAAATCATAGGACACATAGCGTTCGAAGAAACGCTCCAGAAAGGCCGTTACCAGCCGCCCGCTTTCCTCGGCGAAAAAGCGGTTCTTCTCGATCCGCACATAGTCGCGGTCCTTGAGCACCTGCAACGTCGAGGCATATGTGGACGGACGCCCGATCCCCAACTCCTCCAGCCGCTTGACCAGCGATGCTTCGGAATAGCGCGGCGGCGGCTGGGTGAAATGCTGGTCCGCCATGACCTTCTTCTTCGCAGGCGCATCGCCTTCCGCCATGCGGGGCAGCAACTTTCCGTCTTCGTCGTCGCTGTCGTCGCGCCCTTCCTCATACAAAGCGAGGAAGCCGGGGAAGATCACCACCTGGCCTGTCGCGCGCAGCGTATGCGTGCCGGTGGCGTCGTTCATGTCGATCGTCGTGCGTTCCAGCCGCGCCGATGCCATCTGGCTGGCCAGCGCGCGCTTGAACACCAGGTCGTAGAGGCGCGCATGGTCGCCGCTGCCTACCTTGTCGCGCGAAAAATCGGTCGGGCGGATGGCTTCATGCGCTTCCTGCGCATTCTTCGCCTTGGTCTGATAGATACGCGGCTTGTCCGGCACATAGCCGCCATCATAGCGCTGCGCGATCGCGGCGCGCGCGGCGGAAATGGCGCTGCCGTCCATCTGCACGCCATCGGTTCGCATATAGGTGATCGCGCCATCTTCGTAGAGCTGCTGCGCGATCCGCATCGTATGGCTGGCCGAGAAGCCGAGCTTGCGCGCGGCTTCCTGCTGAATCGTCGAAGTGGTGAAAGGCGGCGGCGGGTTGCGGGTAAGCGGCTTGGTCTCGACCCGTTCGACGGTGAAGCGCCCGGCTTCGACATCGGCCTTGGCGGCCATCGCGTCGCCTTCCTTGCCGATCGTCAGCCGCTCGATCTTCTCGCCCTTCCACCGGACGAGGCGCGCGATGAAGGCGGTACCGTCCTGCTCCATCTCGGCCGCGACCGACCAATATTCTTGCGGATTGAAGGATTCGATCTCGCGCTCGCGCTCGACCACCAACCGCAACGCGACCGATTGCACCCGGCCCGCCGACTTGGCGCCAGGCAGCTTGCGCCACAGCACCGGCGACAGGGTAAAGCCCACCAGATAGTCGAGCGCCCGGCGCGCGCGGTAGGCGTCGATCAGATCCTCGTCCAGCGCGCGCGGCTTAGCCATCGCGTCCAGCACCGCCGTCTTGGTGATCGCGTTGAACGTCACCCGGTCCACGACGGCAGGCAGCGCCTTCTTGGCGCGCAGCACTTCCTGCACATGCCAGCTGATCGCTTCCCCTTCGCGATCAGGGTCAGTCGCGAGGATGAGGCGCGTAGCCTTCTTGGCGGCATCGCTGATGGCCTTGAGCTGCTTGCCCTTGTCGCCATAATTTTCCCACGACATCGCAAAGCCGTCGTCCGGGTCCACCGACCCGTCCTTGGCAGGCAGGTCGCGAATATGGCCATAGCTGGCGAGCACATGGAAATCCCCGCCCAGATATTTTTCGATAGTCTTCGCCTTGGCCGGCGATTCAACGATGACAAGCTGCATTTACGGCCCCGAACTTTGATGCCTCACACGTACGCGCGAGTCTGGAAGGCGATGACGGCGGGCGTCAAGCGGTGCGTGTGATTAGGGGAGATGACGGGGGATGGCCAGTACTGATCGCGCATCACCGCAGCGCAAAAACCCCGTCATGCCAGCGAAGGCTGGCATCTCAGGCCCCTAGACGGTGAGGTCGAACAGATCGCGCCATTCCGGGTTCGCCTCTTCGATCAACCGGATTTTCCATTCACGCTTCCATGCTTTGATAGCTTTTTCACGCGCTATGGCCTCCGTGATATGATCGTGGCGCTCGACCAAAACAAGACGATGCAGATTATACTGACGGCAGAAATCCGATCCAACCCCGCGCCGATGCTGGTCCACGCGCGCATGGAGCGAACTGGTCATGCCAACATACAGCACGCCATGCGGCTTGTTGGTCATGATATAGGTCCAGCCTCCGCGGATAGGGCATTCGCCCCGGCTCATGAGTCTGGCGGAAGATCACTTCCTGTTCCGGGCCATGAACGGCCCGCCAGGCACGGATACGACGCTCCATCG
>MIAK01000020.1:5747-11057 GCA_001829085.1 Sphingomonadales bacterium RIFCSPLOWO2_12_FULL_63_15 | reverse complement strand
GCCATGCTCAATACCTCCGAACAGCCGGAGGGCACGGTAGCCCAAGTGAGACATCTCTACTTTGCGCAACTGTGACATTTGAACGTTGCTGCTACAATCATAAAGTCCGATAATAAGGATTATGTTAAATATGGTGCGACGTTGTCTCAGTTTTCCTGGATCTGGCTATGCGCCTGGGTGTCGCGCATCCGTACATAGACCACGAGCGAAATGGCGATCATCACTGTGACATAGATGTAGAAGGCTTCCTCCATGCCCGCCTGCTTGAACCACAAAGCGACGAATTCCGCCGTCCCGCCAAACAGCGTATTGGCCAAAGCGTAAGGCAATGCCACGCCCAGTGCCCTGATGTGCGCCGGAAACAGCTCGGCCTTCACCACAGCGTTGATCGAGGTATAGCCAGTGACGATGATCAGCCCGGCCATCACCAGCAGACCGGCGATCAGCGGGTCTTTGGTCACGGCCAGCGTCGCGAAGATCGGATAGGTGCACAGGACACCCATGACGCCAAAGCCGATCATCAGCGGCTTGCGCCCGATCTGGTCGGACAGCGCGCCCGCGAGCGGCTGGAGCAGCATGAAAGCGAACAGGGTCACCGCATTGATCTGCGACGCCGTTTCCCGGCTGAGGCCACTCGTGTTGACCAGGAATTTCTGCATGTAGATCGAATAAGCGTAGAAAGCGATCGTGCCGCCAGCGGTCAGCAGCATAACCGTCAGCGTTTCGCGCGGATGGTTGGTGATGAGTTCGACGAAGCCGGACTTGGGCGCGCCTGCCGCTTTGGCCACCGCAAAGCTCTGCGTTTCGGCCAGGCCGCGCCGCAGCCAGAAGACGATCACCGCCAGCCCGCCGCCGATGAAAAAGGGTATGCGCCAGCCCCAGGCATCCAGTTGCGCTTCGGTGAGCGTCGCCTGTAAGATCAGCAGCACACAGATGGCGACCAACTGCCCCGCGATCAGCGTGACATATTGAAAGCTGGAGAAGAAGCCGCGCCGGTTCTTGCCCGCCATTTCCGACAAATAGGTCGCGCTCGCGCCATATTCGCCGCCGATCGACAGACCCTGCATCAGGCGTGCCAGCACCAGCAGCAGCGGTGCGGCAACGCCGATCGTCTCATAGCCCGGCGTCACCGCGATCAACAGCGACCCGGCGCACATCAGCGCGACCGACAGCGTGAGGCCGCTCTTCCGCCCATGCCGGTCGGCATAGACGCCCATCAGCCATGCGCCGATCGGCCGCATCAGGAAGCCGACCGCGAAAATCCCGGCGGCGCTCAACAGTTGGGCGGTGCGATCCTGGCTGGGGAAGAAATGCGGCGCGAAATAGAGGGTGAAGGCGGCATAGGCATACCAGTCATACCATTCGACCAGATTGCCGGTGGACCCGCCGATGATGGCCTTGAGCCGCTGGCGCTGGGTGGGTGGTGCAAGCGATGGCGTCATGGCGTCAGCACCATTTCACCATTCTGCACGCCCCAACTTTTGAGGCGGGACAGCATGTTCATGCCGATGACATTGATTTCGCCGAACGCGGGCGATACGACCACTGGCAGGTCGCTGGCGATCACCGGGCCGATCGCCAGCGTGGCGATGCTCGACCGGCGCGCTTCGACCTTACCGTTTGCGGTGGTCATGACGACACCGGGCTCGCCGATGTCGTAATTGAGGCCTGCCGCACGGGCGGTCGGTTCCGACAGCGCGGTGACGGTCGCGCCGCTGTCGATCAGGAAGCGTGCGGGTGTGCCATTGATGCTGGCTTCGATCCAATAATGGCCGTCGCGGGCCACGGGAATGCGGATGGCTTGTCCTTCGGCGCGGACTGGAGGCAGCGTGGGCGGTGCATCGCCGACCGCCCCCCCCTCCTCCGCCCAGCGGCCGGTGAGATAGCCCTGCTGCTGCGCCAGTGTAAAAAGACCGAACAGCCCTGCGAAGATCGCGATCCATAGCAAAGCCAGGCGCAACAGCGATCCCCAGGCTAGCCTTCGCCCGATCAGCGCCGATCCGACCAGCACGAGCGCGAGGACATACCAGAGGGTCGATGCTGCCTGATCGCCGTCCATCAATCCCCCTGCTCTGCCGTCGCCAGTTCCACGGTCATGCCGTCATAGCCGGGTTCGACGCCGCTGGGGAGTGTCCGCCGCAGCGTCGCATAATCCATGCTCTGGTCCATATGGGTCAGGATGGCCTGGCCGGGTTTGGCCTGGGCGATGCCGTCCAAGGTAAGCGCAAGGTGCGGATGAGTCGGGTGCGGTTTTTCGCGCAGGGCATCGACCACCCAGACATCGAGCCGGTCATAGAGTGTCAGCATTTCCGGCGTCAGCGCATGAAAATCAGTGGCGTAGCCGATCGACCGCCCGCCATGGGTGAAGCGGAACCCGGTAGACCAGATGTCGCCATGGGGCTGATCGACGCAGGTGATGTCGATGTCGCCGATCCGCAGTCTGTCGGTCAGGATATGTGGCGCGATGGTCGGATGATAGCCGTTGCGCCCCTCAAAGGCATAGGCGAAGCGCTGTGCCAGCAGGCGGAGTGTCTGTTCGCGCGCATAGCCGGGCACGGGCGAGCGGCGATGGTGGAAGAGTTGGCGGACATCGTCGATGCCATGGCTGTGATCGGCATGGTCATGCGTCCACAATATGGCGTCGATCTGGATCACGTCGGCGGCGAGCAATTGCGCGCGCATGTCGGGCGAGGTGTCGACCAGGATACGGGTGGTCGGGCTTTCGACCAGGATGGACACGCGGCTGCGGCGGTTCTTCGGCTCGGTCGGGTCGCAGGTGCCCCAATCATTACCGATGCGGGGAACGCCGGAGGAGGTGCCACTGCCCAGGATGGTCAGTTTGAAGCTCATGCCACCTTCTTGAACAAGGTGCGGAAATTGGCGGAGGTGGCGGCGGCCAGTTGCTCGATGCTTTCGCCGCGCAGGGTCGCGAGGAAGCGCGCCGTGTCCGCGACGAAGGCCGGTTCGCACGGACGACCGCGATGGGGCACGGGGGCGAGGAAAGGCGAGTCCGTTTCCACCAGCAGCCGATCCAGCGGCAGGCGCGCCGCCGTGTCCTGCAGATCCTTCGCGCTCTTGAAGGTCACGATGCCCGAAATGCTGATGTAGAAGCCCAGCTCCATCGCGGCATCGGCGAAGGCGCCGCTGGCGGTGAAACAGTGGATGACGCCAGGATAGGCCCCCTTCCCCATTTCGTCGCGCATGATCGCCAGCGTATCTTCTTCCGCATCGCGGGTGTGGACGATCAGCGGTAGGCCGGTCTCGCGCGACGCGGCGATATGCGCGCGAAAACTCTTCTGCTGCCGGTCGCAGTCGCTATGGTCGTAATAATAATCGAGGCCGGTTTCGCCGATGCCGACGACGCGCGGATGGGTGGCGCGCTCGACCAGCTTGGCGGTATCGACATGGGGATGCTCGTCGGCTTCATGCGGGTGGATGCCGACAGTCGCCCAGACGTCGGGCGCACGGATCGCGGTTTCGAGGACGGCATCCCACTCGCTTTCGCGGGTCGCGATATTGAGCATAAGGTCGATGCCGGCCGCGCGGGCGCGTTCCAGCACATTCTCCTGATCCTCGATCAAGCCCTTGTAATTCAAGTGGCAATGGCTGTCGATCAGCATGACGATCAGGCGTCCGCTTCGGTCAGTTCGAGGCGGGGGAAGAGCGGTTTAGGGGCGGCGAGAATGAAATCGCTTTCTGCCAGCGGCGAATACCAATGATCGCCAATCGCTTCATAGGTCCGCTTGTCAGCGGGAATGCCCATGTGATCGAGCAACGCCGTAGCGCTCGCCGGGACAACCGGCAGGACGGCAACAGCGAGTTGGGCGATCGCTATATAAAGCGTCGCCAACACCGTTTCCATCCGCTGCGGATCGGTCTTGCGCAGGCTCCATGGCGCTTGCGCGTCGATATACTGGTTGCAGGCAAAGGCTGCGCGCAGCCAGGCATCAATCGCGACCGACGGCGCCAGGTCCTCCATCGCTGCTGGCATGTCCGTGCGCACAACGCGGTCGATCAAGTCGATCAAGTCGGTATCGGCGGCGTCATGGCCATGGATTGCCGGCAGATAGCCGTCCAGATTCTTCGCAATGAAGCTCAATGTGCGCTGGGCCAAGTTCCCAAAGGCGTTCCCAAGATCGCTGTTCGACCGCTGGACAATCGCTTCCGCGCTGTAGCTGCCGTCATTGCCGAAGGTGACTTCCGACAGCAAGAAATAGCGCAACTGATCGACGCCGAAACGCTCGGCCAGCGCGATCGGATCGGCGACATTGCCGACCGACTTGGACATTTTCTCGCCGCGGTTGAGCAGGAAGCCGTGACCGAATATCTGGCTGGGCAAGGGCAGCTTTGCACTCATCAGGAAAGCTGGCCAGTACACGGTATGAAAACGCACGATATCCTTACCGATGATGTGCGTAATGTCACCCCCCTCGGCCCAATAGCGCGCCATCCGTGTCGCATCGTCAGGATAGCCGCAGCCGGTCAGATAATTGGTCAGCGCATCGACCCAGACATACATGACATGGCCCTCGCTGCCCGGCACCTTCACGCCCCAATCGAAGCTGGTGCGCGAGATGCTGAGGTCGCTCAGACCGCCTTCGACAAAGCGCAGGATTTCGTTGCGGCGGCTGTCGGGCTGGATGAAGCCGGGCTGGCTTTCATACAGGGCCAGCAACCGATCCTGATAAGCGGACAGGCGGAAGAACCAGCTTTCCTCGACCGTCCATTCGACCGGCGTGCCCTGGGGCGAAAGTTTGGCGCCCCCTTCCCCCTCGACGATTTCCTTCTCGTCGTAAAAGGCTTCGTCGCGGACCGAATACCAGCCTTCATAGCGGCCAAGATAGAGGTCGCCATTGGCCTCCATCGCCTGCCAGATCGCCTGGCTTGCACGGTGATGATCCGGTTCGCTGGTGCGGATGAAGCGATCATGGCTGATGTTAAGAACTGATGCCATGTGCTGGAAATGTGCGGCCATTTCATCGGCCAGCGCGCGCGGTTCGATGCCGCGTGTGCGCGCGGCCTGGTCCATTTTCAGGCCATGTTCGTCGGTGCCGGTCTGAAAAAACACGTCACGGCCCATCATCCGCTGGAAGCGGGCGATCGCGTCGGTGGCGATCACCTCATAGGCGTGGCCGATATGCGGACGGCCATTGGGATAGCTGATGGCGGTGGTGATGGTATAGGGTTTGGACATGCGGCCTTCCCTAGCGGCTGTTCGCCTGCGCGCAAAGTCGCTTTTCAGGCGGCGCGCGGTGCCAGCGCCGCGACATGGCCCGCCAGTTCGAACACGACCGCCGCCGGATCGAGCGA
>MIAK01000020.1:0-5728 GCA_001829085.1 Sphingomonadales bacterium RIFCSPLOWO2_12_FULL_63_15 | reverse complement strand
GCCAGCCGCCGCGCTTCCTCCCAATGGTCGAGCGCCACGCCAAGGGCGGGACCATTGCGGTGCCGGGCCGCTTCGGCGAGAAAAGCGGGCGCGCGTTCCAGAAAGGCTTCATAGCGGGGACGGGCTGCCTTGGTCGCCAGCGTTTTGGCGAGCAGGAGCCGCTGCCGGTTGCCGGGATCGCCATCGGTTGCGATCGACATCAAGGCTGCCTCGATTTCGGCCAGATTGAGCCCGGCATAGCGCAATGCCTTGCCCGGCGACCCTTCCCCTGCGCGCACCAGCGCGTCCATTTCCGCGGGCGACAACTCCCCCTCTCCCGCGCGCAATACCGATCGCATCGCCGTATCGTCCAGCGGATCGAAGCGCAGCGTGCGGCAGCGCGAGCGGATGGTCGGCAACAGGCGGCCGGGTGCATGGCTGACCAGCAGGAACAGCATATCGGCGGGCGGCTCCTCCAGCGTCTTGAGCAGCGCATTGGCCGCGCCGCGTTCGAGATCGTCGGCGCTGTCGATCACCACAATGCGGCGCGTCGACAAGGACGGGGCCGATTGAAGCAGCCTCCCCAGCCCGCGCACCTGATCGACGCTGATGTTGCGTGCGGTGACGCCATCCTTTTCCAGCGGCGCAAGTTCGGCATAGTCGGGATGGGCACCGGCGTCGATCAGATGGCGAACCCGATGGTCGTCGGGCACGGCCAGCCCCTCCCCCTCGACCTTCAGCCCGGCGGCGTCGGCAAGCAGGCGCAGCGCGAGCGCGCGCACAAAGCTGCCCTTGCCGATGCCGCGTGGGCCGCTCAAGATCCAGCCATGATGCATCCGCCCGCTGGCCGCCGCGCCGATCAGCAAACGGGCCTGCGCGTCATGGCCGATCAACGACTTCATGGCAGCAGGTCGGCCAGCGCTTCGAGCAAGCGGGCGGTGACGGCATCCGCTGCGCCCGACGCATCGATAGGCCGGAAACGGGCGGGTTCTTCGACGGCAAAGCGGGCGAAAGCGTCCGCGACAGCGCGATGGAAGGTGCGATCCCGCCCGCCGATCCGGTCGGATATGTCGCCATCGCGGGCGCGGGCGCGCGTTTCAGCGTCCGACTGCGGCAGGGAGAGGAACAAGGTCCGGTCGGGGAGGAATCCGGCGCTGCCGATCCGGTGCAGCGCTACTATGTCGGCATCGGTCAGGTCGCCCTGTCCCTGATAGGCCCTGCTCGAATCGAGATAGCGGTCGGACAACACCCAGGCACCCCGCGCCAAGGCGGGACGGATCGTCTTTTCGCCATGGTCGGCGCGCGCGGCGGCGAACAGCAGGGCTTCGGCGCGCGGGCTCCAGCGATCCGCGCCGCCGGTGAGCAGCAGCGCGCGGATCGCTTCCGCGCCTTCGCTGCCGCCCGGCTCGCGGGTTTCGACAACTTCCAGTCCGCGCGCGCGCAGGGCAGCGGCGAGCGCGCGAAGCTGGGTCGATTTACCCGCACCCTCTCCGCCTTCCAGCGTGATGAAGCGGCCCGGACTCACCCGAACAGCGACTTCATGCCATTCCAGATCCGACCGAACATACCCGCTTCCGCCACATCTTCACCGGCCACCAACGGCATGACCTGCGGCGGGGTGTCGGGCGTCTGGACGATGAGCTGGGCGATCTGCTGACCCTTGGCGATCGGTGCCTTGATCGGGCCGGTATAGACGACCTTGACCTTGACGTTGGATGAGGCGGTGCGAGGCAGCGTCACCGCCATATTATGCGGCGCGACCAAAGGCACGGTCGTCGCGCTGCCCAGTTGGACCTCGGCGGTTTCGACCACCGCGCCCTTCTTGAACAAAGGCTGCGCCTTCCACGCCTTGAAGCCCCAATCCATGAAGCGCACCGATTCGCCGATGCGGCCATTGAAGCTGGTCAGACCGGCAACGACCATGACCAGGCGGCGGCCATCCTGTTCGGCCGACCCGGTGAAGCCATAGCCCGCTTCCTGCGTGTGCCCGGTCTTGAGGCCGTCTGCGCCAGCGATCTTGCCCAAAATGGGGTTGCGATTGCCCTGGCTGATGTCGGCCCCACCCATCGTCTTGCCCCAGGTGAAGGAGCGCGCGGCGTAGAAGCGCTTGTAGAGATCAGGCGTTTCCTCGATCGTCGCCTGGGCGAGGCTGGCGAGATCTTCGGCTGTGACATAGGTCACGCCTTCATCCGGCCAGCCATTGCTGGTGCCGAAATGGCTGTTCTTGAGGCCCAACCGCTTGGCTTCCTCGTTCATCTGCGCGACGAACGCCTGTTCGGTGCCTGCAATCCCTTCGGCCAGCACGACGCAGGCGTCATTACCCGACAGGGTGACGATGCCATGCAGCAGATTTTCCACCGAGACTTGCTCGCCCGCTGACAGGAACATGGTCGATCCGGCCTGCGGCCCGTGCCACTGTTTCCAGGTTTCGGGGCGCACGGTGAACATCGTGTCGAGCTTCAATTCGCCGCGCTGGATCAGGCGGAAGGCGACATGCGCCGTCATCATCTTCGCCATGGAGGCGGGCGGCATCCGCGTCTGGCCACCCTTGTTAAAGAGAACCGCGCCCGACGACAGATCCTTCATATAAGCGATCGGCGCTTCGCTGGTGTAGGGCGGCGCGGCGGCAGTCAGGGGCTGGGTCAACAGCCCGGCGAAGAGGAGGACTGCAACGGACTTGTTCATGACACTGCCTTCAATGGAATGGAATCGTGCGGCGCTGCGCCGGGTCTATCGGGCGTCATTAGCGATGATGGGCGCATTCTCAAAGCCCCCTGCTGCGGCGGCCCGGACGCCCGCCTGCGCCGCGGTTCGGGTAGGATAGGGGCCAAAGCGCACGCGCCAGAGGCTGCCGCCCTCGATGGCGGTTGCGCCTATGCGTTTGGCGAGCGTTTCTGCGCGGTTGCGGGAGGAGAAGGCCCCGACCTGGACGACATAGCCGCCCTTGGTCGTGACGGGTGGCGCGGGGGACGTCGCGGGCGGTTTGGGGGATATGGGTGCGCTGGCGACTGACTGGCGCGGCGGCAATTTGGCCCGCAAAGGCGCCAGCAGCGCGGCGGGCGTTTCCAGTCGTTCGGCGGCGCGTTGGTGGGCGCGCAGCAGAGCGCGATCCTGCTCCGGCGGATTGACGCGGCGCACCCGTACGGGCGCTGCACCGGCTCCGATGATCCCCAATTGCTCCGCCGCGCCGCGCGACAGGTCGATCAGCCGATCATTGGCGAATGGCCCGCGATCATTGATGCGCACCAAAATGGTCTTGCCGCTATCGAGCGCGGTCACCTCGACATAGCTGGGCAAAGGCAAGGTCTTGTGTGCGGCGGTGATCGCCATAGGCATGAAGGCTTCGCCGTTGGCGGTCTTGTTGCCCTGCAATTCTTCCCCATACCAACCGGCATAGCCGACCGCGTCATAATTGGGCGCGTCTTCGGGTGTGTAGGTGACGCCCGCCACGGTGTAAGGTGCCCCGATCGTGACCGGCTCGTCGGCGACCATCGGCATCTGTGGCACCGGGCGCGGCGTGGTCGTCGGTGGTGCCAGTGGTGGCTCTGTGCCACAGGAGGCCAGCACCAGCAGCATGCCGGCTGCCGCTGACGGCGCGCCTGCCCTATTGTTTGACCGCATCGGCCAGCAACCCCACGGACAGGGCGTAGAAATTGGAGCAATTATAGTCGAGGATCGCGCGGTAATTGCCGGTCAGCAGATAGGCCGTCTTGCCCGGCCCATCCGGCTCCAGCAGCGTCGCCATCACATTATCGGCCGGCCAACTGTCCCGCGCCAGCGACATGCCCATCTTGCGCCATTCCGCGATGGTCAGCCAACGGCTATGCCGGTTGAACACGCGCGGGCAGCGCGCTGGCTGCGTCCGGGCCGTAACAGCCGCGCGATTGAAACCGCTCGGCACATTGACCGCCACGCCCCAGGGCTGCCCGGCGCGCCAGCCCGACTGCACGAAATAATTGGCGATCGACGCCAGAGCATCGGCCTCGCTGGTCCAGATGTCGGCCTTGCCATCGCCATCGCCATCGCGCGCCAGGCGCAGATAGACGCTGGGCAGGAATTGCGGATAGCCCGTTGCGCCGGCCCAACTGCCGACCAGCCGACTGCGCGGCACACCATTGTCCAGCATCTTGAGCGTCGCCAGCAATTCCGGCTCGAACAGCTTCCGCCGACGCCCTTCCCACGATAGGGTCGCGAGCGAACGGATCAGATCAAAGTCGCCGGTGTAGGAGCCATAATTGGTTTCATGGCCATAAATGGCGACCATAATCTCTTCAGGCACGCCGGTTTCCGCCTCGATCCGGGCGAGACGCGCGCGATTGTTGCGATAGGCGATCCGGCCGCGATTGATCCGCGCGGAATCGACATGCTTGACCCGATAGGGCTCGAAATTCGGGATCGGCGAATAAGCGCCGCCACCCGGCTGGCTCTGATCGAGTTCGATGACGCGCGGATTGGGGGCCAGCGTGGCAAACACGCTATCGAGCGTTGCATCCCGGATCCCCATCGCCCGCGCCTTGGGCCGCATGCTGTCCAAATAGGCGCGGAACGCCGCGCTGTCCTGCGCCACGGCCGGGGTCGGCGCGACGCTGCAGGCGGCAACGCCGGTCAGGCCAAGCAGCAGCGAAAATATGGATGTACGCAAAGAATCTCCCATGGCCCCGTTGTTGCACAGGCGGGAGGCGAGGTGAATCCCTTAATGGCGCGTCGGCCCCAAGAAAGGGATGAACCGATCGATCGACGATTTTTGCGCTTGGCAACGGCGTCCGGCGCGCTAGGAAGCGGGACAACGGAAGTGTGGCCGAGTGGTTTAAGGCAGCGGTCTTGAAAACCGCCGTGGGTGCAAGCTCACCGTGGGTTCGAATCCCACCGCTTCCGCCAAGGCGCGGTCGCATTGGATTGTTCTGGATATCATCGAGCAGTTACACGTCAGACCCTTGTGTCATATCCAGTCTATGCCGTGCGACCACCCCTAGCCGACAGGCCGATCCGGGCTCGCGCTGGAGGCCACTGCACCACCATATTCCAGTTCATCGTCGTCCGGTGCGTGTTCTTCGTCCTCGGCAGGGTCGGCAGCGGCATTAAGGGTCGCAGCATTTCCACTGGAAATGGGGGGTGTATTGCCATGGCTTGACGCGCGCGGAGCCGAGGTGGCCCCGGTCATGTCACGCTCATTCTGGGCTTTTCCAGCGGGCGCAGTGGTCGGGGGTGTCGCCCGTTTTCCAGTCAGACCGATGCTCGACAGGAAATCGGCAGCCAAGCGCTCGGTGAAACCGGCGGCGAACGCAATGATGAACAACCCTTCCGAACTTGTTCGGACGGCGGTATTGGAAAGCGAGACTTCCACGAACTGCCCCAGGAACAGAGCGGTCAGCAAGGTAGCGGAGGTCCCCCTACAAAAACACGCAGGACGGCATCGCTGATATTGTCCCATGGCTGCGTGTCGACGCGAACCTCGCGCGCGCGCAGTTGCAGCGCTATCGAGAACAAGGCCCCCAATGCGCCGACCGCCGCCGCATTCCAATATTTCGGCCACCCGTCGCCGATTTTTGGAATGCCAAAGGCGTTCACGAACCATGAACTGCCGATGATCCAGGCGAGGATGATCGTGGCGAACGTCGCCGTTGCGGCCCACAGCAGATACCAGGTGCGCGTGTCGGACGCGCGATCTTCTGTCAGATTGACCAATATTTTCTCTAGCCCGGAAAATTCATGTGACTTGGTGCCGTAGCGCAGGATTGACGGTTTGAAC
>MIAK01000019.1:0-30799 GCA_001829085.1 Sphingomonadales bacterium RIFCSPLOWO2_12_FULL_63_15 | reverse complement strand
GCCCAGTTTCAGATCGCCCGCCGCTTCGACGCCGATGGAGCGGACGCCGCCGACATTCTGCAGCGCCGAAGGGTTGCCCTGGATCGCCGAACCGACCTGCACCGCGAGCAGGCGGTTGCGGAAGTTGACGAGGTAAGCACCCAGCGTACCGTTGAACATCGGCGTGTTGTAGCGCAGGCCGAGTTCATAGGTGTCCGACTCTTCGGGTTTCAGATCATCCTTGATCGCGTCGAAACCGGCCTGGTTGGTCGAGAAGGGGCCGGTCGTGGTGGCGCTGGCAAAGGCGCGGGTCGACTGGCTGAAGCCGCCGAACACTTCGGCTTCGGGGCTGACTTCCACAACGAAGCCGGCCGTTGGCTGGAACCAGTCTTCGGCGCTGATCTTGCCTTGCGGGAAGGTCGCCTGCACGATGGCTTCGGCTTCATTGGTGACCTTAAAGCCCTTCCAGCCGAGGTTGATCGTCACCATGCCAAGGTCGATCTTGTCCTGGACATGATATTGGAAGGTGTCGGTGGTGAAGTCGAATTCCCACTGGGTGAAGAAGGGATTTTTGGGATAGTCGCGGAACGACAGGCCCGGTTCGGCGCGGCTGGCAAAGGCATAAAAGCGGCGGGCCTGGTTGAACTTGTTATTTTCATACCATGCACCGACGCTCAGATTTTGCGCACCGATGACGAAATCGACGCTGCCGAATGCGCCGATACGGTCCATGTCATATTCGGTGGTGCGCATCGACATCGGCACGCCATTGGGGCTGGCGACATAAGGCGTGCCCCACAGGCCCATGCCGCTATTATTGTGATAATAGCCCTTGAGCTTCAGATTGGCCTGCTCGCCGAGCGGGGTGGTGAAGCCGATCGCGCCCAGCCAGTCCTTGCGCAGGCCAGCCGCGTCATAATAGGCATCGTCGGCGCTGGTGACGTTGCCGGGATAGGTCTGGCCGGTCGCCACGCTTGCGCCGCTATAGTCGAAGAGACCATCGGGGAAGGGCGATCCGCCGCTGTTGCTGATGAGGTCAACGTCGTTCAGCCGGTCGGCATAGTCGATCGCGCGGGTGTAATCGGGGAAGGTATTGTCCCAGTCCCAGCCGAGGCGACGGATCATGCCCATCGACATGTCCTGATAATCCTGTTCGCGGCGATCGGAGTAGCTCAGCCAACCGTCGATCTTGGCTTCGCCGATGGGGATGATGACCTTGGCATTGCCCATATGCTGGTCCTGGACGCCAGTGCCCTTATATTTGTCGGTCGAACCATAGCCATAGGACACATAGCCGCGAATGCCGTCGGCGCTGCCCAAGTTGATGCGGCCGAAGGCGCGCATCGTGTCGTTGCTCCCATAGGTGAAATTGCCCTGCGCGCCGAAGCTGTCGGCCGGGTCCATCGAGAAGGTTTCGACGGTGCCGCCAAGGTTGCCGGTCGCCTGCGTGCCGAGCGAGCCCGCGCCCTGCGCCACGCGCACGCTGCCGATATTTTCGCTGCTGATCGCGCGGGTGATGTGCAGGCCGTTATGGTTGCCATAGCTCATGTCGCCGAGCGGGATGCCGTCGAAGGTGAAGCCGAGCCGGGTCTGGTCGAAGCTGCGGATGGTGACGCGCTGCGACCATTCATAATTGCCGAACGGGTCGGCGGATTGGAAGTTGACGCTGGGCAGCTTTTCGATTGCCTTGAGCGGATTGGTGCCCGGTGTCAGCACGACGATGTCCCGCGCCTTGATTTCCTGTACCTGGCGGGTTTCGCCACGGCCGAAGACGATGATCTCTTCGCCTTCCACGGCCGCCGCAGCGGCGGGGACGGCGAGCGAGGCCGTCTGGGCAAAGGCGGGTGTGCTGGCCAACATGGTGGAGGCGAGCAGCAAGGCTGTGGCAGGACGCATGTGAAAATTTCCCCCTTGGAAAAACCGGTAGCCGGCTTGGTCGGGGCCGTAGGCGCGACATGTTGCACCGCAATGAGCGGGCATTGACATAACGGTGACGTAACGATGACGTTTTTGCGATGTTTCGGGCGACCCACGCAAAAGCGGCACTTTCATTGTGTCATAAAGGTCGCACTGCGCCCAATTTCGCGAGTGCGATTGCATCATGGGCCAGCAGGGCTATGGCAAGTGCAACATTGTTAGAGGGAAATCAGGACATGGCCAAACCCGAATCCTGGCGGTTCACTCCAGAAGCCTATCGCTTCGTCACCAGCATCGACACCCGCTTTCAGGATCTCGATACGATGGGCCACATCAACAATGTGGCGATATCGGGCATCTTTGAAACCGCGCGCATCCGCTTCCATCACCATCTGGGCCGCCATCCGCAGGAACAGGGCGTGCGCTGGCTGGTCGCGGCGGTGCAACTGAACTTCATCGAGGAATCGCATTTCCCCTATCCGTTCGAAGTCCATTGCGCGATCGGCCATATCGGCCGGACCAGCTGGACGATCAGCTCGGCGGGATTCCAGAAGGGCGTGTGCGTCGCGACCTGCGACACCACGGTCGTCACCCATGGCGCGGAAGGGCGGCGCGAGATCGACGAAACGCTGCGTGAGGCGATGGAGCGGAATTTCCTGCGCCAGCCGGACTGATTGGATTCCTGTTCGGTTCGAGCGTTTCTCGACTTCGCTCGAAACGAACGGAGGGGCGGCGGCCCCTAAAACCGGTGGCCCCTACCGGAACCCGGCCATGCGTCGCGTCCATTGGAAGGCGATGACTCCGCCCTTGACCGGCTGGATCATCGCCACCGCCAGCAGGAAAGCCAAGGTGGGCCAGATCGCCGCCTGCCACCCCAAGGGAATGGCGAAGGCGCTGTTCACTTCGATCATCAGCGGCACCAGGATATGGCCGAGCAGCAATATGACGATATAGGACGGGAAATCATCCGCCTGATGCAGATCCCAGCGCTGGCCGCAGTGGGTGCAAGCGGGCACGGGTTTGAGGAAATGCGCGAACAGACGGCCCTCGCCACAGGCCGGGCAGCGGCCCCGCAGCGCCAGCGCGAGCGCCGGTCCGAACGGGCGCGCCGCCACGGCGTCGGGGGCGGGATCGGGGAGGGGATCGGTCATGGCCGCATGGGGTAGGCCGTTCGTTGCGCTGCTGCAAGGACACTGCACCTTGGATCGGCCTTTCGCCGCGCGCAAAGCCTGTTAAGACACGCCCATGCGTCTTCCCGGCCCGACCGAAATCTTTGCCCTGTTCGATGATGCCCGCCCGCGCCACGCCGCGGCTGCGCGGCTCTATCGCGATCCCGTGTCGATCATCGCCGCCCACCGGATGGAGGAGGTGCAGCCAGCGCTCGACCGTATCGCCGACGCGCGCGAGGCGGGTCTGCATGTCGCTGGCTATATGAGCTATGAAGCCGGGCTGGCGCTGGAGGAGCGGCTGGCACCGATCGGCCGCCGTCATGACCAGCGGTCCGATGGGTCGCCGCTCTTGTGGTTCGGCCTGTTCGAAGGGGTGCGGCTGATCCCGCACGGCACGCTGCCCGCCATGCTGCCCGATCCGACCGGCGCGCAGGTCGGGCCGTTGCGGCCGATGGTGGAGGCGGCGGACTATCGCGTCGCGTTCGACGCGGTGCAGGATTATATCCGCGCGGGCGACATCTATCAGGCGAACCTGACCTTCCCCTGCTATGTGCCGCTGACCGGCGATCCGATGGCGCTCTATGCCGCCGTTCGGCCGCGCGCGGCGGCTGGCTATGGCGGGGTGATCCGCACCGGCGACCATGCGCTGCTGTCCTTTTCGCCCGAACTCTTCTTTACCCAGGTGCGGGGGCAACTGACCGCCCGGCCGATGAAGGGGACGGCGGTGCGCGATGCCGATCCGCAGCGGGATGCAGACCTTGCGCGCTGGCTTGCCGCCGATCCCAAGCAGCGCGCCGAAAATCTGATGATCGTCGACCTTCTGCGCAACGATCTGTCGCGCGTGTCGCGCGCGGGCAGCGTGATCGTGCCAGACCTGTTCAAGGTCGAGAGCTTCCCGACCGTGCATCAACTGGTGTCGACCGTGCGCGCGCGCATCCTGCCCGGCCTGTCGCCGGTCGATGTGCTGCGCATCCTCTTTCCCTGCGGGTCGATCACCGGCGCGCCCAAGGTCCGGGCGATGGAGATTATCGATGCGGTCGAACCCCATGCGCGCGGCGTCTATACCGGCACGATGGGCTGGATCGACCCGGAGGGCGACGCGGCCTTCAATGTGTCGATCCGCACGTTATGCGTCGCGGAAGGCAGCGGTGTCGGTCGCCTCGGCCTTGGTTCGGGCGTCGTCGCGGATTCGCAGGTGGATTCGGAATGGGCCGAATGCCTGGCCAAGGGGCGGTTTCTTGTCCCGGCTTGATGTCTCCAGCTTGACTCTGGCACCGGCAAGGGCTTGGAATAGCGGCAATGTCACTGGCTGATCGACGCTTCGACCTCATTGAAACCATGGCCTTCGACCCGCTCGATGGCATCAGGTTGCTGGAACTGCATCTGACGCGGCTCAAGGCGAGTGCGGATGCGTTCGGCTTCGCCTTCGATCGTCATGCCGTCCGCAACGAATTGCAGGCCGCGACCTTCCGCCTGCGCGATCGCAGCCGGGTGCGGTTGATGGCATCGCGCAGCGGTGCGGTGGCGATCGAGGTGCGCGATCATATCGGCTGGCCCCAGGCGATCGTCCCGGTCAAGGTGGTGCCGCGCCATGCGCCCGCCGACGATTTGCGCCTGTTGCACAAAACCACCGACCGCAGCCTGTATCGCGATGCGCTCAAGCGCGGCGGCACCTATGAGGTCGCGCTGATCGACGCGAAAGGCTATCTGACCGAAGGCTGTTTTTCCTCGCTGTTCGTCGAGCGCGGCGACAAGCTGGTGACGCCGCCGTTGGCGCGCGGCTTGCTGCCGGGCATATTGCGGCAGAGCCTGATCGATATGGGCGAGGCGGTCGAGGGCGACCTGCGCGTGTCCGACCTGGAGCGGGGCTTTTTCATCGGCAATGCCGCGCGCGGCATGGTCGCGGCGACGCTGGCGCAATAGCCGGGCTTTCCTGCCGAATAGCCATTGTCCGCCATCTGGCCGGTTGCCCCTTTGCCCGTTGCGCACTAAGGGACGCGGCATCCGTCCTATGGGCGGATGAGGGGATTCTACTATTTTTTGTCGCGATTTCCAGGATGGCGGGCTGTGCCGAGCGCTTGGACGTCGCTTTGAAGAAAGATTGTTGCCATGAGCCAGACTTCCGCCGCCTTGGGCCGTATCCAGCCGTCCGCCACGCTCGCCATGAGCGCCCGCGTGAACGCGCTTAAAGCCGAAGGCGTGGACGTTATTGGCCTGTCGGCGGGCGAGCCGGACTTTGATACGCCCGCTTTCGTCAAGGAAGCGGGCATTGCCGCGATCCGCAACAACCAGACCCGCTATACCGACGTGGACGGCACTGCCGACGTCAAGGAAGCGGTGATGTTCAAGTTTAAGCGCGACAATGGGCTGGTCTACAAGCGCAGCCAGGTCACGGTAAACTCAGGCGGCAAGCATACGCTGTTCAACGCGCTGCTGGCGACGGTGGATGCGGGCGATGAAGTCATCATCCCGGCACCCTATTGGGTCAGCTATCCCGACATCGTGAATTTCGCGGGCGGCACGCCCGTCTTCATCGAGGGGCCGGCGAGCCAGGGCTATAAGATCACCGCCGCGCAGCTGGGCGCCGCGATCACTCCGCGCACTAAATGGGTGATGCTCAATTCGCCGTCCAACCCCAGCGGCGCGGCCTATTCGGCGGAGGAATTGAAGGCGCTGGCCGACGTGCTGCTGCGTCATCCCCATGTGCTGGTCATGACGGACGATATGTATGAGCATGTCTGGTACGCCTCGACGCCGTTCGCGACGATCGCGCAGGTCTGCCCGGAACTGTACGACCGCACGCTGACCGTGAATGGCTGCTCCAAGGCCTTCTCGATGACCGGCTGGCGCATCGGCTTTGCCGGTGGTCCCGAATGGATCATCAAGGCGATGGGCAAGCTGCAGTCGCAGTCGACCAGCAACCCTTGTTCAATCAGCCAGGCCGCCGCTGTTGCCGCGCTGACCGGCCCGCAGGATTTTCTGGAAGAGCGCAATGCCGTGTTCAAGAAGCGCCGCGACATGGTGGTGGCGATGCTGAACGATGCGCCGGGCCTGGATTGCCCGACGCCCGAAGGCGCCTTTTATGTCTATCCCGACGCCAGCGGTGTCATCGGCAAGATGACGCCCAAGGGCGTGCGGATCGACAATGACGAAGCGCTGATCGCCTATTTCCTGGACGAAGCGAAGGTCGCGGCCGTCCATGGCGCCGCCTTCGGCCTCTCGCCCGCCTTCCGCATCAGTTATGCGACGTCGGAAGATGTGCTGAAAAAGGCCTGCACGCGCATTCAGGAAGCCTGCGCCGCGCTGAAATAAGGGAAGGCGCACCGGCCGCAATTTAGCCGGTGCGCCCCTGCGTGGCAGGGTCGACCCTAAAACCATCAAAAATGGAAACGGTCCTTTTCGACCCGTGCCGTCTTGTAGATGGCGCGACGGGCGCTATATCACAGTTTCAGAAAGAAACTGATTAAGGTTATAATCCGCTCGTCGTTCTATCCCTTGCTTTGGTCGAAAGCCGTTAACGCGCCATCGGTCATTCAGCAAAGGGCAAGACAAGCAGATGTAACCAAACGGCACACCCAGCCGAAAGCAGAATAAGAAAGGCGCAGGCCATGTTGGCATTTTTGAAATCCGAATTGTTCCTGCGCTTTGCGGGCGGTTTTGCGATTGGTCTTGTTGGCATGGTCCTGTTACAGCCCGACGAGCAGCCGATCCTGAGCACGTCTGCGATCGCGGCGACTGGCAGTTCCAGTGCGGCGCTCTAACCGCCTGATCTTGACCCTGTTGGCGGGCTTCGCGTTCGCCAGTCCTTTGCATGCCGAGCGCACGGTGCTCGCGCCGGTCGCTACGATCGACGCCGCGCCCACGCGCGCGCTGGAGACGGCCGTGTTCGCGGGTGGCTGCTATTGGGGTGTCGAGGGCGTCTTTTCCCATGTGAAGGGCGTGCAACTCGTCAAATCGGGCTTTGCCGGTGGGCCGAATAACCGCCGCGTGGATTATGAGATGGTTAGCGGCGGCAATACGGGCTTCGCCGAAGCCGTGCGAGTCACCTACGACCCCAAGCAGGTGAGCTATGGCACGCTGTTGCGTGTCTTTTTTTCGGTGATCGCCGATCCCACGACGCTGAACCAGCAGGGGCCGGATCGCGGCACGCAGTATCGCAGCGCGCTCTATCCGTTGAATGCCGAGCAGGGGAAGGCGGCGAACGCCTATCTCGCCCAGCTCAGCAAGGCAGGACTATGGCGCGATCCGATCGTGACCAAGGTGGAGCGGTTTACCGGCTTCCAGGATGCCGACACCTATCATCAGGATTTCATGCGCAAGAATCCGCGCCACCCCTATATCCAGCGCTGGGACGCGCCCAAGCTGGCGGCGTTCAAGACGATGTTTCCGACCCTGTATCGGGACAAACCGTCCGCCTGAATGGGCGACGCGGTTCGTCCCGACTGTCCAGGCTTAGAAGTCCACCGTTGCCGACAGCCATAGCCGACGACCTTCTTGGTTTATCGCATAGGCCGACGTGAACACGTCAGCGCCGTCACTGTCATAGGACAGATATTCGGCATAATCGGTGTCCAAGATGTTGTTGACGGTGGCCGCCAGGCGGAAGGCGGGCGTGATCTGATACGAGCCGCCGATATGAAACAGCTCATAGCCCCGGAAGTCGCCAACGCCCGCCCGGTCATCAGCGTCGTTGCGGAAACGGCTCGACCGGATTTCGGCGCGCGCCCAGACACTGGCCTTGTCCCCAAGTTTCCAGCGCAGATTGCCGTTCAGCATATGTTTGGGCATGCCGACCAGGGGTTGTCCTTCATTCGGCCCGCTCAACTGCTCGCTGTCGGTATAGGTGTAATTGAGCACCAGCGAGACGGCGGGCGAGAAAGTGAACCGGGTCGCGACCTCTGCACCGCGCGTCCGGGCCTTGTCGATATTGATCGACTGACTGAACTGCTCGATCGTCGGGAAATTGCCGACATCGACGCAACCTGGCCGATTGGGTGATGCGGCGAACTGGCAGTTGGGCACGAAGACGCCGGAGGTGATCCGGTCATTAAAGTCATTGTTGAAAAGGGTGACGTTGCCGCTGAAAAAGCCATGGCTGTCATAATAGAGGCCAGCTTCGTAGCTGGTGCTGGTTTCGGGACTCAGGCCTGGCGTACCAAGCAAAGGTAGCGTGCCCTGCCTGCCGAAGCCGATGATCCCTTCGGCAATCTGTTCGACGCGCGGCGTCTTGAAGCCGCGGCTGACGCCGCCCTTGAGCGTCACATTATCGTTGATGTTCCATACCGCATAGGCGCGCGGCGACCATTTGCTGCCAAAGGTCGAATGATCGTCATAGCGCGCGCCGCCGGTGAGGTTGAAGCCGTCGACGATCGTCCAGGTCGCTTCGGCAAAGCCCGCCCATTGGGTGAAGGTGAAGGGTTCGGGCGCGACGCCCTCGACCATGCGGGCCTTCCAATATTGGCCGCCCACGGTGAAGGCGAGCGCGCCGACCTTGCCCGCGAAACGCGAGTCGATGATGTCGTTGCGTGCTTCGAGCGTGCGGGCGCTGCCCGGCGTCGCGCCGGGCGTGCCATTGGGGATGAGGCGGCCGATGGTTTCCGTGTCGTTGCGGGTCAGCGTCGTGTCGAGCTGGCCGAAACCCATGCGCCAGCTATGGGCGAGGACATAATTGCTGCGGTTGAATTGCTGTTCCGGGGCATAGCCGCCCGATCCCAGCGTACCCAGCCGGCCTTCGCTATTGTCATAGCTCTGTTCATTGCGATCATATTCGATCCACAGGTCATGGTCGGCATGGGGGGTGAAGGTCAGGCGACCGCCATAGGTGTAGATGTCCGACCGCACCGGATTGCGGCCGAGCGTCAGCGCCGGATCGCCGGGGATGGGGATACCCGATCCTTCGCGATGGAAGACGCTGCCGCGCAGGGTCAGGCCGACGAGATTGTCGATCACCGGACCCTGGGCGAAGCCGTTGATTGACTGGATATTGCCGAAGCGATCATCGCCCTGGATGGTGCTTTCGGCGGTGGCGGTGCCGACCCAGCGGTCGCCGACCTTGCGCGTGATGATGTTGACGACGCCGCCCATAGCATCCGACCCGTAGAGGGTAGACATCGGCCCGCGCACGACCTCAATCTGCTCGATCGCGGAGAAGGGTGGCAGGAAGCTGGTGGAGGTTTCGCCGAACCCATTGGGGGTGACGCCGCCTGGCGCATTCTGGCGGCGGCCGTCGATCAGCACCAGCGTATAGTCGCTGGGCATGCCGCGTATCGAGATGTTGAGGCCGCCGGTTTTGCCCGCTTCGCCGCCGACATCGACACCCTGCACATCCTGCAAGGCTTCGGCCAGACTGCCGAACCGCTTTTCCTGCAGTTCCTCGCGGTTCAGCACGGTGATGCTGGCGGGGGCTTCGACGATGTCCTGGGCATAGCCGGCGGCGGTGACGACGATCGCGTTCGACTGGTCTTCCGCCTCTTCGGGGGCCTGCGCCATGGCCGTCCAGGGCGACAATCCGGCGACCAGCGCCAGCATGCTGGCGCGCAGCCGGTTGGATCGTGACGACAGCAAGGAACCCCGATTCATCAATTTCTCACCCCAGTTAATATTGCGAGTAAGTCGCAGTATATGGCGTGCCGATGAAGGGTGGGGGCGTGATCGTCAAGCGATGGTCGTAAAGCGCGAGGATGCAGAAACACTTTATTACAAATGTCGGACGGCCGCGCTTCAGCAAAAAGGGCGGCACCTTGCGGCACCGCCCTCTGTATTTTTCAAGCCCTGACGGACGCGCTTATTTCGGCGCGAGGACCATCAGCATCTGGCGGCCTTCCATGCGGGGATAGGCTTCGACCTTGGCGGTTTCGGCGACATTTTCCGCCACCCGCTGAAGCAGGGCCATGCCGAGCTGCTGATGGCTGAGTTCGCGGCCGCGAAAGCGCAGGGTGATCTTCACCTTGTCACCATCCTCGATGAAACCATGGACCTTCTTCATCTTCGTATCATAGTCATGATCGTCGATGTTCGGACGCATCTTGATCTCTTTGAGTTCCTGCGTCTTCTGGGTTTTGCGGGCGATATTCGCCTTTTTCTGGGCTTCGTATTTGAACTTGCCGATGTCCAGAAATTTGCAGACCGGCGGGTCCGCGGTCGGAGAGACTTCGACCAGGTCGAGGCCGACATCGGCCGCCTGTTCGATCGCTTCCTGCGTAAACATCACACCCAGATTCTCGCCTTCCCCGTCAATCACGCGGACTTTGGGGACCGTGATGAATTCATTGTAGCGAGGGCCGGATTTCGGCGGCGGCGCCAGTGGGCGGCGCATCATTGGGGGACGTATAGCAGTATCTCCTATGGTCGTTGCAAAACCGAGTGACTCTTAGCGGCTTTTTGGCAAAGCCGAAAGGGGTCCGTGGTCCGCGCAAGCGGAATCACGAACCCTGTGGCATTGCTGCCTCAATACATATCGGGCGGACGGACGTCATTTGCAAGGCGCGAAATCACCTCGTCGAGCGAAAGGAAGGTCTGGCCATCGCTGCCCAGCACGCGCAGCGCGACCTTGCCTTCCTCCGCCTCGCGGCGTCCTACGACCAGCAGATTGGGGACTTTGGCGAGGCTATGCTCACGCACCTTGTAATTGATCTTCTCGTTGCGGCTGTCCAGTTCGGCGCGAATTCCCGCTGCCCGCAACTTGGCGACGACGTCTGCCGCATACTCATCCGCATCCGACACGATGGTCGCGACCATCGCCTGCACCGGGGCAAGCCAAGTCGGGAAGCGACCGGCATAATGTTCGATCAGGATGCCGATGAAGCGTTCATAGCTGCCGAAAATCGCGCGGTGGAGCATGACGGGACGGTGCCGTGCGCCATCTTCGCCGACATAGCTGGCGTCGAGTCGTTCGGGCAGCACGCGGTCCGACTGGATCGTGCCCACCTGCCAGGTGCGGCCGATCGCGTCGGTCAGATGCCATTCCAGCTTGGGCGCGTAGAAAGCGCCTTCGCCGGGCAGTTCTTCCCAGCCATATTCCGGCGTGTTCAGACCGGCGGCGGCGACAGCATCGCGCAGTTCATTTTCGGCCTTGTCCCACATCTCTTCGCTGCCGAACCGCTTTTCAGGGCGCAGCGCCAGCTTGATCGAGTAGGTGAAACCGAAATCCTTGTAGATGCGATCGGCCAGCGCGCAGAAGGCGCGGACTTCCTCGACAATCTGGTCTTCGCGGCAGAAGATATGCGCGTCGTCCTGCGTGAACTGGCGCACGCGCATCAGGCCGTGCAGCGCGCCATGCGGCTCGTTGCGGTGGCAACAGCCATTTTCATACAGGCGCATCGGCAGGTCGCGATAGCTTTTGATCCCCTGGCGGAAGATCAGCACATGCGCCGGGCAGTTCATGGGCTTCAAGGCCATCCAGTCGGCATCGTCCGATACCAACGGGCCTTCATCCTCGACATTGGGCACTTCGTCGGGAATCACGAACATATTTTCGCGATATTTGCCCCAATGGCCCGAAATCTCCCACTGGCGCGCGTCCATCACCTGCGGCGTCTTGACCTCGCGATAGCCCGCATCGTCGATCGCGCGGCGCATATAGGCTTCGAGCTGACGCCAGATGAGATAGCCTTTGGGGTGCCAGAAGACGCTGCCATGCGCTTCCTGTTGCAGATGGAACAAGTCCATCTCCGCGCCCAGCTTGCGATGGTCGCGCTTGGCCGCTTCTTCGAGGCGTGTGAGATGCTCGGCCAGTTGCTTCTTGTTGAGCCAGCCGGTGCCGGTGATGCGGCTGAGCATCGCATTCTTCTGATCGCCACGCCAATAGGCACCCGACACGCGGGTCAGCTTGAACGCATCCGGGTTGAGGCGGCCGGTGGAGGCGAGATGCGGACCCCGGCACATATCGTACCAGCCATCCCCCGAATGATAGACCGTCAGCGGTTCGTCGCCGGGCAGTTCGGCGGCCCATTCCGCCTTGAACGTTTCGCCCGCAGCTTGCCATTGCGCGATCAGCGTTTCGCGATCGATCTCCTCGCGGATCAACGGCTTGTCGGCGGCGATGATGCGGCGCATCTCTGCCTCGATCGCGGGCAGGTCGTCGTCGGTGAAGGGGCCACGATCCGCGCTCGGTGCGAAGTCATAATAGAAGCCGTCGTCGGTCGACGGGCCAAAGGTGATCTGGGTGCCGGGGAACAAATGCTGGACCGCTTCGGCCAGGACATGGGCAAAGTCATGCCGCGCCAGTTCAAGCGCATCGGCCTCATCCTTGGCCGTCACCAGCGCGAGCGCTGCGTCCTGCTCCAGCGGGCGCATGATGTCGCGCAATTCGCCATCGACCCGCGCCGCGATCGCCGCCTTGGCGAGGCCCGGCCCGATTGCTGCCGCAATATCCGCCGGGGTAGTGCCGGGCGCGACTTCACGCACGGAACCGTCGGGCAGAGTGATTTTGAGCATGGCGGACACGGGATTTCCTTGAAATACGGGCTATGTCGCGGCCCGAAAAGCCGCGCCTTCCCCATAAATGGGCGGTTCGGCCTGTCAAGGGAAGGGGGTGGGGAATGCGCGGGCAGCGGTGTCAATGTAACTTGACATATGCGGCGCGAGAAATGTAAAGGGTGCTTGTCATAACAAGCAGGAGGGCTGACATGACCAACGCATCCCGAAACCCCGCCTATCGGCGCTATACCGGCCGCATGATTCCGCTTAGCCTTGCCTATGTCGGTGCCGTGGGGCTGGCATCCTGGCTGATCCCTGACGGCGCGGCGGCGGATGTCGCGACCGTGGCGATCGCGCTGGTGCCCGGCCTTGCCGCCCTGGGCTGGATCTGGGCGATGGCGCGTTTCCTCGTGGAACTGGACGATGAATATCTGCGCATGTTGGAAATACGCAAATTCCTGATCGCTACCGGCTTTGCCCTGGCGATCACCAGCGTCTGGGGTCTACTCGAACTCTTTACCACGGTGCCTGCGCTGCCGGTCTTTTTCGTCTGGCCATTATGGTGCGTGGGGCTGGCAGTAGGGCAGTTGGTCAATTGGCGGCAAACCGGCGTGGCGGGCTGTGCGTGAAGAATCGGCTCAAGCAGTTGCGTGCCGAGCGGGCGTGGAGCCAGGGCGATTTGGCAGCGCAGCTTGGCATATCGCGCCAGAGCGTCAATGCCATAGAAACGGGCAAATATGATCCGTCGCTGCCGCTCGCCTTTCGGATTGCCGACTTGTTCGGGGCGCGGATAGAGGATATTTTCCTGCGGGATACGCAGCAGCAGGAGGCATGAATATGCGGGGCTATGGACTGGCGGCGGCGCTGTTCTGCCTGTGCGCCCTGGCCGGTGCGGCGCATTTCCGGTTGCTGCCTCTGCCCGAAGGGATGTCTGCCGCCGATCCTGTCGTGAAGGCGAGCGTTCGCACGGGCCGCGTGGAGCGTTGGCGTTACCTCCCCGTCATTCGATAGCTTCAGGCGATCAGCAGCCGCGCATTGTCGTCGGTCGCTTGCAGGAAGCCGACGGGGCCGCCGACATCGACGCCGCTTGGTAGGGCCTCCGCTGTCATCCCGCACAGCGCCAGCCCGCTCTGGCAGGCGCTGATCGCGACGCCCAGCGCCTGGGCTTCGGCCAGCACGGCGGCGAGATCGGGCAATCCCGCTGCCCGGTGGGCGTCATCCTGGGGCGCGGCGATCGGTGCGCGGAGCAGGCCCACGGCGTCGAGTTGCAGGAACAGGGCTGCCGCGCCGCCCAGCGCGGCATGGGAACTCGCCACGATCAAAGCGCCGCGCAACCGCTCGGCATCGGCCGTCGCAACGATGATTCTCAAGGGACGCATAGATGCGCGGCGCAGGCCGGACAGGCCGGGTCTTTGGGCACGTCCAGCGTGCGGAAACGCATGGAGAGCAGGTCGGCGATCAGCAAGCGTCCGGCCATGTCCGCGCCGAACGGCACCAGCGCGCGGATCACCTCCAGCGCGGCGAGGCTGCCCATCGCGCCGGTCAATGCGCCGATGACGCCGGTTTCGGCGCAATTGCGCTCCGGCGCATCCTGTGCCGCGCCGACCAGGCAGCGGTAGCAGGGCTTGTCCGCCTCCCATCCGCGATAGGTGGCGATCTGCCCCTCGAACGGGCCGACCGCCGCGGACACCAGCGGAATGCGGAGCCGATGCGCCGCGTCGGCCACCGCCAACCGGGTGGTGAAACTGTCGCTGCCGTCCAGCACGACATCGGCATCGCGCAGCATCAGCGCTGCATTATCGGCATCGATCCGGGCGTTGATCGGGATCAGCTTGACGTCGGGGTTGAGCCGGGCGACCGCCACCATCGCCGCTTCCGCTTTGGGCGCGCCGACATCGGCGGTGCCGAACAGGATTTGCCGTTGCAGGTTGGACAAAGCGACATCGTCATCGTCGATCACCCGGATCGTGCCGACGCCTGCCGCCGCCAGATAGAGGATCGCCGGGCTGCCGATGCCGCCCGCGCCGATCAGCGCGATATCGGCCGACAGCAGCCGCGCCTGGCCCGTCCCGCCGATTTCCTTGAGGACGATATGCCGGGCATAGCGATCGAGCTGATCGTCGGTCAGCGTCACGGCGCGTCGGACCACAGGAAACGCACCTGCGAGCGCATCCAGCGCGGTTGCGCTGCGCCGGTCTTGGGGAAGGAACCGCGCAGCGAACCAAGGATGCGGCCGCTCACGAACTTTTCGACGCCGGGGCAGCGGGCGTTGACGGGGGCGACCTTCAATGGTTTGCCGTCACCCGTCAGCAGAAACAGCATGTCGATTTCGAGCAGGCGCGATCCCTCATAGGGCACGGCACCGCTACAATCCCCGCGCCGGTAGAGCTTGGCCACTTCCTCCGACCAGCGGGGCGATATCTTGCGCCCCAGCCAGCCGTCGATCACCGGCACGCTCGCCAGATCAGTCGGCATGGGCGGCGCGTCCGCGCCCGCCACCGGGGTTGCGGCCAGCATCAGCGAAAGCAGCATCATCATTGTGTCACACTCCTGTCGAACCGAAGCCGCCCTGTCCGCGTTCGGTATCGTCCAGCCTATCGACTTCGACGAAGCTGGCAAGCTGAACGGGGGCGACGACCAACTGGGCGATGCGGTCGCCACGCTGGATCGGGAAGGGCGCGTCGCCCAGGTTGATGAGGATGATCTTCAATTCGCCGCGATAATCGGCGTCGATCGTGCCGGGCGTGTTGGGCAGGCTGATGCCATGTTTGAGCGCCAGGCCAGACCGGGGGCGGACCTGCACCTCATAGCCTTGCGGAATTGCCATGGCGAAGCCGGTAGCCACGGCATGCCGTCCTCCCGGTTGCAATGTCAGTTCTTCCGCCGACACCACATCCATGCCCGCGGCATGGGCGGTGGCATAGGCGGGGACCGGCAGTCCCTCGCCATGGGGCAGGCGTTTGAGCTGGATATCAATCGGCGTGAGGGGAGAGGGCATCAGCAACCTTTTCGATGAGTTTTTGCGCGACCTGATCCTTGGGCATGACGGGCCAAGCGTCGATGCCGGACGCGGTGACGATCTGCACGGCGTTGGCGTCCCCGCCCATTACGTCGCCCGACACATCGTTGGCGACGATCCAGTCGGCGCCTTTGCGCGCCAGCTTGGCTTGGGCATGTTCTGCGATCTTCTGCGTTTCGGCGGCGAAGCCGATGAGCAGGGTAGGGCGCTGGGCATGGTGGCCCAGCGTCGCGAGAATGTCGGGGTTCTCGACCAAAGCGAGCGGCGCGGGCTGGCCGGTGCCATCCTTTTTGAGCTTCTGGTCGGCGGCATCGGCGGTGCGCCAGTCAGCGACGGCCGCGACCATGATCGCGGCATCGGCGGGCAGGGCGCTCTCGACGGCGACCAGCATGTCGCGGGCGGTCTCGACATCGATGCGCGTGACACCCTGGGGCGTGGGCAGATGCACCGGTCCCGCCACCAGCGTAACCCGCGCGCCCGCTTGCGCAGCGGCTGCGGCGATGGCGAAGCCCTGTTTGCCCGACGATCGATTGGCGATGTAGCGGACGGGGTCGATCGGCTCATGGGTGGGACCGGCGGTGATGAGGATATGCCTGCCGCGCAAGCTCGAACCGAACGGAGGCGGAGAGAAATCCGGCTGTCCGTCGAGCGGATCACCGCTCTTTGGCATCGCCAGCAGCCGCTCGATTTCCGCGACGATTGCGTCGGGTTCGGGCAGCCGCCCGGTGCCAAATTCGCCGCACGCCATCGCGCCATCGTCTGGCGTCATGATGTGGACGCCATCGGCGTGGAGCCGCTCCAGATTGCGCTGAGTCGCGCGATGATGCCACATCCGCACATTCATGGCAGGCACGGCTAGCACTTGCTTGTCGGTCGCCAGCAGCAGCGTGGTGGCGAGGTCGTCGGCAATACCGTTCGCCATCTTGGCGAGGATGTTGGCCGTCGCGGGCGCGACCACGACCAGATCGGCCTGACGGCTCAATTGGATATGGCCGATTTCCTGCTCGTCCTGCAGGTTGAACAGGTCGGTAAAGACCGGATTCTCGGTCAGCACCCCCAGCGACAGCGGCGTCACGAACTGCTGCGCGGATTGGGTGAGCACCGCCCGCACCGTCATCCCGCGCTTGCGCAGCAGGCGGACGAGTTCGAGCGACTTATAGGCCGCGATGCCGCCGGAGATTATGAGGAGGATGCGGGGGGTCATGATGCCACAGCATATCTTTGGATGGCTGATCGGAAAAGCGCTTCGGCGGCTGCTTTGGCATGGGAACTCGGTGTCTGGTTGGATCGGCCAAACAATTCGCGCGCTGTAGCAAATTCAGTATCGACGAAGGTAAGGATCGCATCCGGCAAAGCTGCTGCTCCCATTTCGCGAGTTTGAGCCTTTTTCTGTATCAATTCGGCTGTGATTGAAGCTACGTCATTGGGTGGTTCGCACTGTGCCATCAATCTCGGGAAATGCATCGGGGCCAACGCACTGCCAGGATACATACGCATCCATCGCAATGTGGCAGCCGGGCGCAGCGCGTAAAACAACTTTTTCAGCTTCACCTCTTTGTTATCGGCAAAATAGGTTCGGCGCTGACCTTCACCTAGATGGAGATAATGGCGGGCGACGGCGTTGCGATCTGTAAACGAGCGAGCGAGATCAAGTAGCTTGTCGCGTATCCAAGGATCTCCATTGTATATGATCGGCGACATGAGCCATTCGATCGCGACCGCATTGCCTTTTAACAGCAGCTTGATCGTTTTTCCCAACTCCCAACCGTTGACGTCGAGTTCGCCGTCGAGCGGCGTCTCAATTACGTCGCGGTTAATCCACGGAGAGAGATAATCGTCTTGTCGCCTGACAAAAACAAAGCGGCAGTCATAGTCGCTATCGGGGGAAGGAAACCCCCAGGCGCGACTGCCGCTCTCGATAGCCCAAGCGATGGTCACATGGTGATGGGAGGCAATGTCGTCCATCCGCCCGTCAATCAATGCGACGATTGCCGGATCGAAGCTACACGGAATGGAACGGAGATTGCCCACGATTTCCTTATAGTCCCTGTGCCAAGAACACACCTGCCACACCAGCCGCCGCCGCGAAAACCGCCACCACCGCATAGCGCCAGCCGCCACCCACGCGGATCAGCTTCACTTCGGTCAGCGGGGGCGGGGGCGGGGCGCCGCCCTTTTCCGGAAAAGCGTCTTCGATCCGGCGGACGAGGCCGGGCAATCGCTGCAAGGTGCGCCAATTTTCGATCAGCGTGTCGGCGGCCTTGGCTTCCGGCCCCAGTTCATCGCGCAGCCAGCCCTTCACATAGGGGCCGCTGGTTTCCCACAGGTTGATGTCGGGATCGAGCGATGTCGCCACGCCCTCCACCATCACCATCGTCTTTTGCAGCAGCAGCAGATGCGGCTGCGTCTGCATGTCGAAATCGCGGGTGATGGCGAACAGGCCGTCCAGCATCCCGCCGACCGACAATTCGCGCACCGGCTTGCCGCGCATCGGTTCGCCTACGGCGCGCAGGGCGGTCGCGAACTCGGCCATATCATGATGCGCGGGCACATATTGCGCCTCGAAATGAATTTCCGCGACGCGTTTATAATTGCCGGTGATCAGGCCGTAGAGGATTTCGGCCAGCCACATCCGCGCGCGCCGGTCGATCCGCCCCATGATGCCGAAGTCGATCGCCACTATGTCGCCATTGGCGGTCACGAACAAATTGCCCTGATGCATGTCGGCGTGGAAGAATCCTTCCGCAATCGCCTGCCGCAGGAAGGCATTGACAAGCCGCGCTGCGATGGCGGGCAAGTCATGCCCCGCCGCGATCAGCGCCTCGCGGTCGGAAATCTTGATCCCGTCGATCCATTCCATCGTCATGACCTTGCCGGTCGTGCGATCCCAATCGATCGTGGGAATGCGATAGCCGGGCTCGGCGACCATCGTTTCGGCGAGTTCCGACGCCGAAGCGGCTTCGCGCCGCAGGTCGAGTTCGCGCGCGGTCCAGCGCTTCATATTGGCGATGACCAGGCGCGGGCGCAGCCGGGCGATTTCGCCGCCCAGTTGCTCGATATGGGCAGCGGCCCATTCATAGGTCATGATGTCGCGGTTGAACTGCTCCGCGACGCCGGGGCGGATCACCTTGACCGCGACATCGCGGCCATCGGTGGTCAGCGCACGATGCACCTGCGCGATGGAGGCCGCGCCGACCGGCGCCTCATCGAAGCGGGCATAGATGGCCTCCAGCGGCCGGCCGAAGCTCGTTTCGATCTGCTTGCGGATCGTATCGAAAGGGACGGGCGGGAGCGCGTCCTGCAGGCGCAGCAGGTCAAGCGTCGCTTCCTCCCCGACGAGGTCGGGACGGGTCGCCAGCGTCTGCCCCAGCTTGATCGCGGCTGGACCGATCGACTGGAAGGCATCGGCATAGCGCGGCTGTTTAGGTACGCGGGCGCCGAAGCGCGCGAGCCGCACCAGCCGCCGCACGGAGGCCGGGGTCAGCGGGTCGCGCTCGATTCCGCGCAACGCGCCATGGCGCGCCAGCGTGCGCCCCCATTTGAGGAGTCGCCAGATATGGGTGATGTGCGACGTCATGCGGGGATCAAATCTTCCAGCCCGAATGGATCGCGACCAGGCCGCCCAGGATCGGTTCGACCTTGGTCTGCACGAACCCGGCGTCGCGGATCATGCCTTCGAACTTGGGCATGGTGGGGAAGCGGCGGATCGATTCGATCAGATAGCGATAGCTGTCGGCGTCATTGGCAAACAGCTTGCCGAGTTGCGGGACCAGCTTGTGCGAATAGACGTCATACACGTCCGAAAAGCCCGGCCAGGTCGTGGTCGAAAATTCAAGGCAGAAGAAACGCCCGCCAAATTTCAGCACGCGATGCGCTTCCGCCAATGCCTGGTCGATATGCGTCACGTTGCGGATGCCAAAGGCGATCGTATAGGCGTCGAAACTGCGATCGGTGAAGGTCAGTTGCTCGGCATTTTGTTCCGACCAGAGCAGGCCTTCCAGCCCCTTCTTCTTGGCGCGTTCCATGCCCACGCCTAGCATTTCGGGGTTGATGTCCGACACGGTGACGTCGGCCCCATATTTATGCATGCGAAAGGCGATGTCGCCGGTGCCGCCCGCCATGTCGAGGATCGCTTCGCCCGGCCGCGGTTTGACGCGAGCGACGAACTGATCCTTCCACAATCGATGCGCGCCCACCGACATGGCGTCGTTCATCAGATCATATTTGGCTGCGACATTGGAAAAGACCTCGCGGACCATGCCCTGTTTTTCGGCGGCATCGACGTCCCGATAGCCAAAGGATGCTGTTTCGTTCATGCCTGATCCTCTAGACAGAGATTGCGTGCCATTCCAGCCAAGAAGCTGGGAATTGGAAGCGCTCTTGCCTAGATGGTCCTTATGCCAGAGCTTCCCGAAGTCGAAACTACCGTTGCGGGCCTTCGATCCGTGCTGGAGGGCGCGGTTCTCGCCCGTGTCGAACCGCGCCGCGCGGACCTGCGCTTTCCTATTCCCGTGGACCTGCGCCAGCGTTTGACGGGTGCGACGGTTACGGTGCTGACGCGGCGCGCCAAATATGGGCTGATCGCCACCGACCGGGGCGACATGATGATCTTTCACTTAGGCATGTCGGGCCGCTGGCGGGTGGACCCGACCGATATCGGCACGCATGATCATCTGATCCTGGAAACCGGGGCAGGACGTCAACTGGCGCTCAACGATCCGCGCCGCTTCGGCTTCATCGATCTGGTGCGCAGCGAGGCGTGGGAAGCTTATGGCCCGTTCACCCGGATGGGACCGGAACCGCTGGGGCCGGATTTTGATGCCGCCCATCTGGCGGCCGTGCTGAAGGGCAAGGCGACATCGATCAAGGCGGCGTTGCTCGACCAGCGAATCGTGGCCGGGCTGGGCAATATCTATGTGTGCGAAGCGCTGAATATGGCGGGCATCGCGCCGACGCGAGCGGCGGGGAAGATCAGTCGTCCACGCCTTACCCTGCTGGTCGAGTCGATTCGCACGGTGTTGGCCGCCGCGATCGTCGCGGGCGGATCGACGCTGCGCGATTATGCGCGGCCGGACGGGGAGTTGGGCTATTTTTCCAAGCAATGGCGCGTCTATGGTCGCGAAGGCGAACCATGCCCCTGTGGCGGCACGGTGCAGCGCCGTGTCGATGGCGGGCGATCCACCTTTTTCTGTCCGACATGTCAGCGGTGAAGCGGGTCCGACTGGTTGACGACCGGAACGAACCCTTGTAAGGCGCGCACCTTCATGAGGCGGGTTGGCGAGTCCGACTGGTCTCTTTTCAAATATTGACGAGAACCGAGGACTCTAAATGGCCAATACGCCGCAAGCCAAGAAGCGCATCCGCCGCAACGAACGTCGCGCCGCAATCAATGGTGCCCGCATCAGCCGGATCCGCACCCTGGTGAAGAAGGTGGAATCCGCCCTCGCCGCTGGTGACAAGGACGCTGCCGCCACCGCGCTGCAGTCGGTTCAGCCGGAAATGGCACGCGGCGTTGCGCGCGGCGTGATGCACAAGAACACGGCTTCGCGGAAGTTCGGCCGCCTGACCAAGGCTGTCAGCGCGCTCGCCTAAGCCTTTTCCCGTTTCCAGGGACTGAACAAGCCCGCTCCCATCAGGGAAGCGGGCTTTTTCATGTTCATTCACAAGATGGTCACACAGCGGACACAAGCAATTCCCGCGATTCGACTGGTAGCCTCAAGATAATAACTAAATAACTAACTCAAAAACGGCGATATTTTCGCAACTAACCCTTTTCTGCGGGTTTGCCGAGTCAACGGCTTTATTTCATTTTTTTGAACCGCCGCGCCCTTGATCCGGGGGAGCCGCCCTGTCTATTTTCGACATCCGGCCGCCGTCGAATCATCTCTGTGCGGCCGTCATTTAGTCAGTGGATGGGATGGACCCGGCAAAGCAGGGGCTTTTGCCGGTGGGTTCGTTCGCGTCGCTGGTTCCTGCCCGAAGGCAGGGGGCATATTGGTAGGGTCGGCACAATAATGACGGAAATTATAGGCGTGGTGGATTGGCAGGAGGATGCAGGGGTACAGGCAAATGCCGACCTCGATTCCACCTGGACGATGATCCGCGCCGGTCTGCGCCGCGACATTGGCGCGCGCATGTTCGACCAATGGCTCAAGCCGGTTCGACTGGGCGACTATTGCCCGGATTCGCAAACGCTCGATTTGCTGGTCGCCACGGATTTCAGCGCGAACTTTGTGACCGGCCAGTTTGGTGATCGTTTGCGCATGGCCTGGCGCAGCGCCGGGGCAGAGGTGCGCGACATCCGCGTGCTGCGCGCGCCCGACGCCAGCGGTCCTCGACTGCTCGACGTCGCGGCCGTGGAGCCGGTCGTCGAGCCGCTGCCCGAGGCCGTCGCCAGCGCGGTCAATTTCACGCCGCGCCATGGCTTTGCCGACTTCGTCGTGGGCGAGAGCAATCAACTGGCCTGCTCGGCCGCAAAAGCCATGGCAGCCGAGGCGCAGCCGCGGTTCAGCCCGCTGTTCATCCAAGGCGGCACTGGCCAGGGCAAGACGCATCTGCTGCATGCGATCGCAGCCGCTTTCGCTGCACACTCGCCCGGCGCGCCGGTTCTCTACATGTCGGCCGAGCGTTTCATGATGGAGTTCGTCAATGCGATGCGCGCCAATGAAACGATGGCGTTCAAGGCGCGGTTGCGCGCGGCGCGGCTGCTGTTGATCGACGATATCCAGTTCATTGCGGGCAAGGGGTCGACGCAGGAGGAGTTTCTCCACACGATCAACGATCTGATCGACACCGGCGCGCGCATCGTCGTGACCGCCGATCGGGCACCCCAGGCGCTCGAATCGATCGATCCGCGCATCCTGTCGCGCCTCGCCGGTGGCCTGGTGGCGGACATCCAGCCCGCCAGCCTTGAGCTGCGCCTGGCGATCCTTGAAGCCAAGCGCGCCGTTGCGGGCGATCCGCCGGTGCCCGATGCCGTGATCGACTTTCTCGCCCGCTCGATTCGGTCGAACGTCCGCGAACTGGAAGGCGCGTTCAACAAGCTCGTCGCCTATGGCCAGTTGACCGGTAGGGCGATCGACCTGGACTTTGCGCAGGGGATGCTGGCCGATGCCGTGCGCGCCAATGCCCGGCGCATCACCGTGGACGAAATCCAGAAGGTCTGTGCCGCCCATTTTCGCATCGACGTGTCGGAAATGCGCTCCAAGCGCCGCGCCCGCGCGGTGGCGCGCCCGCGCCAGGTGGCGATGTATCTCGCCAAGAAGATGACGCCGCGCTCGCTGCCGGAAATCGGCCGCATCTTTGGCGGGCGCGATCATAGCACGGTGATCCATGCGGTCCGCACGATCGAGCAGTTGCGCGAGAGCAATCCCGATATCGACGCCGACGTCCGCGCGCTGTTGCGCCAGCTGGAGGGCTGAGGGGCTGGCGTTGGGCGTATGAAGGGCTAGGCTGGCAGCATGATTCGCTCCATCGCCCTTTGGCTTGCCGCTGTCCTCACCCTCTCGCCCGCCTTGGCGCAGGCACCCGCCGATGTGCGGGTGGCGCTCGATACCGCAGCGGGGCAGATCGTGATCGCGGTCCATGCCGACAAGGCGCCTGTGACCGCCGCCAATTTCCTCGCCTATGTCGATCAGAAGCGGTTGGACGGCACCGTCTTTTATCGCGGCGTCGGCGCGGCCGATTATGGCTTCGTGCAGGGCGGGGCACAGAATGACCCCAAGCGCATCCGGCCGCCAATCAAGCATGAGCCGACCAGCCAGACCGGCCTCACCCATGATGAGGGCGCACTGTCGATGGCGCGCTATGCGCCGGGGAGCGCGACCGGCGACTTCTTCATCGTGCTGGGCAAGATGCCCGCCATGGACGCCCGGCCGGACGCGCCGGGCGATAATCAGGGCTTTGCCGTGTTCGCCCATGTGGTCGAAGGGCTGGACGTGGTGAAAACCATTCTGGCCGCGCCTAAGTCCGCGACAGCGGGCGAGGGCGTGATGAAGGGGCAGATGCTCGAAGCGCCGGTCAAGATCCTGACGGCGCGTCGGCTGCCGTAAGGCCATTCTGATCGATGATCCGCGTTACCGCCATGTCGGCGGTGACGTTGCCGACGGTGCGGAAGATGTCGGGTACGGTCTCCACCGCCAGCAACAGCGGCAGCGCCTCCACCGGCACACCCATGGCAAGGCAGATGGGGCCAGTGGTGGTAAAGAAGCTGACCTGGCCGGGCAGGCCCACCGAGGCGAGGCTAATGATCGCGGCGACCGCCACGCCCATCGCCAATTGCACTGGTCCCAGCATGACCCCGTTCATCGCCGCCACATAGAGGGCGACACCCAGATTGGCGGGCGGGCTGGTGATGCGGAACAGCGATATGGCGAGCGGCAGGACGATGTTGCGCGTGGTCGGGCGGACGTCCAGCGGTCCGTCGCTTGCCTGGATCATGGCAGGCAGCGAGGCGATCGAGCTTTGTGTCGAGAAGGCGATGGCCTGGGCCGGGAAGGCGGCGCGGGCGAAGCGGCCGGGCGCGATTCGGCCGAGCAACGCCACCAGCGGATAGACGAGCAGGGTAACGACCAGGCAGATCAGCACGATGAAGCCGATATAGTGAAGCAGCGCGCCCGCGGTGGCGAGGCCCGACCGTGCGCCCGCCACAAGCGCCAGCGCGAACACACCGATGGGAGCAAGCCACAACACCCATTGCACCACGACAAGCAGCGCATCGGTCAGCGCGTCGAACAGGCCGGTCAACTGCGCGCGACGCGCGTCGGCGATGCGGGTAACGGCAAAGCCGAAGATGAGCGCGAACAGCACGACGGCGACGACCTCGCCCTCGGCGGCCGCCTTGATCGGATTGGCGGGGATGAAGCCCAGCAGCCAGTCTGCCGACGGCCGCACGCCGGGCACCTCCGCCGCGCCCTGCGCCCCCGTCAACATGCCGACCGCGCCCGAAGGCACAGGCCAGAGCTGCAGCAGCAACGGCCCAACGAGCGCAGCGACAGTGGAGGAGGCGACCAGCAGCAGGGCGAACAGGCCAATGGCGCGCCCGGCCATGCCATTGGTGCGCGCCGTTGTCGCCGCTTGCGCGATGCCGGTCACGAGCAGCGCAAAGATGAGGGGAATAAGCGGCATCTGCAGCCCGTTAAGCCATGCCTTGCCGACAGGCTGTGCGATGGACAGCAGCGGTACGTCCCACCCCTGACCCCATTCGGCCAGGGCGATGCCACCCGCTAGGCCCAAAACTAGCGCGACAAGGATGCGAACGGTCAAGGACATGGACGAACGCTCCCTTTTCAGCCGCAAGACGGACCAGAGGGGATTATGCCGCCATCGCCAGGCGCAGGACAGGGAAAATCCTGCGTCCGGCGGACGGTTGGCTTAATCCTCGAAGCTGCGGGGCGCGGGCGCTATTATGGTCATATTGCCTGCGCCGATTTCGGTCACTTCGAGCGCGCGTTCGGCAACGCCCGATCGCGAGAAGCGGAATGCGCCGTCGATGCCGGAAAAGCCGCCTGCGTCGCGCAGGCGCGCGGCGGGGAAGGCGCTGCCCGGCTTCCAGTCCTGCGCGATTCGCACCGTCAGCAGCACGGCGTCATAGCCAAGCGAGGACAGGCGGAAAGGCGCGCTGCCGTAGCGGGCGCGATATTTGGTGGCGAGCTGGCGATAGAGGCTGTCGGAAACACTGGCGAACCAGGCGCCGCGCAGCACGGGGCTCGCCGACAGCGAGCCTTCGGTATTCCATAATTCGGTGCCGAGCAGTCGCGCCGTCGCGCCGCCATTTTTGCGCACGATCGGCGCGATCTGCAGCGCGACGCGGCCGCTATCGGCGATCAGCAGCGCATCATAGCTGGAGGAAGCCTGCAATTTCTTGACCGCCGCCGTCATCGACGCGGGGCTGCGGTCGAAGGTCTGCATTGATACGACCGTGCCGCCCGCCTGCTCCACCGCGCGCAACAGGGCATTGCCCGCCCGCTCGCCATAGGTGCCGCGCGGGATCAGCGCGCCGAACTGGCTCAGCCCCTTTTGCCGGGCGAAACCGACGACGCGCTCGATCGACTGATTGGGGTTGTAACCCATGATATAGACGCCGCTGCCCGCAACGCCGCTGTCGTTGGAGAAGCTGATCACCGGCACATTGGCGCGCGCCGCGATCGGCCCGATCACGCGGGCATCGTCGGCCAGCAAGGGGCCAAGGATCAGGCGGTTGCCATCGGCCAGCGCCTTGTTGACTGCTGCTGCTGCGCCGAGCGCAGTGTCATAGGTGGTGATGCGGACCTTGTCGGTCTTGGTATCCATCAGCGCCAGCGTGGTGGCGTTGGCGATCGACTGGCCGACGCCCGCATTGGTGCCGGTCATCGGCACCAGCAGCGCGACGCGATGGCGCAGCGTGTCGGTGGGCAGGCCTTCGGTCACCGTCGGGCCGGACGGTTGGGCCGGGCCGGTGGGCGTGGTCGGCGCCGGTCCCTTGGGGACGATCGACTGACAGGCGGCGAGCATCAGGGCGCTCGCGGCGAAAGCCAGCCGTGCGCCGCGTTTGAGGGAAGCGAACAAGTCCGCTTGCCGGGAGGCATCCGTCTCTGTCATCTGGCGTCCTTATGGAAACTCAATCATCGGGTCTTGAACCTGGGCTTTATATCGTCGCGGGGCCGATCGGCAACCTTGGTGACCTTACCCCCCGCGCGGCGGAGGTGTTGCGGCTGGCCGACGTTGTCGCGGTCGAGGATACGCGGGTCAGCGCGCGGCTGCTCCGCCATGCAGGCTCTGATCGGCCGATGCTGCCTTATCATGACCATAGCGGCGGAAATGTGCGCCAGCGGCTGATCGAGCGGATGGCGGGCGAATCGGTGGCCCTGTTGTCGGATGCGGGCACGCCGCTGATTTCCGATCCGGGCTACAAGCTGGTGCGCGACGCGCGGGCGGCGGGGCGCATGATCACGACGCTGCCGGGGCCGAGCGCGGCGATCGCGGCGCTGACGCTGTCGGGGCTGCCGACCGATCGGTTCCTGTTCATGGGTTTCCTGCCGAGCAAGGCCAAGGCGCGCGGCGATGCGCTGGATGAAGTGGCGGGATTGCGGGCGACTCTGGTCTTCTACGAAAGCGGGCCGCGCCTGTCGGAAAGTCTGTCGGCGATGGCGGCGCATCTGGGCGACCGGGAGGCAGCGGTCAGCCGGGAGATCAGCAAGACGTTCGAGGAAACGGCGTGCGGGACGCTGAGCGAACTGTCCGCCCGCTATACCGATGCCGCGCCCAAGGGCGAGATCGTGGTGACGGTCGGCCCGCCGGGCGAAGCGCTGCCCGCCACCGCCGAGGATGCCGATGCCGCGCTGCGCGAGGCGCTGACCCGGTTGTCGGTGTCGAAGGCGGCGGGCGAGGTGGCCAAGAAACTGGGGCTGGACCGGCGCACGCTTTATGACCGGGCGACGGAATTGAAGGGGTGAAGCGCGAAGGCGCCGAGCGCCGCGGCCGTCAGGCGGAGCGGATCGCCGCCTGGTGGCTGCGGCTCAAAGGCTGGCAGATCGTCGGGCGACGGATGCGGACGGCGGCGGGCGAGGTCGATCTGGTCGCGCGCAAGGGCACAATGCTGGCCTTTGTCGAGGTGAAGGCGCGCGGCACGGCGGCGGAACTGGACCTGGCGATCGACGAACGGCGGTTGCGCCGGGTCGCGGCGGCGGCGGAAATATTGTGGCATGAGCTGGGCAAAGCGGGGGACGATATGCGAATCGACGTCATCCTCCTTGCGCCGGGCCGCGCGCCACGCCATCTGGCGAATGTCTGGCATGGGGGGTGATTTGTCCTTCCATACACCCCTTCGTCACCCTGAACTTGTTTCAGGGTCCATTGGCTCTGCGGCTGCGGATATACGCGGCGGTAGGACGAATGGATGCTGAAACAAGTTCAGCATGACGAGTCATTATATGAGGATGACCCCAATGACGCAGCTCAACCCCCTGACCGTCGCGGTGCAGATGGACCCGATGGAGGGTATCAAGATCGCGGGCGATTCGACGTTCCACATCATGCTGGCGGGGCAGGCGCGCGGGCATCGGCTTTACCATTATCTCGCCCATGACCTAACGTTCCGCGACGGCCGGGTGCTGGCCAAGGCGCGGCCGGTGCATGTGCAGAAAGTGGATGGCGATCATTTCGCCTATGGGCCGGAAGAGATGATCGACCTTGGCCGCGATGTCGATGTCGTGCTGATGCGGCAAGACCCGCCGTTCGACCTGTCCTACATCACCGCCACCCATTTGTTGGAGCGGGTGCAGGATGAGACGCTGGTGGTCAACGACCCCGCCAGCGTTCGCAATGCGCCCGAAAAATTGTTCGTGCTGGATTATGCGCGCTTCATGCCGCCGACGATGATCACCCGCGACCTCGCCGAAGTGCGATCTTTCCTCGCCGAACATGGTGAGATCGTGGTCAAGCCGCTCTATGGCAATGGCGGCGTGGCGGTGTTTCATGTCGGCAAAAATGGCGCAAACCTCTCCTCGCTCGTGGAACTCTTCAACGCCTCATGGGTCGAGCCTTTCATGGTTCAGGCATTCATCCCCGGCGTCGCGGAGGGCGACAAGCGCATCGTGCTGGTCGATGGCGAAGTCGCCGGCGCGGTCAACCGGATTCCGGGCGCGGGTGAAATCCGCTCCAACCTGGCGGTCGGCGGCTCTGCGGCCAAGACGGTGCTGACCGACAAGGAGCGCGAAATCTGCGCGGCGATGGGACCGGAACTCAAGCGTCGCGGGCTGTTGTTCGTGGGTATCGACGTGATCGGCGGCGAATGGCTGACTGAAATCAACGTGACCTCGCCGACGGGCATCGTCTCGATCGAAGCGTTCGACGGGACCGACACCGGCGGGCTGATCTGGGACGCGATCGACGCCCGACTCGCAGCGCGCGTGGCGGCTTGACGATTGTTTGTGACCTTTCGCCCGTTCGGGCTGAGCGTGTCGAAGCCCTGTCCTTTCTTTCAAGAAGTGCGGTCCTTCGACAAGCTCAGGGCGAACGGAGGTTAGGTGGGCGGTTGGTTGCGGACGTCAGCGGCCTGGTGGGCTGTGAGCAAATTACATGACTGACTGGGTGCTGCGCCTGATCGACGCGGGCGGCTATTGGGGCATTTTCCTGCTGATGGTGCTGGAAAATGTCTTTCCGCCGATCCCGTCCGAACTGATCATGGGCATTGGCGGCATTCGTGTCGGCCAGGGGCGGATGGACATGGGCTGGCTCCTGCTGGCCGGGACGATCGGCACCACGATCGGCAATTATTTCTGGTATATGATCGGCCATGTGCTGGGCTTTGCCCGGTTGAAGCCGCTGGTCGATCGCTATGGCCGTTGGGCGACGCTGGAGTGGCGCGATGTCGAGGCGCTGGATCGCCTGTTCGGCAAATATGGTCAGATCGTCGTGTTCGTGTTCCGCTTCATGCCCGCGCTGCGGACGATGATCTCGCTGCCTGCCGGGCTGTTTCGGATGGGGCATATCCGCTTCCTGCTGTGGACCACCGGCGGGGCGCTGATCTGGAACATCATCCTGGCTTATGCTGGCTTCGTACTGGGCAAGAATTTCAGCGAGATCGACAAATATATCGGCCCGGCCGCGACAATCTGCGTCGTTGGGGCGGTAATCCTCTATCTGTGGCGTCTAGCAACATGGAAGCCCAAGGTGCCTGCTTGCGAGGAGCGATAGCCACTGCGCTTCGTTCGTCGGTCAGGTGCCTAAACCCGGCTGACTATCGGAGTTTGTTTTGATGTTGATGAAAACCGCGACACTATTGGGCGCTATGTTTCTGGCGATCGCGCCCGCCGCTGTCTTGGCCCAGCCGAGCGCGCAGTCCGGCAGCCATGCGACGCGGAAAAACGATGATCGCGGAACGCAGAAACAGGGGAGCACAAACCGGGATGACCGTCGCGCCCCCGTCGCTGGCCGGAACGACAAGGCGCCGTCGGCGGCTCAGAGCCGCCATGGCAATTGGGACAGCAAATGGGGCAGCCGCCCGTCCGATCCGCCGCGCAGCTGGGGCAATCGCAGCAACTGGTATCAGCATGTGCGCGCCTGCCAGCAGCGCTATCGCAGCTATAATTCGCGTACCGACCAATATTTCGTGCGTCGGGGCGTGAGCCGCACCTGCACGCTCTGACGCCGCTTCACGCCCGCGGATGGGCGTTACGATAGACGTCCATCAAATGTGCTGCATCGACCTGGGTATAGACCTGGGTCGATGACAGGCTGGCATGGCCGAGTAGTTCCTGCAAACTGCGCAGGTCTGCGCCGCGCCCCAGCAAATGCGTCGCGAAACTGTGGCGCAGCGCATGGGGTGTGGTGTGGTCCGACAGGCCCAGCCGACCGCGTGCGCCCTGCACGGCGCGGCGGATCAGCGCAGGCGAGAGCGGCCCGCCGCGCGCACCCCGGAACAGCGCTTCGTCTCGGGTCATGGGGAAGGGGCATTGCTCGACATAGGCTTCGATCGCTTGGCGCACTTGCGGCAGGAGCGGGACTTGCCGGGTCTTGTTGCGCTTGCCGGTGACGCGCAGCGTATCGGCGAGCGGCAGCGCGGCGCCGGTCAGCCCCATGGCTTCGCCTATGCGCAGGCCCGCGCCATAAAGCAGCAGCAGCACCGCCCAGTCGCGCGCGCCGATCCAGGGCAGGCGCGCGGTTTCGGCAATGTCCTGCGCCAGCGCGACGGCTTCGTCGGGCGAGATGGGGCGTGGCAGGCCGCGCTTGGCCCGTGGCCCCTTGAGCAGGGGCACGCGGGCATCCTCGCCGCCGGTAAAGCGCAGAAAAGCGCGCACGGCGGAGAGTTCGCGCGCCGCCGACAGATTGCCGATCCCGTCCATTCGCCGCACCGTCAGAAAGGCGCGCAGGTCCGCCTGGTCGATCCGCGCCAGACTGGCGGGGGTCACCGCCGCGCCATGATGGCCCTCCAGAAAGGCGACCAGCCGCTCCGCCGTCGCGACATAGGCGCGCACCGTATGCGTCGACCGGCGGCGGTCGAGCGCGAGATGGTGACGCCAGCGGTCTATGATGTCGGGGGAGGGCATGGGCGGAAGGATAGGGCAGGTTGGGGGAAATGGGAAATGCGGGATCGGCATTCGGTACGCCACTAAAATCCTCCCCTGGAAGGGGAGGTGGCTGGCCGCAGGCCAGACGGAGGGGTGTCACCCTCACGATGGGGCGACACCCCTCCACCGGCTTCGCCGGTCCCCCTCCCCTTCCAGGGCAGGGCTATCGCATATGACCAAGCATTGAGAGAAGGAATGCATCGTTCCAGCCCGCCCGTTTGATTTTGCCTTTGATTGATCCCTTGTCCGGG
>MIAK01000018.1:0-51944 GCA_001829085.1 Sphingomonadales bacterium RIFCSPLOWO2_12_FULL_63_15 | reverse complement strand
AAATCATCCATCGGTCGCCTCCAACTATGGAGACCACCCAAGAATCCCATTCGATCAATCGTTCAAGCCCATATGCGATTCCCCTGCCCTTGCCGGGGAGGGTCGATCCGATCAGGCTGGCTTTTTGGGCAATTCGACTTCGGCCTTGGCGGTTGCCAGCGTGACGCCTGCCTGGTTCATCAAGCGACAATCGAGCTGCACCATATGGCGGCCTTCCTCATCGACGAACTTGTCGAGGATGGTGCCGGTCGTCACCGTAATGTCGCCGGTCAGCGCAGGCCCGCGATAATTGCAGGCGGAATGGCGCACCATGCCCCACTCGCCTGCCCAGCCCGCGAAATAGTCGGTGATCCACGCCCCCATCGACGCGCCATAGCCGTAGCCGCGCGGCATGCCGATGAAGCGCGCCCAGCGCGGGAAGAGATGCCCGCGCGACGGGCCGAAATAGGCGCCATCGGTAAATTCGGGATTGATCGCTTCCATCACCGGATCATTTTCATGCCCCGCCATTTCCTTGACGAAGCCAAGCGCCTCCATGTCGAGGTCGGTGCGCCGGTGGGTGCCGCCCCATTGGGTGAAGGTATAGGCGCGCCATTCGGTGGTGAAGGACACGATCGAATGCGGGCCGATCACCCGTTCGGGCAAAGCCGCGCCGACAGTCACATCGTCCCACCAGCGCCGGTCATGGCCCAGATCGTGCAGCATCTGGATCCATTCCATCTTGCGCGCTTCGAGCGATTCCAGATCCTCGTCGGTCCACACCGGATCATCGAAGCCATCGGTCGGCGCATTATCCTTGCCCGCTTCCTGATTGTAGCGGATCGTGGTCGACCTCTGCTTACAGATCAGGTCGCCAGCCTGATTATAATAGAAATTGTCGCCGCGCTGGAAACAGGTGGGGCCAGCGAATTTGGTGTCCTTGACGGTATAGTCGAACGGAATCCGCTCGTTCCAGATGCGGTCGCCACCCTGCATGCGCGGACCATAGAACCACCATTCGTCACCGCCGAACAGCAGATGGCTGTTGGGGATGCCGCCGACGCAGGCGGGTGCGGAGCCATGGCCGCAATCCATCGTCACGGCAAAGCTCTGCGGCGCGACCAGCCCGCCCCAGCGGCTTTGCGCGGCATAGCCCGCATCATAATGGAGGCGGTTGGGATAGTGCATTGCCTGCACCCAGCGGCGGATATCGTTATTGGCGATCGGCTCCACCATGCGGGCGGGCTGGATCGGCTTGCCCAGATATTGGTCGATATCCGAACAATCTAGCGTCGGGCTACTCACACTGTCTCTCCTGCTCATGATCCGCCCCTTCCTGAGCAGGGGCACGCCCTAATGATGCACGCGCAGGCAGCGATGGAAAACCGGCTTGGCCGACCAATGGCGGGGTTATCGCCGGGCCGATATCCGGGCGCGCTGCTGTCGAGCGGGTGCGAAGCCGTCCATATCGGGTCCATGGCAATTGCGGGAATGAGGGAGAATGGAGCCATGGCTGATGGCGAAGCCTGGCGGGCGCTGGCCGACCGGATGGCGATAAGTGACTGCCTGGCGCGGCTGGCGCGGGGCGAGGACCGGCGCGATGCCGCGCTGATCCGCAGCAGCTTCTGGCCCGATGCGACGGTCGATTATGGCATTTTTGCGGGCGATTTCGACGCCTATCTCGCCTGGGTGGTGCCGGGGTCCGACGCGATCGCCGCGACCCAGCATATGTTGGGGCAAAGCCTGATGCAGATCGACGGCGATCTGGCGAAAGTCGAAACCCATGTCAGCGCCTATCACCGGATCGATGCGGGCGAAGGCGCGCGCGATATGTGGCTTGGCGGACGCTATCTCGACGCGATGGCGCGACGGACGGGTGTCTGGCGGATCGCGAAACGGACCATGGTCTATGACTGGTTTCAGGATGCAGGCGCAGCGGCCGACTGGTCGCAAGGGTTGATGGGAATGCCGTTCAGCGCGCCACATTTCACCGGACGGGCGGTGGGCGATTTCAGCGCCATATTTTTCGCGCAAGCCGATTGAGGACAGACGGGCGATGGGACAATTGACAGGCAAGGTGGCCGTGGTGACGGGCGCAAGCCGGGGGATCGGCAAGGGGATCGCGCTTGCGCTCGCCGAGCAAGGCGCGACCGTTTATGTGACCGGGCGCACGGTCACGCCCGGCGCGCATGACCTGCCCGGCACGGTCGGCGAGACGGCGGCGCAGTGCGATGCGCGCGGCGGGCGGGGCATAGCGGTCGCGGTCGATCATGGCGACGACGCGCAGGTGGCAGCCCTGTTCGACCGGGTTACGCAGGAACAGGGTCGGCTCGACATTCTCGTCAACAACGCCTTCGCCTTGCCCGAAGACCTGACCATCCCCCTGCCCTTCTGGGAAAAGCCGCTGTCTAACTGGCAGATGGTGGATGTAGGCGTGCGATCCAATTTCACCGCTGCCTGGCACGCGGCGAAGATCATGACGCCGCAGCGGTCGGGGCTGATCGTCGCGATTTCGGGTTATGTCGGCGTCACCTATACATATGGCACGATATTCGGCACCGCCAAATCGGCGGTCGACCGGATGGCGCGGGACATGGCGATCGAACTGGAACCGCATGGCGTTGCCTCGCTTTCGCTGTGGCAAGGGCTGACCTTTACCGAACGCGCCAACCGCAATCTGGCCGCCAACCCCGCCATGCAGGCACGCACCGTCACCAACCCGCTGGTCGGCTGTTCGCCCGAATTTCCAGGCCGCGTTATCGCGGCGCTGGCGGCTGATCCTGCGATCATGGCGCGGTCGGGCGGCACCTTCATTACCGCAGAAGTCGCACAGGATTATGGCATTAGCGATATTGACGGGAAGGCCATCCCGTCCTTGCGGGCCGAGCGTGGTTCACCCATCTGGCGGCCGATCGCGGAGGCTGGCCATGGACGTTGAGCGTATGGCGCGACTGGACGCGCTGCTTGATCGGCAGGATATTGCCGACTGCATCGTCCGCTTCGCCCGCGGCATGGACCGGTTCGACCGGGCCTTGTTCCTGTCGGCCTTCCACCCCGATGCGATCATCGCCGCCGGGCCGTTCGTGGGTGGAGCCGAGGCGCTCTATGACTGGGCAACGGGGCTGCATGATGCCGGGCAGGAGGCGACGCATCATAATCTGTTGAACCAGACGATCGATATCGACGGTGCCCAAGCCCATGTCGAAACCTATTATCTGTTCGTCGGGCGCAACCGCGATGCCAGCAATTGGGTTGCGGGCGGTCGCTATCTCGATCGGCTGGAAAAGCAGGCGGGCCACTGGAAGATCACGCTGCGCACCAATATCATCGAATGGTCGGGACTGGTGCCGACCCTGCCCCTTCCTTTTGCCGACTGGCCCGGCATCGCGGCCAATGGCGTATCGGCCCGCGACGGCAGCGACCCTTCCTATCAGCGACCGCTGGTGAATAACCGGCCTGGCCACGTCCCTGAATGACCGGTATCCAACGTGTTATCAACGCGGATGCATCGTGGTTTCGGAATCGTGTGGTCGTGCTATCGGATTGGATCGGACGTGGGATCGGTTTCACTGGCCGTTCTGCGACTCGCGATGACGGTTGCGTTACAGGCGCATGACGATGGCGCTAACTCTGCTAATCTCCGAATAAATCCCCTAAACCGATTGATGGGCAAATGGAGGCTAGGTTTGCTATCCAGACCACACACAGCGTGTGGATAGAGGTTGAAGGGCTATCAGGGGGCACTGGACCCTTTCGAGGCGTGTCACGGCCAAGGTTGTCGTTTGAGGCAATCGCAGTGCGGCAAGTGGCAATTCCCAGCGGACATCTGCTACGGTTTGACTTTGATGCGAAAATGGAGGCATTAAACGCCAACCATTTTCAACAGTCGTGATTCGGCGCTGAGGGGCATCATGTCGTTTACGGTCAACACATTGCGGAACGTCACCACCGCTTGCCAGCAAATGCGCGATCATATCAAGACGATCGTGTTTCGGCCGGACAATCACAAGACGCTCGATATCAGTTTTGGCCCGACCGTCGCCGCCGAACTGATCGGCCGAACGCCCGAAGCGCTAGCCAAGGCGGAGGCCAAAGGGCGCCTGCCCCAGCCCAAGCAGCAGGCTAATGGCCGCCGCTACTACACGCTCGAAGACCTGACCCATATCCGCGAGGCATTGGGCATCCATGTCGGCAAGCAACCCGATGAGGATGCCGTCGTGCTGGCGGTGCAGAATTTCAAAGGCGGCGTCGGCAAAAGCACGATCACCAAGCATCTGGCCGATTATCTCGCCTTGCATGGCTATCGCGTGCTGGTGATCGATTGCGATCCGCAGGCGTCGACGACGACCATGTTCGACATTCAGCCTGAAACGCTGATCGACGACGAACAGACATTGGGCGCGTTCCTGTCGCCGCGCAGCACGTTCAGCGACTTTTCGCAGACCATCCGCGATACGCCTTGGCCCACGATCAAGATCGTGCCGTCGAGCCTGGGCTTGCAGGATGCCGAATGGGATTTGACCGCGACTTTGCGCGAAGGTGGTCAAGCGGTGCGCGAGGGTTTGCAGGCGCTGCGCATCGGCATTGCCAGCGTGACCAAGGATTTCGACGTGATCCTGCTCGATCCGCCGCCAGCTATGGGCTTCCTGGGCCTCAACGTGATGGCGGCGGCCACTGGCCTGCTGATCCCGGTGCCCGCGCGGCAGCTCGATTATCTGTCGACCATCCATTTCATGGATACGATCGCGGACAATATCGAGATTCTCGAAGAAAATGGCACGCCGGTCGATTATGGCTTCATCCGCGTCGTCTGTTCCGCCTTCTCGCCGAGCAAGCCTGGCGAAAATGACATGTGGCGGATCATGCAGGCGACCTATGCCGGGCTGTTGCTGGGACAACCTATTTTGGCATCCGAGGAAATCAAGAATGCGACCCAGGCGTTCCGGTCGATCTACGAGTCCAAACCATCCGCATCGCACCAGACCTATACGCGCTGCCGTGATAATCTGGATGCGGTCTTTGCCGAGGTTGAACAGCAGATCCGCCAGCAATGGCCATCGACCAGCCTGACCGCTGACTCCAGCGTGGGCGTGGCGGCATGAGCCGTCGTTCCCTCATCAGCGAAGCTTTGGCATCGGCGCTGAACGATCCGGCCCCTCCCCCGGCGACGAGCGAGCCAAGTCCGGCCGCGCCGCGCACCAATTTCACCAATAAGCGGTTGGAAGCCTTTGGTGAGGCAGCGCGGATCGTCAAGCGGCCGACGATCCGGTTGAAGCCTGCCGAATGTTCGGTCTGGCCGGGCAATGCGCGCGACTATTCGATGCTGGACGAGCATCGGCTGCGCAGCCTAATCGATTCTATCCTGGCCGAAGGCAGCAATCGCGTCCCCGCAGTGGTCCGGCGCACGCCCAATGCGGAACTGCCTTACGAATTGGTTACGGGAACGCGGCGGCACTGGGCGATCGCCTGGCTCAACGCCAATCATTATCCCGACATCGAACTGATCGCGATCATCGAGGATTTGGACGATGAAGCCGCGTTCCGGCTGGCCGACATCGAGAATCGCGAGCGCGAGGATATTTCCGACCTTGAGCGCGGCATGAACTACAAGGCGGCGGTCGATAATTTTTATGGCGGCGTGCAATTGCGCATGGCCGAGCGGCTCAAGATTTCGAAGTCGCAGCTCTCGCGCTATATTGCGCTGACCGAAATTCCCCCTGCCCTTGTCAGCGCCTTTCATTCGCCGATGGACGTCCAGGCGAAATATGCCGAGAAGCTGTTGCCGTTGCTGCGCGATCCATCGTCGCGCGCGAAGCTGGAGGCGGCGGCTGAGCAGATTGCGTCCGAACAGAGTTTTCGCCGATCCGGGGATGAGCAGCCGATTGCCGGGCCGGAGGTCATGGCCCGCTTGCTCAAGGCCATGGTTGCCAAGGGCCGGGTCCAGAAAGCCGCGATCGAAAGCCCGGTTGGTGCTGCGATCGGTCAGGTGGAAAAGGATCAGCAGAAGATATTGACGCTGTCCCTGTCGCCATCCGACTTGTCGGTGGACCAGATATTGGCAGCGCTGCGCCCCATCATCGAACGGGCGAAGATTTGCACGGCCAAGCGGCGCTAGGTGTGGGTGTAAAAAGCTAAGAATAGCCATATTATCGTTATATTTCATATTGTTATATGGATTTTCCCCCTGGGGGGAAGGCAAATGGGATCATCGTGGTGGAACAGGAGGGCGAACTCAAGACGGCGCTGAAAGAGCGCAAGGTCCAGTTCGAAATGTTCTTCACTCTGCCTGATTTCAGCGACATTTCGCTGCGCGATTATCAGGAAACGATGCAGCGGCCCTTCTTCAGCCTGTCGAAGCGCAGGCGCGTGAAGCCCATCGAATATATCAGTCCCGACAAGTCGGTAACCGTCCATGTCTCCGCCAATCCCACCTATGGCATGGCGACGATCTGGGACGCCGACATCATGATCTATCTTGCCTCTCACCTGAATGAATTGCGCGAGCGGGGTCAGAATGAACTCTCACCCGTCATTCGCATCCAGCCTGGCGATCTGCTCAAGCGCATATGCTGGGGCACCAGCGGGCGTGCTTATGAGCGCCTGGTGAGTGCGCTCGACCGGCTGCAGGCCACCACGATCAAGACCAATATCCGCGCTAGTGCCAAAAGCCGGGAGACGACCTTCTCCTGGATCGACAGCTACACCCATCTCGTGGACGAGCGGACGCAACGGTCGCTTGGCATGGAGATCACCCTGTCGAAATGGTTTTTCGATGGCGTGATGGACAAGCGCAATATCCTGTCCATCTCCCCGCTCTATTTCGAAATTACGAGCGGCCTCGGCAAATGGCTCTATCGCGCGTCGCGCAAACATGCGGGCGGCAATGGTGCCGAGGGCTTCACCATCGGCTTTGAAACCCTCCACCAGAAAAGCGGTAGTGAGAGCAGCTATCCCGTGTTCAAGCGCAAGCTGCTGGAGCTGGCCAAGGGCAATGACCTGCCCGATATTAGCCTGGAGGTGATCGATGGCGATAGCGCACGACCGAAGATGAAGATGGTCATGCGTCGCCACCTTGCCGAACAGCTCGGCCGCAAACGCAAAGCGACTGCGAGTGTGGCCAGCGCGAAGGATGATATGGTCGATGCCGGCCTGGCGCTTGGACTCATCTCTCGCGTGTCGGAAGGGATGCGGGTTGCCGATCGGCCCGCCCGCGTCAGCGCACCGACAGGTGGCGCGCGAGCCCCCTCTCCTGCCCGCAGTTCCAGCGCCAGCAAGATGCTCGATCCAGACATTTACGCGGCCATTCGGGCTGATTTTCCGGGTTGGGACTATGACGAACTGATGCGGCGGTTCGACGCCTTTCTTGGCGAAAATCCCGCCGAACTGCCGCGCAACTATTCCAAGCGTTTCTATGGCTTCGTGAAGGAGCATCATCGCCGGAATAAATATCGGCTTTGATGGAAGACGGCGGCTAGCGCCCTTCCCTATCGACCTTCGACGTGTTTTCGAAATTTCATAAAACCGGTGGCCGATCTGTCGGCATTCGCCCGTATCGTTCGGCAACCACGTCAAAGACCGCGCAATTGCGTGACTTAGGCAGATCGGCTTTCAAACCTTTCGGGTCGCAAGCGCTTTATCGCGATGATTCTGAAAACACGTCGCATAGCAAGATGACGATCGCTCCAAACTAGTGAAGCCATATGGGCCTTGGTCTATCCGGCCCGCCCGGTCGTTAGTGCAGGCTGCACGATGCAGCAAACGTGTTTTTAGAATCACGCGCTCGCGCATCGGGTGATGCCTCCCCCACCAGTCCCCTATGAAATTTGCCAACTGACTCAGCAGAACAAAAAGAGAAATTGCGAAAATTGGCCGTAGGAGGCCTCTGGGGCGCTACGGCTTCTTCGGCATAGATTGACACCTGGCGTGGCCTTGTTGGCGCTCAGAAGGCTTCTGGCGAGGCCTCATTTTTCCCATCGCCCGACCAAAATTCATCCTCATGCCAATCTTGAGGCAGGCTGGAGGAGGGCAAGGGGCTGTAAGATAGAGACACGGGTATCGCATAGCTGCGATAGCTTGCTTGGCCCGATTGCTCGATCAGCAGTCCAAGATCGGAGGCAATCGTCAATAGCTTGATCGCGCCTGCCGATGTCAGGCCCAGCGCGGCGGCGACCTGCCGACTGGTGACGCGCGGCCGTGCCATGGCGAGCAGCAGCACATCCTTCAATTTCCCCGGACGCCGCCGCCTAGCGACATGGCCCATCGCACGCTTCGCATAGCCCCGTAACCGCATCTCCAGATCAAGCTGGACCTGCGCGCCCGCCGCGATCGCCTTCAACCAAAACAGCGACAATTCATCACCCTGAGCCAGTAGCCAAGGGGCGTGGCTGCGCTCAAGGCCCATCGCCGTCATCCCTCCGGCCGATCCATCCCATCTCCCTGGACCCCAACGATCGCCGATCAACAGACTCGCCACCAAGTCGCTCCGGCCAAGGGGGGCGTGGTGGCGCCAGAGGCGGGCCAGATCAGCACCGTGAAGTAGGGGCGGGGAGGGGGGCAGGGCGCGGGCGTCTCGTTGCCATCGTTCGATCGCCATCAGCTGGTCCCCGATGGTGCGCCCGCCAGTTGGCGGATGGCGGTCTTGTCCGAGCCAGCGCAACAGCGCAGGTCCATCCTGCACCAGTGCCTCCAGGCCGATGGCGGTGCCGATGCTATCGCGCGCGGCGCTTAGATCGAAAGGCGAGGTGGAGACCGCGCCCCTTGCGTTTATCTCGATATCGAGGTCGTCCAGCGCCTGCCCGTCGATGCGGGCCAAGGCCTGCCGCTCGGCGATCAGGCACCGTGTGCGCCAGGGATGGCGCACCGGGCTGAGCCGTCGCCGTTCTTCGATCCGTTCGATCGCCGCCTGCGCCTGGGCATAAGCGAGAAGCATATTATGATCGGGAGACGCCATGGCTATGATCCGATACTAGCAGTGAGGTTCGATCTCTACGCAATTGTAATTTCATCTAAAGCGTGTATATACAATATATTATGTCGTATAATTAAACGGAAAAACAGATATCGAAAGTCACAAATAGGATCGCCGTGTCGATCCTTCGGCAGGCGGTCATCTGGCGCGTTGACGCTGGGATGGGTGCCGATCATCTGTGCATCCTGTTGCTGCCCCGCTGCGTTGATGGCGGACACGCTATTTAGAGGTGCCTTCATGACCATTGCCCTTTCCGACCGCGATCTGCTGCGCCAGCAATGTCTGATCGACGGCGCATGGACCGGTTTGCCCAGCATTGCGGTCACCGATCCGGCGACGGGCGAGACGATCGCGTCCATTCCCGATCTGGGCGTGGCGGAAACGCAGGCGGCGATCGCGGCGGCGGACGCGGCGCTCCCGGCCTGGCGGGCGAAGACGGCGGCCGAGCGGTCGCGCATCCTGCGGCGCTGGTTCGACCTGCTGATCACGCATCAGGATGATCTGGCGATGATCCTGACGCGCGAGCAGGGCAAGGCGCTGGCCGAGGCCAAGGGCGAGATCGGCTATGCCGCGAGTTTCATCGAGTGGTTCGCCGAAGAGGCCAAACGCCTCTATGGCGAAGTGATCCCCAGCCACCGCGCAGACAGCCGCATCGTCGTCGTCAAGCAACCGGTCGGCGTCGTCGCCGCGATCACGCCCTGGAACTTCCCGGCGGCCATGATCACGCGCAAGGCAGCGCCTGCCCTGGCGGCGGGCTGTACGATGGTGCTGAAGCCCGCGACCCAGACACCGTTGACCGCGCTGGCGCTGGCGGTGTTGGCGGAAAGGGCAGGGGTGCCAGCCGGCGTGTTCAACGTCGTCACCGGATCGTCGCGGGTGATCGGCGGCGAACTGACGGCCAGCCCGCTGGTTCGCAAATTGAGCTTCACCGGATCGACCGAGGTCGGCAAGACGCTGATGGCGCAATGCGCGCCGACGATGAAGAAGCTGTCGATGGAGCTGGGGGGCAATGCGCCCTTCATCGTCTTTGCCGATGCGGACCTGGAGGCGGCGGTCGAAGGTGCGATGGCGTCCAAATATCGCAACAGCGGCCAGACCTGCGTATGCGTCAACCGCATCCTGGTGCAGCGCGAGGTCGCGCCTGCGTTCGAACAGAAGCTGGTCGCGGCCGTCAAAAAGCTGAAAGTGGGGCCGGGCACGCAGGAGGGCGTCGTCCAAGGACCCCTGATCGACGACAATGCGGTCCAGAAGGTGGAGGAGCATGTTACCGACGCGCTGGCCAAGGGCGGCCGGATCGTCACCGGAGGGCATCGACACGCACTAGGGCACAGCTTCTACGAACCCACTGTCGTTGCAGACTGCACGCCCGACATGCTGCTGGCACAGGATGAAACCTTCGGCCCGCTCGCGGCGCTGTTCCTGTTCGATACGGAGGAAGAAGCGGTCACACTCGCCAATGATACCGAGGTGGGGCTGGCGGGCTATTTCTATACCCGCGACCTAGCCCGTGCCTGGCGGGTCGGGGAGGCTCTGGAGGTCGGCATGGTCGGCATCAATACCGGGCTGATCTCGACCGAAGTGGCGCCCTTCGGCGGCATCAAGCAATCCGGCATGGGCCGCGAAGGCTCGCGCCATGGCATCGAAGATTATGTCGAGATGAAATATATGTGCATGGCGGGCCTTTAAGGCGTGGACCAGGGAGAGGGCAGGGCGATGACAGGCATAGTGGCGGTAACCGGCGCGGCGGGCGCATTGGGGCGCAAAACGGTCGAGATATTGGGGGCTGCCGGTTGGACGGTCGTGGGCATCGATCTGGGCGAGGTCGCTGCGGACAGCGTTGCGCTGGCGCTGGGTGGGATCGACCTGACCGATGAAGCGGCGATGGCCGGGGCAGCCGCGCGGATTTCGGACGAGTTGGGCCAGCTCGACGGACTGGTGAATATCGCGGGCGGCTTTGCCTGGGAAACGGTGGCGGACGGCAGCGTCGCGACCTGGGACAGGCTCTATGCCATGAATGTCCGCACGGCGCTGATCGCCAGCCGCGCCTTGCTGCCGTTGCTTACTGCGAGCGGCGGGGCGATCGTCAATATCGGCGCGGCGGCGGCCACGAAGGCGGCGGCAGGGATGGGGGCCTATGCCGCGTCCAAGTCCGGCGTCGCCCGGCTGACCGAAGCGCTGGCGGAAGAGGTGAAAGCGCAGGGGGTGCGAGTCAATGCGATCCTGCCCAGCATCCTCGACACCCCGGCCAATCGCGCCGACATGCCCGACGCGGACTTTGGAAACTGGGTAACGCCGACGCAACTGGCCGGGGTGGCGGCTTTCCTTCTGTCGCCCGCTGCGGACGCGATTACGGGCGCGCTGATCCCCGTGACGGGTCGGGTTTGAGATGCTGGGGCGCTTAATGTGAACCGGAGATGAAAAATATCCAAACCTATCGGATATTTCACCAATATGCGGTGAAAACCCTACACTAAATTCCGTATTGGCACGGCGAAAGCCCCTATTTTCCGGCTCTTTTTGGAATTGGCACGCTCCCTGCAATGCTGTCGGCATGATCCACAACGGATCGCCACACATTGTTCAGGGAAAGAGAAACATCATGAAGACCATCGCTTTTGTCGCCGCCATCGCCGCCGCTACCATCGCCGTTTCGGCTGCTGCCACCCCCGCTTTCGCTCAGCCCACCGGCACCTATGGCCAGGCCAAGGTCCGCTACGACCAGAAGACCGAGCGCTATTGCTTCAAGGAAGTCGTGACCGGATCGCTGATCCCCGTCACCACCTGCCAGTCGAAGGAAGAATGGGCGCAGGCCGGCCTCACCATCAGCCACAAGCCGACGGTCCAGCTCGCACAGCGCTGAATGTCTCCGGCCCGGCGGCCGCCCGATCCGGCGGCCAGCCATCCTGACGGCGGGCGGTGTCCATCCTATGATGGGCATCCCCGCCGTCGCGCATTTGGGCAAAGGCCCGCGCGCCCCTTGCCATTATCGCTAGTTGCCCCGCGCCGTTGGAAGACGAGAATGGCGGGACAAAAGATAGGGGAGGGTAAGGGCGATGAGCGACATCGACGTGATCGTGCTGGGGTCGGGCGCGGCGGCGCTGACGGCGGCCGTTACGGCCCATGAATATGGCGCGCGGGTGGCTGTGTTCGAGAAATCAGACAAGATCGGCGGCACATCGGCTTGGTCCGGTGGGCAGATATGGATACCCAATCATCCCCATATGGCCAAGGGCCGGACCGACAGCCGGGAAGAGGCGCTGACCTATCTGAGCGCCCTCTCGCATGGCATGATCGACCCGGCGATGGCCGAAACCTTCGTGGATACAGGCGCGGACATGATCCGCTTTCTGGAGGCCCGCACACCGGTCCATTTCTACAGCATTCCCGATTTCCCCGATTATCATTCCGAATTTCCCGGCGCCAAGCGCACCGGCGGGCGGACGCTGGAATGTCCGCCTTTCCCTTATCAGGAGCTGGGCGACTGGTCCGATCGGATGGAGGCGTCGCCTTATTATCCCGACTACACCATGACCGTCGGTGAAACGACGCTCGGCCAGCCCGTGCCCCAGCCCGCCAGTCCAGAGGTCAAGGCACAGCGGCGCGCGGTCGATGCACGCGGCATGGGGGCGGCATTGGTCGGGCGGTTGATGAAAGCCTGCCTCGACCGGGGCATTGAACCCCAGACCGGCAAGCGCGCGATGGAACTGATCATGGACGGTGCGGCCGTGGCGGGAGTGCGGTTCGAGGATGGCAGCACGGCCCATGCGCCCAATGTCGTGATCGCGACCGGCGGCTTTGAATGGAACAAGGATCTGGTGCGCGCCTTCACCCGTGGGCCGATGACGCATCCGGTGTCGGTGCCGACCAATAGCGGCGATGGTCTGAAAATGGCGATGCGGGTCGGCGCGATGCTGGGCAATATGCGCGAAGCCTGGTGGATGCCGGTGATCGAGGTGCCGACCGATCTTAACAGTATGGGGCGCCAGCTTTTCACCTATGAACGAACCATGCCCGGCGGGCTGATGGTCAATCGCAAAGGCAAGCGATTCACCAATGAGGCGTCCAATTACAATGCGTTCGGCGCGGCTTTCCATGAGCAGGATGTCAGCGCCTTCACCTATGCCAACCTGCCCTGCTGGTTCATCTTCAACGCCGCCTTCTACGGCCATTATCCGTTTCTCGTCGGCGGGCTGACCGACAGTTTCGAGGCGGGGGCGGTGCCACCGCAATGGGTGCCGAGTGCGCCGACGCTGCGCGCGTTGGCGGAACGGGTGGGCATTGATCCCAACGGCCTCGAAAAGACGGTGGTCCGGTTCAATCATCATGCAGAACAGGCCAATGATCCCGATTTCCAGCGGGGTGAGGCGAATAACGACCTGTGGTGGGGCGACCCGCGCTGGCGCGGAGACAAGCGCGCGACGTTGGGGCCGTTGGGCGGTGGACCCTATTATGCGATCGAGGTGAAATCGGGCGCGCTGGGGACCAAGGGCGGCCCGTTGACCGATACGCGCTCGCGCGTCCTCGACGTCGACGGCCAGGTTATCAAGGGGCTGTATTGCGCGGGGAACGCGATGGCGTCGCCCATGGGGATGACATATGGCGGCGCCGGGGGAACGCTCGGCCCGGCCATGGTGTTCGGCTATCTGGCGGGCAAGGATGCGGGCGAACGCAGCGGCGGGATGACGGGCTAAGGGCGCGTCGCCCGTCGTTCAGCATCGATCTATTCCGGGTCTGCCAGAATGGGAATCAATGCTGTGGGACAGGGGACGCATGCCGCTATTACGGGACGGAAAATTGAAGATCGGCCGCCGATCGGGTGCGCTGATGCTGGCGGCGTGGCTGCTCGCGACGGGCGCAACCGCTGCGCAGGCGGCGACCTATTATATCGACGCCAATCTGGGGCAGGACAGCAATGCCGGGTCTGCCACTGCGCCCTGGCGGTCGCTGGGGCGGATCAAGGCGACGTCCTTGCAACCCGGCGATCATATCCTGCTGGCGGCAGGATCGGTGTGGAAGGAGCCGCTGGTCATCACCCGGTCGGGCCGCAAGGATGCGCCGATCACGGTCGGGCCGACCGGCATGGGCCAGCGCCCGCGCATCGATGCAGGCGGGGTCGCCGCGCATGGGGTCGCCATCCTGAACGCCGAATATGTGCGGATCAGCGGACTGGAAGTCACCAATGACGGCCCGCCCGCCGGGTCGCGCTTTGGCGTGCTGGTGTCGGCGCAGGACAGCGGGGTGACGCGCGGCATCCGCATCAGCGACATGTATATCCATGACGTGCGCGGCACCAACGACCGCAAGGATAATGGCGGCATCGTCTTCAGCGCGCTCGGCCCGAAGCGACCGACCCGGTTCGACGATATCCGCATCGAGCGCAACATCGTGTGGCGCGTCGACCGGTCTGGCATTGCCGGGATCAGCGACCAGGTGACGAAGGCGCGCTGGTTCCCCAGCGCCGGGGTAGTGATCCGCGACAATCTGGTCGAGGATGTCGGCGGCGATGGCATCGTCCCGCGCGGCACGGACGGCGCGCTGATCGAGCATAATATCGTGCGCTATGCGGGCAGCCGCGCGCCGGGCTACACCGCCGCGATCTGGCAATGGAGTACCGACCATAGCCTCATTCAGTTCAACGAAGCTGCCTTTACCCGCACCCGCTATGACGGGCAGGGGTTCGATTCCGATTTCAATTCGCGCCGTACGACGATCGTCTATAATTATAGCCATGATAATGCGGGCGGCTTCCTGCTCGTCTGTTCGCCAAAGCGTAGCGATCAGGACAATCTGGGCAATCGCGGTACGGTGGCACGCTCCAATGTCAGCCGCAACGACGGCACCCGGGCGTTCCAGCTGGCGGGCACGGTTGCTGATGTGCTGATCGAGGGCAATGTCGTCCATGTCGGCCCGAAGCAGGACATACAGATGGTGATCGCCACCCAATGGGATGGCTGGGCCAACGACGTCCGCTTCCGCAACAATGTCTTCGCCGTGGCAGGCACGGTGCGCTACGGCCATGAGGTCGGCCGCAACGGGCCGGACTATCTGATCGAGCCGGGCTTTGGTCCCGCCACGCATATCCGTTTCCAGGGCAACCGTTATCTCGGCCGCCATATCGACCCGCCGCAGGATGAGAAGGGCGTGATGCAGCCCGACTATGCGCCGCCGGAGGTCGACTGGGCGGTGCCTATGTTCGATCCAGCGAACCCCGATGGCTTTGCCGCCTTCATGGTCCGCCATCGCGGCTGGATGGAACAGATGCTGGCCCGTGAACTGGGCGCGCCGGTTGTCCCGCTGGAGCCGATGCAGACATCCTTCGTCGAGGGGCGGCGATAGCGGACAGGCTGGCGTCGCGGGCTGATCCCCCTATAATCCTGCGCATGGACAGCGGGGGGAACAAGGCAGCGATGATCCTGAGCGCAGACGCGCTGGCTACGCTGGCGGCAAGCCACCCAGCGCCGGAGGATTTCGGCCCGCGCAGTGGGCGGCCCTGCCTCGCCTTCACGCTGACGGGGAGCGATGCCGGGCTGGCGGACTGGTTGCGGGGGCTGCCTTGTCCAGTCATCGGCATCGGCGTCGGGCCGTTGGCGGGTGCCTGCGATGTCGTGCTGGCGGACGAGGCGGGATTGGCGGCGATCATCGCCAATGTCGCGGCGCGGCCCTTTGCGGCGATGCTGCTGGTGCAGCAATTGCGCTTGAGCGAACAATTGCCGATGGCCGCGGCGCTGACGGCCGAGAGCCTGGCCTTCGCGACGATCCAGCGCGGTGGAGAATTTCTGGCGTGGCGGGCGGGCGCTCCTGCTGCACCGTCGCGCCCTGACGAGGCGGAGCCACCAGTGATCGTGGAGATGGACGGCAGTCGATTAACGCTGCGCCTCAACCGTCCGGCCAGCTTCAACGCGATCAATGTCGCGATGCGCGATGCCCTGTATGAAGTTTTGCGTGTTGCTCTGCTCGATCCGGCGATCACGACCATCCACCTGTCGGGCGCGGGGCGCTGTTTTTCGGTCGGCGGCGATGTCGCGGAATTCGGTCTCAGCCATGACGTGGCCGAAGCCCATTGGGTCCGCACGCTACGCCTGCCCGCCACCCTGCTCGCACAGCTTGCGCCGCGCGTGACGGCCCATGTCCATGGCGCGGTGGTGGGGGCAGGGGTGGAGATGGCCGCCTTTGCCGGGCGGGTCGAGGCGCGGGCGGATAGCTGGTTCCAGTTGCCCGAACTCAAATATGGCTTGCTGCCGGGGGCCGGGGGAACGGTCAGCCTGCCGCGCCGGATCGGGCGGCAGAAGACGGCCTATATGGCGCTGTCGATGCGGCGCATCCCGGCATCGCTGGCGCTTAAATGGGGATTGGTGGACGCGATCGTGCCATAGACAAGGCGGCCCGCCACCCATGTCGCGCGCACGGTCACGGCGGCCAGATCGGCGCGGGCGGCGGCCCAGTTGCGATCGATCAGACACAGGTCGGCGCGTTCTCCGATGGTGATTTTGCGCGGCATGGCGGGGGCGTGGGGCTGCCCGGTATAGAGCGCTAGCGCCTCTTCGGGCGTCAGCACCTCGTTGGGGCCAAGGTCATCGGGGCGCTGCACGGCGGCGGCCATCGACGCCCAAGGGTTTAATCCGCCAAAGGGCGCGTCGCTGCCCGCCGCCAGCCCTACGCCCGCCGCACGCAGGCCACGCAGGCGATAGAGCCAGCGCCGATCCTCGGCGGCCACGTCGCGGCGATAGGCATCGCCCCGCTCGGCGATGAAATGGGGTTGCGACACCGCGACCAGCCCCAGCCGCGCCATCCAATCGGCATTGTCGGGCGTCACGATCGCCGCATGTTCGATCCGGTCGCCGACCATCGCGCCTGCTTCCGCGATCGCGGCGAGGGTGACGACCAGTTCGGCCTGGGTCACGCAATGCGACGCGACGGGGCGGCCAGCACCGTGCGCGCGTGCAACCTCCGCAACGAGATGGTCGAGCGGCGGCAGGTCATGGTCGTGATAATGGAGCTTTACCGCGCCCCGGCTGGCCAGGCCGACCGGCGGCGCATCATCCAGCTTGGGGCCACCCATCACCAGCAGATGTTGCGGCAGGCCCGCCTGCGCATAGCGCAAATAATCCGCCCGGTCATTGCGCGGCGTGACCTCGGTCAGCCCGGTGACGCCCAGCGCGGCGAGCCGATCGCCGACAGGCCGCAGGTCGAGCGGCGTCACGGGCAGGCGGCCGCGCAGCCAGGCATCGCCGTCGATCAGCCGACCATCGGCAGACGCGCCGTCACCCAGTTCGCGCAGCGCCAGGCTGTTGAAGATCCACATCCGCCCGCTGCGATGCTGGATGCGGACGGGGCGGGCGGGGCCGTTGCGGTCGAGCCATTGCCGGTCGATCTCCCCCGCCACACTGGCATGATAGCCCACACCGCGCAGCCAGTCGTCGCCAGGTGCGTGATGCAGGGCAGCGATTAGGCCTGCCGCATCCCGCACATCCGGCGGGCCGCAACGCACGGACATCAGGCTAGCCGCCGTGGCGTTCAGATGGATATGATGATCATGCAGCCCCGGCAGCAGCGCGCCGCCACGCGCATCGAGCGTCGGCTCGTCGGGCAGCGCGGGCAGGGCAGGGGCAATAGCCGCTATCACGCCATCGGCCAGGCGGATATCGTAGCGCTGGCCGTCCATTTCCGCATCACGGATCAGCATGATGCCAGCACCCGGTCATTGTCCGCACCCGGCACCGCCGCCGTGCCGACAGGCGCGCGCAAAGGATAAAGCGGCGCATCGTCGGCTTGTGCCTGCGCCTGCCAGTCGCGCAGTAGGGCAGGGGACGCAAGGCCCGCATGGCAGGCGAACGCCGTGGTGCCCGCCAGCGACAGCGCGATCAGCCCGGCCTGCCCCTGTCGCCATGCCACCAGCGCGGCGAGCGCGGCATGCAGCCCCGTCAGCGGATCGGCGATGGCATCGCCCGCGAACAGCGCTTCGCCCCATCCCTCGGCCATGATCGCCGCTAGGCCACCCGCCACCACCGCATCGTCGCCAAAGCCGATCCGGTCAGGATCATCATGCGCGGTGATACCGATCCAGATCGCGCCGCGCGCCACTTCGGCGTCGCGATCGATCCCCAATTGGCGCAGCGCACGGGGGCGCGAGGCCTCGATCACGATGTCAGCCTGTGCAACCAGCGCGGCCAGCGCCCCACGGTCCGCCGCGTCATGAAAGTCGAGCGTGACGCTCGCCTTGTCCGCATTGAGCAGGTCGTAGAAACCGCCATGTCCGAACCGCGCCCCGTCGAGCCGGGTTCGGCTCTCGACCTTGATCACCTGCGCGCCCGCCAGCGCCAGCAGCGATCCGCACAAGGGACCGGCCCAGAGCGAGGACAGATCGACAACCAAGGGCGGGCGATCAGGCGCGGCGCGGGCGGATCGAAGGATCGGGAAGAGCCGGGCAGGGGGGCAGGGCGGCACCACGGCAGCGATGGCCATGCTCATCTCTATCCCGCGCGCCAGTAGTGTCCCGCTGTCACACCCGGCGGCTGCGCGCTCTATCGCGGCCCAGTCCGACAGGTCGGCCTTATGGTCAGCGAGCAGGATGGGCAGCAGGTCGCGGTCCGCCTCCCGCGCCAGGTTGAGCGCGACCTCGCCATCGGCGACCCGTATCAATCGGCAGGACCGGTTGGCCGACAGCCGTCCCCCGCGCGTTAGGCCCAGCAATCGCGCCCGCTCGCCCAGCAGCAGCGCGCCGTTAAGCGGCCAGGATTTGTCCGGTGCAATAGCGCGCAGGGCCATCATCACGCCGTCGGCCGCGCTGGCCAGCGCCGCGGGGCAGACGAGCGCCGGGCCATCGGCGCGGCCCGTCACCGCCATCAGCCCCGCGCGCCGCCAGGCCAGCGGCGCAGGGTCGGCCCGGCCATCCAGCGCAATAGCCTCCAGCCCCAATTGCGCCAGCAGCCTATGCGCATAGGTCGTGGCGGCACCTGTCACGAAGGCGGCTCAGCCAAGCGTCCGGCGAAACAGGGCCAGCGTCCGCGCCCAGGCCAGGTCCGCTGCCGCCTTGTCGAAACGCGGCGTGGTATCATTGTTGAACCCATGTTCGGCGCCATCATAGATATGGGCGGTGTAGCGCACCCCGGCCTGTTTCAACGCAGCCTCATAATCGGGCCAGGCCGCGTTGGTGCGGACATCATTGCCGCCATAATGGATCAGCAGTTCCGCCTTGATCTTGGGCACATCGGCCAGCGTCGGGGGGCTGCCATAGAAAGGCACCGCCGCGCGCAGGTCGGGTATCCGCGTCGCCAGCATATTGGCGATCCAGCCGCCAAAGCAGAAGCCTACTGTAGCGATCTTGCCATTGCTGCCCGCCATGGTCCGGGCATAGGTGGCGGCCGCGACGAAATCCTCGCCGATCTTGTTGCGATCCAGCGTAGCAAAAGCGGTGCGCGCCTTATCCTCATCCCCCGGATAGCCGCCGATCGTCGTCAGCGCATCGGGCGCGACCGCCATATAGCCATCGACCGCGAGCCGCCGCGCAATATCCTCGATATGCGGATTGAGCCCGCGATTTTCATGCGCGACGATGATGACCGGCAGCTTTGCGTCCTTCTTTGCCGCGGGCCGCGTGACATAGGCGCGCACCGTGCCATGGCCATCGGGGGACGCGATATCGACATGGGTGATCGCAATCCGCTTATCGTCGGGCTTGATCACCTGCCCGCGCGCGAAATCGGGGCTGAGCGCTGCCAGTGTCGCGGTAGCCGCCACGGTGCCGCCGACATGCAGCGCGCATTGACTAAGGAAGCCGCGCCGGTCGATCGCGCCATGCACATAGGCGTCGAACAGGTCCAGCACCGCGCGCGGAAAGGCGGCCGCTCCCATCCTGTCTCCATTGCCTGCGTCCTGCGTCATCGCACTATCCTTCCGTTCCAAGCCCCTGCCGCCGACTATCGCCGCCTTTCCGCGCCAAGCCAATAGGCTGTGCATCATGGTGCAACCTTATCGCCCCGCTGGCCCGGAGCATGATCGCCCGCTAAGGGGAGGGCCACGCCAACGGACACAGGATAACGCCTCGCTCATGAGCCTATTGCCCTCGCCCCGCACCATCGGCCCCTTTACGGTCAAGGCCATCGGCCTTGGCTGTATGAATCTGAGCCACGCCTATCTGCCCCGGCCCGACGCGCAACAGGCCGAGCGGTTGCTGCGCCATGCGCTCGATATCGGCGTCGATTTCTTCGATACCGCTGCGCTCTATGGGTTCGGCGCGAACGAGGAATTGCTGGGCCGCACGTTGATGCACCGGCGCGATGCCTTCACGCTGGCCAGCAAATGCGTGTTGGGCGGCAAGGACGGGCAGCGTGGGATCGACGGATCGCCAGCGGCCATTACCGCGACGCTGGAAGATTCGCTGCGGCGGCTCCAGGTCGAGCATATCGACCTCTATTATCTCCACCGGCTGGACCCCAATGTCCCGATCGAGGAGTCGGTGGGTGCGCTCGTCCGTGCCGTCGAAGCGGGCAAGATTGGTGCGATCGGCTTATCCGAAATGTCCGCCGCGACGCTGCGCCGTGCCCATGCGGTGCATCCGATCGCGGCGATGCAGACTGAATATTCGCCCTGGACCCGCAATGCCGAAGTCGCGGTGCTGGATGCCTGTGGGGAGCTGGGAGTCGCCTTCGTCGCCTTCTCGCCGGTTGCGCGCGGCGTGCTGGCGGGCGGGGTCGGCGCGGACGGCGTGCCGGAAGGGGACATCCGTGCCGCCATGCCGCGTTTCCAATCGCCCCATTTCGAGCGGAATATGGACCTGGCCGCCGCCTTTGGCACGATCGCGGCGGACGCTGGCTGCACCATGGCGCAGCTTAGCCTCGCTTGGGTATTGTCGCGCCGTCCCTGGGTGGTCGCGATCCCCGGCACGACCAGCACCGTCCATCTCGACGAGGATATGGCGACGCTGACGCTCGACCTGTCGGCCGATACGCTGGCGGCGGTAGACGCGCTGTTCACCTTCGAAGCGGTGTCCGGCCCGCGCTATCAGCGCTCCGCGCAGGCGCAGGTGGATACCGAAACCTGGGACGGCGAACCGATGGCCTGAGGCGTCAGGCGGCGAGCATGCGCCGCCCGGCGGCTTCCTCCCAATGGTCCGCGTCGCCGCCCAGCGCGGCGTTCAGCGTCGCGCGCTTGAGGAACAGGTGACAAGGATGCTCCATGGTCAGGCCGATGCCGCCATGGAGCTGGATCGCTTCCTCGGCGATCAGGCGATAGACGCCGGCGGCATGAGCCTTCATCGCGCCCATGCTGATCGCGTCGGCATCGGGGTCGTCGGCCCGCGCCCAGAAGAGCGCTTCCGCCGCCACCAGCGCGGTCTTCATGTCGGCAACGCGGTGCTTGAGCGCCTGGAACAGTGCCAGCGGCCGGCCGAACTGTCGCCGCGTTTCGAGATAGTCGATCGTCATGCGCAATGCGGCATCCGCTCCGCCCAGGCTGTCGGCCGCCAGCGCCAGGCTGCGCAGGGCGGACAGGCGATTACCCAGCGCTACCGCCGCTTCCCCTCGCGCCAGCACTATGCCTTGTTGCTCACCGGCATCGACATCGAACAGCCGCCGCGTCTTGTCCCACGTCGCCCGCGCCGTGAGGCCACGGCCCTGCGTCGGCAGCAACGCTATCCGCTCCGGCTCGATAAACAGCAGATGGCTGGCCCGGTCGGCATCCGGCATGGCGGTCAACCCGTCAGCCAGCGACGCCGTCATCACCTCGCCCGCCATCGCCCGGCCCAGTAGCTCGTCCTGCGCCGTGCCGCTCAGCGCCTCGATCACCAACATCTGCGCGATCGTCGGCCCCGCCACCAATGTCCGCCCCAGCGCCTGATGGATCACCCCCACCGCCTCGCGGCCCAGCCCAAGCCCGCCCTGATCCTCCGGGACGGCCATCATCAGCCATCCCATGTCGGTGATCAGGGTCCAGCTCTGCGCCGCATCGGGGGGCAGGTCGCCGTCGAATGCCTTGGCGGCTGCGTCCTGCAATTCGCTCCGCGTCATGCTCATGCCGCGCTCTCCTTCACCGTCCAGCTTTTGGGTTCGCGCGGCATTCCCAGCAGCCGTTCGGCGATGATGTTGCGCTGCACTTCGTCGCTGCCGCCCGCGATCGTCCAGGCATAGCTGTTCATGAAATCGGCCATCCAGTTGCCCGTTTCCATGCCGCCGCCAAAGGTGATCGGCGCGTGATATTGCGCGTCCAGCCCGCCGATCCGCAGCCCCAGCGCCGTAAAGTCGCGCAGCGTGCGTGAATAGGCGAGCTTGACGATGGAGGCGTCGCCAACCAGTTCCAGCCCGGCAATGCGATTGGCCAGGAACTGGTCGGCAACCGCGCAGGTCGCGTCGATTTTCGATGCCAGCTTGCCCAGGTCGCGCAAAATCCCCGCATCGTCCGCCCGGCGTTGCGTGCGGATCATGTCTGCAATCCGCCACATCGCCCCACGCATCCGCGCGCTCAGCTCCAGCAGCGTCAGTCCGCGCTCGGACGACAGGGTCGATTGCGCCACGGCCCAGCCTTGGCCTTCTTCGCCCAGTCGATTAGCCACCGGAATCTCGACATTGTCGAGGAAGATTTCGGCAAATTCCTCGTCGCCATGGATCTGATGGATCGGCCGCGCGGTGACGCCCGGTGCCTTCAAATCCAGCAGCAAATAGGTCAGCCCCGCTTGCTTGACCCCTTCATTGCTGGTCCGCACCAGCAGCAGGCATTGGTCGGCAAACTGCCCCATGGTCGACCAGAGCTTCTGCCCGTTGACGACATAGACATCGCCCTTGCGCTCCGCCCGCGTGCGCAATGCGGCAAGGTCCGACCCCGCGCCCGGCTCCGAAAAGCCCTGACACCAGATTTCGCCCTCAAGGATGCGGGGGATATAGCGCTGCTGCTGTTCCGCGCTGCCCCATTCGAACAAGGTCGATGCGGCATGATAGGTGGACATGAAGGACAGCAGCAGGCGCGGCGTATCGGCGCGCGCAAACTCCTCGTAAATCACTTTCTGCTCGGCCAGCGATCGCCCGCCGCCCGGCCAACCTTCGGGCCAATGCGGCATTGCATAACCGCCCTTCACCAGCGTCGCGAACCAGCTGCGTTGCATGGCGAGAAAGGCGGCTTCGCTCGTGCTGTGCGCGCGCCAGTCCTTTGGCGCATGAACGGCAAGCCATTCGCGCACCTCCTGCCGCAAGCCGTCCAATGCGTCGCTCAAATCCCGTGCCTCCACAAAATACGCATCTGCTAGGTCGCAAATATGGCCCCCCACGCAAGGGGCGTACCCGCAATATCCCCAAGGCGATGGCCTAGATCGCGACCTCGATCATCCCGTCCACCACGCGCACGGCATAGGTGGCGATGGGGTCGCTGGCGGGGCCGGTCAACGCCTCGCCCGTTTCCAGGTCGAACCGCGCACCATGCGCCGGGCAGGCGATCCACCCCAGTCGCATCCGCCCGCACGCCAGCGGTTCCTGCGCATGGGAACACATATTGTCGAGCGCATGGATGCGCCCCTCGAAATGGCACAGCATGATCGAGCGGCCCGCCGCTTCTACCGCTAGGACGCTGCCATCGGGCATATCGGCCAGCGGCAGGAGGGGAATATAAGAGGCGGCGTCCGTGTTCATGCCTGTGCATGGTACCGCTCCGCCGCTCTTGTCCAAGCCCGCCTTTGCCATATCACCGGGGCGTTCTCTTGAGCGGTCGTCTATTCTCGCCCTGCGGCATCCCGTAATCACAGGCCCATGGACTTTGCATGGACAGATCAGGAAACGGCCTTCCGCGCCCGGCTGCGCGCGCTGCTGGCCGATACGCTGCCGGACGATTGGGAGCGTTTCTCGCAGCATGGCCCAGCCTCGCCTGCGTTGACCCGCTATGCCGAAACATTTTGCGGCACGCTGGCGGAGCAGGGCTTGCTGATCCCGCATTGGCCGGTCGCATTGGGCGGGCAGGGGCTGGACCCCTGGCACCAGACCATCCTTGCCGAAGAAATGTGGATCGCGGGCGAACCGCGCGGCGGCCAATATATGAACGTCAATTGGATCGGCCCGACGCTGATCCGCTACGGCTCGCCTGATCAGCAGGCGCGCTATCTGCCGCCGATCGGGGAAGGCAAGGCGCTGTGGTGCCAGGGCTTTTCCGAGCCCGGCTCCGGTTCCGACCTTGCCTCGCTCCGCACCCGCGCGGAACGGGATGGCGACTTTTATCACGTCACCGGCCAGAAGATCTGGACCAGCTATGCGGGGTTGGCCGACACCTGCTTCCTTGTCTGCCGCACCAGCGACGATCGCAAGCGCGGCATCTCCATCCTGCTGGTGCCGATGGACACGCCCGGCATCACCGTCCGCCAAATCCCTTCGCTGATCGGCGAAGGCGATATTCATGAAGTGTTTTTCGATGACGTGACCGTGCCGGTCACCGCGCGGCTGGGCGATGAGGGCCAGGCGTGGGAGATTATCGGCTATTCGCTGACCAACGAACGGCTGGGCATCCCCCGCTACGCGCTGGCCCGCGCTGCGCTCGACCGTGCCGTGGCGGTGCTGAAGGAGCAGGGGGGGTTCGACAGCGAAGCGGTCAGGATCGAAGCCGCTCATGCGGCAGCCCTCACCGAAGCCGCCCGCATGGCGAGCTACGCCATTGTCGATCGCCGGGCCAAGGGCGAGGCGATCGGCGCGGAATCCAGCTCCGCGCGTTTTGCCACTGTCATGGCCGAGCGGCGCGTGTGCGAGTTCATCGTCGAATACCTGCCCGAAGCGCTTGCCGACGCGCACCCCTATCTCAAAATGCACCACCAGCGCGGCATCGTCGCCGGGATTGCGGCGGGGGCGGCGGAAATCCAGCTCAACATCATCGCTACCGATGTTCTCAAATTGCCCAGGGAGCCGCGCTGATGGACCTGTCGCTCACCGACGATCAGGTCGCGATCCTCGACGCGATCGACACGCTAACCCGGCCCTATGCGGGCGCATCGTTGCATGAAGCAGGCTTTGCCCTGCCCGATGCGCAGCTTGACCGCGAACTGGCCGAGGGTGGATTTCTCGACATCGGTTTCGATCCCGATCTGGGTGCAGTGTCCGCCGCGCTGGTGGTCGAACGGCTCGCTCGCCTGCCGCAAACGGTCGAAGCCGCGGCCAGCGCGCTGATCCGCCCGCTGCTGGGCGATGATCTGCCGCGCCCGCTTTGCATGGTCGAGGAAGGCCGTACGACCCGCCCCATCCGCTTCCTGCGCGAAGGGGGCACCGTACTGATTGTCGGTCGATCCGGCGTTTCGACCTTCACCGCCACGGCAGAGCAGGTCCGCCCTGAACCCGAAGCGCTCTTTGGCTACCCGATGGCCACGCTACTCGCCGTGCCCGCCGACCGCATTAGCCATGCCGTTTCTGTAGAGGACATCCTCACCCGCTGGCGCATCGCGCTGGCCGCCGAAGCCGCTGGGCTGCTCGCCGCCGCGCTCGACAGCACCGTCGCCCATGTGACCGACCGCCAGCAATTCGGCCGCCCGCTCGCCACCTTCCAGGCATTGCGCCACCGGCTGGCGGAAGCGCAGGTGCGCGCCAACGGCGTGCGCTGGCTGGCGCTCAAGGCCGCCGCCACGCTCGACCCCGGCGACGCTGCGCTCGCCGCGCTCCATGCCCAGGAATCCGCGCGCGCGACCGTTTACGACTTCCACCAATTTTTCGGCGCGATGGGCGTGACGCTCGAACATCCGCTGCACCTATGGACCTATCGCCTCAAGGCGCTGATCAGCGACCTTGGCGGACGGGGCGGGCAGGGGCTTGCTGCGGCGGAAGCGCTCTGGAAGTAGAGGTTAGCCACGGCGTTTGTTGGCAAACAGCCAGCCTATGCCGATCACCGCAACAAAGATCATGACACTCAAGCCCAGCATCGGCAGCCGGTCCGGCCGCCTTTCTGCGATGGCTTGCAACACTATAAGGCTAGCAAATCCTATGCCTGCCCGACGCCACCAGATAGTTCGGCTATTCATCGCTACCTTGTAGCAGGAAAGGAGCGCGGTTGCGCGCCTTTCCTACCCCGCTATCGGCTCGCCGTACGCCTCAGAACCCCAGATCCAGTATCGGCCCGTCGAAATTCCCCGCCAGCTTCTGCGTCGCCGCGCTCAGCTTCTCCGGCTCCACGCCCTTTAGATAGCCGTCGATGATCCGCTGATAGTTGGAAATCAGCCCCTCAATCTCTTTCGATAACCGCATGAAATCAAAGCCCTGCGCGTGCAGCCCCTTCTGCTGGATCGGGATGTTGCTGTAATCCTGACGCGGGATCATCGGGAACTGATCGCTGTCATAGGGCAGCGTCACGGCCTCCATCACTGGTGGCGGCTCCTGACCTTCGGGGAAGTGGGTTAGCGACCATAGCTCGAACATGCAGCTTTCCGGTCCCAGCGGGCGGATGCGATAGGCTGCCATGCTCGACAGGAACGGCAGCAGGAAATAATTGGGGAAGATGAACTCCACCGCCTTGACCGGCGTATTGACCGCGATGTGATTGAGGTCGGGCGCCGGTTCGCCCCGCGCCAGCCCCGCCTGCGTCACGCAATGGTTGAGCGTGCCGAACCACTGCATGATCGCCTGGCCCGGATCGTCGGGCAATTCGACGTCGATCAGCGTGCGCGCCACCGCCACATCCTTGGCGTGGCACATGCCCGCCATGCCATCGCTCAACAGTTGCAGATGGTCGACCTGATCGACGATATTGTCGCGCATCGACCGGTTGGGGTTGATCGGCACGCCGATCCCGCCCGTGTCCATGCCATACATCATATTATAGAGGATCGGCACCTTCTGCTGAAGCTGCGGGTGCGTGCGCATGACATGATAGCCCTCCATGAAGGCTTCCATCGCAGTCTTCCAGTTGGCAGGCAGCACCGTGGCGAATTGCCATTCGGCGCGCATCTTGTCGGCATTATAGGCGTCCAGACCCGCCGCCAGCGGCCCCAATTGCTGTCGGAATCCTGGCGCATCATCATCGAAATTGATGAACACGCAGCCCATCTCGATTTCGCTGCGGCACGGGCGCAGCGCCAGATCGGCTTCGTCCAACTGCCCCTCGCTGAACAGATGGCGGCCATAGACGAAGGTGTTTTTCCCCTCGATATTCCAGCGCCAGCCATGGAAGGGGCAGATGAACCCCTTGCCCTTGCAATTGCCATGGTTCCCCTCGGTCAGCGGCACGCCGCGATGGCGGCAGGCATTGTGGAAGGCGCGAATGCCATCCTTGGTCCGCACGATGATGACCGATTGGCCAAGATTGCTATATTCGATCCAGTCGCCGACTTCGGGCACCTGCTCCACGCGGCACGCCATCTGCCAGACATGTGGCCAAAGCTCTTCGCACTCGCGCTTGTAGAATGCTTCGTCATAATAGCGCGGCGTCGGGATGCGTTCGGGATCGGTAATCTCGAACGGAACCGATGTTGTCGCTGCCAAATCCTCTGCCATGTCACCCTGTCCGCTATTAGCTTTGAGGGCGAAGGGTAAAGGCTGGGGAGGGGGGTTCAAGACGGATCGGGCGGGCACCCCGCATCATCGCCGTGGCGGTGGAAATCCATAAAAATCCTCCCCTGTAAGGGGAGGGGGACCGCGCGCGAAGCGCGTGGTGGAGGGGTGTCGCGTTATCGATAGCGTGACACCCCTCCGTCAGGGCTGCGCCCTGCCACCTCCCCTGCCAGGGGAGGAATGGCGTAATTCCCCCCGCACCGCATCCCCATGCGCGCCCAGCCCCGGCGCACCGCCAGCGACCTTCCCCGGTGTTGCGGAAAACCAGGTCGGAACGCCCGGAAAGCGGACCGCGCCATGCTCCGTCTCCACCGTTTCAAAAAAGCCGATGGCGTTCAGATGGTCATTCTCGAACAGTTCATCCGTCGTCCGCAATGGCGCGGCGGGGATATGCAGCGACGCCAGCAAATCCAGCCATTCCTGCGTCGTGCGCTGCGCGAATGTCCCACCCAGCAAGCCATAGACGCGGTCGATCTGCTTCGCCCGCTTGGGCAGGCTGTCGAACTCTTCGCTCGCCCATTCCGGCTCCACCGCGCCGATAAAGGCGTTCCAATGCTTGTCATTATAAACCAGCGCCGCGATATGCCCGTCCTTGGTCGCATAGGGTTTGCGGTTGCGCGCGACGACGCGGTGATAATGGGCGGGGCCGGTCGGCGGATCGAACATCGCGCCGCTTGCATGTTCGGTCAGCATGAAGGCGGCCATCGTTTCGAACATGCCGACTTCCACCTCCTGCCCCTCGCCGGTGCGCTCGCGGTGGAACAGCGCCATCATGGTCGCGTACAGGCCGGTCAGCCCTGCCACCTTGTCGGCAATGATCGTCGCCATGAAATCGGGCTTGCCGGTCATCAGCGCCTGTAGATGCGGGATGCCGCATTCGGCCTGGATGGTATCGTCATAGGCCGGCTTGTCCGCCTCCGGCCCGCGCCGACTATAGCCATAGCAATTGGTGTAGACGATGTCGGGCTTGATCGCCCTGACCGTTGCATAATCGAACCCCAGCCGCGCGATCGCCTTGCCCCGCATCGAATGGATGAAGATATCGGCTGTCGCGATCAGCGCGCGCAGCACATCCTTGTCCGCTTCGCGCGTCAGATCCAGCACGATGCTGCGCTTGCCGCGATTGACGTTGGTGAACACGCCGCCCAGGTCCGGCGCATTGCCACCATTGATATAGCGGGTCTGGTCGCCACCGCCCGGCGGCTCCACCTTGATGACGTCTGCGCCCATATCGGCCATGATCTGCGTCGCATAGGGGCCAAAGACCATCGCGGTCAGATCGACCACCCGCACGCCTGTCAGCGGCCCACCATGGCCCTTTGGCTCGCCCATGTCTCTCTCCTGTTCCATGCCGTCGGGCTAGGACAGGCGGCGCGGCGAAGCCATGGCCAACCACTTCGCCCCACCGATATGTCGAATGTTGAACAGCCGTTCGATTGTGCGCCTTATTCCTCGCTGATACCCAAAAGGCCGACAATCAGGACCGCCCCTTGCGGCAATCGGGACCAGAAACGTGGATTTTGCCTTTACCGACGACCAGCAGAATATTCGCGACGCCGTGCTGGCCCAATGCAGCCAGTTCAGCGACGATTATTGGCTCGCGCGCGATCGGGATGCCCAATATCCGGTCGAGTTTCATACCGCGATGGCGCAGGCGGGCTGGCTGGGCGTCGCCATGCCGGAATCGGTGGGCGGCGCGGGCCTTGGCATCACCGAAGCGGCCATCATGATGCAGGCGGTGGCCGAAGCGGGCGGCGGCATGACGGCGGCCTCCACCATCCATGGCCCGGTATTCAGCCTCGAACCCATCGACCTGTTCGGCACCGAGGAACAGAAGCAGCGCATGATCCCGCCGATCCTGTCGGGCGCGGAAAAAATGTGTTTTGCCGTCACTGAGCCCAATACCGGGCTGGACACGACCAAGCTCAAGACCCGCGCCGTGCGCGAGGCGGGCGGCTATCGCGTCAATGGCGAAAAAATCTGGATCACCAACGCGCATGTCGCCGACCGGATGATGCTGCTAGCGCGGACGACGCCGATCGATGACGTGGAGAACAAGACCCACGGCCTGTCGCTTTTCTATACCAAGCTCGACCGCAATAGAATCGAGCATCAGCTGATCCCGAAGATGGGCCGTCATGCGGTCGGCTCCAACATGCTGTTCATCAACGACCTCTTCATCCCCGAAGAGGACCGCATCGGCGAGGAGGGGCAGGGCTTCCGCATCATTCTGAAAGGGCTGAACCCCGAACGCATTTTACTCGCGGCCGAAGCGGTGGGCATTGGCCGCAACGCGATCCAGCGTGCCGCCCGCTATGCCCGCGAACGCATCGTGTTCGATCGGCCGATCGGCATGAATCAGGGGATTCAGCACCCGCTCGCCAAATGCTGGGCGCAGTTGGAAGCCGCCAATCTGATGGTGATGCAGGCCGCGACCAAATTCGACAAGGGCGAGGAATGCGGCGTTGAAGCGAACGCCGGCAAATATCTCGCCGCCGAATTTGCGTTTGAGGCCTGCCATACCGCCATGCTGACGCTGGGTGGCATGGGCTATGCCCAGGAATATCATGTCGAACGGCTGCTGCGCGAAGTGCTGATTCCACGCACCGCGCCGGTCAGTCCGCATATGATCCTTAACTTTCTCGCCGAAAAAGTGTTGGACTTGCCCAAATCCTACTGACCGGAGAGAAGATCATGTCCACCCCCGCCACCCTTTCGATCAAGATGCGCTCCTGGCTGTTCGCGCCGGGCGATAGCGAGAAGAAGATGGCCAAGGCCGCCGACAGCGCGGCGGACATCGCGCTGTTCGATCTGGAAGATGCCGTCACGACCGAAAATAAGGTGCTGGCGCGCCAGCTGGTCCATGATTGTCTGGCCAGCCGCCCTGAAGGCCGGGACCGTTTGTGGGTCCGGGTCAATCCGCTCGACGGTCCCCATACGCTGCTCGATCTCGCCGCGATCATGCCCGCGCGCCCCGGCGGCATCATGCTGCCCAAAGTCGATGGGCGGCAGGATGTGGAGCGGCTCGACCATTATCTCTCCGCGCTTGAAGTCGCCAATGGCATTGATGAAGGCTCGACCCCGCTGATCGTGCTGGTCACCGAAACGGCGAAAGCGATGTTCCATACGGGCGATTATAAGGGCGCGCCGCGCGTCGTTGCGCTCACTTGGGGCGCGGAGGATCTGGCCGACTCGATCGGCGCCAGCAGCAACCGCAATGACGATGGCAGCTATGGCTTCACCTATGAACTGGCGCGCTCCATGTGCCTGCTCGGCGCAGCGGCCGCCGGCGTCACCGCGATCGAAACGATCCAGAGCGATTTCCGAGATCTCGAAGGGTTGAAGGCCCGTGCGGAAAAAGTACGGCGCGATGGCTATCGCGGCATGCTGGCAATCCATCCCGCGCAGGTCGATGTGATCAACGCCGCCTTCACGCCCACTGAGGAAGAAATCGCGCACGCGCTTGAAGTGGTTGATATATTTGCGAAAAATCCGGGCGTCGGGGCGATCGGCTATAAGGGCGGGATGCTCGATCGTCCCCATCTCAGCCGCGCCGAGCATTTACTCCGACAAGTAGGACGATTGTGAAAAGCGAAACCAGTGTCCGCTTCGCTGTACACTTAAAGGCCGGCGACCATATCGTCATCGGCCAAGCCTGTGGCGAACCCACGACCCTGGTCGAGGCGCTGATCGAACAGGGCCGCGATATTCCGGGCCTGTCCGCCTTCATCGCCACCAGCTTTTCCGGCCTCTTCACCCCTGCCACCGCCGACAGCTTCGCCCTGTCCAGCATGGGCGCGATCGGCGCGCTGCGGTCCATGACCAAGGCGGGCAAGCTGCAGGTCATTCCCGTCCATGTCAGCCAGGTCGGCCCACTCATCACCGCCGGGATCATCCCCTGCGACGTAGCGATGATCCAGGTCAGCCCGTCCGACGAACAGGGCAATTATAGCTGCGGCCTGATCAGCGATTATGTCCGCGCCGCCGTCGACAAGGCGCGGGTCGTCATCGCCGAAATCAACGAAGCGGTCCCCTTCACGCCTGGCGAAACCATCCCGGCCTCGGCGATCGACGTCGCCATCCCCGTCAACCGGCCGCCGGTCCAAGTCGCCCCTGCCGCGATCGGCCCGACCGACGAAGCCATCGCCCGCCACTGCGCCGCCTATATCGGCGACGGCGCGGTGATCCAGACGGGGGTCGGGGCCGTTCCCGACGCGATCCTGCGGCTGCTGCACGACCGCAAGGATCTGGGCGTCCATTCCGGCATGCTGGGCGATGGCCTTGTCGAACTGGTGGAGGCTGGCGTCATCACCAACGCCCGCAAGGAGGTCGACCCCGGCGTCTCGATCAACGGCGCGCTCATCGGCACGAAGCGGCTCTACGACTGGGCGCATCGCAACCCGGCCATCCGCATGTGCGCGACCAGCTACACCCATGATGCCGCGATCTTGGGCCGGCTCTCACGCCTGGTCACGATCAATAGCGCGCTGGAGGTGGATCTGACCGGACAGGTCAATGCCGAACAATCGGGCGCGGTCTATCTGGGCGGCACGGGCGGGCAGGTGGACTTCGTCCGCGCTGGTGCCAGATCGCCGGGCGGCCGATCGATCATCGCTTTGTCAGCGTCGGTCAAGGGCGGCACGCTCAGCAAGATCGTCGCCCAACTCTCCGGCCCGGTCACCACCGCTCGCACCGACGTGGACGTGATTGTCACCGAATATGGCGCGGCTGAACTCAAGGGGCAAAGCCTTGCCGAACGCACCCGCCGCCTGATCGCCATCGCCCATCCAGACTTCCGCGAGGAATTGGACCGGGCCGCCCATATCATCGCGCAAAGGGGGTTTTAGATGGAGCCACGCCGCTCAAAGCCTGAAATCCTCCCCTGTAAGGGGAGGTGGCAGCACGCAGTGCTGACGGAGGGGTGTCACCCTATCGATAGGGCGACACCCCTCCGTCTGGCTGCGCCAGACACCTCCCCTGCCAGGGGAGGAATGTCAGCGACATGACCGACGCCATCCTCTTCGACGCCCGCCCCGATGGCATTGCCGTCTTGACGATCAACCGCCCCGACCAGCGCAACTGCCTCAGCCGCGAAGTGCGCGAAGGCTTGCGTGCGGCATGGGACAGGTTCGAAACGGACCCGGCGCTGCGCGTCGCCATCCTGACAGGATCGGGCGACAAGGCCTTCTGCGCGGGTGGCGACCTCAAGGAAATGGTCGAAACCGGCATGACCGTTCCGCCGCGCGCCATGTTCCCGCTCCCTTACGACACGATCGAACTGAGCAAGCCCACGATCGCCGCCGTCAACGGCGTTGCCTTTGCAGGCGGCTGGATGATCGCACAGGCCTGCGACCTGTGCGTCGCCAGTAGCACCGCGCGCTTTGCCATCACCGAAGTCAAGGTCGGCCGATCCTCCCCTTGGGCGTCCCCGCTCATCCACATGATCCCGCAGCGGATCATGATGGAGATCATCCTGACCGGCAAACCGATCACTGCGCAGCGCGCTTATGAGATCGGTCTCGTCAACCGCCTGGCCGAACCCGAAGCACTGCTGGACGCCGCCATCGCGCTTGCCGCCGAAATATTGGACGGCGCGCCTTTGTCGGTGAAGGCGGGCCGCGACACGGTGATGCTGGCGACCGAGATGGGCCGCTCCGCTGCCCTCCAGGCCGCCCGTGCCGCGTCGGAATACACCTACCAAAGCGAAGACGCACAGGAAGGCCCCCGCGCCTTCGCGGAAAAACGCCCGCCCCGGTGGCAGGGCCGATAGATGACAAGCGAGGATGCCATGACAGATCTGACACAGCCGGTCACCGTCCCGGCCGATGCCTATATATCGCCCGATTATGCCCGCGCCGAACAGGACCGATTGTGGCGCAAGGTCTGGCTGCAGGCCGCCCGGTTGGAGGACATTCCCAATGTGGGTGATTTTGTCACTTACGATATCCTTGAAGACTCGGTCATCGTCATGCGGGCTGGTCCCGACGAATTGCGTGCCTTTCATAATGTCTGCCCCCATCGTGGCCGCCGTCTGATCGACACGCCAGCGGGCGCTCGCAACGCACGCGGCAACCGCACCAGTATCATCTGCGGCTTCCACGGCTGGACCTTCGATCGAGCCGGGCAATGCACCTTCGTCAACCATCAGGATGATTGGCAGGGCAAGCTGACCGCGGAACGCACCGCGCTGGGCAAGGTACGTGTCGACACATGGGGCGGCTGGGCATGGATCAGCCTTGGTCCCGACGGGGAGTCGCTGACCGACTATCTGGGCGTCGTGCCGGGCATGCTCGATCCCTTCGGCCTCCAGAATATGCGCTATCGCTGGCGCAAATGGATCATTTTCGACTGCAACTGGAAAGTCGCGCTCGAAGCCTTCAGCGAAACCTATCATGTCCAGACCACCCACCCCGAATTCAATGCCTTCGGCGAATTTCGCGGTTGGGCGCGCCAACATGGCCTGCACAGCAATATCGGCTATGACGCGCCCAAGAATATGGACGAAAACCAGGCCAAACTGCGTGTCGGATCGGGTGAAGACCCGCGCCTCTCGACGGCGGAGATGCAGCTCTTCACCTGGGAAAATGCCAACACCAATACGACCATGACGCTGGTCAACGCGGCGCAGCGGTTGAAGGATGAGCTGCCCGAAGGCACTCCCGCGCCGCAGGTGTTGCAGCATTGGTTGGCCACTGCCCGCGCCGACGACGCCAAGCGCGGCGTCATCTGGCCGGTGGTCGAGCCATCCCATACCGCAAAAAGCGGGACCGCCTGGCAGATCTTCCCCAATTTCCAGATCGGCCACGCCGTCAACAACATGCTCTGCTATTCGGCCCGTCCCTATCAGGGCGACCCGGACAAATGTATTTTCGAGGCGGCGGTATTCGAGTTGTTCCCCGACGGCGAAGCACCCGCGACCGACTGGGAATATACCAAACCCGAAGAATGGCCGCCGGTCCTGCAACAGGATTTCACCAACATGGCCGCCGTCCAGCAGGGTATGAAGAATGTAGGCTTCCGCGGCACCCAGCCCAATCCCTATATGGAGCGCTCGGTCGCCAGCCTGCACCAGAATCTGGCGCGTTACATGGGCACCGGGGCACCAAAGTCGATCGATTAAATATCTGAGATGCCTATTGAAAAGCCCGCCGCCATATCTGGCGACGGGCTTCTAACTGGCCCGCGCTGAAGCCGTCTTATTCGAACGGTTCTTCGCCCTGCAACTTGGTGCGGTGCATCATGCGGTTGGAGCTAGGATCATAGGCCTCGGCGCGGTGCATGGTGCCGGTATTGTCCCAGATCACCAGATCGCCGACGCTCCATTCATGGCTGTAGCTGAATTCTTCCTGCGTCGCCCATTCGCGCAGGCCGACCAGAATTTTCGCACTTTCCATGGAGGTCACGTCTTTGACACGATGTGCGGTGCAACCAAGGACCAGCGATTTGCGGCCCGATTTGTGGTTCCATACCAGCGGCAGCTCATTCTCACCAATGCGCTGCATCCCCTCAATCTTGGCGAGGCTGGGTTCGGGCTCATAATAGAAGACCGTCGCCCACACCGAATGGATCACGCGCAGCTTCTCATACTCCGCTTTCTGCGCGTCGCTCAGCGCTTCATAGGCGGCATAGGTGTTGCAGAAGCCGGTATTGCCGCCCCAGGGCGCCTTGACCTTGCACGACAGCAGCGACGCCAGGATCGGCGTGTCGTTCATCGTGCCGTCGATATGCCAGTAGAGCGAGCCTTTGAGATATTCGGCGCTCTGCGGATTTTCCTTCACGTCGAGCGTGATCTTGTGGATCTTGTGGTTGGTGCCGTCCTGCATTTCGGGCGCGAATGTGCCGAGCGTCTTGGTGAAGGCGATCTGCTCGTCATCGTCGAAATCGATCTTGGGAAACACCAGCACGCCGCGCTGTTCCAGCAATTCACGGAGCTGCGGTCCCAGATCGCCCGCCAGCAATTCCGCCTTGCTGTTCAGGATGCGGCTACCGATGTTCGGCTTGATCTCTTCATGCGCCATGCGCGTGATTGCGGTGCTTGCCATGTCCGACTCTCCTCAGTCTTCCCTATGTCTTGAACACATGTTCAGCATGGGGTTGAAAAAAAGTCAACATGTCTCATTTTATCAGGTGAGGAGCTTATCCAGCCAGCGTTCGACCGCGTGCCGCGCATCGTCATGCCCGGCGCTGACGTCCAGACCCTTTTCCATGACCAGCGCCCGTCCTGCACTCGCGAGCAGCACACTCATGGCCGCAGCCGTCATGCCTTGCTCGGCCAGTTTCGGACCGAGCAGCCGGTCGAGACAGGCGGTCTGGCGTGCGCGCATCGCTTCGCTATGGCGCGTGATTTCTGCGCGGATCGCCTTGCGGTGATTGGCCAGCGCGACAAATTCCATCGCCAGCGCGGTGCGGCTGGTATCGGTAAAGAAACGCCACAGCGCGCGCACCGGATCGTCGCTGGCCAGCGCCTGGTCGATCATCGCGTCACTTTGCTGCGCGCCGCGCCGGAATACAGAGAGCAGCAGGTCATCGGTGGTGGGGAAATAATAATGCACCAGTGATGGCGGCAATTCCGCGCGCAGGGCAACGCGCCGCGAACTGGCGGCGGCATAGCCTTCATCGCGGATCACCTGTTCGGCAGCGTCAACGATGCGGGCGCGGGTTTCGGAGCTTTCGGCTCCAATGCGACGTTTCTGGACCATGGTGCCAGCATAAGAGCCGATGACGCGTGCGCAAGGCGCTTGGGGCACGACGCTCTTCTGTTCGGGCTTAATGCGATCCCATATAGCGGCCGCCATTGGTGCTGATCGTCTGGCCGGTAATGTAGCTGGCCTCCTCCGACGCCAGATAGGCGCAGGCGGCGGCAATATCCTCCGGCTTGCCCACGCGCTTCATCGGCAGGGTCTGGGCAAAGGCATCGACGTCGATCGGCGCCGCGCGCAGCATGGGCGTGTCGATGAAGCCAGGTGGCACCATGTTGAACGTCACGCCGCTGGCGGCGAATTCCAGTGCCAGCGCCTTGGTCATGCCCATCAATCCGCCCTTGGACGAGACATAATGGCCCTGGGCAAAGGAACCGGACTGGACCGAGGAGGAAGTGATGTTGATCACACGGCCCCATTGGGCGGCGAGCATGTCGGGCAAGACTTCCTTGGTCAGCAGATATGGTCCGCGCAGGTTGATGTGGATGACCTTGTCGAACAGGTCGTCCTCAATCTCCATGAATGGGGTGAAGGGCGCGATGCCGGCATTGTTGACCAGGATGGCGACGGGGCCGAGCGTGGCGCGGGTTTCCTCCGCCGCCGCGTGGATGGCGGCCTTGTCCGAACAGTCGGCGGCGATGGCAATGGCGCTGCCACCGGCATCCTCGATCATCTGCGCGGTCTCGGCGGCACCTTCGGCATTGATGTCCCAGATGGCGATCTTCGCCGTGTCTTCGGCTAGGCGGATGGCGATGGCCCGCCCGATACCCGACCCCGCGCCCGTCACCACCGCGACCTTGCCATTGAGAGAGCGTGTCATCGAAAAATCCTTCCTGCCATGCCGACCATTTCGTCGTTTGAACGGGTGATCAACATCGCCGCCGACGCTGTCAAGCAAGGCCTGGTTTGATCGCCTCGGCGAACCGGCGGCGGAGCGTCAATGACGCGCAAACAAAGCCGCGGGAAGCACTGCGTAAGTCGCGTCCTGGGTGGGATCAGGCTTTTCGCCATGATCGGCGGCCGGAAGCAGCATCTTCATGTCGAACTGGACGTCGCGCCGCGCGAACAGCCAGCGGCCGTTTTCCTTGCGATAATTATCCACATAGCGGACGCTCTGGACGTCATGCGCTAGGCCGCCTTTGCTATCGGGGATCAGGTGCCAGGCGATGGCGTAGACTTCACCTTGCGCCGTGTCGCCATCGACGCTGACCAGATGATTGCAGATATGGTGACTGCCGATAGGCATGTGGGGCAGCGACCGTTCGAGAAAGGCGTAGTAGTTCGTGACCGGGCCGCTCGAATAAGGGCCGTGATTGTCGATCGCATCGTCCGTGTAGAGCGTGCGGAGCAGCGCGAGATCCTTGCGATCGACGCCACGCGAATAAAGCTGCGCCAGCTGTCGTATCTCTTCCTTGGCGACCAGTTCTGCAAGCGCTTCCATATCGTCTCTCCTGTGATTTTGGGCGAGGCTAGCTGCAAATCCGGGCGTTCGTCAGCCTTCTTGGATCTGCGTGACGTCCGACCAGCCCGATATCGGTACGGCGATCCGCTGCATGAACAAAAGCGTGTTGGGCGGGCGATGATGGTGCGATAGGCGTGATGCGGTGCGACGTCGCCGCAGGAGAGGGGAGTGCCATGAACAATCAGGTCGTCGCTACGCAGTCTGGTCTCGTTCGCGGGTCAAGCGCCCAAGGTGCACGGCGCTGGCTGGGCATACCCTATGCGCAAGCCGCCCGCTTTACCGCGCCTGTCGCAGCCCCGACATGGGCCGACGTGCGCGATGCGACCGTACCGGGTCCGCAATGCCCCCAAATGTATGGCAACGCGGCAAAGCGCGCGCGGATCGCCCAGCCGGATTTTTCCGAAGATTGTCTTACCGTCAATATCTACGCGCCGGACGATCTGGGCGAAGATGAACGTCTGCCCGTCTATGTCTGGATTCACGGCGGGGCTTTCGTTGCGGGCAGCGGCAACAGCTATGACGGCTCCCAACTCGCACGCGATGGACGGATCATCGTCGTCACGATCAATTATCGCGTCGGTGTATTGGGTTTCGTAAATCTTGGGGCGACGCTGAAGAGCGCAGATATTCCCTCCAACCTCGGCCTGCGCGACCAGATTTTCGCGCTGACATGGGTGCGGACCAACATCGCCGCCTTCGGGGGTGATCCTGATCGGGTGACGATCGGCGGGCAATCCGCCGGGTCAATGTCTGTCTCGCTGCTGCTGCACATCCCGGCAGCGCGGCCACTGTTTCAGCAGGCGATCATGCAGAGCGGTGCCGTCAGCCTGATCCATAGTCAGGCGAAGAGCGAGGCCATCGGCCGCCAATATGCCGCGGCACTGGGTGCAGGCGGACGCGACCTTGGGGCACTGCAGGCGCTGAATTTGCACGCCCTCTTTGAGGCGCAGGCGGCTGTCGGCGCGGCCAATCCGGGGACTATTCCCGCATCGCCCTGGCTGGACGGCGATCTGGTGCCGGGGACGCTCGCGGCCATTCAGGAGGCACAGGCCGCGCCAGTGCCGTTGCTTGCGGGAGCGACGCGCGACGAGGTAAGATTGTTCGAGTTGATGCCCGGCGATATTCTGCCAACCAGTTGGTCCGCGCTGGAAACGCTGTTGCGCGGGCAATTGGGGGTGGAGCAAGCGCAGGCGATATTGGCGACATATCCGCGCACCAAGGCGGGGCGGCGGGCGCTGGCCAGTGACCTGACGTTCGTCATGCCGACCCGTCATTTCGCTGATCGCCATGCCGCGCACAGCCCGACCTGGTTCTACCGCTTCGATTATGCGCACCCTATCGCCGGGGCGACCCATGGGCTGGACCTCACGCTGACATGGCCGATGCACGGGTTGCGCGCTGCGCTGGCGCGGGGGGGACGGATGACCGGGCAGCGTGCCGCCTTGGGCCAAAGGATGACGCGGCATATTGCCCATTTCGTGCGGCATGGTGGGCCGGAGGAGGATTGGCCCGCCTATGATGCCGCCCAGGGTCAGGTAAAGATATTCAACCTGGTCGATCGGGTCGAAGCCCGGCCCGATGCGGATCGCTGGCGCGCATGGGCGGGGCAGGACGTGGGCGTCGGGCTGGTCGCCTGACGCCATAGTCCGTCAGGCGACATTTTCCTCCGGCCAGTAGAGGTGCATCGGATTGTCGATCAGCAATTTGCGCTGCAACTCTGCGGTTGGCGCGATGCGCGGGATCATGTCCACCAGATGGCCGTCGTCGGGGATCGCATCCTGCATATTGGGGTGCGGCCAGTCGGTGCCCCACAGCACGCGGTCTTGATAATCGACGACGAGCGGCGCGACCGCATCGGCAAAGGCGTTCCATGGGTCGCCATTCGGATCGAGGCGGTCGGGACAGGTGGCCTTGAACCAAATGTCGTCGCGGGAATCGAGAAAGGCGCGAAAGGCCTTCATATCCGCGCCGTCCGGTCCCTGGGTCACGTCGGGGCGGCCCATATGGTCGATCACGAGGGGCAAGGGGATGGCGTCCATGAAGGGGCGCAATTCTTCCAATATGTCCGCCTCGAAATAGATGACGACATGCCAGCCCGCTGGTAGGCGGCTGGCGACTTCCAGAAACTTGTCCTTGGGGGCGTCGTCGACCAGGCGCTTGAGGAAATTGAAGCGAATGCCGCGGATGCCGCCGTCATGGAGGGCCAGGAGGTCAGCCTCCGAGATCGCCGGATCAACGACAGCGACGCCCCGCGCTTTGCCGTTGGACTTGGCGATGGCATCCATCGTCGCGCTATTGTCGGTGCCGTGGCAGCTGGCCTGGACAATGACGTTGCGGTCGAAACCGAGATGGTCGCGCAGGGCGAATAATTTATCCGGCCCGGCATCTTCCGGCAGATATTTCGCCTTCGCGCTGAACGGGAAGTCCGCCATCGGCCCGAACACATGGCAGTGCGCATCGATCGCGCCGGGCGGGGGCGTATAGAGCGGCTTGGACGGGTTGCCGTGCCATGAAACGATCCGGGTCATATCCTAAAACTCCGTTCGCCCTGAGCCTGTCGAACCGTAGGTCGGCGAAGCCAACGGCTGCTTTTCTTTGAGAAACGTGGAGGGCTGCGACAGGCGCAGCCCGAACGGTCAGGAAAAAATGGTCCCATCCATCAGCTTGCGCGCCGTGCGCAGCATCGCCGCGCTGGTGACGGTGCCGCTCTCATCCAGTTCCATGACGCAGGTGGTTTCACCGGTGGGATGTTCCACCGATAGCGTCTTGCGCGACCCATCGGGGATGTTGGCGACGTCGGCGGCGGGCGATCCTTCGATCAGGCAGGCGGTGGCGACGCTGACCGCGCCCAGCACGCCGATCGACGCATGCGCGCGATGGGGGATGAAGCTGCGGACCGTGACCGCGCCACCATTGCGGGGCGGGGCGACCAGCATCATCTTGGGCACCGACTTTTTCGTGACGTCGCCAAGGTTCATGCGTTCGCCGACGGCGAGGCGGATCTTCTCGATCCGGGCTTTCAAGTCGCTGTTCTTGTCGAGCGTATCGCGATCTTCATAGCCGGTAATGCCGACATCGCGCGCCTGCATCACGACGCAGGGCATGCCATTGTCGATCAGGGTGACGCGGATCCCCTCGACTTCGTCATAGGCATTGCCGGTCGGCAGGAGCGCGCCGCAGGAGGAGCCGGCCGTGTCGCGAAACTCGAGCGGGATGGGGGCGGAACTACCGGGCACGCCGTCGATGCGAGCATCGCCATCATAGCGGACGATGCCGCCGGGCGTCTGGACCGTGGCGATAGCGATCTGGCCGGTATTTTCCATGAAGATGGCGACCCGCGTTTCGTCCTGTTGCGCGGCAACGAGGCCGCGCTCGATCGCGAAGGGACCGATTCCGGCGAGGATATTGCCGCAATTCTGCGCGTCGCTGACGATCGCCTGATCGACAGAGACCTGGAGAAAGAGATAGTCGATATCGACGCCGTCTCTGGCGGACTTCTTCACGACCGCGACCTTGCTGGTCAGCGGGTCGGCCCCCCCCATGCCATCGATCTGGCGGGGATCGGGCGATCCCATGGCGCGCAGCAGGAAGGCGTCGCGGGCGGCGGTGTCGGCGGGGAGGTCGTCGGCCAGGAAATAGCCGCCCTTCGACGTGCCGCCGCGCATCCACATGACCTTAGCGGAGGCAGGGGTCTCAGACATATTTGAGGCCCATTTCTTCGAGGCGGGGGCGCATATTATAGATGTCGAGGCCGAGTTCGCCTGCGGCCAGGCGGACGCGCTTGGCTTCTTCGGCGGCTTCGCGGGCCTGCGCCTTCTCCAGCACGGCAACGGCGTCGGCGCGCGGCACGACGCACACGCCGTCATCATCAGCGATGATCACGTCGCCCGCGTTGACCAGCGCATTGGCGCAGACGATCGGGACATTGACCGACCCCAGCGTGCCCTTGATCGTGCCCTGGGCGTGGACCGCTTTCGACCAGACCGGGAAATTCATCTGCTTCAAGTCGCGCAGGTCGCGGACGCCCGCGTCGATGATCAGGCCGCGACAGCCGCGCGCCTGGGCGGACGTCGCGAGCAGGTCGCCGAAATAGCCATCGGTGCAGGGGCTGGTCGGCGCGAGGACAAGGATGTCACCTTCCTTGAGCTGTTCGATCGCGACATGGACCATCCAATTGTCGCCGGGCGGGGCGGAGATGGTGACGGCGCTGCCCGCGATCCGGGCACCGGGATAGATGGGGCGCATATGCGGGGCTAGCAGGCCGGTGCGGCCCTGCGCTTCATGGACGGTGGCGACGCCGCACTGGGCGAGACCGTCGATGACGGAAAGGTCCGCCCGTTCGATATTCTGGACGACGATGCCGGACATGGGCGCTTGCTCCTCTTTCCTAAACCAGACAGCGACATGGACAATAGTCGCGTCATGCTCAAATCCGTTCTGGCGCGGCTGCATAAAATTTTGCTAATTGTCAAAAATGCAGGTCGATCAGTTCAATATCCGGCATCTTGCCGCAATGGCCGCCGTGGTGGAGCAAGGCAGCGTCAGCCTGGCGGCGCGGGCGGTGAACCTGACCCAGCCTGCGGTGACCCAGGGCATCGCCAAGCTGGAGGCGCAACTGGGCGCGGCTTTGTTCGAGCGGCGACCCGGCGGGATGGTGCCGACGCCGGTCGCGCTACGTTTCAAGCCGCGCGTCGATGTGGCGTTGCGGTTGATCGGCAGCAGCCGGGTGACGGCCGCGCAAATCCGGGCCTTCGTCGCGCTGGCGCGGAGTGGCAGCTATGCGGCGGCGGCGGTGCAGGCTGGAGTGGCGGAGCCGTCGCTGCACCGCGCGGTCGGCGATCTGGGGTTGGCGCTGGGGGTGCGGCTGGCTGAGCGGCGGGGGAGGGGGCTGATGCTCACCCGCGCTGGCGTGACGCTGGCGCGCCGATTGCGGCTGGCGCTCGCCGAGTTGCGCCAGGGGCTGGAAGAGATTGCCGAACTGATGGGGCAGGATAGCGGGCGGATATTGGTGGGCGCCATGCCGCTCAGCCGGGCACGGCTGCTGCCGCTGGCGATCACCAGCTTTCGCCGGGACTTTCCGCAGGTCGATATTTCCGTGGTCGAAGGGTCGCATGCCGAACTGGTGGGCCCGTTGCGCGATGGCGAGATCGACATGATGGTCGGCGCATTGCGCGATGCGACCATCGGGCTGGATCTGGTGCAGCAACCCTTGTTCGAGGATCGGCCGACCATTTTCGCGCGGGCAGGGCATGTGCTGGAACAGGGCTGGAATGGCGATGATCTGCGGCGCTTTCCCTGGATATTGCCGCCCGAGGGCACGCCGCTGCGCCAGCTATGGCAGGCCATGTTCGCCGCGCTGGGTGGCGACCTGCCTGCCGTGCCGATCGAGTGCGGCTCTGTGATGACGGTGCGGCAATTGCTGGTGAGCGGCGATTATCTCACCTTGCTGTCGGTCGATCAGTTGCGGGTCGAACTGGACAGCGGGATGCTGGCCGATATCGGCCCCGCGCCCGGCGAGATCAGCCGCACCATTGGCGTCACCAGTCGCGCCGATTGGCGACCGACCCGGTTGCAGCAACAGTTCATGGCGGCGATCGAACAGGCGGTCGCAACCATGAATTCGTAAAATCTTATGATACGCCCCCGGATATGATTGGCCGGGCGGGATACAATCCGGCATGCCCTTTCCCATGGAGCAGGAAGTCGGTCTTATCGGGTTTGGCGAGGCAGGGTCCACCTTTGCACTGGCGGGGGATTGGGCTGCGGCCGCCCATGTCTATGATGCCAAGACCGATGCCAAGACCGATGCGGCGGCCACGCGCGACGCCATGCTGGCGGCCTATAGGCAGGCGGGCGTGCTGCCCGCGCGCTTTCTGGAAGACGCGCTGGATGGCGTAGGGCTGATCCTGTCGCTGGTGACGGCGGACCAGGCGCTGGCGGTGGCGGAGGCTGCGGCGGCGATGATAGCGCCGGACGCGCTCTATTGCGACATGAACAGCGTCGCGCCGCAGACCAAGCAGGCGGCGGCGCGCGCGATCGAGGCGGCGGGCGCACATTATGTCGATGTGGCGGTCATGGCGCCTGTTGATCCGGCACGGTTGAACGTCCCCCTGTTGCTGAGCGGCGTGCGCGCTGACGAAGCGCAGGCGCGGCTGGCGGCGCTGGGCTTTGCCAAGATCCGTATCGTCGGTGCCGATGTCGGGCGCGCGTCATCGATCAAGATGGTCCGCTCGGTGATGGTCAAGGGCATGGAGGCGCTGACCGCCGAATGTGTGTTGGCGGCCGAGGCGGCGGATGTGCTTGACGAGGTGTTGGCGTCGCTCGACGCGAGCGAGAAGGCCAAGCCCTGGGGTGCGCGGGCCGACTATAATCTCGACCGGATGCTGGTGCATGGCCTGCGCCGTGCGGCCGAGATGGAGGAAGTGGTCAAGACGCTCGATGGGCTTGGCACGGGGGCCGCGATGACGCGCGGTACGGTCGCGCGGCAGCGGGCGATCGGGGCGCTGGGGGTTAAGATGGTGCCGGAAGGGCTGGGCGCGAAGATTGGCGTGGTTTCTTCCAAGGTCATTCCCGCGCAGTCGGAAATTCATCTCGCCACCTCGCGACAAGAGGAACTGCTGGGAGATGGATTCCCGCCTTCGCGGGAATGACGGGGATTTTGGGGCGGGCGTGGTGCGCTGTCGCCTGAGACCCCGGCTTGCGCTGGGGTGACGGAATAAGGGTTGAGGAAAGAGACGCGATGAGCCTGATTATCGATTGCCATGGCCATTATACGGTGTTGCCGAAGGGGCATGACGCCTGGCGCGAAGAGCAGAAGGCTGCGTTCAAGGCGGGCACGGCCTGTCCGCCCTATCCCGACATCAGCGATGCGGAAATTCGCGAAACGATCGAGGCGAACCAGTTGCGCCTGATCAAGGAGCGCGGCGCGGACCTGACCATCTTTTCGCCGCGCGCGTCGGCCATGGCCCCGCATGTGGGCGATGAGGCGATGGCCAAGGAATGGGCGATGCGCTGCAACGACCTGATCGCGCGGGTGGTGGCGATGTTCCCCGAAACCTTCGTTGGTGTATGCATGTTGCCGCAATCGCCCAAGGCCGACATGCGCAACAGCATCGCCGAGCTGGAACGCTGCGTCGAGATGGGCTTCATCGGCTGCAACCTCAATCCCGATCCGGGTGGCGGGCATTTCACCCATCCGCCGCTGACCGACCGTTACTGGTATCCCTTCTACGAGAAGATGGTCGAGCTGGACGTGCCGGCGATGATCCATGTGTCGGGCAGCTGCAACCCGGCGATGCACGCCACCGGCGGCTATTATATTGCCGCCGATACCATCGCCTTCATGCAGTTGCTGGAAGGCGATCTGTTCAAGGATTTCCCGACCCTGCGCTTCATCATTCCGCATGGTGGCGGCGCGGTGCCCTATCATTGGGGGCGCTATCGCGGCCTCGCCGACATGCTCAAGAAGCCGGACCTGTCGACGCATCTGATGAACAACATCTTTTTCGACACCTGCGTCTATCATCAGCCGGGTGTCGATCTGTTGGCCGATGTGATCGACAACAAGAATATCCTGTTCGGGTCGGAAATGGTCGGCGCGGTGCGCGGCATCGATCCGACTACCGGCCACTATTTCGATGACACCAAACGCTATGTCGATGCGCTGGAGATCAGCGATGCCGAGCGCGCCGCGATTTTCGAGGGCAATGCCCGCCGGGTGTTCCCGCGCCTTGATGCCCAGTTGAAGGAGAAGGGACTATGATAACAGAAGATCCCAAGCACCAGGATATCCATGAATATCTGGCCGAGATGGAGGATATCCCCGGCACCCGTGTCTTTACCGCCAAGCGGGCGCGGCAGGGCTATCATATGAACCAGTTTGCGATGAGCCTGATGAAGGACGAGAATCGCACCCGGTTCAAGGCGGATGAGCGCGCCTATATGGACGAATGGCCGCTGACGCAGGACCAGAAGGAAGCGATGCTGGCGCGCGATTATAATCGCTGCCTCGACCTGGGCGGCAACGTCTATTTTCTGGCGAAGCTGTTTTCGACCGACGGCATTCCGTTCGCCGAAGCCGTCAGCACGATGACGGACATGGAATTCCCGCAATATCGCGAGATGATGATGAAGGGTGGCCGGTCGCCCGAAGGCGTGCGGTCGATCAGGGCCAATGAAGCTGCGGCTGCGGCCAAGAATGAGGATCGCTGATATGGCACGAATTACTGCTGGCGTGGCGTCGAGCCATGTGCCGCTGCTGGGCGTGGCGTCGGACTTCAACAAGGATCGGGACGAGTATTTCGGCCCCATTTTTGCGGGCTATGACTGGACCCGCGAATGGGAGAAGGCGGAGAAGCCCGATGTCATCATTCTGGTTTATAATGACCATGCGTCCGCCTTCGACATGAAGATCATCCCGACCTTCGCGATCGGCTGTGGCGAGCGCTACAAGTCGGCCGATGAAGGCTGGGGCCCGCGTGCCGTGCCGGACGTGGAGGGGCATCCCGACCTCGCCTGGCATATCGCGCAGAGCCTGGTGCTGGACGAGTTTGACATGACCATCATCAACGAGATGGATGTCGACCATGGCCTGACCGTGCCGCTGAGCATGATGTTCGGCAAGCCCGACGCCTGGCCGTGCAAGGTCGTGCCGCTGGCCGTCAACGTCGTTACCTATCCGCCGCCATCGGGCAACCGTTGCTGGGCGCTGGGCGAGGCAGTGCGCAAGGCAGTCGAAAGCTTCCCCGAAGATCTCAATGTGCAGATCTGGGGCACCGGCGGCATGAGCCATCAGTTGCAGGGGCCGCGCGCGGGCCTGATCAACAAGGAATGGGATAATAAATTCCTGGACGGGCTGATCGGCGACAGCGATCATCTGCGCCGGATTCCCCATATCGAATATCTGCGCGAAACAGGCAGCGAAGGCATCGAGATGGTGATGTGGCTGGTGATGCGTGGGGCGCTGGGCAAGAAAACCCGCGCGCTGCACCGCCATTATCATGTGCCCTGCTCCAACACCGCGATCGGCCATCTGGTGCTGCGCCCGGATAATGGCGAGGGGCTGGACATGACCGGAAGCGATACGGTGACGGCGATCGCGGCGGAGTAAATCGGCGGGGTGGGCGCATGAGATCAGGCGCAGCGCCTGCCTCACGGCCCCACCCCAACCCCTCCCCTGAAGGGGAGGGGCTTTTTGATTGGTACGGAGATTATTATGCGTATTGCTTTGGCTGGCGCGGGTGCCTTTGGCGAAAAGCATCTGGATGGCCTCAAGAATATCGATGGCGTGACGGTGACGTCGCTGGTCGGTCGTCGGCTGGATGCGACCCAGGCGATTGCCGATAAATATGGCATCGGCCATGCGACCACCGAACTGGCCGAGACGCTGGCGCGCGATGATGTCGACGCGGTGATCCTGTGTACGCCGACGCAAATGCACGCGGCGCAGGCCATCGCCTGCATGGACGCGGGCAAGCATGTGCAAGTCGAGATTCCGCTGGCGGACAGCTGGGCCGATGCGCAGGCGGTGCTGGCCAAGCAGCAGGAAACGGGCCTGACCTGCATGGTCGGGCACACGCGGCGGTTCAACCCGAGCCACCAATATGTCCATAATCTCATCACCGCAGGCGATCTGAACATTCAACAGATGGATGTGCAGACCTATTTTTTCCGCCGCAAGAATATCAATGCCAAGGGCGAAGCGCGGAGTTGGACCGACCATCTTCTGTGGCACCATGCCGCGCATACCGTTGATCTGTTCGCCTACCAGGCCGGCAAGATCGTGTCGGCCCATGCGATGCAGGGACCGATCCATCCCGAATTAGGGATCGCCATGGACATGTCGATCCAGTTGAAGAGCGAAAGCGGGGCGATCTGCACCCTGTCGCTGTCGTTCAACAATGACGGGCCGCTCGGCACCTTCTTCCGCTATATCGGCGACACGGGCACCTATATCGCGCGCTATGATGACCTGGTGAACGGCAAGGAAGAGCCGATCGACGTGTCGAAGGTGGACGTGTCGATGAACGGCATCGAATTGCAGGACCGCGAATTCATCGACGCGATCCGCGACGGCCGCGAGCCCAATTCGAGCGTCGCGAAGGTCTTCGACTGCTATCGCGTGCTGGGCGAATTGGAACAACAGCTCGTCTGATCGACATCCCTTCGGGGTCGCACGAAAGGGCGCAGTCGGGGCAACCGGCTGCGCTCTTTTGCGTCAGGCCGTCAGCAGCGGATGCGCCATGCGCAGATCGTCGAGCATATTTTCGATCAGCGCGACATCCGCGATCGTGCCGGTCGGCGTCGCGTTCCAGTTGCAATGGGGGTGGGTGGCGCGGCTATACACGCGCAGCGGGCCGATCACCCGGCGCCAGTGATGCTTGCTGCTGCCATGGTCGCGCACCAGTCGGGCCACTAGCAGGTCGATGAGCTTGTCGGCCGTCATGCGCCAACCCTTAAAGGTGCGGGCCGGTGCGTCAACTCTCGCGCGCGGCGCGCCAGCTGCGCGGCGGCTGGCCGACATGGCGGGTAAAGAAGCGCGAAAAATAGGCGGGATCTTCGAAGCCGACGGCATAGGCGATGTCGGTGACCGACAGCTGGGAATAGAGCAGCATCCGGCGCGCCTCCAATAACGCGCGGTCATCGAGCATCTGCGCAGGCGAGCTGTTCGCGACGCGCGCGCAGGCCTGGCGCAGCGCGGTAAGGCTGACGCCGAGCGCGCGGGCATGGGCGGATACCGGCTCGCGCAGGCGGAAGCGCTGGTCGATCCGTTCCCGCAGGCGCGCAACCAATGCGGCCTGGCGCGGGGTGCCGGGCTGCGCCTGGCGGCTCAAGGCAGCATGGCGCAAGGCCAGCACCATGAGATGCAGCAAGGCGGATTCGACCGCAGCGCGCTGGCCTGGTCCGGCCCAGCTTAACTCCTGATCCATGCGGGTGATGGCGTCTTCGGCGGCGGCGCGGTCCGATCGGGGGAGCGCGACGGCTTGAGGGTGGGCGAAGAGAGGAACGAGGTCCGCATCGCGCAAGACGAGGTGGCGCAGATAGCTGTCGGCGATGGTGACCACGGCCCCGCGCGATTCACTGGCCCAGGTAAAACCATGGACGATACCCGCCGGGATGAGCAGCAGGCAGGGGGCATCGAAGTGGACCGCCGCCGCCTCCGCCTGCATCGCGCCACCCCCTTCGGCGATCAGGATGATATGATTGAGGTCGCGATGGACATGGGGGCGAATCGTCCATTCGCTCGGCCGCGAGCGGTCGTCCAGACTTTCGACATGGACGAACCCCTCCGCAACGCTGCGCTGTGGCTCGCCATAGAGATAGAAGCTGGGGACGGGCGAAGCAGTCATGGCCTATCGGCGTTGGCGCAGCGCCAGCAGCAATCCCGCGCCCAGCAACGATCCCGAAGCCATGACGATGGCGACGAGTGGCAGGGTGAAGTCGAGGCTGAATAGAAAGCCCGCCAATATCGGCCCCAACGCTGCGCCGCCCCGGCCGACGCCGATGACGATACCGGTCCCGCCCGCGCGCACGGCGGTCGGAAAGGACTGGGCGATCAGCGCATAGAGACCCACGACCGCAGCGTTCGTGAAGAAGCCGGCGGATGCCGCAATCAAGCTGAGGCCAGCCAGTGTCGTCTGTTCCTGGCCGAACAACGTGACCATGATGGTCGATGCAACCATGGTAATGATGACCAGAGGGCGGACAGCGATGCGCCAGCTTAGCACGCTGAGCAGTAATGCCCCCATGAGCCCGCCGACATTGGCCCAGACCAGCACGCTACCTGCGCTGGACGGAAGATAGCCCATATCGACGACGATCTTGGGTACCCATTTCAAGATGAAGTAGAAGGTCATGATGTGGCAGAAATAGGCGAGCGTCAGCAGGATGGTGGTGCGGGCCAGGCCGGGGGCGAACAGCGCGGCAAAGGAGGGTTTGGGCGCGGCTGCATCCAACGGCGGTAGCGCCGTGGCAGGGGCGTGGCCCATGCGGGCGAGCAGGCGATTGATCTTCGATAGCGCGCCTTGCGGTCGCTTCTGGACCAGGAAACCGATCGATTCCGGCAACAGCCACAGCGACAGCGGCAGGAACAGGGCGGTAACGATGCCCCCGAATAGGAAGATATCGCGCCAATCACCCGCGATCAGTAGATAGGAAGCGACCGAACCACCCAGTATGGCGCCGACCGGATAGCCCGCCGCCATGATCGCGACCGCCAGGCTGCGTGCGCGCACATTGGCGAGTTCGGCGACCATCGCGTTGGTGCAGGCAAGCATCCCGCCGATACCAAGGCCGGTTATCAGGCGGATAAGGGAAAGGGAGGTCACGTCCCAGGCGATCGTGGCTGCGCCCATCCCGCCCGCCATGACGACCAGGCAGCCGATGATCGTGGGTCGGCGGCCGATGCGATCGGCGACATTGCCAAGCAATACCGACCCCACGGCCATGCCAATCAGCTCCATCGACAGCACAAACCCCAGCGCAGCGCGATCGACGCCCCATTCCTTGGCGATGCCCGGAGACGCAAAGCTGATCGCCAGAACATCGAACCCGTCGAGCGCATTGAGCAGCACGCACAGCGCTATGGCGGTGATCTGCAACCGGCCCATCGGCGCTTCGTCCAGCTGGCGTCTGATGTCGGTCATGGGCTTCTCCTGCTCCTGACGGTTCGAACCGGTACGCGACAGGCACCTATCGGCCGGATCGTCCATCTTCTTTTGCGTCGATCTGGCATGCGACAATAGGTTTGACCGGTCAAGCATAGCATCGTCTGAGACCTCATTTCCGGCGGATCATCCAAATAATCGGTTGCTATCCCTCTGTCGCCCGATCGCCTGAGGCCGCATGTCTGGACCAAAGCCGCCTCATGGGAGAGATGTGAGATGAAGACGCAAGTAGCCATTATCGGAGCCGGGCCTGCGGGTCTGTTGCTGGGCCATTTGCTGCGGGCCGAGGGCATAGAGGTCGTCGTCATCGAGCGCGCAGCCCCCGATTATGTGCTGGGCCGGATCCGGGCAGGGGTGCTGGAGCGAACGACCACCGACCTGATGGATCGGCTGGGGCTGGGCGCGCGGATGCATGCGGAAGGGTTGCCGCATGACGGCTTCCACCTTGCGGACGGCGAACGGCTGATCCGTATCGATATCGAGGCGCTGACCGGCAAGAAGGTGATGGTCTATGGCCAGACCGAAGTCACCCGCGACCTGATGGAGGCCGCGCCCGAGCGCGGGCTGGAGATCATCTATGAGGCAGGCGACGTCGCGCTGCACGCTGTCGACAGCGATGCGCCCTATGTCACCTATAGCAAGGATGGCGTGACGTACCGGATTGACGCGCAATTCTTCTGTGGCTGCGATGGATTTCACGGGCCGTCGCGCAAGGCGGTACCCGCCTCAGTGGCTAAGGCCTATGAAAAGGTCTACCCCTTTGGCTGGCTCGGCATATTGGCGGACGTGCCACCATGTCATCATGAGCTGATCTACGCCAACCATGACCGTGGCTTTGCCCTGGCCTCGATGCGGTCGGAAAGCCGCAGCCGCTATTATATCCAGGTGCCGCTCGACGAGAAGATAGAAGAGTGGCCCGATGATCGGCTGTGGGACGAGTTGGCGACGCGGCTCGGGCCGGAGGCGGCCGCGAACATGACCCGCGGCCCTGCGCTCGAAAAGTCGATCGCACCGCTGCGCTCCTTCGTGTTCGAACCGATGCGCTATGGTCGGTTGATGCTGGCAGGGGACAGCGCGCATATCGTACCCCCGACCGGTGCCAAGGGGCTGAATCTGGCGGCGTCCGACGTCCATTATCTGTCGGAAGCGCTGATCGGCTATTTCAATCGGGGTGATGCCGATGCGGTGGCGGGCTATTCGGACAAGGCGCTGGCACGGGTGTGGAAATCGGAACGCTTTTCCTGGCAACTCACCAAGCTGATGCATCGCTTCCCGGATGGCGATGCGTTCGACCGGCGGATGCAGGTGGCCGAACTCGACTATATTGCCTCGTCGCACGCCGCGCAGACGACGATCGCCGAGAATTATGTCGGCCTGCCGCTGTAGCGGTGATTCGTAAAGCGGCGCAGCGTGACGGCTACAAAGGCCTGCGGAAGAGGAAGGGGTCGTGCCGACGCGATTAGGTGGTCCAGGCCCGGAACCTCCAGCTGTTATCGGGGTTTTGCGACATACCAATGACCGCGTTTGCGAAAAAATGCCGAAACGGTGGTTTTTTCCTGTTGACCGACTCAGTTGGTCTGCTTAGAGGCGTGTTCACCGGACGGGGCGCTGCCTTATGGAAGCGCTCTGGAAGGTTGCCACTATGGCGGGACGCTGGTTCACCTGGACCGTAAGGAT
>MIAK01000017.1:0-7454 GCA_001829085.1 Sphingomonadales bacterium RIFCSPLOWO2_12_FULL_63_15 | reverse complement strand
CGCCAGCGATGCCGGTCGTCCGCGCAATACAGCCAGCCGCAGCAAATGCCCAGAGCGGGCCCGAAACCGAGCGTCGTGAATAAGAGAGGCTAGATAGAGTTTTGGAAACTTCCCGCGTGCTATCCGGGTAAGTATATGGTCATCATTGGCGGCAAGAGAATGGCCGAAAATGAAAAAGCAGTGCTTTCTCTGCTTCACGTTGGCTGTAAACTGCTTAAAGCCTTGGTAGAGATAAGCGTTGTGGCGGATCTTTGCTTTCTTCTGGCTGCTCAATCCCTCGGCGACGAATAGTGGATAGGCATTACTATTAATTGCGGATCGAGCCTGCTCTATCAATGGAATACCCCTGCGGACCCAGGTATACTTCTTAAGTTCCGATCCTGAATCGAACAGGTGTAGTGCACCATGGAGAAAATGGACGCGAGCATCATGGGCACCGACTTCACCTTGCCACACGACATACTCGGCGTCAGGCGCATCTTCGTCATTGCCGAAGCCGTCGTTACGAGCAAGGTTGAGCGCCTCATCGACCGGATTGTCTTCGTGCATCAGTGCCCAGTAGAGCAGCAGATCATAGTTTAGTGTGAAAACCTGCCCGTCTTGGCCCAAAAAGTGGTTGAGGAATGTTCGGCATGCCCAAAATTCCGCATCGGCGATCTCGGATGGTATCGCGGGATGGTTACCGGCAATCGTCTGGATAAGAATCTCCTTCAACGCCGCTGCGTGCAATTGCATTTTGTCAATCGCTCCGGCGCCATCCGGTACATATGCCGGTAAGATGCGCGCGGCGTTTTCCAGCGCGCGAATCGCGGCCTCGAAGTCTTGAGTGCCAAGCGCCTCGAACACGGACTTCACTTCAGGACAAGCACTGAAGTCGGCCTGCGCAAATAATGAACCGTAATGAAAGATGCCATCCCGGCAAGCGATGCTGAAACCATTACCAAGAAGAAGATGGCGCTTCGAGAATTTGGCGGAGTCGGCAATGGCCTCTTCGAACGTAAACAATGGCATTGTTATTCCCCCTATCCTCTGGGATACCCAGAGGGTCATAGAGAGGAACGGATGCGAAATTTTCTATATGTGCAAGACTTATGTTGCTGCTCTTACTTTTTGTTTGCTTGTGGGCCGTTACACGTCCCTACCAACGGGCTGAAAGAACAACCACTTTCGGGCTCCTTTCGATAGCGGCTCCACGACCAACTTTAGCGCATGTCGGTCGAATAGTCGCCGCCCCATCCGCCACGGTAGCTTCTCCGCTCCGCTCCTCTATGGGTGCCATGATGACCAAGATGTGGAGCAAATCATGAGCGAGCCGTCGACAGCGTGGGATGGGGCGGTGGTGCGGCACTGGTTGGCGCGGCGGCTCGATGCGGCGCGGCTGGATCAGGCGGCAGCGGATCGGCGCGGGTATGAGTCGCGGGATGAATATGACAAGGCCGCCGCCGAGGAATGGGTGTGCCGCGCGCTGCAATTTCCCGATTGCATCGAGACGCAGGCGCTGTTCGCCCAGCGGCTCAAGGATCTGATCCGCCAGGAAGACTATGCGGCGACAGGCGTCTATGACGATGGGCGGTTCGAGCGGCATGTCCGCAGCCAGCTGCGCAAAATCGCCAAGATGGCCAAGGCGAATGAGGGGTTCGACAAGAAACTGCATTATCAGTGAGGCGGTATCCGTAAGGCGATGGCGGTTGGCGGCGCAAACGAGGGTCCGTTCAGGGCTTGGTTGACGCCACACCGATCGGCCGACGCTCACCCCCATGCAGCCTAACGCCCCGATCGCGCGTTCACCCGCCATGGACGACACGATCGAAACCCTGTCGCGCAAGATGGCGGCGGCTGCCGAAGCGCTCGATTTCGAGGAAGCGAAGCGGTGCCGCGACGCGATCAGCCTGATGCGCGGCGGCGCCAGCGCGGCGGAGGCCAAGGCGGCCGATCTGTCCGGGGTGGAGCGGTCCCGCCCCGGCGCGATGGGCCTTGGCACCAGCCAGCAACGCATGACCCCGCCGCCGGGCTGGACCCCGCCGACGAAGCCCGATCCGATGACGGCGGCGCGGGGGAAGCGGGGGAAGAGGCGCGGGTCGTGAAGGTGTGGGTGCGGCGCTGTTGGCGGTGCGCCTCGGTTGCGCTCTAAAAGCCCCTCCCCCTTGAGGGGGAGGTTGGGTGGGGGTGTGCCGCCGCCAGCGTGGACGCTCGGCTTCGCCTCGCTCCCCCTCCCCCGGACCCTCCCCGCCGGGGAGGGGAGATTAAGAGGCGCGGATAATCTTATAGGGTGCCCATAATCACCCCCACACCCCCCTTGCTCCCCCGCGCCCGTCCGCTATGGCGCTGCGCATGGGTCGCCTTATCCGTATCGTCAGGGGCTTGGGGGTCGCGCTGTTGTTCGCGGTGGTGGGGCTGTGTCTGGCGATCACCATCGTTCCGCCCTTTCTCGACCGCATCTATTATGACGGGCCGGTCAGCCGCCATTATGATGGCGCGCATTTCTTCAATCCCGACGGGGCGATCGAACCGCCCGCGCCGCCCGGCACCAGTCGGCAGGGGTTCATCCTGCGCTGGCTGCTGGGCGATGACGATCGCCCGGAATGGCCGGTCGGGATTGCGGTCAAGCCTGCCAGGCCAGCGCCCTTTGCCGCGCCGCGCGGCATGGTGGCGACCTGGGTCGGGCATGCGAGCGTGCTGGTGCAGGCGGCGGGGCTGAACATATTGACCGATCCGATCTGGTCGGACCATGCCAGCCCCCTGCCCCCCTTTGGCCCCAAGCGGGTGGCGGAACCGGGCATCCGCTTCGACGACCTGCCCAAGATCGACCTGATCGTCATCAGCCATAATCATTATGACCATCTCGACCTGCCGACGCTCAAGCGCCTGTGGGCGCGGGACAAGCCCAAGATCGTCACCAGCCTGGGCAATGACGCGCTGCTCCGCGCGCATGGCATTCCCGCGACCGCGCTCGATTGGGGCCAGTCGGTCAGCGGCGCGGCGCTCAACGGGCTGGTGCCGGGCGCGGTGCTCCAGTGCGGTAATTACGAACATTGCCCCGATTATCGCGTCCATGTGACCCGCAACCATCATTGGAGCAGCCGCTGGGGCAGCGACCGCAACCGGGCGCTGTGGTCGAGCTTCGTCATCGCGACGCGGGCGGGCAATATCTTCTTTGCAGGCGACACCGGCGCGGGCGACATGGGCTGGCCGATCGAGGCCGCGCGGATCGGGCCGATCCGGCTGGCGCTGATCCCCATCGGCGCGTTCCGCTTCTGGAAGGGGCAGATGCAGTCGGACGCGCATGTGGGGCCGATCCAGGCGGTGGAGATGTTCAAGCGGCTGGGCGCATCGACCGCCATCCCCATCCATTGGGGCACGTTCCGCCTGTCCTACGAACAATGGGATACGCCGCCGCGCATGCTGGAACTGGCGCTGCGCTGCCAGGGGATAGCGCGCAAGCGGTTCGCGCCGCTGCGCATCGGGCAATCCTTGCAGGTGCCCGGCGTCAGCCCGGTCGAGCGGGTCACGCCCACTTGCGACGAACGGGCGATCCGCCGGCTGGAGTGAGGCGCGGCCTTTCCATTTGCAAAAGTCGTCCGAAATGGGGAGAGCGGGGGCATGAAATCTCATGCCCTCCCCGCCATCCTGTTCTTCCTGCCGACGATCGCGCTGGCGCAACCGGCGGCGGGTGATCCGGCCACCATCGTCGTGACCGGCGCGGGGCTGGACCTGCCGCCCGGCACGCCCGCTTATGGATCCGTGGTGATCGACCGCCAGCGCTTGCAGGACAGCGCGTCGGGCCGGATCGAAAGCGTGTTGGGCGATGTCGCGGGCTTCCAGCAATTCCGACGGTCCGACAGCCGATCGGCCAACCCCTCGGCCCAGGGGGCGACGCTGCGCGCGCTGGGCGGCAATGCGTCGAGCCGGACGCTGGTGCTGCTCGACGGGGTGCCGATGGCGGACCCGTTTTTCGGCTATATCCCGTTCAGCGCGCTGGTGCCCGACCGGCTTTCGGTGGTGCGGGTGACGCGCGGCGGCGGCATCGGCGCGTTCGGCGCGGGCGCGGTGGCGGGGACGATCGAACTGGCGAGCGCGACGCGCGACCAGTTGCCGGGCTTTGCCGCCAGCGCCTTCTATGGCAGCCGCGATTCGACCGAGCTGTCCGCCAGCGTCACGCCTGATCTCGGCGATGGCTATGTCTCGCTATCGGGACGGTGGGACCGGGGCGATGGGTTCCAGACCACGCCGAAGGACCAGCGCGTCGCCGCGACCGTGCCCGCCGCCTATGATGGCTGGTCCACCAACCTGCGCGCGGTCGCGCCGATCTCCGCCACGTCGGAGGTGCAATTTCGCGCGACCCTGTTCGAGGATAAGCGCACGCTGCGCTTTGCCGGGGCCGACAATAGCAGCCAGGGGCAGGACGCCAGCATCCGCTATATCGATCGCGGCCGGTGGCAGGTCGATGCGCTCGCCTATGTGCAGGTGCGCAATTTCTCGAACATCGTCATCTCCTCCTCCACCTTCCGCCGGACGCTGGACCAGCGCAACACGCCCTCGACCGGGATCGGCGGCAAGATCGAGCTGCGCCCACCGGTGGGGGAGGCGCATGTGCTGCGCGTGGGCGTCGACAGCCGCTTTGCGAGCGGCGACATGTTCGAGGACGCCTATAATGCGAACAGCGCCAGCAATCCCGCGACCTTCCGCCGCCATGCCGGGGGCGAGCAATGGACGCGCGGGATTTTTGTCGAGGATGACTGGACACCAGGCGGGCCGGATGGGCGGCTGGTGCTGACCGGCGGCGTGCGCGCCGATCGCTGGTCGATCAGCGACGGCTTCTACCGGCAGGTCAGCGCGACCAGCGGCGTCGGCACGTCGAGCGACTATGCCGACCGGTCGGACTGGGAAGTGTCGGGCCGGGCGGGCGCGCTCTATCGGGCGAGCGACGTGATCGCCCTGCGCGGCGCGGCCTATAGCGGCTTCCGCCTGCCGACGCTCAACGAACTCTATCGCCCCTTCGTGGTGTTTCCGATCACGACGCAGGCCAATGACGCGCTGACGCCTGAAAAGCTGAAAGGCGCGGAGGTCGGCATCGATCTGACCCCGGCACCGGGCATCAGCCTGTCGGCGACCGGCTTCATCAACCGGCTGGACGATGCGGTCGCCAATGTGACGCTGACCGCCACCACGCGCCAGCGCCGCAATATCGACCGGATCGTCGCCAAGGGGGTGGAACTGACGGCGGACGCGACGCTGGGTGCCATGCGCCTGTCCGCCTCCTATGCCTATAGCCGCAGCCGCGTTCATGCGCCGGGCGAAGCGTTCGATGGCCTGACCCCGGCGCAAAGCCCGCGCCATGCCGCCAGCGCCACCATCGCCTATAGCCCCACGCAGGGACCGACGCTGTCGACCACGTTGCGCTATGTCGCGAAACAATATGAGGATGATCTGCAAAGCGACGTCCTGCCGCACGCGATCACGGTCGATGCCATCGCCCGGCTGCCGTTGGCGGGCGGCGTGACGTTGGTGGCGCGGGGCGAAAATCTGCTGGATGAGACGATCGTGACGCGCAACGCGGGCGGATCGATGGATCTGGGCACGCCGCGCACGCTCTGGATCGCCGTCAGCTTCGGCGGCTAGAAGCGGATCAGAGCGGAGGACGGGACTTATGGCAATCGCCTATCTGAACGGCACCTTCCTGCCGCTGAACGAGGCGCGCATTTCGCCGCTCGATCGCGGCTTCCTGTTCGCCGATGGCGTCTATGAGGTCGCGGCGGTGATCGACGGGCGGCTGATCGACAGCGCCAGCCATCTCGCACGGCTGGAAAGGTCAGCGGACGCGCTCGGCATCCGCCTGCCCGTGTCGCTGGCGCAGGTCGAGGCGGTGCAGACGCAACTGGTCGCGCGCAACGGCGTGAGCGAGGGGCTGGTCTATCTCCAACTGACGCGCGGGGCGGAGGCGGGCCGCGATTTCCTCGCCGCGCCCGATATCGAACCCACGCTTTTCCTGTTCGTCGCGGACAAGACGGTGCTGGACGTACCCGCCGTCCGCACGGGCATCGCCGTGGCGACCATGGCCGACCTGCGCTGGGCGCGGCGTGACATCAAGAGCGTCGGGCTGCTGGCCCAGGTCATGGCCAAACAGGCCGCGCGCGACGCGGGCGCGCAGGAGGCGTGGATGGTCGAGGATGGCTTCGTGACCGAAGGCGCATCCTCGACTGCCTTCATCGTCACCGAAGAAGGCATCGTCACCCGCCCCTATAGCCAGGCGGTGCTGGCGGGTTGCACCGGCGCGGCGCTGACCGCCTTGGCGGAGGAAAGCGGCCTCGCGGTGGTGCATCGCCCCTTCACCGTGGCGGAAGCGCTCGCCGCGCGGGAAGCCTTCATCGCCAGCGCCTCGACGCTGTGCCAGTCAGTGGTGCGGATCGACGGACAGAGGATCGGCGACGGCACCCCCGGCCCGGTCGCGATGCGGCTGCGCGCGCTCTACATCGCCTTCGCGCGCGCCACCGCTATCTGACACCCATGCTGCCCAGCAAATGACTCCATAATGGAGGGATGGGGCGACTCCCCCTCTCCTCCCGCCAGATCGGCGCGAAGATGGTGGAAAAACACCCGTACAGAGCCGGCATCCCACCCCTTTGCACCAGATTATCGTCACTATGGCGACAGATGCGGCTGCTTTGATCCGTTCTTGCTTTATTCCCAGGAACGAAGCTAGAACGGGGCGGGGCAATAATGGAAGATTTTTCCTACAGCATGGGCAAGGCGGATCATCTGCGGCGCGATCATCGGTCAGGATTGCTCGTCATCGCCGACCGAATCGATGTGGCGGACCTGACGCCGGTGGCCGATGCCGCCGGGTTGCGACTGCTCGGCGTTGCCCCGCTCGCCGACGCTCCGGCCCGGCTGGATGGCCAGTTGCAATGCGACGTTCTGCTGCTCTTCTGCCCAGCATCGACCCCCGCACTGGAATCCCTCTTGGCGCAAGTGGAGGCACAGGCGGTCCGGCAGGGGATGGCCGTCATCCTGGTCGCGGGATGGGAGACGATCGACCTCGCCTTTGCGGCTGCCCAAGGATCGAACACCCAATTATTGTGCGACCCCGACCATAGCGACCTGGCCGCGGCCCTGGTGACGGCAGGCGAAGAACGCCCCGCCCCCGGTCAGGTCCACGACCGGGATGGCGACAGCAGTCGGCTCGAACAATTGAGCGCGGAAGTCAGCCGCCTCGCCCGCACGCTCGATGCGCTGACGCAGCGGTCGCACTTTGCCGCACCCTCCTTCGACCCCGGCCCGCGCATCGCCGACCGGCCGAGCGACTATATCGGCATGCCCGCGCTCGCGCCGATCGGCACCGCCACGCCCCCGGCCTATGTCCCGACGCCGATGTAATACCAAGACTCTCTGATCAGAACCGGTGCGCCCATCGGCGAAGTCCGATTGTCATGATGCGCCAGGGCTGATCAATGAGG
>MIAK01000016.1:0-27951 GCA_001829085.1 Sphingomonadales bacterium RIFCSPLOWO2_12_FULL_63_15 | reverse complement strand
GTGAATCTAAAGTTCGCCACATAAGTTTTGCTCGGTTTTCTGGCAGAAGCGCTTGACCGAGGCGAGGATTTCGTCGGCGGATTTGGTCCACCTGTATGGCTTTGGGCTTTCGTTATGCCGGTCGATGAAGGTGAGGATGTCGGCTTCGAGCTGGCCGGTCGAACGGTGGACGCCTCGCTGCAGCTGCTTTCTGGTCAACTCGGCGAACCAGCGCTCGACCTGATTGATCCATGACGCCGATGTCGGTGTGAAGTGCACGTGATAGTGTGGACGGCGGGCAAGCCAAGCCTTCACTTTGGCAGTTTTGTGGGTAGCGTAATTGTCCATGACGATATGAACGTCGAGTCCATCAGGTGCTGCCCGATCGATCTGCTTGAGAAAGTCGAGGAACTCTGTTGCGCGGTGCCTTTTGTAGCATTTGCCGATGACGAAGCCCGAGGCGATATCAAGCGCTGCGAACAGCGATGTCGTCCCGTGCCGCACATAGCTATGGGTCCGGCGCTCCGGAATGCCCGGCATCATAGGTAGAACCGGCTGCTCGCGGTCGAGCGCCTGGATCTGGCTCTTCTCATCGACGCTGAGGACGATCGCGCGGGTCGGCGGCGACAAATAAAGCCCGACGATATCGCGCACTTTGTCAACAAACAGCGGGTCGCTCGATAGTTTAAAGGTCTGACTACGGTGCGGTTGCAACCCGAACGCGTTCCACATCCGGCGGATCGTCGTGTGCGAAAAGCCCGTCTCTGCCGCCATCGACCGGATCGACCAGTGGGTTGCATCGACAGGTGTGGTGCGCAGCGTCCGCTCAATGACCGCCGCGACCTGATCGTCATCGATCGTGCGCGGCCTGCCGGGGCGGGCTTCGTCGAGCAACCCATCGATACGGTCGGCTAAAAAGCGGCGACGCCACTTGCCGACCGTGTGCTCGTGAACGCCAAGCTCGACCGCTACGACCTTGCTCTGCAAACCGTCGGCGCAGCGCAGAATAATCCGACATCGTTCCGAAAGCGAGCGCGATACCCGGTGCCGCCGCACCTGCCGCTCAAGGTACTCACGCTCCTCTGCCGTCACCACCAACGGCTCAATCGGACGACCCTTCGAAAACACGTTCGCCATCAACGCCTCCCTCTCGGAAAACGCTTTATACAATGTAACTTACTTCAGTTCCAGATGACTAGGGCATGATGACTTTAAGTCGCATCACTCCGTTCGCCCTGAGTAGGGGCTGAGCTTGTCGAAGACCCGTATCGAAGGGTCGGCTGCGCTTATATCCTTCGATACGCCATTTCGACTTCGCTCAATGGCTACTCTGGACGAACGGTTCTGAGTAAAGTCATCATGCTCTAATGGCGCCGTTCCCCGGCGGAGGCCGGGGGCCAGTTCCGTGGTCAGAACAGGGTCAAGGCCTTCGCTGGTCACCGTCTCCCGCAAGGCTACGAGGCAACGGGGGGCGTTTCCTCCTCACCTGCCGCGATCACCGTCGCCGCGACCAGATCGCCGGTGACGTTGAGCGCGGTGCGGCACATGTCGAGCAATCGGTCGACGCCCAGCACCAGCCCGATGCCTTCGGGCGGTATGCCGACCATCCCCAGGATCATCGCCACCACTGGCAATGATCCGGCGGGCACACCCGCCGTGCCGACGCCGCCCAATATGCACATCATCATCACCATGACCTGCTGCGGGATGCTGAGGTCAATGCTGAAAAATTGGGCGAGGAAGATCACGGTGATCCCCTCGAACATCGCCGTGCCATTCTGGTTGGCGGTAGCGCCGATGGTGAGGACGAAGCGGGCGATGCGGCGCGGCAGGCGCAGATTATCCTCCGCCACGCGGAGCGCCGTCGGTAATGTCGCATTGGAGGAGGCGGTGGCGAAGGCCATGACCGTGGCCTCCTGCACGTCCGCGAAGAAGCGCCAAGGCGAGCGTTTGGCGATGAAGGCGATCAGCAGCGAATAGACGCCGAACATCTGGATCGCCAAGGCCAGCAGCACGACACCGACATAGGCCGATAGCCGGATCAGCAAATCCCAGCCGAATTGCGACGCCAAATTGAACATGAAACAGGCGATGGCGATCGGGGCGAGGCGGATGACCAGCCCCATCAGCCGCATCGTCACCGCCAGCACGCCCTCCATCGCGGTCAGCAGCATCTGCGTCTGCGGCGTCCGCACCAGTACCAGCCCGATGCCGAAGAAGAGCGAAAAGACCATTACCGCCAATATGTCATTGCCCGCCATGGCCGCGATGATGTTGTCGGGCACGATCGCGATGAAGGCATTGATCCCCTGCGGTGCGTCGCTGCCCCGGCTCAATATCGCCTGCGCCCCCGGTCCCGCATCGCTCAGCATCGCGCGCGCGGCGACAGGATCGATGCCGGCGCCCGGCCGCAACAGATCGACCACCAGCAGGCTGACCGCCACCGCGATGGCCGATACGATGAACGTATAGACGAGCGTGCGAAGCCCGACGCGCCGCAAGGCACGGATCTCGCCCATTTCCGCAATCCCGACGATCAGCGCGGATACCAGCAGCGGAATCACCAGCATGAACAACAGCCGCAGGAAAATCTGGCCGATCGGGCCAGTGACATAGGTGGTGAAGCCACTGACCCAAGGGGCATCGGGTGCCGCCATATAGACGGCAAGACCCGATAGCAGGCCGATGCCGAACCCCGCGAGCATCTGCCATTGCAGCGATAGCGCTGCGCTTTTCCGCCCGCTTTCGGCGCCTGTCGCTGGTGTCGTGCCGGTCAATGGTTCATCCTTTTGGGCTACCGTTACGGGTCAACCACTCGGTCGGGGTGCCGGTTGCACAACTTTCCAGTCATTGCGCTAGGGTATCGAGGGAGCTTTTACGTGCCTCTCGCGTTGGCGCGGTCCATTCTCCCGGAGACCCCCATGATTGTCGATCCCGTTCCTTCCATGCGGCGCATGGCCTCCGAAGTCTGGAAACCGCTGACGATATTGTTCGTCTGGGACTGCGTCGTCACTCTCACTTATTATGTCCTGCCCTTCAAGGCGCCCTCGCTGCCGCTGACCATCTTCGGTTCGGCGCTGGCGCTGTTCCTGGGCTTTCGCTCCAATTCCGCCTATCAACGCTGGTGGGAAGGGCGGGTGCTTTGGGGCGCGATGATCAACGCCTCGCGCAGCCTCGCGCGCGCGACCCGCAATTTCCTGCCCGACCCGGATGGCCGCGATTTGAAGCGCGAGATCGTCAAGCGCCAGATCGCCTATGTGAACGCGCTGCGCTGCCAGTTGCGGCGGCAGCCTCTCGATGAGGATGTGACGCGCTTTCTGGAGGAAAAGGACAAGGGGTTGGCGCTGGCACGGACCAACGCCGCCAACGGCCTGCTCGACAGCACTGGCCGCCGTATCGACATGGCACGGCGCGCAGGCTGGATCGACACGATCCAGCAGACCCAGATGGAAGCGGTGCTGGTCGATATTGCCAATGCCCAGGGCGGGATGGAGCGGCTCAAGAACACACCGTTGCCCGTGCAATATCGCTACCTACCGACGATATTCACCCATCTTTTCTGCATCTTCCTGCCGATCGGCCTGGTCGAAACGCTGGGCCTCGCCACCCCGCTCGGCTCGACCGTGGCAGGCCTGATGTTCCTCGCCGTCCTGCGCATCGGCGACGATCTGGTCGATCCCTTCGCCAACACCGTCCACGACGTATCGATGAGCGCGATGTGCCGCACGATCGAGATCGACCTGCTTCAATCCATCGGCGACCCCGCCCCGGAACCGTTCAAACCGGTCCGCGGCTGTCTATGGTGATGGCGGTCGGGACAAGTCCGCAGCCGACCCGACCGTCCAGCGACGGTGTGAACTTCGGGCGAAAGCCGACGCCGCTTAGCCCTTCTTGTCCTCGTCCACCATGTCGGATGCCAGTTCCAGCCCCGCGCGGCCGTGCGCGGCGGTGTGGGCGGGGGCTTTGGGATGGGGGACGTCGATGGGTTCCTCGACCTCCAGCATTCCTTCCCATTTGGTGATGACCGACGTGGCGATGGCGTTGCCCAGCACGTTGGTTGCGGTGCGGCCCATGTCCATGAAGTGGTCGACCGCCAGGATGAAGGCCACGCCCTCGACCGGCAGGTCGAACTGGCCCAGCGTTGCGGCGACCACCACCAGGGAGGCGCGCGGCACGGCGGCAATGCCCTTGCTGGTCACCATCAGCACCAGCAGGATCGTGATCTGCGTCGCGATCGGCAGGTCGATGCCATAGGCCTGCGCGATGAAGATTGTCGCGAAGGTCGCATACATCATCGACCCGTCGAGGTTGAAGCTGTAGCCGAGCGGCAGCACGAAGCTATAGATGCGGCGGGGCACGCCGAACCGGTCGAGCTGTTCCAGCATCTTGGGATAGGCGGCCTCCGACGAGGCGGTGGAGAAGGCGATCAATATCGGTTCGCGCACATAACGGATCAGCGTGAACATGCGCTTGCCCAGGAACACCGATCCCGCCGCAAACAGCAGCAGCCAGAGGCAGAAGAGCGCGATGTAGAATTCGCCGATCAACTCGCCGAACGTGACCAGTACGCCAAGGCCTTCGGTTGTGATCACCGATGCCAAGGCACCGAACACGGCGAAGGGCGCGACGCGCATGACATAGCCCGTCACCTGCAGCATCAGTTCGACCATCGCCTCGATCACGCCGACGATGGGCTTGCCCTTCTCGCCGATCGCGGTCAGCGCGACGCCGACGAACAGCGAGAAGACGACGATCTGGAGGATCGAATTTTCCGCCATCGCGCCGACCATGGAGGTCGGAAAGACATGCAGGATGAAGTCGCGGAAATTGAGCGATTCGGTATTTACGCCCGATTCCGCACCGTTGCGGACCAGGTTCATCCCTTCGCCCGGCGCGAAGAAATTGACGAAGACAAGGCCCAGCGTCAGCGAAATCAGGCTGGCGATGACGAACCAGGCCAGCGCCCGCCCGCCGATGCGCCCCAGCGCCGCGCTGTCGCCCATATGGGCGATGCCCGCAACCAGCGTGGAGAAGACCAGTGGCGCGATGATCATCTTGATCAAATGCAAAAAGATGTCGGCCAGCAGGTGGAAATAGCCCGCGACCTGCTTGGCCAGCGTTTCGTCGCCACCCACCCACAGGTTCGCGGCGAACCCTACGATCACCCCAAGGACCATGCCGGTGAGGATGAAGGCCGTCAGTCTGTTGCGCATCTATTCCCTCATGAGCCGCGCGGACGCGGCTCGCAATATTATTACAACCGTCAGGGAACACCTAACAGGCGCATCGGCCACCCGCAATCGGCGTGCGGCCCCCGCCTTGAGATAGACGAACAAGCCGCCGCTTTCCGCGCCTCGGTTCATCCCAAACGGTGCAATCCGCGCCTATCAGGGGTAGAGCAGCCCTTCGGTCCAGCCCGCATCGTCCCGTGTGAACAGGCGGCGTTCGTGCAGGCGATGTTCGCGATCCTGCCAGAATTCGATGCGTTCAGGGGCGAGGCGGAAGCCGGACCAATGGGGTGGACGCGGCACCGGCTGGCCCTCGAACCGCGCATTGGCTTCTTCGAACCGGGCCATGAAGATTTCGCGCGAGGGCAGGGGGCGGGATTGGTCGGAGGCCCAGGCTCCCAATTGGCTGTCGCGGCTGCGCGTCGCGAAATAGGCATCGGCCGTGGCATCATCCACGGGGCCAACCGTACCCTCGATCCGTATCTGTCGCCGCATCGATTTCCAGTGGAAGAGCAGGGCAGCATGGGTATTTTCGGCCAGGTCGCCCGCCTTGCGCCCCTCGAAATTGGTGTAAAAGATGAAGCCGTCCGATCCATGGCCTTTCAACAAGACCATGCGGACGGAGGGACAGCCGCGCGCATCGGCGGTCGCCAAGGCCATGGCGTTGCTGTCGTTGATTTCGGTTTCACGCGCCTGGCTGTACCAGTCGTCGAACAGGGCAAAGGGATCGATCATGTCCCACTGTCTAGGCGGGCGATGTGATAGTGTCGATACGGGCTATTGCGCAACTTGAACCGACGCGTCGCTTTCGCCACATAGGACGGCAATTCCCTGTCCCAGAACAAGAGGCACCAGAGTATCGATGGCTGATCCCTATTCCACCCTTGGCGTTGCGCGCGGCGCGACCGAGGCAGAGATCAAGTCGGCCTATCGCAAGCTGGCCAAGGAACTGCACCCCGACAAGAATAAGGACAATCCCAAGGCGTCGGAGAAATTTTCCGCCGCTACCAACGCCTATGATCTGTTGTCCGACAAGGATAAACGCGCCCGGTTCGACCGGGGCGAGATTGACGGCGATGGCAATCCGACCGCGCCCTTCGGCTTTGGCGGCGGTGGCGGAGGCGGCGGTTTTCGTGGCCAGCCGGGCGGCGGCGGCTTTGATCAAGGCGGCGCGGATTTCGGCGATATTTTCGAAGGCCTGTTCGGCGGCGCGGGTCGCCGTGCTGGTGGCGGCGGTTTTGGCCGACAGGCGCCGCCGTCCAAGGGCGCGAATGTCGCCTATCGCCTGGCGGTGCAGTTCACGGACGCCGCCACCCTCGCGCCACAGCGGATAACGCTTCAGGATGGCAAGACCATCGATCTCAAGCTGCCCGCCGGGGTCGAAACCGGCACGCAGATGCGCCTGTCGGGCAAGGGGCAGCCAGGGCCAGGGGGCGCAGGTGACGCGATCGTCACCATCGAGGTGAAGCCCCATCCCTTCTTCACCCGCGATGGCGATAATGTCCTGCTCGACCTGCCGATCACACTCGACGAGGCGGTGAAGGGTGGCAAGGTCAAGGTACCGACCGTCGACGGCGCAGTGATGCTGGGCGTGCCGACGGGTGCGACGTCGGGCAAGACGCTGCGGCTGCGGGGCAAGGGCTTCACCGGCAAGGACGGTGCGCGGGGGGATCAGCTTGTGACCCTGCAAATCGATGTACCCGCTGATGATCCGGCGATCCGGGCGCTGGTCGAAAGCTGGCAGGACAGTCGACCCGTGCGCGCCCATCTCGGCGTTTGAGGCGTTAGGGGGCGGATGCCGCTGAATTCGCCCTATACGCCCGAATCCCGCCGCCATATGGCGGCACGGACACGCGCCCATTTCCATCGCCAGATGAAGCGGGTGCGCCCCGGGTCGCAAGCGTTCGAGGTGATGAAGCGGGTCGCGGTCGGCACCTATAGCGATGGCTTTATTCACGCCGGGAACCTTGCCTATCTCTCGCTGATGACGCTTTTCCCCTTCTTCATCGTCGCAGCGGCGGTGGCGAGTATCTTCGGCCGCACCGAAGATGGCCTGGCCGCGGTCAACGCCTTCCTGACAACGGTTCCCCGCGGCGTCGCCGATGTCGTGCGCCAACCGATCAGCGATGTGCTCAATGCCCGGTCCGGTCCTTTGCTATGGCTGGGCGGGTTCGTCGGTCTGTGGACCGTGGGTAGTCTCATCGAAACCATCCGCGACATATTGCGCCGCGCCTATGGCACCAAAAGTACCAAATCCTTCTGGCATTATCGGCTGAGCGCGGTGGGCATCACTTTGGCTAGCGTCGTGGCGGTGATGTTCGCCTTCTCGCTCCAGGTGGTGATCACGGGCATCGACCAGTTTCTGACCCATCTCCTTCCCTGGGCCGATGATGCCATCGCGCTCGTCGCGTCGGCCAAGCTGGTGCCGATGGTCATCGTCTGCGTGGCGCTCTGGTCGCTGTTCGTGTCGCTGACGCCGACATTATATAAGGATCGTCGCTTCCCCAAATGGCCCGGCGCGGTCGCGACGTCGCTCTGGTGGTACGGCACGACGCTGCTTCTGCCGCCCACCTTGTCGCTGCTGGGCGGCTATGACCGAACCTATGGCAGCCTGGCCGGCGTCATGATCACGCTCATTTTTTTCTTCCTAGTCGGGCTTGGCGTGGTAATTGGCGCGGAATTGAATGCGGCGCTGGCGGAATTTCCCGAAGAGGAAGTGGCCTTGCTGCCCGAAGACCAAGGGAACGGAACGAAGATATGAACGGCTTGATGGCGGGTAAACGCGGCCTCATCATGGGTCTGGCGAACGACAAGTCGTTGGCTTGGGGCATTGCCAAATCCTTGCATGAACAGGGCGCTGAACTGGCCTTTTCCTATCAGGGCGACGCGCTCGCCAAGCGGGTCCGGCCTTTGGCGGAGCAGGTGGGTTCGGACTTCCTGATCGATTGCGACGTGACGGACATGGACAAGCTCGACGCCGCCTTTGCGGAGATTGAGGCGCGCTGGGGCACGCTCGATTTCGTCGTTCATGCGATTGGTTTTTCGGACAAGAATGAACTGCGCGGTCTGTATGTCGATACCAGCCTCGACAATTTCCTGATGACCATGAACGTGTCTGCTTACAGTTTCGTGGCAGTCACGCGCCGCGCCCGCGCGCTGATGCGCAATGGCGGCAGCATACTGACGCTGAGCTATTATGGCGCGGAAAAGGTCATTCCCCATTATAACGTCATGGGCGTGGCCAAGGCCGCGCTGGAAACCAGCGTCAAATATCTGGCGATGGATCTGGGTCGCGAAAATATCCGCGTCAATGCCATCTCGGCCGGCCCGATCAAGACGCTGGCGGCCAGCGGCATCGGCGACTTCCGCTATATCCTCAAGTGGAACGAACTGAACGCCCCGCTGCGCCGTAATGTGACGATCGAGGATGTGGGCGGCGCGGGCCTGTATCTGCTGTCGGATCTGGCCAGTGGCGTGACCGGCGAAATCCACCATGTCGATGCAGGCTATAATGTCATCGGCATGAAAGCCGAAGACGCCCCGGACATCGCGCTCGACAAATGAGCGTCAATACATTCGGTCGCATGTTCCGCTTTACCACCTGGGGCGAGAGCCATGGTCCGGCAATTGGTGCAGTCGTGGATGGCTGCCCGCCGGGCCTACCGCTCAGCGAAGCGGACATCCAGCCCTGGCTCGACCTGCGCAAGCCCGGCACGTCCAAATTCACCACCCAGCGGCGCGAGGCGGATGAGGTTCGCATTCTGTCGGGGGTGTTCGAGGGGCGGACGACCGGCACGCCGATCAGCCTGATGATCGAGAATACCGACCAGCGATCCAAGGATTATTCCGACGTCGCCAAGGCCTATCGTCCTGGCCATGCCGACTATGCCTATGACGCCAAATATGGCTTTCGCGACTATCGCGGTGGCGGGCGATCGTCCGCGCGCGAGACGGCTTCGCGGGTTGCGGCGGGCGCGGTTGCGCGCGCGGTCATTCCTGATGTCGATATCTTCGCCTATGTCAGCGCGATCGGCGGCGACGCGATCGATTATGACCGTTTCGACGCGGCACAGATCGGGCAGAATCCTTTCTTCTGCCCTGACCCGGAAGCGGCCGTCCGCTGGGAAAAGCTGGTGGACGATGCCCGACTTGACGGCTCCTCGCTAGGCGCGATCGTGGAATGCGTCGCCAGTGGCGTTCCGGCCGGTTGGGGCGCGCCACTCTATGCCAAGCTCGACAGCGAACTGGCCGCCGCGATGATGAGCATCAACGCGGTCAAGGGCGTCGAGATTGGCGATGGGTTCGCGGCTGCCAGCCTGCGCGGCGAGCAGAATGCTGACCCGATGCGTCCCGGTCTCGATGGACCGACCTTCCTTGCCAATCATGCAGGCGGCATTGCGGGTGGCATCGCCACGGGCCAGCCGATCAAGCTGCGCGTCGCCTTCAAGCCCACCAGTTCGATCCTGATCCCGGTCGAAACCGTGACGCGCGATGGCACCGCGTCCGACATCATCACCAAGGGCCGCCATGACCCCTGTGTCGGCATTCGTGGTGTGCCCGTGGTCGAAGCGATGATGGCGCTGGTGCTGGCCGACCAGAAATTGCTCCACCGCGCCCAATGCGGGGAATGACGCGCCGAACCGACCGTAAAAAAACGAGACGACTCACTTTTGTTGCGATAGTATGACGCCATCGCCTGTTCGACGGGCAAGCGGCAGAGCGTAAGCCTGGGGAGCGTCACCACGCATTGCGCGGATTGACGGTCAAAACGTCCCCTGACCGCCGCGACACGGGCCAGCCATGCAACCATGGCTGGCCCATTTCGTTTCAGCCCGGCAAGATCAGCGGCCAGCGCCAATCTTGTTGGGGACAAGGGGCATCATGCATTTCATCACCGCGCTGCTGGGCGTGTATCGGGCTGAAATCGGGCTGGCGATTTTGGCCGCCATGTTCATCGCTTTCGTGCGCGAACGCTATTCGCCTACGGTCATCGCGGTGGTGGGCGCGTGCGTTTTTGCGCTGCTCGGCATGCTGGATGAAAAGGCGATGTTCTCGGTCTTTTCCAACAGCGCGCCGCTGACCGTCGGGGCGATGTTCATCCTGTCGGGCGCGTTGATTCGCACCGGTGTCATCAGCCGCGTTGCCGACCTCATCATGACCCGCGCGGAAAAGCGTCCCCGGCTCGCCCTCGCCGAAGTCGCGATCGGCACGATCATCCTGTCGGCTTTCCTCAACAATACGCCGGTGGTCGTGATCCTGATCCCCATCATGTTCAAATTGGCGCAGGCGACCGGTTACCCTGTCAAGAAGCTACTGATCCCGATGAACACCGTCGCGGTGCTGGGCGGCTGCCTGACGCTCGTCGGCACGTCGACCAATCTGATCGTCGCGGGCATTGCCGCGGATCAGGGCATGGCCCCCTTCGGCATTTTCGACATAACCCTTTACGGCCTGGCTGGGACAGTGGCGGGCGTCGGCGCGCTGCTGCTGCTGTCCTTCCTGCTGCCAAGCGACCCGCCTACCATTGCCGGAGAAAATGGCGGCAATGTGCAGGATTATCTGACCGAATTGGTGGTGCCGCAGGATAGCGATCTGGTTGGCCGGGACGTCAGCACGCTCGGCATGTTCGGGCGGTCGGTCAAGCTGCTCGGCATCAAGCGCGGCGGTGACATTCGTCGCCGCGAGCTGATGGAAGAAGAACTGCATAGCGGCGACCGGCTGATCGTCCGTGCCGATGGCGCGGCGATTATGACATTGCGGGAGGCGGGGGACTTCGACCTCGGCATCGCCGCCGACTCGCGTACGTCGGGGCAGGACGGGACGGTCGTGGAGGCAATGGTAGCGCCCAGCCATCCTTCCATTGGCGAGCGGCTGGCGGATATTCCCTTCCTCCATGCGCTGCGCGTGCGGATTATCGGCATTCATCGCGCGCGCCATTTGTCCGGACCCGATCTGTCCAATACGCGGGTGCGCGGTGCCGACCGGTTGCTGATTGCAGGCAGCGACGATGCGATGCGGTCGTTGCGCGACAATCCGCATCTGATCGGCGTCGATGTCAGCCGGGTGCGCGCCTTCCGCCGCAAGAAGGCGTGGATCGCCATAGTTGCGATGGCGGGCGTGGTGCTGCTCTCGGCGCTCGATGTCATCGGCATCGGCCTGGCTGCCGTCATCGCGGTCGGTGTCATCCTGCTCAGCCGTTGCATCGACCCGGAAGAGGCCTGGGGCGCGATCGACGGTGACGTGCTGATCCTGATCTTCGCGATGCTGGCGGTTGGCTTGGCGCTCGAACAGGCGGGCAGCGTCGCCTTGATGGTCGGCTGGATCACCCCGCTGCTGCAAAATGCACCGGCCTGGTCGCTGGTTTTCCTCATCTATTTCTTCGCCCTGATCCTCTCTGAACTGCTCAGCAACAATGCGGTGGCGGCCCTGTTGACGCCCATCATCATCGCGATCGCGCAGCAATTGGGGGTCGATCCCCGTCCCCTCATCATCGCGCTGATGATCGGCGCATCGGCCTGTTTCGCGACGCCGATCGGCTATCAGACCAATGCGCTGGTCTATGCCGCGGGCGATTATCGCTTTGCCGATTTCGTGCGGATCGGCGTGCCGATCAACATCGTGGTCGGCATCGCGGTGTGCAGCGCGCTGGTGTTGCTGGGTTAAGCGCCAATCCGGTTGGGCTGGCTCTGTTCGCAGGGCCATGCCTCCGCCAGACCGGATCAAACGACAAGGAACCGTTCCATGACCAGCCTGCCCTTCACCCAGGTCGATGCTTTCGCCGATGCCCCTTTCACCGGCAATCCGGCCGCCGTGATGCCACTCGATGCCTGGCTCGACGATGCCACGCTGCAGGCCATTGCGGCGGAGAATAACCTGTCGGAGACCGCCTTCACGCTGGCGACGCCTGACGACCCGGAGGCGGACCATGCGCTGCGCTGGTTCACGCCCACCGTTGAAGTCAAATTGTGCGGCCATGCGACGCTCGCCAGCGGCCATGTGCTGATGGGGCAGGGGGATGTCGTGCGTTTCCGCACGCGGCATGCGGGCATATTGACCGTGTCGCGCGCAGGCGAAGGCTATGCGCTGTCGCTCCCGGCCTGGGACATGGTGCCCCGTGCTTTGCCCGAACTGGCGGCGGGGCTGGGGGGGGCGCCGGTCGAGTCGCATTGGCGGGATGGTGGCTACAGCCTGTTCCTCTTCCCCGATGCCGCTGCGGTGCGCGCGCTCGCGCCCGACTTTGCGGCGTTGAAGGCGCAGGGCGACGTCATGCTGATCGCCACCGCGCCGGGTGAGAATAGCGATATCGTCAGCCGCGTCTTCGTGCCGGGCGGCGGCGTGGATGAAGATCCCGTCACGGGGTCCGCCCATGGCCTGCTCACCCCCTTCTGGGCCAAGCGCCTTGGCAAGCCGACGCTCAGCGCGTTTCAGGCATCGGTCCGCGGCGGTCGGCTTGGCTGCACCTTGGATGGCGACCGGGTGATCCTGACCGGCCAGTGCCGTACGGTGATCGAGGGCCGCTTCCACCTCTAGCCCGGAAACAGCCCGATTACCCGCGCCAGTGCCGCCTTCACCGCGACCCGCTGTTCCTTGTGCGGTGACATGCCGATCCGCACCACGGTCAGCCGCTGGCTCGGCGACACCAATATATATTGGCCATTATGCCCCACGCAGCCGAACAGGCTGGCGGGGGCCAGGCCCGGCATCAGCGCACTTTCGCTGCCTTCGCGGTTGAGCCAGAGATGCGCGCCATAGGCCGGGTTGCGTTTCGATGGCGTGCGCATGAAATCGACCCATTTTTCCGGCAATATCTGATGCCCTGATGGGCCGCGCCCCTGCCGCCGCAGCAGTTCGCCAAAGCGGCCATAGTCGCGCGCGGTCATATGCATCATGCTGCCGCCGATCATCGTGCCTGCCGCGTCATATTCGGGCGTCAGGCTGGGCAGCTTGCCCGGTGCCTTCAATCGTCCGTCGATGAACATCGCCATCGCCCGCCGCCGGACGTCGGGATCGCTGCTGTTGGTCAGCATCCGCGTCATCAGGTCGGACAGGATGATGCTGCTGCCGGTCGAATAGGCGAAATGCGCGCCCGGTGCCTGCCCCAGCGGCTTGGCCTCGGCATAGGCGCGCATGTCCTGCGCGCCGTCGGTGAACAGCATCCGCACCGTGTCGCCGCTCTGGATCGGTTCGCCATCCTCGACATGATCGAGACCGCTCGTCATCTGGAGCAACTGCCGCAACGTGATCTTGCCGCGTGGATCGCCTGGCTGGCTCCACGCCGCCACCGGCACCGGCGCGTCGATCGCCAGCCGTCCGTCCGCCACCATCAGGCCCACCAGCACCGCCGTCACGCTCTTGGCGATCGACCAGGACAGGAGTTTCGTGTCCGGCCCGAAACCCGGCGCATAGCGTTCCGCGACGATTTCGCTATCGCGCATCACCAGCAGCGCGCGGGTGTCGCCCATCGCCGCATCGTCGAACAAGGGGTCGATCGCGGCGCGCAGCGCGGCCTCGCCCACTGTCGCGTCGCGCGCCACATGGTAGAGCGGCTGCGGGTCGGCCGCGCGCACGCGCCACAGCCCGCCCGCGCCGACAAGGGCCACCAGGGCGGCGCCAAGGCCAAGCCGCTTTACGCTGTTCCATTCGATCTTCATAAGCCGCGCCCTTAGCCATCCCCAACCGAGTCGGGAATATGCCGGGCCGCCGGACGATCATTTATCTTGCCCTTGTGCTTATCCTGTCGCTGCTCGCCGTGCTTGGCTGGCATTGGAGCGGTTTGCGCGGTCAGGCGGAACTGGGCACCGCCTATGGCGCGCGCCTCGCCTGTTCGTGCCGCTATGTCGAAGGACGGGCGATGGGCAGTTGCGAGGAGGACAAGGAGCCGGGCATGGCGCTCGTTACCTTGACGGATCGGCCCGAAGACAAGGCGGTCGAAGCCCGCGTACCTTTGATCGCCACGCGCACTGCCCGCTATCGGCCCGGCTGGGGCTGCCTGCTCGATCCGGTCGGTTAAGCGGCGGCAAGGCTGGCCCCCCGCGCTTTCCCCCGCTAAGGCCGCGTCATGCGGCCCGACATTCCCACGCTCCTCCACGACATATTCGGCTTCACCCGCTTTCGCGGGGTGCAGGAACAGGTGGTCGCGCGCGTCATGGCGGGTCAGCCGACGCTGGCGATCATGCCGACCGGGGCGGGCAAGTCGCTCTGCTACCAATTGCCCTCGGTCGCACTCGACGGCTGCTGCGTCGTCGTCTCGCCATTGATCGCGCTGATGCATGACCAGTTGCGCGCTGCCACCGCCGTCGGCATTCGCGCCGCCAGCCTGACCAGCGTCGATGCCGACTGGCGCGAGACGCAGGACCGGTTGCGCAACGGCGATCTCGACCTGCTCTATGTCGCGCCTGAACGTGCCAGCCAAGAGGGGTTTCGCAATCTGCTGCGATCGGCCAGGGTCGCGCTGTTCGCGATCGACGAAGCGCATTGCGTTTCCGAATGGGGCCATGATTTCCGCCCCGACTATCGCCTGCTGCGCCCGCTGCTCGACGAATTTCCCGATGTCCCCCGGCTGGCACTGACCGCCACGGCCGACGCGCATACGCGCAAGGATATTCTCGTCCAACTCGGCATTCCCGACGATGGCCTCATCATTTCGGGCTTCGACCGGCCCAATATCCGCTATGCCGTCCATCCCCGCGATGGCCTGACGCGGCAATTGGCCGATCTCGTCGCCGCCAATCCCGGCCCCGGCGTCGTCTATGCCCAGACCCGCGCCGCGACCGAGAAGCTCGCTGAAACGCTGGGGCGGGGCGGTCGCGCCGTGCGCGCCTATCATGCCGGGCTGGACCCCAAGGTGCGTGCCGCCAACCAGTCCGCCTTCATCGCCAGCGAGGATATGGTGATGGTCGCGACGGTCGCGTTCGGCATGGGGATCGACAAGCCTGACGTGCGTTTCGTCGCGCATGCCGGGCTGCCCAAGTCGATCGAGGGCTATTATCAGGAATCGGGCCGTGCGGGCCGCGACGGCGAACCGGCGGTCGCGCATCTTTTCTGGGGGGCGGAGGATTTCGCCCGCGCCCGCCAGCGGATCATGGAATTGGAGCAGAGCCGCCAGCAGGGCGAGCGCACGCGGATCGCGGCGCTGGGCGCGCTGGTCGAGACCGCGACCTGCCGCCGCGCCATCTTGCTGCGCCATTTCGGCGAAGATCCGCCCGCCACCTGCGGCAATTGCGACAATTGCCTCTCGCCGCCCGCCAGCATTGACGCGACCGAGACGGCGCGCAAATATCTGTCCGCCGTCTATCGCACCGGCCAGAGTTTCGGGTCCGGTCATATCGAGGCGGTGCTGACCGGCGCCCCCAACGACAAGGTACGCGAGCGTGGCCATGACAAGATTTCGGTCCATGGCATCGTGTCGGGGGACGAGATCGTGCTGCTGCGTCCCGTCTCGCGCGCGCTGCTGGTGCGCGACGCGCTGGAGACTACCGAGCATGGCGGGCTGATGCTTGGCCCCAATGCGCGGCCCATCCTGCGCGGGGAGGAAGAAGTCCGCATCCTGGTCCCGCCCAAGCGCGAGCGACGGTCCCGCAATGCCCGCAACGGCGCCGACGCGAACCCGGTCGGCGATCCGCTGTTCGACGCGTTGCGCGCCTGCCGCCGCGAGCTGGCGCAGGAGGCGGGCGTGCCGCCCTATGTGATCTTCCATGATTCAACGCTGCGCGAAATGGCCGAACAGCGGCCGTCCTCGATCCGCGATCTGGGCACGATCAGCGGCGTGGGGCAGAAGAAGCTGGACGCCTGGGGCGACGCTTTTTTGGCGGCGATTCGGCCATTTCTGTAGCGCCAAGGGTCACAGGTCCGCGTCACATCGAAATTCACGATGTCGTGGGCGCATTTTTCGGCCGATTGCGACGGAAAAGTGCCGGTAAAGTGCGTTCGAAGCCCCGGTAACGCGACACCGGCGCGACAGTGACGCGCCTGCGACGCGACAGGCACGCGACGGTCGATCCGGGATGCAGGGCGGGGTGGGGTGCGAGGGCGTTTCATCCGACAGTGTAGATCATCGGAAATCCTACATTGGAAGGGCTTTGCGCAACGACGGGAGAAAGAGGCCGCTCTTGAATCCTGATCCTGACCGGCGCATGGCCTGTGCCAAAGGAGAAGCCCCATGTTCCGCAAATTGACCGACCGCATCCTTGTTTCGCCGCAGATCACGCTGGATCAGGTGGCCGACGCCAAGGCGCAGGGCGTGACGATCATCGTCAACAACCGCCCCGATGACGAGGAACCGGGCCAGATCAACGGCGCGGAGATCGAAGCCGCGGCCAAGGCGGCGGGCATCGCCTATGTCGCGGTGCCGGTGGCGCATGGCGGCTTTGCGCCGTGGCAACTGGACGGCATGGCGAGCGCGCTGGAACAGACCGAGGCAGGCGGCAAGATGCTCGCTTATTGCCGGTCGGGTACGCGCAGCACGCTGCTATGGGCGCTGACCCGCGCGCGGGCGGGCGACGATGGCGACGCGCTGGCCGCGCAGGCGGCGGCGGCCGGCTATGACATCGCGCCGGTGCGGCAGATTATGGATGCGGTTAAGGGGCAGTGAGAGGGGTCGGGTGAGGCCTCTCGATAGCGCGCTACATCAGCGTCTAGCCCCCTCTTCCAACTGCGCCTAGGTGCCTTTGGCACCAAGGCTTCGTATCCTTCTCCCCGTTGGGGAGAAGGGGCAGCGAGGCCTACCCGCACTCGACCGTTACATGGGCCATGCGGGGGAGCGCGTGCAGTCGTGCGCGGACGGCTGGCCCGTTTGCGCCGGGGGCGAGGCTGAGGATGACGGCGTGGGCGTGGGGGCCGATGCGCCAGACGTGAAGGTCGCGGATGGTGGCGCCTTCGGCTTCCGCCAGCGCGCGGACCTTGGCCGTCAGCGCGGGTTCGGCGGTGTCGAGCAGGATGGCGGCGGTGTCCTTCATCAAGCCCCAGGCCCAGCGTGCGATGACGATCGACCCCAATATGCCGACCGCAGGGTCCAGCCACCACCAGCCAAGATAGCGCCCGGCGAGCAGCGCCGCGATCGCCAGCACCGATGTCAGCGCGTCGGTCAGCACATGGACATAGGCGGCGCGCAGATTATTGTCGGCATGGCCATGCTGGTGCCCGTCATCATGATCATGATCATGCCCGTGTCCATGATCATGGCTATGGTCATGGCCCAGCAAAAACGCGCTGATGATGTTGATGACGAGGCCGACGATCGCCACCAGCGTCGCTTCGCCGAACGCGACCTGCACTGGCTCCAGGAAGCGCATCCCCGATTCGATCGCGATGAACAGCGCCATGACGCCCAGCAGCAGCGCCGACGCAAAGCCCGACAGGTCGCCGACCTTGCCCGTGCCGAAGGTGAAGCGCGGATTGCGGGCATGCCGCCGCGCATAGCGATAGGCCGCCGCCGCCACGGCGAGCGCACCCGCATGGGTCGCCATGTGAAAACCATCGGCCAGCAGCGCCATCGAGCCGGTCATCCAGCCCGCGACGATCTCCACCACCATGGTCGCGGCGGTCAGCCACACGACCCACAGCGTCCGCCGGGCATTTTTGTCATGCCCGTCCGACAGATAGATATGGTCGAAATAATGGCTGTCCTCGCCATCCATGCTGGCGGGCGATGGCGCGTGGTCGTGATGGGCGTGGCCGTGCCCGGTGCCGTGATCATGGTCGTCGTGCATCGTCATTTCCCGTAACGGCGGATCAGCGCCAGCATTTCTTCGGCCGCCGCGGCGCGCGCCTCGTCGGAGAGGCCGGGGCAGGCGACATGCTCGCGCATATGCTGCTCGATCAATTCCTCCATCAGGCTGCCGACCGCGCCGCGCACCGAGGCGACCAGTTGCAATGTTTCCGAACAGCCATCGTCGCCCGTCAATTGCCGTTCGACGGCGGCGACCTGCCCCGCGATCCGGCGCACCCGCGCCAGTAATTTGTCTCGATCCGCGACTATATGCATAGGGTAGCCCCCTATACTATCTATGCAGTGCGGGCAAGGTCCGTCACCTGCCCCAAAAACCATAGCTTGCTTCCACTTCGGCCATGGCTTTGCCACGCCCCCTCGCCTAACAGGGGAACATGACGAACCGGTTGGACTGCGATCTGGCGATCCTTGGCGGCGGCCTGTCCGGCAGCCTGATCGCGCTTGCCTTCGCGGCAAAGCGGCCTGACGTCCGTGTCCGGCTGATCGAAAGCGGCGCGGCGATCGGCGGCAATCATATCTGGTCCTTCTTCGACGGCGACGTGGCCGCGCAGGACCGCTGGCTCATTGATCCGCTCGTCACCCATCGCTGGGCACAGGGGCATGAGGTCCGCTTTCCAGGCCATCATCGCCGTCTCGACACCCCCTATAACAGCATCGCCTCGCCCCGGCTCGACGCCCATGTCCGCGCCACGCTGGGCGATGTGGCGATGACCGGTGCGAGCGTTGCCGCCGTCACGCCGACCAGCGTCAGCCTGACGGACGAGCGGGAGATCGACGCGGGGACTGTGATCGACGCACGCGGCGCGGCCGACCTGTCGCCGCTGCGCTGTGGCTGGCAGAAATTCGTCGGCCATGCCCTGCGGCTCGATGCGCCGCACGGCATCGACCGGCCGGTAATCATGGATGCGACGGTCGAGCAGATGGATGGCTATCGCTTCGTCTATCTGCTGCCGTGGGACGATCATACGATCTTCGTCGAGGACACTTATTATAGCGACACGCCCGACCTGGACGTGCCCGCCATCGACGCGCGCATCGCCGCCTATGCCAGTGACAAGGGCTGGACCGGCACGCTGATCCACCGCGAACAGGGTGTGTTGCCCGTGGTCCATGGCGGCGATTTCGATCGTTATTGGCCCAAGGATGATCCGGTTGCGCGCGCGGGCGTGCGGGCCGGGCTGTTCCAGCCGATGACCGGCTATTCGCTGCCCGACGCGGTGCGCTTCGCCACCTGGCTGGTCGATCAGCCGCTCGATCAATTGGCGACCGTCACGCGCGCCCATGCGGCGGCGCATTGGCGCAGCGGCGGCTATTACCGGCTGCTTGGCAAGATGCTGTTCGGTGCGGCGATCCCCGACGAGCGCTGGCGTATCTTCGCGCGCTTCTACGGCCTGCGCGCGCCCCTCATCCAGCGTTTCTACGCCGGACGTTCCACCATCACCGATCGCGTCCGCATCTTGTGCGGACGCCCCCCCGTGCCCATAAGGGATGCCATGCGAACATTGCTGAATCCGCCCGCCTGATGACCAGGAAAGCGATAATCATCGGCGCGGGCTTTGGCGGCCTGGCGCTGGCCATCCGCCTGCAGTCCGCAGGCATCGACACCACGCTGGTCGAGGCGCGCGATCGCCCCGGCGGCCGCGCCTATATGTGGCAGAAGGACGGCTTCACCTTCGATGCCGGGCCGACCGTCATCACCGACCCCGATTGCCTGAACGAACTGTGGCGCCTATCCGGCCATGACATGGCGCAGGATGTGACGTTGATGCCGGTCAGCCCCTTCTACCGACTCAACTGGCGCGACGGCACCAATTTCGATTACAGCAATGACGAAGTGTCGCTGCGCGCCGAGATCGCCAAGCTCGATCCGGGCGATGTCGCGGGCTATGAGCGTTTCCTCGATTATGCCGCAGGCGTATTCGAAGAGGGCTATCGCAAGCTCGGATCGGTCGCGTTCCTCGACTTCGCGTCGATGATCAAGGCCGCCCCGGCGCTTGCCCGCTATCAGGCGTGGCGCTCGGTCTATTCGGTCGTGTCTTCCTATGTGAAGAATGAGAAGCTGCGCGAGGCGTTGTCCTTCCACACTTTGCTGGTCGGCGGCAATCCGATGAAGACCAGCGCCATCTATGCCCTGATCCACAAGCTGGAAAAGGATGGCGGCGTCTGGTTCGCCAAGGGCGGCACCAACAAGCTGGTCGAGGGCATGGCGACCCATTTCGAGCGGCTGGGCGGCACGTTGCGGCTGGGCGACAAGGTCACGCGCATCGAAACCTATGGCGACAAGGTGACGGCGGTCCATACCGCGTCGGGCTGGCGCGGGGAGGCCGATGCGGTCGCCAGCAACGCCGACCTGATGCACAGCTATCGCGATCTGCTGGGCCATCATCCACGGGGACAGAAGCAGGGCGGCAAGCTCGCCAACAAGCGTTGGTCGCCCAGCCTGTTCGTGCTGCATTTCGGTATCAAGGGCAGCTGGCCCGGCATCCCGCACCACATGATCCTGTTCGGGCCGCGCTATGAAGGACTGCTGACCGACATTTATGATCATGGCGTGCTGCCGGAGGATTTCTCGCTCTATCTGCACCACCCGACCGTCACTGATCCGTCGATGGCGCCCGAAGGCCATTCGACCTTCTATGCGCTCGCCCCGGTGCCGCATATGGGCAAGCTGCCGATCGACTGGGACCAGTTTGCGCCAGCCTATGCCGAGCGCATCTTGGACGAAATCCAGCATCGGTTGATCCCCGACATTCGATCGCGCATCGTCACGCAATTCCATTATGCGCCGACCGATTTCGGCCGCGACCTCAACGCGCATCTTGGCAGCGCCTTTAGCCTCGAGCCGTTGCTGACGCAAAGCGCCTGGTTCCGCGCGCATAATCGCGACGATGTCATTCCCAATCTCTATCTGGTAGGGGCCGGCACCCATCCCGGCGCGGGCATCCCCGGCGTGGTGGGCAGCGCCAAGGCAACCGCCGCGCTGATGCTGGAAGATCTGGGTTAGAGACGATGAAGAAATTGGCGGTCTATTGCGGTTCGGCGACGCCGGCCGACCTGACCTATATCGACGCGGCGCGCACGGTGGGCCGCACGCTGGCGGAGCGGGGCATCGGCGTCGTCTATGGCGGCGGGCGGCTCGGCCTGATGGGCGCGGTCGCCGATGCGGCGCTGGAGGCAGGCGGCGAGGTGATCGGCGTGATACCCGAAGCGCTGGTCGGCGCGGAAGTGGCCCATCGCGGCTGCACGGAGTTGCACGTCGTCCAGACGATGCACCAGCGCAAGCAGCTCTTCACCGATCTGTCGGACGGTTTCATCACGCTGCCCGGCGGGGTCGGCACGATGGACGAATTATGGGAAGCGATCAGCTGGGCGCAGCTTGGCTATCATCAAAAGCCGGTCGGGCTGCTGAATGTCGCGGGCTTTTATGACCAGTTGATCGGCTTCAACCGGCAGATGGTGGAGGCGGGCTTTATCCGGCCGCAACATGCCGGGATTTTGATCCATGCCGAGGGGATTGACGAACTGCTGGACGCGCTGGCCGACTATCAGCCGCACGAGACCATCTTCGCGATGAAGGCGGATCGGCTCTGATCCTGTAGCGCAGGCATAGGGATAGGGGATGACTTGGGCAGGCGGGCAGGGCATGGCGATGGCATGACCGACCTGCCCATATTCGACCGCCCCGCGCTCGTCGCCCATGCCAGACAGAGCATTGCGCGCGGCTCCAAATCCTTCGCCATGGCATCGACCCTGTTCGACCCGCAAACCCGCGAGCGCGCCTGGCTGCTCTATGCCTGGTGCCGCAAATGCGACGATATCGCCGATGGGCAGGACCATGGCGGCACGCTCCAGGGCGTCGTGGACGGGCAGGCGCGGTTGTCGACCATCCGGGTGATGACCGACAGCGCGCTGCGCGGCGAACCGACCGGCGATCCGGCTTTTGACGGCTTTGGCGTGGTGATGCGCGAATGCGCGATTCCCGCCCGCTACGCCCATGACCTGATCGAGGGGTTTGCGCTCGACGCGCGCGAATGGCGGCCGCGCAGCCAGGACGATATGCTGCGCTATTGTTATCATGTCGCGGGCGCGGTCGGCTGCATGATGGCGGTGCTGATGGGCGTCGATCCCGATGACGAGGCGACGCTCGATCGCGCTTGCGATCTGGGGCTGGCGTTCCAGCTCGCCAATATCGCCCGCGACATCAGCGAGGATGAAGCCGCCGACCGCTGCTACCTGCCGCAGGAGTGGCTGGCCGAAATGGACATGCCGCCCGGCGAACATATGAAGCCCTGGCTCCGGCCGCGCCTCGCCATATTGGCGCGGCGGATGGCGGACATGGCCGCGGCCTATGAGGAGAGCGCGCGCCATGGCACTGGCGCGCTGCCGCCACGGGCGGCCTGGGCCGTGCTGGCGGCGGCGGGCATCTATGGCGACATCGCCCGCGAAGTTGCGCGCCGGGGCGAGCAGGCCTGGGACGCGCGGGTGATCACGACCAAGGCGGCGAAATTGGGCTGGGTCGCGCGGGCGGGGATGCAGGTCATCGGTCGCGCCAGGCGCTGGCCTGCTGACACGCCCCGGCCCGCCCATTTGTGGACGCGCCCGGCCGTCTGATCGCAATGGGATTTCATGCCTGCGGGCATGGATCGAATGATGTTCCCCGGCGAAAGCCGGGGCCCAGTCCCACGGTCTGAACTGGGCCCCGGCTTTTGCCGGGGAACGGCATCCGTCGATCATCTACACGGCATCTCGGCATAGGCCACACCGCTGCCATACCGAACTTTGACTGCGGCCTGGAAAAAAAGAGGGCCGATGCTTTCGCACCGGCCCCAGGGCTGTTCGCAGGAGGAACAAGGTGGGGCGGGCGGGCCATGTCCCGGTGGGGCGGCCCGCCCTGCCAAACTTACATATTGTAGGCGCGCTCGCCGTGCTCACCGAGGTCGAGACCTTGATGCTCGACTTCTTCGCTCACCCGCAGACCAGTGACGGCCTTGGCGATGAAGATGGCGATGGCGGTGCCGACCGAGGCCCAGACGATGGAGACGACCACGGCGATGATCTGCGTCATCACCTGGGCACCCATGGCGGTCGAACCGTCGCCGGGGCCACCCAGGAAGGGCTGGTAGACGATGCCGGTGCCGATGGCGCCGACGATGCCGCCCACACCATGGATGCCGAAGGCGTCCAGGCTGTCGTCATAGCCAAGCTTGGGCTTGATGACCGACACGAAGTAGAAGCAGATGATCGAGGCAAGGGCACCCAGCACGATGGCACCGAACGGCCCGGAATTGCCCGCAGCCGGGGTCACGGCGACCAGACCGGCGATCACGCCGGAGCAGAAGCCGAGAGCCGAAGCCTTGTGGCCATGGGCCTTTTCAGCGAGCATCCAGAACAGCGCCCCTGCCGCGGTGGCGACGAAGGTGTTGATCATGGCGAGCGCCGCCGTGCCGTCGGCTTCCAGTTCGGAACCCGCGTTGAAGCCGAACCAGCCAACCCAGAGCATGCCGGTGCCGATCATCGTCATCGTCATGCTGTGCGGGGCCATTGGCTCCTTGGGATAGCCGATACGCTTGCCAAGGATGAGGCAGGCGACCAGAGCGGACACGCCAGCGTTGATATGCACCACGGTACCGCCGGCAAAGTCCAGCGCGCCCATGTCGAACAGCAGACCGCCGCCAGCCCAGACCATGTGGGCGATCGGGAAATAGACGATCGTGAGCCAGATGGCGGTGAAGAGCATGACCGCCGAGAATTTCATGCGCTCGACGACCGAACCCAGGACCAGGGCGGCCGTGATGGCGGCAAAGGTCATCTGGAAGCTGACGAACACATATTCCGAAATCACTTCGTCGGAGAAGGTGGCGGCCGTGCTGTCGGTGGTGACACCGACCAGGAACCATTTGCCCCACGAAATGAAGGCATTGCCTTCAGGACCGAAGGCCAGGCCATAGCCGTACATGACCCAGATGAGCATGGCGAGGCAGGCGGCCGCGCCGATCTGCGTCATCGTCGCCAGCATATTCTTCGACCGGGTCAGGCCGCCGTAGAACAGCGCAAGGCCGGGCAGGATCATGAGCAGGACGAGGACGGTCGACGTCATCATCCAGGCGTTGTTGCCCGGATTGGGCACGGCTGCGGCGGGTGCCGCTTCGGCGGCTTCCTGCGCCCAGGCAGGCAGGGCGGCGAAGAGCGACAGCCCCGCTGCCCCCGCCATCCCGCAAAGTTTCTTGGAAAAGGTCATCATTCCCCCCTTCTTACAGCGCGGTTTCGCCGGTCTCGCCGGTGCGGATGCGCACGGCCTGACCGACATCGAGGACGAAGATCTTGCCATCGCCGATGGCACCCGAATTGGCGGCCGCCTGCGTCGCTTCCACGACGCGCGGTGCCAAGTCGTCGTCGCAAACGACCTCGACCTTGATCTTGGGAACCATGTTGGTGGAATATTCCGCGCCGCGATAAATTTCGGTCTGCCCCTTTTGGCGACCAAAGCCCTTCACTTCGCTGACCGTCATGCCTGCGATGCCGAGCGAGGAGAGTGCCTCGCGAACATCGTCGAGCTTGAACGGCTTAATGATAGCCATGACAAGTTTCATGTCGCCCCCTGTTACTGGTGTGCGGGGACATACTCAGCAAGAGGCGTGCCAATTTGCTAATGGCGCGTTAATACGGGCTTAGCGTGCGGTGCGACGAAAAGCAGCGCCGAAAAATTGAGCAGCGGCGCGCGCCTGCTTAAAAAACAGGCAGCATCAGCCTACCATTGGCTGCCTTCTGCGATGGCCGCCTCTTCATCGGGCAGCGTCGTGCGCCCTAGGGCGGCGTTGCGGTGCGGGAAGCGGCCGAACCTTTCAATGATCGCGTGGTGATCACGCGCAAAGCCGAGCCAATGATCGTCGCCCGCCCCTTCGAACAGGGACAGCGCCGTCTCCTGATCCTCCAGCGCCTCGCTATGCATGAAGGGCATGTAGAAGAAGAGCCGCCCGGTCCCGCCGATCTGAATGTCATAGCCATGGGCGATTGCGCCGCGCGCGACGTCGCGGGCCAGCGGATCGCTGGCGAAGGCCTGGGCGGTATCGCGGAACATATTGCGGGGCAGTTGATCGAACAGCAGGATCGCGGCCAAGGCCTCATCGGCGCGGTCGAGGAAGGCTTCGGGCGGCAATGCCTGCTTTTCCTGCCACAGATCGCCGAAACGGGCGATGCAGCGCTGGTCCAATGCGGGGTCTTTCTCCCACCATCCGGCCTCGCCGACTTCGTTGAACCAGAAGTCGAGCAGGGCTGCGGCCCAGTCGGCGGTCACGGCATCATGGCTGTCGGTGAGCATGTTCATACCGACCTATACAGACGAGCGGCCGATCCGGTTCCACCATAGGCCGCTTATGGCGATCAGGTCGCCGTGCCACCCACCGTCAGCCCCTGCAGCAGCAGCGTCGGCTGGCCGACGCCTGCGGGCACGCTTTGCCCGCCCTTGCCGCACATGCCGATGCCTTCGTCCAGCGCCCAGTCATGGCCGATGCCGACCACCTTGGTCAGCGCGGTGGGGCCATCGCCGATCAGCGTCGCGCCCTTGATCGGGTCGCCCAGCTTGCCATTCTCGACCTTATAGGCCTCGGTGCAGGAGAAGACGAACTTGCCCGACACGATGTCGACCTGCCCCCCGCCGAAGCTCTTGGCGAAGATGCCGGATTTCATGCGCGACAGCAGTTCTTCGGGGTCGTCATTGCCGCCCTTGATGAAGGTGTTGGTCATGCGCGGCATGGGACCATGGGCATAGCTTTCGCGGCGGCCATTGCCGGTGGGTTCGACCCCCATCAGCCGGGCGTTTAGCCGGTCCTGCATATAGCCGCGCAAGATGCCATCCTCGATCAGGATATTTTCGCGCGTCGGGGTGCCTTCATCGTCGATCGAGAGCGACCCGCGCCGGTCGGCGATCGCGCCGTCATCGACCACGGTGACGCCGGGCGCGGCGACGCGCTCGCCGATGCGGCCGGAAAAAGCGCTGGTGCCCTTGCGGTTGAAATCGCCTTCGAGGCCATGGCCGATCGCTTCATGCACCAGCACGCCGGGCCAGCCGGGGCCAAGCAGTACGGTCATCTCGCCCGCAGGTGCAGCGACCGAGCGCATATTGACGCGCGCCTGGGCCAGCGCTTCGTCGATCGCGCGATTCCACACGGCCGGGTCCATGACCTGATCGTAGAGATAGCGTCCGCCGATGCCGAAGCTGCCGGTTTCGCGGCGGCCATTCTCTTCGAGGATCACCGAGACATTGAGGCGCACGAGCGGGCGGATGTCGGTGGCGGTAAAGCCGTCGGCGCGGACGATCTCGACCACGGACCAGCTGCCTGCCAGATTGACCGACACCTGCGCGACGCGCGGATCGCGGGCGCGCGCGGCGGCGTCGATCGCGGCGCACAGCGTCACCTTTTCGGCGAAGGGGACGATCTCCAGCGGATTGGCGTCGGTATAGAGATGGCGGTTGGTGCGCTGGGGCGGCGGGGCGGGCGGCGCGGCAGCGGGATCGAGCAAGGTCAGCGTCTGCGCCGCCTTGCGGATCGCCGCTTCGCTGATGTCGTTGGCATGGGCAAAGCCGGTCATCTCGCCCGACACGCCGCGCAGGCCGAAACCGGCATCGGTCGAATAATCGGCGGTTTTCAGCCGCCCATCATCGAAGCCGAAACTCTCGCTGGCGCGATATTGGAGATAAAGTTCGCCATCGTCGCAGCTTTTAAGCGCATCGGCGGTCAGGCAGCGGGCGCCGTCGGGATCGAGCAGACCCGGACGATAGAGCAGGCCACGGGCGTCGGTAAAGTGCGCGGAAATATCGGTCATGCCATCCGATATAGGGACGGCATCACCCAAGCCCAACGGAAAAGTTAGAGGCTGGCCCCGGACGCGATGTCGGGCTTGTCGCCAATGTCCGCCGTGTCGGCCACGCCGCCCATCAGCACGAAGCGCCGGTCGCAATAGCCGCAATCGACATAGCCATGCTCGTCAATCTCCAGAAAGACGCGCGGATGGCCGAGCGCGGCGGGAATGTCACCCGACCCGTCACAGGAAACGCGGGTTTTGGAGACTCGGAGGATTTCTGGCGGCTGGATCATGGCTGGGGGAATTAGCAGTGCGGACGCTGCGCCGCAATATGCCGCTACATCAAAGGCAGCGGTGGTGCCTTGCATGGGGGCGGGGCGTCGCCTTTCCGGGCCTTTGCGGCAGGTTGCCAGTCGGTGCAATCCTTGGCCGCGATCACCGCGAGCGGCGACAGCATCAGCAGGGCAGGCGCGAGGGTGCTGCCGAGGAAGATGGGGTTGGACATGGGGCCAAGATGCCGCATCCATGCTTGCTGCGCGATGAACGTTACGCAGGCGGTTGGATTGGTGGGGTCTCGCAGCATAGCTGCTCGGAGTTTTTCGGCCGCCCGTCCCCCGGACGGGCTCTAAAGACCGAAAAACTGGTGGGCGATGACGGGCTCGAACCGCCGACATTCTCGGTGTAAACGAGACGCTCTACCAACTGAGCTAATCGCCCCCTTTGCGGAGAACCGCCTATCTAGGCGAAAAAGCGGTGCCGTCAAGCCGGGCCGTCACGACAGGCGCGTCAACTCGCCAGCAGGCGGCGGCTGGCCCCGAACCAGCGGATCATCGCGTCGGCGGCGTCCTGTGCCAGCGCGATGAAGATGCGGCGGCCATCTTGCGGGTCGGCCTGTCGCTCGACCAGCCCCTTGGCGGTCAGGGTGCGAATCCAGCGTAGCGCGGTGGTCGGCGGCACGGCGGCGGCGATGCACAGGCTGGAGACGGAGACGCGTTCCTGCTCCAGCCGGGCGGCAAGCAAGTCGAGCAGCATGTCCCAGGCCGGGTCTGCGAACAGGTCGCCGGGCAGGAAGTCGGCACGGATGCGGCGGGCGCGCAGCAGGTCGCGCACCTGCGTCGCGCTTATACCAAGGCTTGTGGGATTTGACTCGTTGGGCCTATCGCAAGAAGCGATATCGTGATTCAACATCGCAAACTGGAGGAGGTTTGCGATGTC
>MIAK01000015.1:0-7632 GCA_001829085.1 Sphingomonadales bacterium RIFCSPLOWO2_12_FULL_63_15 | reverse complement strand
GATCGCACCGAAATCCGGCACGCGATCGTGGTGCCCGCCGAAGCCCTCGACTTCCCCGGCATCGCGGCGGTGGGGCAAGTGGAAAAGTGCCGCCGCAACGCTGGTCGCGACGAGCCACCGGTCAAACGCTGGTTCCTTCTGTCCCGGCCTTTGACCGCCAAACGGCTGATCGAAGTCGCGCGCGCGCATTGGACCATCGAAAACCAGCTGCACTGGGTGCTCGACGTCGCCTTCGAGGAAGACGCCGCCCGAAGCCGAAAGGACTATGCCCCGCAAAACCTCGCGCTGATCAGGAAACTTGCGCTCAACATCTTGAGAACCCACCCGGAAAAGGGATCAATCAAAGGCAAAATCAAACGGGCGGGCTGGAACGATGCATTCCTTCTCTCAATGCTTGGTCATATGCGATAGCCCTGCCTTACAGGGGAGGATTTAGGCCCTCCTCACCCCAACGGCTTGACCGGCAGATGCTCGGCGCCCGGCGCTTCGTCCGGCACCGCCACCTCGATCCACCCGTCCGCGCTTTCGCGCCAGGGGTAGAGTTTGAGCGCCTTATAGCCCGCCCCGCCGAGACATTCACCATTGTCGAGCTTGAACCGCGCGCCGTGCAGCGGGCACATCACCGCGCCGCGCCGCACGCGGCCGCCTGGTGCCAGTTGCGCGGCGGCGTGGCTACACCGGTTGATGAGGGCGTGAACCTGCCCCTCATCCTTGCAGAGCAGTACCGGCCAGCCATTGACGATGAAGGGCATCATCGCCCGATCCTCGATCGCGCTGGCCTCGACCACCCGATGATAGCTTTCGGTCATGCGCGCGCCTGATCCTCTCGTGCGGCCTTGGTCGTCATCGTCCTATAGGCGTCCATGTCGTGATCCACATCGCCGAGCAGCGTGACAAGCGCCATCACGCGCTTGAACGCCTGGCCCACCAATAATTCTTCGGTCGTGCCGATGCCGCCATGCAATTGCACCGATTCTTCGCCGATATGCACTGCGCTCTGGGCGATATAGGCCTTGGCGCCGATGATCGCTGCCGCCCGCCCGTCCGCGCCAGCCCCTGCCGCGCGATACAGTTGCGACCGGCTGAGTTCGAGCCGCGCATAGCAATCGGCCATGCGGTGCTGCAACGCCTGGAAACTACCGAGCGCCTGGCCGAATTGCTGCCGCGTCTTGAGATAGTCGAGCGTCGCGGCGAACATCATTTCCATGAGGCCGAGCAGTTCGGCGCTGACCGCCAGCCGTGCCTGATCCATCACGCCTGCCAGTTCCGCCTCGCCACCCGCCATCGGTTCTGCGGGCGTATCGGCAAAGCGGACATCGGCGGCGTGGGAGCCATCGACCAGCCGATAGGGGTCGATGCTGACCCCCGGCGCCCCGGCCTCGACCAGATGCAGCGTCAGCGGTGCGCCTTCTCCGGCGCGCGCGGCGACGATGAACCGATCGGCATGGCCGCCGCCCAGCACCATCTGCTTGACCCCGCTGATACGGCCGCCGGTCACCCCCGTCCGCAATCGGTCCAGGCCAAAACGCGCCTGCGTCTCGAACAGCGCCAGCGCGACGATCGCTTCGCCGCCGGTAATGGCGGGCAGCAGCGCATCCTTTTGGTCCTGCGTGCCAGCCGCCGCCACCAGCCCCGCGCTCAGGATCAGCGCGGGCAGCACCGGCTCCACCGCAACGAAGCGCCCCAGCGCTTCCATCACCGTGATGATATCCACCGGCGAACCGCCGAAACCGCCCGCCTCTTCGGGCAGCGCGAACGCCAGCAGGCCCGTTTCGGCCAGCATCGCCCAATTGGCGTCGGCAAAGCCGCGCGGTTCGCGCAGATAGGCCAGCCGCTTGGCCGCGTCATAGCGATCCGCCCCGAACCGCTGCACAAGGTCGCGAAGCATGGCCTGCTCATCGCTGAGATCGAAATTCAAGCCACCATCCCCCGGATTGTCATGGCTGGACCGCGCGCTGCGCCGTCCGGCTGTTGCTGTTTCATGACGTATTTATGCACGGGCAGCGGGCAGAGCGTGGACTGGATATTCCGCTAGTTTCACCATGGGCACCCTGCGCCCCGAAAACCTAACGCTAGTCATAGGTTTTTGTCGCTTGCCCGCACCCCCTGCCCATAATAGCATCCAGCGCATGGAGAGATCAGGTGACACGCTCGTCGCCCCCCGCAAGGATACCGGACAAGCCGCAAAAGTGGCGACCGATTTCCGTTCGGGCAGGCAGGTTCCAACCGCTATTTTCGCGCCCGCCGACATAAGGCCGGCGGCGGAGGCGTTGCGCGATATTGCCCGCGACCTGGGCAATTTCCGCGTCGCGGCCTGCGCCAATATCGCGTCGCGATCGCCGATGACCGATGCGGAAGGCGAAGTGCTGGCCAGCGCCGTGTTCGGCTGGCCCTCGACCAAGGAACAATGGTGGCAAAAGCCGCTGCTCGCGCTCAGTTCGCCCCTGCCCTTCGCCTGCCGCTACGAAAATGAACCCTTCTGGGCCAACGCCAATGGCATCCATACCCGCGCACCCAATCCGCTGCTCGACCAGATTGACCTCAGCCTCTTCGAAGGCGAAGTGAATGCCAAGGCCGTGATCGTGGTGCCGGTGCATATGTCCTTTGGTCAGATCGCCGCGATCAGCTTTTCGCCCATCAATGACAAGCGCGACGACCTATCGCGCGAGTTTGACCTCTATAGCGACCAGCTCGAATATCATGCCCGGCGCTTCGTCAACGGCTATACCCGCGTCAGCAGCCAGCGCCCCTGGATTCCCAAAAATTGCCGCCTCTCCAAGCGCGAAGTGGAATGTCTGCGCTGGGCGGCGGTGGGCAAGACGGACGCCGAAATCGCGATGATCCTCAGCCGTAGCTGCGCCACCGTGCGCTTCCATATCCATAATGCCGCGATCAAGCTGGAGGCGGTCAACCGCAGCCAGACCGTATTCAAGGCGACGCAGCTTGGCTATCTCGGCAATGTCGCCGCCGTCATGGTCCCGCATCTGCCGCATGAAACGCAGGCGTCGGCCGCCGCGAAATAAGGTTTCTCCCCCTGAGAAAGTGTGCGGCCAGCCGGGCGACCGGCTGGCCCTTTTTTTGTGCCCTCGCGTCCGACGACGCTGCCAACCTATGCTTTCTTACAGAAGCCTTCGCCCGTTCCGCTTCCCATAGTGGCTCCACACAAGAATGAGAGGGCTTAGACGTTGGGCGCATCAGCGATAGCGCAGGGACTGTTTCGGGAAACACCCGAACCGACCCTGATCGGCGGGCGGCACCGGGATACGGGGCGGATCGTCTTTCCCTGCCCGGACGATGCCGCGCGCTGGGAGCCGATCGACCTGCCACGCCGGGGCACGCTCTGGTCCTGGACGGTCCAGCGCTTCCGTCCCAAATCGCCACCCTATATCGGGCCAGAGGATTTCACCCCCTTCGCCATCGGCTATGTCGAACTGCCTGGTGCGACGATCGTGGAAACGCAGATCGTCGTCGCGGACTTCGATAGCCTGACGATCGGCATGACGATGAAGCTGGTCACGACCGACTTCGCCACCGCCGCCAATGGCGATGCGATCCGCCTCTACGCCTTTACCCCTGCCACGGAGGCCTGAGCGATGCAGGACGTCTATATCGTCGGGATCGGCATCCACCCCTTTGGCCGCAGCGAGGGCTTGAGCGGCTTGCAACAAGGGGCCAATGCCGCCCGCGCCGCCATGGCCGACGCAGGGCTTGAGTGGCCCGACATGCAGTTCGGGTTCGGCGGATCGGATTCGGCGGGCAACGCCGACACGATCGTCAACGAACTGGGCCTGACCGGGCTGCCCTTCATCAATGTCAAAAATGGCTGCGCCACGGGCGGATCGGCGCTGATCGGCTCCTGGCAGGCGATCGCGTCGGGCGCGCATGATGTCGGCATCGCCATCGGTTTCGACAAACATCCGCGTGGCGCGTTCAACGCCATGCCCGCCGAATATAGCCTGCCCGAATGGTATGGCGAAGCGGGCTTCATGGTCACGACGCAGTTCTTCGCGATGAAGCTGCAACGCTATATGGCGCTGCACGGCATCAGTCCGACGTCGCTTGGCCGGGTCGCGGAAAAGGCCTTTCGCAACGCGGTCCATGCCGACCATGCGTGGCGACGGTCGCCGGTCGATCTCGACACCATCCTCAACGCCCCGATGATCAGCGACCCGCTGACCAAATATATGTTCTGCTCGCCCGCCGAAGGCGGCGTCGCGCTGGTGCTGGCCAGCGCCAAGAAGGCGCGCGAACTCGGCCGCGATCAGGTGCGGATCAAGGCGGCGGTCATCCGCACCCGCCCGCCCGGATCGTTCGAGGTCTTCGCCCCGTCGATGGACATCGAACGCGGCGGCGCACCGACCCTGCTCGCCAGCAAGGCCGCATACGAGATGGCGGGGATCGGCCCGGAGGATATCGACCTCGCCCAATTGCAGGACACCGAATCCGGCGCGGAAATCATGCACATGGCCGAAAACGGCTTTTGCGCCGATGGCGATCAGGAAGAATGGCTGGCCAATGGCTGGACCAATATCGACGGCCGTCTGCCGGTCAACACCGATGGTGGGTGCCTCGCCTGTGGCGAGCCGATCGGCGCGTCGGGCCTGCGCCAGGTCTATGAAAATGCGCTGCAACTGCGCGGGCTTGGCGGCGGGCGGCAAGTCCCCGGTGATCCGCGTACGGCCTATTCCCATGTCTACGGCGCGCCCGGCATTTCCGGCGTGACCATTTTGGAACGATAAGATGGACCTTGATTTCTCTCCTCAGGATCAGGCCTTCCGCGCCGAAGTCCGCCGCTTCCTCGACGATAATCTGCCCCAGCATCTGCGCGAAGGCATGCGCGCGACGCCGGGCGTGTTCGTGGAGCCTGACATTGGCGGCGAGTGGCAGGCGATCCTGCGCGCTAAGGGCTGGCTTGCCTATAATTGGCCGACCGACTGCGGCGGCACCGGCTGGACGCCGATCCAGCGCTATATCTTTGAAAAGGAATGCGCGCTGGCCGACGCGCCCAGCCTGCCGGTGCTGAGCCTCAAGCTGCTCGGCCCGGTCATCTGCCATTTCGGCACCGAGGAACAGAAGGCCTATTTCCTGCCCCGCATTTTGGATGGCACGGATTTCTGGTGCCAGGGCTTTTCCGAGCCCGGCTCCGGCTCCGACCTCGCCAGCCTTAAGACGCGCGCGGAACGCAAGGAGGACCACTATGTCGTCAACGGCCGCAAGCTGTGGACCACCCACGCCCATCACGCCTCGCACATCTTCTGCCTCGCCAAGACCGATCCCACCGCCAAGCCGCAACGCGCGATCAGCTTCCTGCTGATCGACATGGCCCAGCCCGGCATCGAAGTGCGGCCGATCATGGGGCTGGCGGGCGACCATGAGGTGAACGAAGTCTATCTCGACGATGCCGTGACCCCGCTCGACCATCTGGTGGGGGAAGAAGGGCAAGGCTGGACCATCGCCAAATTCCTGCTCGAAAATGAGCGCGGTGGCGCGTGCCACGCGCCCAAATTGCTGTCGGACATCGCCAAGCTGCGCACCGCAGCGCTGACGGAACCCGACGGCAAGGGCGGCTGCATGGCCGATGATCCCCTCTACATGGCCCGCCTCGCCCGCGCGGAACTGGAGGCGCAGGCGCTCGAAATGACCGAGATGCGGGTGCTGGCCGAAATGGCCAAGGGCTTGCCGCCCGGCCCACAAACCTCGCTGTCCAAGCTGGTCGCCTCCACCCTGCGCCAGCAGGTCGATGGCCTCGCGGTCCAGCTTTACGGCTATGCCGGCATCGCGCTGGAGGAACAGCGGCCGCTCTATGGCAATCAGGCACCGCCCGCGCTCCATGGCAAGCCCGCGCAGCTTGCCGCGCCGCGTTATCTTAATTCGCGCGCCTGGACCATCTTTGGCGGGACCAATGAGGTTCAACGCAATATCATAGCCAAAACGGTGCTGGGGCTGTGACCGCCACCAGAGTCGATCGACCAGGAGAGAAAAGATGCAATTGAGCCGCGAGGCACTGATCCGGGCCTATCGTCAGATGAAGACGATCCGCCTGTTCGAGGAACGCCTGCACGATGAGATCGCGCTGGGCGAAATCGCCGGCTTCACCCATCTCTATGCGGGCCAGGAGGCCTGCGCGGTGGGCGTATGCGAGCATCTGGGACCGACCGACTATATCATCTCGACCCATCGCGGCCATGGCCATTGCATCGCCAAGGGCTGCGACGTCATGGCGATGATGAAGGAAATCTATGGCTCGCGCGATGGCCTGTGCAAGGGCAAGAGCGGATCGATGCACATCGCCGACATCGGCGTCGGCATGCTCGGCGCGAACGGCATCGTCGGCGCAGGCGCACCGATAGCGGTCGGCGCGGGCATCACCGCCAAGAGCAACGGCACCGTCTCGATCGCCTTCTCCGGCGATGGCGCCTGTAACCAGGGCACGACATTCGAAGCCATGAACATGGCGGTGGTGCTGAAACTGCCGGTCATCTTCGTGTTCGAAAATAACCATTATTCCGAACATACCGGCGAAGCCTATGCCGTCGGCGCGGAAAGCATGACCGTCCGCTCCGCCGCCTTCGGCATGAAGGCGATCAAGGCCAACGGCATCGACTTCTTCAGCGTCTATGACGCGATGCGCGAACTGATCGACTATTGCAAGGCAGGCAACGGCCCCGCCTCGATCGAGCTGGATTGCGAGCGTTTCTACGGCCATTTCGAGGGCGATCCGCAACGCTATCGCGGCCCCGGCGAACTTGACCGCATCCGCGAGGAGCGCGACTGCCTCAAGACCTTCCGCACGCGCGTCACCGAGGCCAAGCTGCTAGACGGGGCCGAACTCGACGCGGTCGATGCCGAAGTCACCGACCTGATCGACCGCGCGGTCGCCGAAGCGCAGACCGCCGCCCGCCCCACCGCTGCCGACGTCCTGGAAGACGTCTATATCAGCTACTGACGCCAGAGGGATCGACACATGGCTATCAAGATGATCCGCGACGTCATTCGCGACACGATCGATGCGGAAATGGAACGGGACGACAGCGTCATCATGCTGGGCGAGGATATTGTCGGCGGCCATGGCGCCCCCGGCGGCCCCGAAGCGATCGGCGGCATATGGGGCACGTCGGGCGGGCTATGGGCCAAATATGGCTCAGACCGCGTGATCGACACGCCCATTTCGGAAAGCGCCATCATCGGCGCGGCCTCCGGCGCGGCGCTGACCGGCAAGCGCGCCATTGCCGAAATCATGTTCGCCGACTTTATCGGCGTGTGCATGGACCAGATCTGGAACCAGGCGGCCAAGTTCCGCTATATGTTCGGCGGCAAGTCCAAATGCCCGCTGGTCATCCGCATGCCCTATGGCGCGGGCTTCAACGCCGCGCCCCAGCATAGCCAGGTGATCCATCAGTTCGTCACCGCCATGCCGGGGCTGAAGGTCGTCATGCCCCCCCCCCCCGCCGATACCAAGGGGCTGCTGATCCAGGCGATCCGCGACGACGATCCGGTGATCTTCCTTGAACATAAGGCGCTTTATGGCGTGAAGGGGGTGTAGCAGCAACGTTCAAATGTCACAGTTGCGCAAAGTAGAGATGTCTCACTTGGGCTACCGTGCCCTCCGGCTGTTCGGAGGTATTGAGCATG
>MIAK01000014.1:30967-55053 GCA_001829085.1 Sphingomonadales bacterium RIFCSPLOWO2_12_FULL_63_15 | reverse complement strand
AATCAGCCAATCGACCTCCGCGCAATACTTTTCTGCCAACCCCGTGAGCAATTACATTTGCAACGGGGGCTAGTTGTGCTCGGTGAATAATTCGCCACTCATTTTCCTCCTCGAAACCCGGATGTTTCGTCGAAAGGATCATTACGTCGACTGCGTATTTCAGGTTTGTCTTAACCGTTTCTGGATCGATCTGCCGCAGCGCATCCCGGTTCGCTATCATCGCTTCAACAATATGCGCGATGCCCGCCACGAACTTGCTAGGGCCGCCATAATCAACCGGAGCTATCACGACGTCGTAGGCCGTTTGGGGCGTCATGAAAGCTTCGGGATTGAGAAGGATGCAGACGTTCGCATCTCCCCCATAGGCACGCCACATGCTGAGCTTGCCTTGATGAAGTTCGGCTCCCTTATGAAGCGCAAGACTTAATAGGTAGGTGCTGCGCTTGATGGCGTAGACCTCTTGGTCCATCATAGTGAAAGCGCTCAGAATACTTTCATGAATTCCGTTGCAAGCTTCAATAAGCCTATTGCAAAGCTGCTCATTCGTTAGGGTAAGTCGGAGCAATTGCTGGCCATATTCGATCTCACTGAAATCGTTCATTAGCATGGCATTACGGAGCCACAGGCAACGATCCTCATCGCGGGCCTTGATAATATCCACGGCGACCTGAGCGCTTGTGTAATGAGCGAACTTGATGCCGCTAGCGATCTCGGATTCCCGCTCTTTGCCCCAAGTAAAAAAAGTGTCGTTCAGAATGGCTTCGATCTGTTCGGGCGTGAGCATGGCCTAAGAGATATCAGCACCACCAAATTTGCCTAGGTGTTTAATCCCGTAGTTTGCAGCGTGATCCGCCCTTTGAAATCTAAGAAGTCCTATCACGTCTAGCTAATGGTCGCTTTCGGGTTCGGGTACCGCCCTACCTGACCACCGACAATTGGGCGAAACCCGCCAATGCGCAGACAAGAAAAAGGCCGGACCGTTAGGGGCGGTCCGGCCTGGAAATGGTTGAAAGGATCAGGCCGCCTTAAACGTGGCAGGCCTGCGCGCTCTTGCCAGGGACGGTGATGGTGACATTGTCGCCCGAACCGTCGATGGTGTAGCCGCCCTCGGCGGTGAAGGGCTGACCGGCTTCGGCCGCCTTCAGCGTGGTGGCTGCGCCGCCCTTTTCGGTGCGCAGCAGCGCGGTCTTGTCGTCGCTCATATAATCGACGAACAGCAAGCTGTTGTCCTTGCAGCGGAACTGCTTGTTGGCCTTGACCGACGGCGGCAGCTCGACGGGCGCGGCATTGGCGAGTTCCGCAGCCATCGGGTCGGCGGGGCCGCCCACGACTTCGGGTTCGTCATTCTGGTTGCAGGCGGACAGCAAGCCAAGGCTCGCGGCGGCGATCAGGGTGATATAAGATTTCATAGCGATCCTTTTATGTGCGTGTGCAGCATGATGCGTCAACGCAAAACTGCGCTATTCCCGCCATGCGCTTGATATGACGTCATGCCGCAGTGCCGTCAGTGGGCTGTCCGAACCATAAGGCATATGCCCGATTGTCCGCTGCGGGCTTGACCGGGCGGGCGGTGGCGGTCAATGCATGGCCATGGCCACCGACAGCAGCACGCAAGCCCCGGACCCCACCCAGCTTTCGTTCGAGGATGCGTTACGCGCCCTCGAATCGATCGTGCGCAGGCTCGAAAGCGGCGATGTGCCGCTCGATGAGTCGATCTCGCTCTATGCCCAGGGGGAAGCGTTGCGCAAACGCTGCGCCGACCGGTTGCAGGCCGCCGAGGCACGGATCGCCAAGCTGACGGTCGACGCCAATGGCGCGGTGACCGGCGCGAAGCCGTTCGGCGCGGACTAAGCGGCATGGGGAGGGATGTTTCGTCGGCGGCGTTGCTGACCAGCCGTTCGCGTGATGTTGCGGCGCGGATCGACCATGCGTTCGACCTGCTCTTGCCCGTGCCCGACGATGCGCGCGCGCGCCTCTATGAAGCGATGCGCCATGCCGCGATCGGCGGCGGCAAACGGCTGCGCCCCCTGCTGGTCGAAGCGACCTGCGACCTGTTCAACATCGCGCGCGAATCGGCGCTGCGGGTCGGCCTGGCGGTCGAGTGCATCCATGTCTATTCGCTGATCCATGACGATCTGCCCGCGATGGACGATGACGACATGCGCCGCGGCAAGCCGACCGTCCACAAGGCGTTCGACGAAGCCAGCGCTATTCTGGCCGGCGATTGCCTGCACGATGTCGCGTTCGAAATCCTGGCCGACGAGCAGACTCATGCCGACCCGTTCGTGCGGATCGACCTGGTCAGGGCACTTGCGCTCGCGAGCGGCCCGGCCGGCATGGCGGGCGGGCAGATGATGGACCTGGAGGCGGAAAAATCGCGCTTCGACCTTGCCACTGTTACCCGGCTGCAAAATCTCAAGACCGGGGCCTTGATCGCTTTCTGCGTCGAGGCGGCGGCGATCATGGCGCGCATCCCGGTGGACGCGCGCACCAGCCTGCATGGCTATGCCCGCGACATTGGCCTCGCTTTCCAGATCGCCGACGATCTTCTCGATGTCGAGGGCGACGCGGACCTGGCCGGCAAGGCGCTGGGCAAGGATGCGGCGGCGGGCAAGGAAACCTTCGTGTCGCTGCTGGGCGTCGATCGCGCACGGGCGCAGGCGCATATGCTGGTCGATCAGGCCAAGGCGCATCTGCACGGCTATGGCGCGGAGGCCGACCTGTTGCGCGCCATCGCCGACTATATCATCGAAAGGGACCGCTAAGCCCCATGAGCAAACAGCGTATCGGCGTCTATCCCGGCACCTTCGATCCCATCACCCTAGGCCATATGGACATCATCCGGCGCGGCGCGAAGCTGGTCGACAAGCTGGTGATCGGGGTCACGACCAATATCGCCAAGTCGCCCATGTTCTCCGACGAAGAGCGGTTGGACATGGTGCGGCGCGAATGTGCGGGAATCGATGCCGACATCGTCGTCATCGGTTTCAATTCGCTGCTGATGGACTTTGCCGAATCGCAGGGGGCGAGCGTCATCGTGCGCGGGCTGCGCGCCGTTGCCGACTTCGAATATGAGTATCAGATGGCGGGCATGAACCAGCAGATCAATGCGCGCGTGGAAACCGTTTTCCTGATGGCGGACGTCTGCCTGCAACCGATCGCGTCGCGCCTGGTCAAGGAGATTGCGCTATACGGCGGCCCGATCCACAAATTCGTCAGTCCCGCCGTGCGCGATGAAGTCGTGGCGCGGGTCGATGCGATAGGTCGGAAGGGCAACGCATAACGTCGCTCAGCCTGCGTTCAGTTGCCAATCGCGATCAGCGCGCTATCAGGGCGGCTTGGCCCTATGCCCATAAGATCAAGGAAGTCTGCTTCATGCGTTTCACCTGCGCGCTCAAGACCATGGCGATCGGTGTCGCCCTCGCAACGTCCGGCTTTGCCTATGCGCAGGGTGCGCCCGGCGGCGGCGGGGGTGACGAAGCGAAGCGGGCCGAGGCCGCCGTGCGCGCGCAGGACAATGCCAAGTCGCTGGAAACCGACCTGACCCCCAAGCTGCCGCCCGCGACCGTTCCCGCCGATCCCCAGAATATCTGGGATCTCGACCTGTCGACCGGCGGCCGCGTCCGCATCCAGTTGCGCCCCGACATCGCGCCTGCGCATGTCGAGCGGATCAAGGAATTGACGCGCCAGGGCTTTTATAATGGCTTGAAATTCCATCGCGTCATCCCCGGCTTCATGGCGCAGGGCGGCGACCCCAAGGGCGATGGCACCGGCGGATCGCAGCTCCCCGACCTCAAGGCCGAATTCAACCCGATGCCGCATCTGCGCGGCACGCTGTCGATGGCGCGCGCGCAGAGCGAGGACAGCGCCAACAGCCAGTTCTTCATCGTCCTGCTGCCCCGCATGCAGCTCGACAAGAAATATACCGTGTTCGGCCGCGTGATCGAAGGCATGCAATATGTCGATTCGATCGCGCAGGGTGAACCGCCCGCCAATCCCAGCACGATCCTGCAAGCCTCGATCGAAAGCGACGGCAAGCCGCCCGTGACCACGCCGATGCCCGGCATGGCCGCGCCCGCCGCGCCGTCGATCACCGCGCCTGCACCGGAACAATAATAGGCCACAGCTTTCCGTTCGCTTCGAGCGAAGTCGAGAAGCGGCTCGCGCAGCGGCGCGCCCGTCTCGACACGAACGGTCACTGGCTTGATCAGACGAAACAGATAGACCGATGCGCGTAGACCTGTTCGACTTCGACCTCCCACCGGAGAATATCGCGCTGCGCCCCGCCAGCCCGCGCGATGCCGCGCGGCTGTTGCTGGTGCCGGGGGCAGGGGACTTCGCCGACCTCACGGTACGCGACCTGCCGGGCTTGCTGCGCGCGGGCGACGTCCTGGTCTTCAACGACACCCGCGTCATTCCCGCCCAGTTGGAAGGCACGCGCGGCGAAGCGCGGATCGGCGCGACGCTGCACAAGCGCCTGGGCCTCCGCCAATGGCAGGCCTTCCTGCGCAATGCCAAGCGGGTGCGGGATGGCGACCGGATCGACTTCGGCGCAGGCGTCACCGCGATCGCCGGGCCACGCGACGAAGATGGTGGCGTGACGCTCGACTTCGAAGGCACAGAAGCGGTGGAAGTGCTGCTGGAGCGGGCCGGTCGTATGCCCTTGCCCCCCTATATCGCCAGCAAGCGCCCGACCGACGAACGCGACGTCAGCGATTATCAGACCATGTTCGCGCGCGAGGATGGCGCGGTCGCCGCCCCCACCGCCGCGCTGCATTTCACGCCGGACCTGATGGCGGCGCTGGCGGACGCCGGGGTGCTGACGGAAACGCTGACGCTGCATGTCGGCGCAGGCACCTTCCTGCCGGTCAAGGCCGACGACACCGACGACCACCGCATGCATGCCGAATGGGGCCGCATCGAACCCGCCACCGCCGACCGGCTGAACGCCGCGCGCGCGGCGGGCGGTCGCCTGATCGCGGTCGGCACGACGTCGCTGCGCCTGCTGGAAAGCGCAGCGAGCGAAGACGGCATCATCCACCCCTTCGCCGACGAAACCCGCATTTTCATCACCCCCGGCTACCGCTTCCGCGCGATCGACGGGCTGATGACGAATTTCCACCTGCCCAAATCAACCCTCTTCATGTTGGTCAGCGCCCTGATGGGCCGCGACCGGATGCAGGCCGCCTACGCTCACGCCATCGGCCACGGTTATCGTTTTTACAGCTATGGCGACAGCTCGCTCCTGCTTCCCTGACTGGCCTTACTTCCCCACGAACAAAAACCCCACCGCGCCCATGATGCAGGCGAAGGCGGCGAGGTGGCGCCAGTGGAGCGGTTCGCCCAGCACGGTGACCATGAAGCCGCCGAAGATGACCAGCGCGATCGCTTCCTGCGCGACCTTGAGTTGCCCCGCGCTCCAGCCATGGGCATAGCCGATCCGGTTGGCGGGCACGGCAAAGCAATATTCAACCAGCGCGATGCCCCAGCTGATCAGGATGACCAGCAGGATCGGCTTCTCCATGCCGCCCTTGAGATGCCAATACCAGGCGATGGTCATGAAGACATTGGAGATGATCAGCAGGGCGATGGTCGGCATAGGGGCCTCTTTTGGGACGGGCGAACGCTTTGGCACCGCGCGCGGCGTCGGCGCAAGCGATCGTGCAAAAAGACCGTTGCAAGCGCCAAATCCCTCGCCTATAGGCAGCGCTCCTTTGGGGCCTTAGCTCAGCTGGGAGAGCGCGTCGTTCGCAATGACGAGGTCAGCGGTTCGATCCCGCTAGGCTCCACCAACCCCTCCCTTTGGGGTTGCTCGAAGGACTTTACCGCCAGCGCCCCGCGCGCCTAAGGCGGTTTCATGACAGAATTGGAACAGCGCAGCCGCCCCGCGGCAACCGTCGTGATCGTGCGCGACCGGGCCGATGGGCCGCCGGATATATTGATGATGGAACGGGCCAGCACCATGGCCTTTGCCGCAGGCGCGCTGGTCTTTCCCGGCGGCGCGGTTGACGCCGACGATCATGACCTGGCCGCGCGGATCGATCACGGACTGGAGCAGGACGAGGCCGCCGCACGCATCGCCGCGATTCGCGAGACGATCGAGGAAGCGGGGCTGGGCGTGGGCTTGCAAGGCGCTGTGGACGCCGCCACCGTGCTGCGCCTGCGCGACGGCTTGCGCGAAGGCGTTGGCCTGGGGGCGTTGCTCGACCGGCATCGGCTGGAAGTCGCGTTCGATGCGCTGACGCCCTTTGCCCGCTGGCATCCCGCGCCCTTCGATCAGGCGACACGGATCTTCGACACGCGCTTCTACATCGCCCGCGCGCCGGACGGACAGATGGCCACCGTCGATACGACCGAAAATGTAAAGCTGTTCTGGAGCGGCGCGGCGGCCACGCTGGCGCAATGCGATGCGGGGGAGGGGAAGGTGATCTATCCGACCCGGCGCAATCTGGAGCGGCTGGGCCTGTGCGCCAACCATGCCGAACTGGTCGCCCATGCGCGCGCCTATCCGGTCGAAAAAGTACGCCCCTGGCAGGAGGAGCGGGATGGCGAGCGGCATTTATGCATCCCCGATCATCTGGGATATCCGGTCACGTCGGAACCTATGGGGCAGGTCAGGCGTGCTTGAGCCATGCGCAAACTTCATGTGACCCTTCGCCGCCTCGTCCTGCTCGCCGTCCTGCTGTTTCTCTTGCTGCTTGGCTATGCGCTGGTGCGGCAACGGCCGCAGGACATGCCGTGGACTGAGCTGGACCTCAGCCAACCGATCGGCATGTTCACCGGGCGCAAGCTGACCGCGCTGACCGGTGACGCCGCGCAATGCCGCGCGTTGCTCGACCGGGCAGGCGTCGATTATGTCGCGGCGCAGCCGGGTGGTGCCGACCAGTGCGCTTATGCCGATGCGGTGCGATTGCGCGCGGAAAAGGACGCGATCGCGCTGGCCCCGGCGTCGGTCGCGCCGTCCTGCCCGGTCGTCGCCGCGCTCAAACTATGGGAGTGGCAGGTCGTGCAGCCCGCCGCCCAGCGCATCTACGGCCAGTCGGTACGGTCCGTGCGCCATCTGGGCAGCTATAGCTGCCGCCGCATGTATGGCCGCAGCGAAGGCGATTTCAGCGAACATGCGACCGCCGACGCGCTCGACGTCGCCGGCTTCACCCTGGCCGACGGCCGCAGCATCAGCGTCTTGCGCGACTGGCAGGGTGAGGGCGAGGATGCGCAATTCCTGCGCGCCGTGCGCGACGGGGCGTGCGACCTGTTTTCGACCGTCCTGTCACCCGATTATAATGCCGCCCATCGCGACCATTTCCATCTCGATCAGGCCGAACGCGGCGCAATAGGGGGACGTGCCTGCCGGTAAAGGCGGCAAGGTTGATATTGGCCTATTCGTCACCACATAGACCGAATTGTCTCGCACGATATGCGCCAATTATCGGAAAACGCCCAAGAACCAGTCGTTCGTCGTTCTGCCGAGGTACCTAAGCAGCAGCCCTTTCAGGACACAAAGGCCTTTTCCACTGCGCCGATAGCCTGTTGTATAGATTGGGCACGGCTACAATCCATGCCGCATTTCTCCTGCTGCGACCGCAGATTTTGCAACAGATCGCGTGCTGTATCCGCATTGCCGAGACGGATTTCCGCAATCGCCAGACCAGACACCGCACCGACATGGCGGTAGTGGCCCATTTTTACCAAAGTGCGGAAGTAGCGCTTCGCCGTTTCAGCATCGCCGACGCCCAGTGAAGCGATAGCTTTCAGGAATCGGGTCTGGCGATTGGCAGAGCGGGCTATACTGTCGGTGAGCATCGCGTCAGCTTCAGCATAGCGACCGTCAGAAATAAGGACGCTGGCGGCTTTGGCGGCTGAGACATCATAAGAGCGACCGCCCAGGTCTGTTGGTGTAGTGGTATCGCCCGTGCTGTTAGCCGAAAAAGCGTAAAGGCCGGACGATGTCACGGGGCCCTGCACGACCTGCGCCATTGCCGGCGTCGCTAAAGCGCAACAGAGGGATGTCAGGAAAGCCAATCGCATCGCATGCTCCTTCTCTATTAAAGAGAAGCTACGCGCATGTGAGTGGCGAGTCAAAACGCTTTTTGAACGGACATGCTTTGATATACATCGCGGCGATTGGACCGTGACCTACTGCCCAAACCCCGCATCCCGCGCCAACGCCACGGCTTCGCGCGCCGCCGCCAGCAAAGCGCCGCTCTTGGCCTCGCATTCGCGCTGTTCATAGTCGGGGTTCGAATCCGCGACGATGCCCGCGCCCGCCTGCACATGCATCACGCCATCCTTCAACACCGCGGTGCGCAGCACGATGCAGCTGTCCATATTCCCGTCCGGCCCGAAATAGCCGACCCCGCCCGCATAAGCGCCGCGCGTCTCCGGTTCCAACTCTGCGATGATCTCGCACGCGCGGACCTTGGGCGCACCGGATACGGTGCCCGCCGGGAAGCCCGCGAATAGCGCGTCGAGCGCATCCTTCTCCGGCGCCAGGCGGCCGACCACGTTGGACACGATATGCATCACATGGCTGTAAAATTCGACGGTATAGCTGTCGGTCACGGTCACGCTGCCCGCCGTCGCCACCCGGCCGACATCGTTGCGGCCAAGGTCGAGCAGCATCAGATGTTCGGCCCGCTCCTTGGGATCGGCGAGCAGGCTTTCGCGGTTGGCGGCATCCTCCACCGCATTCTTGCCGCGCGGGCGGGTGCCTGCGATCGGCCGGATCGTGACTTCGCCATCGCGCGCGCGCACCAGGATTTCGGGGCTGGAACCGATCAGTGCGAAGCCCGGCAGATCGAGATAATAGAGGAAGGGCGAGGGATTGATCCGCCGCAGCGCGCGATAGAGGGCGATCGGCGGCAGGGTGAAGGGGCTGGTGAAACGCTGTGCCAGCACCACCTGAAAAATATCGCCCGCAACGATATACTCCTTCGCGCGATCGACCATGGCGGCATAGCGGCCCGGCTCCAGCACCGGGGTCACCGCGATGTCGGCAATGTCGGCCGGGGCAGGGGCGGCCGGGATCGGCGCAGCCAGCCGCGCGGCGGTCGCCTCAATCCGCTCCAACGCCTGCGCGATGGCGCGATCCGCGTCGGCAAAACTGCCCTTCCACACCGGCGCGACCAGATAGAGCTGGTCGGCCAGGCGATCGAAGATCAGGATGACGGTCGGCCGCACGAACAGCATGTCGGGCAGGTCGATCGGATTGGGGGCAGGGCGGGGCAGTTTCTCGACCAAACCCACCGTTTCATAGCCGAAATAGCCGACCAGGCAGGCGAGCGCGGCGGGCAATGCCGGGTCCATCTCCGCCCGGCATTCGGCGACCAGATCGCGCAAGGCGTCCAGCGCACCCGCCTCCAGCGGCGCAAAGGCGTCGCGGTCGGTCGCCCAATGGCGGTTGATCGCGGCGCTCTGCCCATGGGCGCGAAACACCAGGTCGGGGGCCAGGCCGATCAGGCTGTAGCGGCCACGCACCGCGCCGCCTTCGACCGATTCGAGCAGATAGTCGCCGCGATCGGCCTCGAACAATTTGAGCGCGGCGGAAATCGGCGTGTCGGTGTCGGCAATCTGCCGCCGCCACACCAGCGCGGACTCGCCGCGCTCCAACGCCGCCCGCGCCGCTGCGTCGCCCCCGCCTGCGATCATCTTATTGGTCGCCGCTGGTGCTGGCGGCCAGCGCTCTGCGCACGCCTTCGACCGCGTTGGCATTGCGCGTGACCTTCAGATGCTTTTCGACCGCGCGCTCGAACTGCTGGCCATATTCCTGGCCGATCACTTCGCCCAGCTGGTCGCGCATCTGCGCCATCAATTCAGGCTGGTCCTTGGCATCGCCCCGCTCGATCGCGTTGAGCTGCACCACGAAATAGCCGCGATCCTGGCCGATCGGCAGCGTCTTGACCGTGTTCGCCGCCATGGAGAAGAGGATGGCGATTTCGGCCGGTGGGCGCTGCTCGCCGCGCATGATGTCGGCGCGCTTGCCACCCAGCGTCTGCGGCGCGGGCAGCTTGACGCCGGCCTGCGCGATCGCATCGGCCAGCTTCATGCCCTTGGCCACCTTGGCGCGGATCTGTTCGGCCAACGCCTTTGCCTTATCGTTCCCGGCGTTCAGCTTATATTGCGCCTGTACGATCGGCTTGACCTTGGCCAGCGGTGGCGGCGCAGCGGCGACGATCTCGCCCGGCGCGATCAGCGCATAGCGCTTGTCGGGGGTGATCGGCACCATCTGCGCGTCGTCGTCGGCGCTCATCGCAAAGACGGGCGCCAGCAGCGGCTGCACGTCGGGTGCCACCACATAGGCCTGATCCTCGACCTGCTTGCCGGTGGCGAGCAGCAACGGGCTGGTTTCGAGCTTGAGGCCATTATCCTTGACCACTTCCTCGAACGTCCCGCCATCGGCGATCTGATCTTCCAGCTTGCCGGTAAAGTCGGCCAGCAATTGCTTTTCCTTCTGCGTGCGCAGCGTTGCTACGATCTCTTCACGCACCGACGCCAGCGCGCGAGCGGGAATGTCCTTGACCGCCGTGACGCGCAGCAACAGCCAGCCGAGCGGCCCGCGTACCGGGCCAACCAGATCGCCCTGCTTGGCTGCGAAGGCGGCATCGGCTGCAGTTTTGCCCGCCGTGGTGGTCAGTGCGGCGGGGGTCTGGTCGGCCAGCGTCGCGACCGCGAGGCCAGCGCCCTGCGCAGCGGCGGACAGCGACGCGCCGCCCTTCACCTTGTCGGCAATCGCCTTTGCCGCGGCTTCGGTTGGCAACACCAGTTGCTCGATCGTCCGGCTCTGCTTGGCGGCATAGGCGGCCTTGTTCTGGCTATAAGCGGCGGCAATTTCCGCGTCGCTTGGCTGCGAGGCTTGCGCAAAACGCTCGGCATCGACCACGGCATAGCGGATGCGCCGCTGTTCGGGGATGGTGAAGCGGTCCGCGTTACGCTTGTAGAAATCAGCCAGTTGCGCGTCGGTCGGGTCTTTCTCGTCCAGGAACGCGACCGCCGGGATCGCCGCGACCGTGCCCTGCCGCGCTTCCAGCAGCAGCGAGGCGTAGGGCAGGACCAGGCTGTCGGTCGGCTTGACGCCCATGCCGATCGGGGTCAGCAACTGGCGCTGCAGGATTTCGCGGCTGATATCGTCGCGCAGATCCTTTTCCGTCAGCCGCTCGCGCGCGAGCAGATTGCGGAAATTCTCCTGGCTGAAATTGCCCGCCGCGTCCTGAAAGGCGGGGATTTGCGCGATCTGCGCATCGACCAGCCGCTTGGAGATATGCATGCCCTGATCATCGGCAAAGGCGCGCAGCGCGAGCGAGGCGACCAGCTGGTCATAAACCTGTGTCGCGCCGCCCTGCGCGAAGAAATCGTTGCTCTGCAGACCGGGGTCGGACCGGCGCGCATTATCGAACACCCGCTGCACCCGCTCCTGCAATTCGGTTTCGGTCAATTTATAGCCCTTGGCCTTGGCTGCCGTGCCGCCCCCGCCAAAGCTGGTCCCGAACTGACCGCTCGACAGATCGCCCAGGATGAAGGCTGCGGCGATCGTCCCTAAGAATAGCAGCGCGAACACTGCCCCGAACCGGGATTTGATGAAGCGGCGAAAGACAGAAAGCATGAAAATATCCGAACTGCGGCGGGATGGCGGCCCGCTTTAAGGGCGGATGCGCGCGGCGGCAAGGCTTGCACTGGACAAATGCGCGAGCGCCGTTCATCGCCTCTGACCAGTTCATGGCTCTTCCGATGGAGACGCGACGCCACAGCAGACTGGCGCGCGGCGGAGGGGGCGGGACGACGTGCAGCAATAAAGAATAAGGGGAATAGACGATGGGCAGGCGCAAGCTGGTTGTCGGCAACTGGAAAATGAACGGGATGCAGGCCGCGTTGGACGAGGTCGCCGCCATCGGCGCGCGCGCGGCGCAGCATCCAGCGGTAGAGGTCGGCCTCTGCCTGCCCGCCACGCTGATCGCCGCGGCGGACGCACGCAAGGGCGGTGCCTTCATCGGCGCGCAGGATTGCCACATGCAGGCAAGCGGCGCGCATACCGGCTGCCTGTCGGCGGCGATGCTGGCCGAAGCGGGGGCCAACTGGACCATCGTCGGCCATAGCGAACGGCGGCAGGACCAGGGCGAAACCGATAGCGATGTCGCGGCCAAGGCGCTGGCGGCCAAGGCTGCGGGCCTGCGCGTCATCCTGTGCGTCGGCGAAAGCCTGGACGTGCGCGACGCGGGCAACGCCGAAGCGGTGGTGTCGACGCAACTGCTCGCCTCCTTGCCCGATGGCTCGGCGGCCGATTGGCTCGCCATCGCCTATGAACCCATCTGGGCGATCGGCACTGGCCGCATCCCGACGATGGAGGCCGTCGCGACCATGCACGCCGCCTTGCGCGCGGCGCTGGCGAGCCGGATTGGCGATGAGGCTCAGGGCATGCGTATCCTCTATGGCGGATCGATGAATGGCGACAATGCCGCCGAACTGATGGCCATCGCCGACGTCGATGGCGGCCTGGTCGGCGGCGCCAGCCTGACCGCCGAAAAATTCGCCCCCATCATCGCGGCGGCGGATGGGGTGGTGAACTGACGAAAAAACCCTCCCCGGCACGGGGAGGGGGACCGGCGAAGCCGGTGGAGGGGTGTCACCCCATCGATAGCGTGACACCCCTCCGTCAGGGCTACGCCCTGCCACCTCCGCTGCCTGGGGAGCACGGTTGGTTGTCGCAACCGCCGACGGTTTGGCGGTTCATTCCGAAACTTTCCACCGTTCGGGCTGAGCCGGTCGAAGCCCTCTGCTTCCTTTCGACAGGCGCAGGGCGAACGGACTGAGAATGATCCCGTGCAACGCGAACGCGCGCAATGGTTGCCCCCGCGTCGCTTCGTCGCTATGTGCCCGGCAACGCCCTCCTTACCCGGACAGAAACCCGTCGCATGTTCACTTTTCTTCTCGTCGTGCAGGCCATCGTGGCCGCCCTGCTGGTCACCGTCATCCTGATGCAGAAGTCGGAAGGCGGCGGGCTGGGCGTGGGCGGTAGCCCGGCTGGCTTCATGTCGGCGCGCGGCGCGGCGGATTTCCTCACCCGGTCCACCTCGATCCTGGCGACCGTCTTCGTTCTGTTGTCGATCGCCATGGCGGTGATCGCGGCGGTGCGCCATGCCCCGACCGACATCGACACCTCGCTGGTGCGGCAGGCGCCGACGAGCCAAGGCGCGCCCGCGACCGGCACCGTCGATCCGTTGACCGGTGCGGCCGATTCGGTCGGCAATGGTGCGGCGGCCAACGGCGCGGTTCCCCTCGCCAACTAAACCGTTCATCGACATCGCTGATCTTTTTTAAGCGCGCGTGGATTCGCGCGCTTGCCCTTTGTTGTTCCGAAAGGCTAACCCTTCTCTCCCATGGCGCGGTATATATTCATCACCGGCGGCGTGGTCTCCTCGCTCGGAAAAGGCCTCATGGCCGCATCCCTTGCAGCGCTGCTGCAAGCGAGGGGCTATCGCGTCCGCATTCGGAAATTCGACCCCTATCTCAACGTCGATCCGGGGACCATGTCCCCCTATCAGCATGGCGAAGTCTATGTGACCGACGATGGTGCGGAAACCGACCTCGATCTTGGCCATTATGAACGCTTTACCGGCGTTTCCGCGCGCCAGTCGGACAATGTCACGCAGGGCCGCGTCTATCAGACGATCATCCAGCGCGAACGGCGCGGCGATTATCTGGGCGCAACCGTACAGGTCATTCCACACGTCACGGACGAGATCAAGGCGTTCGCCCTCGCCGATACCGACGGTCTCGACTTCGTCCTGTGCGAGATCGGCGGCACCGTGGGCGATATCGAATCGCTGCCCTTCATGGAGGCGATTCGCCAGCTGCATAACGACCTCGATCGTGGCCAATCGATCTTCGTCCATGTGACGCTGGTGCCCTACATCGCGGCGGCCGGCGAACTGAAGACCAAGCCGACCCAGCATAGCGTCCGCGAACTGACGTCGCTCGGCATCCAGCCGGACATCTTGCTGTGCCGCTGCGAACATCCCTTGCCCGAAAGCGAGCGCAAGAAGATCGCGCTCTTCTGCAACGTGCGTCCCGAAGCGGTGATCCCCGCGCTCGACGCCTCCAGCATCTATGCCGTGCCCCAGCAATATCATGCCGAAGGGCTGGACGCCGAAGTCCTGCGCGCCTTTGGCATCGATGATGCGCCTGAGCCCTCGATGGAGCGGTGGGACGACATCATGGACCGGCAGCAGAACCCGGAAGGCGAAGTGACGATCGGCGTGGTGGGCAAATATGTCGGCCTGCTCGACGCCTATAAATCGCTGCACGAAGCGCTCCACCATGGCGGCCTTGCCAATCGGGTGAAGGTCAACATCAAGTGGATCGACGCGGAACTGTTCGAGGAAGCGGATTCGGACATCACCGCCCGGCTGGAGCCGATGCACGGCATCCTGGTCCCCGGCGGCTTTGGCGTGCGCGGGTCGGAAGGCAAGATCGCCTCGGTCCAGTTCGCGCGCGAACGAGGCGTGCCCTTTTTCGGCATATGCCTTGGCATGCAGATGGCCTGTATCGAAGGCGCGCGGAACACCGCGGGCATCGCCAGTGCTTCGACCACCGAATTTGGCGAAACCAGCGAGCCGGTCGTCGGCCTCATCACCGAATGGATGAGCACCGAGGGCTTGCAGAAGCGCACCGCCGAAACCGACCTGGGCGGCACGATGCGGCTCGGCGCTTATCCCGCCAAACTGACTGGTAATAGCGTGGTCGCGGGCGTCTATGGCACGACGGAAATCAGCGAGCGGCACCGCCATCGCTACGAAGTGAACGCCGGCTATCGCGAGCCGCTGGAAAAGGGCGGGCTGCTCTTCTCCGGCATGTCGCCCGACGGCACGCTGCCCGAAATCGTCGAACGGCCTGACCATCCCTGGTTCGTTGGCGTCCAGTTCCACCCGGAACTGAAATCCAAACCCTTCGACCCGCATCCCTTGTTCGCCAGCTTCATCGAAGCGGCAGTCAAGCAGAGCCGGTTGGTATAAGGAAAAAGGGAGCGTTTCCACGCTCCCTCAGACTGCTGACAAACCCCTGGCGAGAGCCGGGGGTTTGTGATTCTATGGGCCATGCTGAGAGAGCCTGGACCTGAGCAGACGGCGCTCGAGATAGTGACGCTCGAGGAGCTTGTTCCTGCGGATCACCTGCTGCGCAAGGTCGACGCGGTGATCGATTTCGCCTTCATTCATGGACTGACGGCGCCGCTTTATTGTCCTGATAATGGGCGGCCGGCGCTGGACCCGACGCTGATGTTCAAGGCGTTGTTCCTTGGCTATCTGTTCGGGGTTCGCTCGGAACGGCAGCTGGTTCGCGAGATCCAGGTCAATGTGGCCTATCGCTGGTTCCTGCGCCTGCGGCTGACCGATGCCTCGACGCTGTCGCAGAACCGGCGGCGGCGCTACGGCGACACCTCGGTGGCGCAGGAGATTTTCGACCGCATCGTCGAGCAGGCAATCAGTCATGGGCTGGTCGACGGAACGGTGCTGTACACCGACAGCACCCATCTCAAGGCCAATGCCAACAAAAGCAAATATGACAAGGCGATCGTGACCAAGTCGCGTTCGGACTATTGGGAAGCCCTCGACGCCGCGATCACTAAGGAGCGAAGGGAGCGTGGGCTCAAGTCACTCGCGCCGAAGAAGCTCATGCCGGTCGAGGCCGAGACCAAGGTCTCGCGCACCGATCCGGACAGCGGCTACATGGTCCGCGACGACAAGCCCAAGGGCTTCTTCTACCTCGATCATCGCACGGTGGACGGGCGGCTCGGGATCATCACCGATACCTTTGCCACACCCGCCAACGTGCACGATTCGATCGTCTATCTTGGTCGCCTCGACCGGCAGCGCGAGCGCTTCGCCTTCCCCGTCGCGGCGGTCGGTCTGGATGCCGGATATGCCACCGCCGGCATCGCCCAGGGGTTGGAGGAGCGCGACATTCTCGGTGTCACCGGTTACCGCAACCCGACCCCGCCCAAGCCGGGCATGATGCGCAAGAGCCGCTTCCAGCGGGAGGAGGATCAGGACGGCTATCGCTGCCCCCAAGGCCAGTTGCTGGGCTACGCCACAACCGACCGGCAGGGCTATCGGCACTACAAGTCCGATCCCGCTCTGTGCCAACAGTGCCCGCTACGCGCCTCCTGCACCAGCGCCGCCAAGCCCCAGCGCGTGATCACCCGCCACATCTGGCAGGATGCCCGCGAGCGATGCGACAGCCACCGCCTCACCCCCTGGGGCAAGGCCGTCTACAAGCATCGCAAGGAAACCGTCGAACGATCCTTCGCCGACGCCAAACAGCTACACGGCCATCGTTATGCGCGCTTCCGAGGGCAAATAGCCGTCGCTTGCCAGTGCCTGCTCGCCGCCGCCGCCCAGAACATCAAGAAAATCGCCCTCGCCCTGACCCGCCAGCCCGATCCCATACCAGCCTGAAATGGATCAGCACCGCGCGTACCCCAAAAGGCGACACGCAAATCTTCAAAATAAAACCCCGTCGTAAAAAAACGACGGGGTTTGTCAGCAGTCTGAGGGAGCGTTCCGACGCTCCCTTTTTTTTATCGGCGTTCAGGGACGCGTGGCGTCGAACAGGTGGCGATATTGGCGCGGCTGGCACCGTAGATATTGGTTGGCTGCCTTGACGGTGGCACCCAGATGCGCCGCCGCATGCCATGGCCAGCGTGGATCGTAGAGGATAGTCCGCGCGATCGCGATCATATCCGCGTCTCCCGTCCCGACAATCGCTTCGGCCTGTTCGAAGTCAGTGATCAGGCCGACGGCGACGACGGGGATGGACACGGCCTGCTTTACCGCGCGGGCCAGAGGCACCTGATAGCTCGGCCCAACCGGTATCGCCTGATCGGGATGTAGCCCGCCGCTCGACACATGAATGGCCGCGCAACCCCGCGCCTCCAGCGCTTTGGCGAAGGCGATGGTCTGCTCGATATCCCATCCGCCCGCCACCCAGTCCGTACCGGACACGCGCATCGTCACCGGCTTGTCGGCAGGGAAGGCCGCGCGGACGGCATCGAAGATTTCCAGCGGCAGGCGCATCCGATTGTCCAGCGTGCCGCCATAATCATCGTCCCGCTGGTTGGAGAGTGGCGAGAGGAATTGATGCAGCAGATAGCCATGCGCGCCATGCAACTGGATGGCGTCGATGCCCAGATGATGCGCGCGTTTAGCCGCGCTCACAAAGGCCTCGATCAGCTTGGCGATGCCATCGCGATCCAGGGCGAGCGGCGCAACGCTACCGGGCGTGAAGGGCAGGGCTGACGGAGCAACCGTTTGCCAGCCATTGACCGCGTCCGGCGCAATTTGCTTGCCCCCCTGCCAGGGGACGTGCGTCGATGCCTTGCGACCGGCATGGCCCAACTGAATGGCGATCGGCATGTCGGAATGGCGGCGCACGCTGTCCAGCACCTGTTGCATCGCCGCTTGGGTCGCATCATCCCACAAGCCGACATCGGCATGGCTGATCCGGCCTTCGGGCAGGACGGCACTGGCCTCGATCGTCAGCAATCCCGCGCCGGACAGCGCCAACTGTCCCAAATGGATCTGGTGCCAATCATTCATCTGTCCATCGACGGCCGAATATTGGCACATCGGCGCGATGACGATGCGGTTGTCCAGTGTCAGGCCGCCGACCGTTATCGGCTCGAATAATTTGGGGCCACTCATACACTATCCTTCAAACGGTGAAGCCTTCCGGCACTTTGCCCTCGACCGCACGGATCGTCGATCGAGGGCATTGCGCTTATCGTCAGCGCTTGGGCGTCAGTTTCAACAACCGCCCTTGCGAGCCATCGCCGCCATCCTCCAGCACCCACAGCGCGCCGTCCGGCCCCTGATCGACATCGCGGATGCGCGCGCCCATATCCCACTGATCGCCCTTGGCGGCATTGTCGCCGTCCAGCTTGACCCGGACCAGCGCCTTGCTCGACAGGCCACCGATGAACAGCGATCCCTTCCACGCCGGGAACATGTCGCCCGAATAATAGAGCAGGCCGCCCGGCGAAATCACCGGATTCCAACTGACCTTGGGCGCTTCGAAGCCATCGCCCGGCTTATGGTCGGGAATGTCGCGGCCGTCATAATGGCTGCCGTTCGACACGGTGGGGTAGCCATAGTTGAGGCCCGGCTTGATGAGGTTCACCTCGTCGCCGCCCTTTGGCCCCATTTCCTGCTCCCACAGGCGGCCATCGGCGTCAAAGGCGATGCCGAGCAGGTTGCGATGGCCATAGGACCAGATGGCGGGATGAAAGCCCTTGGCCGCCAGCGGATTGCCCGCCGCCGGGGTGCCGTCGGGATTGAGGCGCAGCACTTTGCCCAGGGTCGACTTGGGGTCTTGGGCCGGATCGAATTTCTGCCGCTCGCCATTGGTGAAGAACAGATATTTGCCATCGGGCGAAAAGGCGATGCGCCCGGAATAATGGCCATTGCCCTCGACATAGGGGCTGGCGCGAAAAATCACCTGCACATCGGTCAGGCTGGTCGTCCCGTCGCTCGCCTGCGCAAACGCGCCCTTGGCCAGCGCGACGCCCTTGCCGCCGTCACGGCTTTCGGAAAAGCTGAAATAGACCATCTTGTCCTGCGCGAAGCCGGGCGACAGTACCACGTCCATCAATCCGCCTTGTCCGGCGCTATCGACGGTCGGGATACCGGCGATCGGGATCTTCGTGCCATTCTTGGGATCGAACAACAGCATCTCGCCCGCCTTTTCCGTCACCAGCGTGCGACCGTCGGGCAGGAAGGTCATCGCCCAGGGCGAATCGAAATCTGCGATGGTGGCGGTGGCAAAGGGCTTGTCGGCGGGCGCGGCCGCATTCTGGCCCGTGGCGTTTTCGGCCGAACAGGCCATGAGGATGAGGGGCAGGGCGGTCATGGCTATACGGCGCATCGCGATCTCCGGTTATGAGCGTTCACAGGTGGGTCTTGAGCGATAGAATGAGTGGCGACGATTAATGTTGCAGATTTAATGGTGTCCGCCTATATCGGCATCGCTTCCTTACATCGTCAAACATGTCAGGGTCGCAGGCTACCAGCCTGCGGCAGCGAAAGCGCGCATATATCTGGATTTGGAGATTGCATGGCGGACATCGCCGCACTGACAGCGTTGATCGAACCTGAGGCGAAGGCTTTGGGCTTTGACCTTGTGCGGATCAAGCTGTTCGGATCGGGCGATGATCGCACGCTCCAGATCATGGCCGAACGCCCCGAAACCAAGCAGTTGGTGATCGAGGATTGCGCCGCCCTGTCGCGCCGCCTGTCCGACTTGCTGGACGAGGTCGACCCGATCGAGGAAGCCTATCGCCTCGAAGTCAGTTCACCCGGCATCGACCGCCCGCTCACCCGCCTGCACGACTTTGTCGAATGGGGCGGGTTCGAAGCGCGCATCACCGTGACCGAGGCGATCGAGGGCCGCAAGACCTTCAAGGGCATCCTTGGCGGGGTCGAGGGCGAGGATATCCAGTTTCGCGATACCAAGGCTGGCGATGTCGTCATCCCCTTCGGCCTGATCGATGGTGCCAAGCTGGTGCTGACCGACGCGCTGATTTCTGCTACCATGCCGCTTTCCTCCGATGGGGCGGATGAATTTGAAACCGAAGAATAAGGGTTCATAAGTCATGGCCAACGCCATTTCCGCCAACCGGGCAGAACTGATCGCCATCGCCAATTCGGTGGCGTCGGAAAAGATGATCGACAAGGCCATCGTCATCGAGGCGATGGAGGATGCGATCCAGCGCGCCGCGCGCGCCCGCTATGGCGCTGAAAACGACATCCGCGCCAAGCTGGACCCGGAAACCGGCGACCTGCGCTTGTGGCGCGTGGTCGAAGTGGTCGACACGGTCGAGGATTATTTCAAGCAGGTCGATCTGAAGGCCGCGCAGAAGCTGAAGGCGGACTCGGTCGTCGGCGACTTCATCGTCGATCCGCTGCCCGCCATCGATTTGGGCCGTATCGATGCCCAGTCGGCCAAGCAGGTGATCTTCCAGAAGGTCCGCGATGCCGAGCGCGAGCGTCAGCATGAAGAATTCAAGGACCGCGTGGGCGAGATCATCACCGGCGTCGTCAAGTCGGTCGAATTCGGCCATGTCGTCGTCAATCTCGGCCGGGCCGAAGGCGTCATCCGCCGCGACCAGCAGATCCCGCGCGAAGTCGTCCGGGTCGGTGACCGGATTCGCTCGGTCGTGCTGAACGTGCGCCGCGAAAATCGCGGGCCGCAGATTTTCCTGTCCCGCGCCCATCCCGAATTCATGAAGAAGCTGTTCGCGCAGGAAGTCCCCGAAATCTACGACGGCGTCATCACCATCATGGCCGCCGCCCGCGATCCGGGCAGCCGCGCCAAGATCGGCGTCATCAGCCGCGACAGCAGCATCGATCCGGTCGGAGCCTGCGTCGGCATGAAGGGCAGCCGCGTGCAGGCTGTCGTGCAGGAAATGCAGGGCGAAAAGATCGACATCATCCCCTGGTCGGAAGATACCGCGACCTTCGTCGTCAACGCGCTGCAGCCCGCGCAGGTCAGCCGCGTCGTCATCGATGAGGAAGAAGAGCGGATCGAAGTGGTCGTCCCCGACGATCAGCTCAGCCTCGCCATCGGCCGTCGCGGCCAGAATGTCCGCCTCGCCAGCCAGCTGACCGGCAAGGCGATCGACATCATGACCGAGGCTGACGCGAGCGAGAAGCGCCAGAAGGAATTCGTGTCGCGCTCAGAACTGTTCCAGAACGAACTGGACGTGGACGAAACGCTCTCGCAGCTGCTGGTCGCCGAAGGCTTTGGCGAGCTGGAAGAAGTCGCCTATGTCAGCGTCGAGGAACTGGCCGGGATCGAAGGTTTCGACGAAGACCTCGCCGCCGAACTGCAGAACCGTGCGCAGGAAGCGCTCGATCGTCGCGAAGCTGCCGCGCGCGAAGAGCGTCAGGCGCTGGGCGTCGAAGATGCGCTGGCCGACATGCCGCACCTCACCGAAGCCATGCTGGTGACGCTGGGCAAGGCGGGCATCAAGACGCTCGACGATCTGGCCGACTTGGCCACCGACGAGCTGGTGCAGAAGAAGCGCGTTGACCAACGCCGCCGCAAGAGCGAAACGACCGAGGACAAGGGCGGCATCCTGGCCGCCTATGGCCTGTCGGACGAGCAGGGCAATGAGATCATCATGGCCGCCCGTGCGCATTGGTTTGAAGACGAGGAAGCCTGAGCCAAGATGCCATTTGTCGATATCCGTCTGGCCGGCACGGCAACCCGCGCGCAAAAAGCCGCGATCGTTGCCGACGTCACCCAGTCGCTCGTTGAGCGGCTGGGAAAGCCTGCGGCTGCCGTGCAGGTGGTGATTTCGGAGATTTCGACCGAGAATTATGGCGCGGCGGGTCAGCTTCTGGCTGACCGCGCGCCGGTTGTCCCTTTATCAAGGGAGGACGCCAATGTTGCGGACACTCCCCGATGAGCGTTTAGGCCTATCCAATAGCGTTGGGGTTGCCAGTTCATCCGTTTTGGCGGAGGGGCAGGCATGACCGAACGCAAATGCATATTGACCGGCGACCGCGCCGACCCCGACCATCTCATCCGTCTCGCCATCGGCCCGGAGGATCAGTTGCTCCCCGACCTGCGCGCCAAGGCGCCGGGCCGCGGTGCCTGGATCGGGGTATCGCGCGCCGAACTGGAAGTGGCGCTGGCCAAGGGCAAGTTGCGCGGCGCCATCGCCCGCGCTTTCAAGACCGGCGAACTGGCAATCCCCGACGATCTGGCGGAGCAAATCGAAACCGGCCTTCGCCGCGCGCTGCTTGACCGGCTGGGTCTGGAATCGCGCGCGTCGATGCTGCTGACCGGATCGGAAAAGATTGACGTCGCCTGCCGCAAGGGCCAGGTGCGGTTGCTGCTCCACGCAATGGATGCGGCGCCTGACGGCAACCGCAAACTGGACCAGGCGCTGCGCGTCGGACAGGAAGCGGAAGGCACGGATCTTGCGGGCATCGTCTTGCCTGTGGACCGCAACGCCCTATCTATGGCAATGGGGCGCGACAATGTCGTCCATATCGCAGTGACCGACTCGCGTGCGGCGTCGCGTCTGCGTGCGGCCATCGGCCGATTGGAAAGCTATCTGGGTTGCGCTGCTGAGGCGCCTGTGCATGGGGAGCCACGCTCCACCGATGCGCCGGGCGTCCAGGCAAACGTATAAATAAGGCGTCGGCGGGCCTATCCGGCCGAAGCGGAAGTGAAGGGTTAAGTTCGATCGTATGAGTGACAGCAAGGAAGACAAGCCGGTTCTGGGCCGCAAGCCACTGGGCATCAAGCGGACCGTGGAATCCGGTCAGGTGCAGCAGCAGTTCAGCCATGGCCGCAAGAATACGGTCGTGGTCGAAGTGAAGCGGCGCCGCGTCCTGGGCAAGCCGGGCGAAAGCACCGGTGGTGCGCCCGCTGCCACGCCGCAGGCTGATCCTGCGCCGACCGCCGCCGCCGCTGCGCCCGCCGCGCCGCGTCCGGCTGCGCCGCCCCCGCCGCGCCAGCAACAGCCGGTGCGCACCGCCCCGCCGCAGAGCCTGATGTCGCGTCAGGAATTGCAGGCCAAGTTGCTGCGTGAGGCCGAAGAAGCCCGCATGAACGCGCAGGAAGAGGCGCGTCGTCGTGAAGACGCCGCGCGCCTCGCCGCGATCGAAGCCGAAAAGCGCCGCGCCGAAGAAAATCGCCAGGCCGCCGAAACCGCCGCGTCCGCGCCAGCGGTCGAGGAAGCGCCTGCGCCCGAACCCACGCCCGTCGCCGAAGCGCCCGCAGCGCCGCAGGAAGCCGCCGCTCAGCCCGCTGAAACGCCGGTCGAGGCCGACGCTGGTGCCGCTGCTGCGTCCACCACGGCCGCACCGCCGCCGCCGCGCCGCTTCACCCCGGTTACGCCGGTCAAGCGTCCCGAACCGACTAAGCCGGAACGCGCGAAGAAGGGCGAAGATAATCGTCGCCAGGCTGGCAAGCTGACCGTCACCAAGGCGCTGGCCGATGACGACAGCGCGCGCGCCCGCAGCCTTGCAGCGCTCAAGCGTGCCCGTGAAAAGGAACGCCGCGCCCATTATGCCGGTGGTTCCAAGACGCGCGAGAAGCAATCGCGTGACGTGGTCGTGCCGGAAGTCATCACCGTGCAGGAACTGGCCAACCGTATGGCCGAAAAGGGCGCGGATCTGGTCAAGTCGTTGTTCAAGATGGGGCAGGCGGTCACGCTCAACCAGTCGATCGATCAGGATACCGCCGAATTGCTGGTCGAAGAATTCGGCCACCGCATCCAGCGCGTGTCGGACGCCGACATCGAAATCGGGATTGAGGGTGAGGCCGATGCGGTCGAAGCGCTCAAGACCCGTGCGCCCGTGGTCACGATCATGGGCCATGTCGATCATGGTAAGACGTCGCTGCTCGATGCTCTGCGCGGCACCAGTGTCGTGTCGGGCGAAAGCGGCGGCATCACCCAGCATATCGGCGCCTATCAGGTGACGACGAAGAAGGGCGATGTCATCACCTTCCTCGACACGCCGGGCCATGAAGCCTTCTCGGAAATGCGCGCCCGTGGCGCGAACGTCACCGACATTGTCATCCTGGTGGTGGCGGCCGACGACGGGCTGATGCCGCAGACGATCGAAGCGATCAACCATACCAAAGCGGCCGGCGTGCCGATGATCGTGGCGATCAACAAGGTCTATAAGCCCGACGCGAACCCGCAAAAGGTGCGCGAGCGCCTGCTGAGCGAGGAAATCGTGGTCGAGGATATGGGCGGCGACGTTCAGGACGTGGAGGTTTCCGCGCTCAAGAAGACCGGCCTTGATGAACTGATCGAAAAGATCCTGCTCCAGGCCGAACTGATGGAGTTGACCGCCAACCCCGATCGCGCGGCCGAAGGCAATGTGATCGAGGCGCAACTCGACCGGGGCCGTGGTGCGGTCGCGACCGTGCTGGTGCGCAAGGGCACGCTCAAGGTCGGTGACACCTTCGTCATCGGCGCAGAGAGCGGCAAGGTGCGCGCGCTGATCAACGACAAGGGCCAGCAGGTCAAATCGGCCGGACCATCGACCCCGGTCGAGATATTGGGTCTGTCGGGCGTG
>MIAK01000014.1:27062-30937 GCA_001829085.1 Sphingomonadales bacterium RIFCSPLOWO2_12_FULL_63_15 | reverse complement strand
GAGAATGAGGCGCGCGCCCGTGAGGTCGCCGCCTATCGTCAGGAACAGATCACCCGCAAGCGGACGGCATCGGTGCCGACCAACTTCGAAAACATGTTCTCGGCGCTCAGCACCAAGGTCATCGAATATCCGGTGGTCATCCGCGGCGATGTGCAGGGATCGGTCGAAGCGATCGTCAGTGCGCTGAACCGCATTTCGACCGACGAGATTAAGGTGCGTATCTTGAGTTCTGGCGTCGGTGCGATCACCGAAAGCGATGTCACCCTGGCGTCCGCCAGCCGTGCCCCGCTGATCGGCTTCAACGTCCGTCCCAATGCCAAGGCGCGTCCGCTGGCGATCCGCGAGAAGATCTCGTTGCGCTATTATGATGTGATCTACGATCTGCTCGAAGAAGTGCGCAACGAAATGGCGGGCCAGCTCGCGCCGGAACGCATCGAAACGATCGTCGGTCGCGCCGAAGTCCTGCAGGTCTTCCCGGCCGGCAAGAAGGACAAGGCGGCAGGCCTGCTCGTCATGGAAGGCATCATCCGCAAGGGGCTCAATGCGCGCCTCACCCGCGACGATGTCATCGTGTCGAAAACGGTCATCCACTCGCTGCGGCGCTTCAAGGACGATGTGTCCGAAGTCCGCGCGGGCATGGAATGTGGTGCGGTGTTGCAGGACACCAACGACATCAAGGCTGGCGACACGCTCGAACTGTTCGAGGTCGAGGAACGCGTTCGTACGCTGTGATAGGAAAGACGTGGCTCCGGCTTCGGCCGGGGCCATGAGGATGATATATGTCCAGTCAGAATGAAGGTCCAAATGTCCGCGCGCTGCGCGTGGGCGAACAGGTGCGGCACATCCTGTCGGAAATCCTGCAGCGCGGCGACGTGCATGACGATGTGCTGGCCAAGCATGTCGTGAGCGTCACCGAAGTCCGCATGTCGCCCGACCTGCGCCACGCCACGGTTTTCATCAAACCGCTGCTCGGCCGGGAAGAGGAGGCGGTGCTAAAGGCGCTGCGCACCAACACCGCCTATTTCCAACGCGAAGTCGCATCGCGCACCCGGCTCAAATATGCCGCCAAGATCAAGTTCCTGGCCGACGACAGTTTCGACGAAGGCAGCCATATCGACAAGCTGCTGCGCGATCCCAAGGTCGCGCAGGACTTGGTCAAGGACGACGCGGACGAGGATTGACTTGGCTAACGGTAAGACGCATCTTACCGACATGAACGCAAAAACGACTCTTTCGGCCAAGGGCCAGATTGTCATCCCTAAGGATGTGCGGGACCAACTCGGCTTTACGTCTGGGCAGGTGTTCGACGTCGTGCCAATGGGCGGGGGCGTGCTGTTGAATCCCCAGCACAAAAAGTCCGGTCGCAGCTTCGAAGACATCATGGTGGGTATCAAGGCCCGTTACCAGCATCAAGGGCCGCCCGTTTCTATTGAAGATATGGACCAGGCCATCACGCAGATGTTCCGCGACCGCCAGGACTGATGGCAGCGGCGATCGATACAAATGTGCTGGTGCGCTTCCTGACGGGCGACGACTTGGCGCAAGCGGCTGTCGCGGCTGACCGGATCAGGCAGGGGTTTATCTTATTGCCGACCGTATTGGTCGAAACGGAGTGGGTATTACGCGCGAGCTACGGATGGCCGCGCGAGCGTATCGCGGCAGCCTTGCTTGACGTAATCGATTTACCGGAAGCGTTGGGGCAACCGGCCCGCATAGACTGGGTTCTGGATCGCTTTGCGGCTGGTGCTGATTTTGCTGATATGATGCATTTATCTATGGCTGCCGAGGCGGACATGTTTTTGACATTCGACCGGCGGATAGAGCGGACGGTAGGGGATTCGCCTCCCGTCGCCGTCATGACGTTGACATGATATCGGGGAATCCAACCATGCGGGCGTTGCTGCTGTCCAGTGCACTTTTGGCATGCACCTTTATCCCGGCCAATGCCAAAGAACCCGCCATCCACCCCGCCGTCACCAGCGATCCCTCCCCGGACGCAGCGTATCCCGCAGGCATGAGCGCCTTCGTCATCCCCTCAGGCGACGGCGCGATGAACGCGGTTCTCTACACCGCTGCGGGCGGAGGGCTGCACCCCACCTTGCTGCTCCTCCACGGCTTTCCGGGGAACGAACAAAATCTGGACCTGGCCCAAGCCGCGCGCCGGGCCGGATGGCACGTGCTGACGCTCCATTATCGCGGGTCGTGGGGCAGTCCCGGTGCATTCTCCTTCGGCGGTGCTTCGGACGACGCCTTCGCCGCCCTCCAATTTCTGCAACAGCCCGCCACCGTCGCGAAATATCGCATCGATACCAGCGCGATCGTGGTCGCCGGGCACAGCATGGGCGGCTTCATGGCCGCCGATGTCGCCGCCGCCGAACCGCGCGTGGCGGGCCTGTTCCTGATCGACCCATGGGATCCCGCGCAAACGGTCGCCTCGCTCGCCACGGCCGAAGGCGCGGCGGCCTGGCAGGCGGAGGTGGCCAGCGACCTGCCGCCGCTCCAGGGGGCGACCTATGACGGGTTGACCGGCGAAATCCGCGATCGGGGGGACAAGTTCGACCTCGGCCGCCGTATGGCCGCCTATGGCCGCCGCCCGCTCAGCATCATCGGCGCGGAAAAGGGCATCGGCGATCAGGCGCGCAAGGCAGCGGCCGACGCGCAGGGCGCCAATCCGCAGGCACGGCTGACCGTCTGGCCGACCGACCATAGTTTTTCCGACAGCCGGATCGCGCTCGCCGATGCGCTGGTGCGCTTCCTGTCGCGCGTCGCCCCGACGATCCGGTAAGCGACCATGGCGAAGCTCTATTTCTACTATAGCTCGATGAATGCGGGCAAATCGACGACGCTGCTGCAATCTGACTTCAACTATCGCGAACGCGGCATGGAAACGATGCTGTGGACGGCCGCGGTGGATGATCGCTATGGCCGGGGGCGGATCGTGTCGCGGATCGGGCTGGAGGCGCAGGCGCATCTGTTCGAGGCTGACACCGATATGTTCGCCGCCATCGCCGCGCGCCATCACGACACGCACCTGTCCTGCGTACTGGTGGACGAAGCGCAATTCCTAAGCCGCGCGCAGGTCTGGGCGCTGGGGCGGGTGTGCGATGAACTCGGTGTGCCGGTGCTGTGCTATGGCCTGCGCACCGATTTCCAGGGCGAATTGTTCGAAGGCAGCGCGCAGTTATTGGGGCTGGCCGACAGTCTGAGCGAGATCAAGACGGTGTGCGATTGCGGGCGCAAGGCGACCATGAACCTGCGCGTGGACGGGGAGGGGCGGCCGATCCGGCGCGGCGAACAGACGCAGATCGGCGGCAATGATCGCTATGTCGCCTTGTGCCGCCGTCACTTCATGGCGCAGATGCGGGCTGACAGCGCGCGCGCTGCCCTATAGGGGCGCACAATGCACGGCTGGATCATTCTCGACAAACCTCATGGCCTTGGCTCGACGCAGGCCGTCGCAGCGGTCAAGCGCGCCCTGCGCGACAGCGGCGCTGGCAAATGCAAGGTCGGCCATGGCGGCACGCTCGATCCGCTGGCGACCGGCGTCTTGCCGATCGCGATCGGCGAAGCGACCAAGCTCGCCGGACGGATGCTCGACAGCGACAAGATCTACGATTTTACGATCGCCTTTGGCGCGCAGACCGACACGCTGGACCTGGAAGGGGCGGTGATCGCGACCAGCGATGTGCGACCGACTCTGGCGCAAGTAGAAGCGGTGCTGCCACGCTTCACCGGCCCGATCGACCAGGCCCCGCCCGCCTATAGCGCCATCCTGATCGACGGCCAACGCGCCTATGATCTGGCGCGGAAGGGGGAAGATGTCGAGATGAAGACGCGGTCGGTGACGATCTATTCAATCCTCCCCGGCACGGGGA
>MIAK01000014.1:0-26964 GCA_001829085.1 Sphingomonadales bacterium RIFCSPLOWO2_12_FULL_63_15 | reverse complement strand
CCCCGTGCCGGGGAGGAACTGGACAGCATCACCCTCCGCGCCCATGTCTCCAAGGGCACCTACATCCGCAGCCTCGCCCGCGACATCGCGCTGGCGCTCGGCACGGTCGGCCATGTCACCATGCTCCGCCGCATCAAGGCCGGTCCCTTCACCCTGGAATCCGCGATTTCGCTGGACAAATTGCGTCATGCTGCTAACGAGCGCGGCATCGGTGGGCTTATGCTGCCGCTGACGGCGGGGCTGGACGACATCCCGGCTCTCCCCGTCTCTCCCGATCAAGCCCTTATGCTCCGCCAGGGGAAGGTATTGACCGGGATCACTGCCACCACCGGCCTGTATCTGGCGACGCAAGGGGATATCCCCGTCGCGCTGGTCCGGTCGGATGATCAAGAGATCATCGTGGTGCGCGGTTTCAACCTGATGTCGAGGGAAGACGATTAGATGACGATTACTGCCGAGCGCAAGGAAGCGCTGATCAAGGAATATGCCCGCGCTGAGGGTGACACGGGTTCGCCAGAGGTCCAGGTTTCGATCCTGACCGAGCGGATCACCAACCTCACTGAGCATTTCAAGGGTCACCACAAGGATAATCACAGCCGTCGTGGTCTGCTGATGATGGTCAACAAGCGTCGTTCGCTGCTGGACTATCTCAAGAAGAAGGATCAGGCGCGTTACACCGACCTGATCGGCAAGCTGGGCCTGCGTAAGTAAGCCTGTTAAAAGTGACGGCCCCCATGCGGGGCCGTTTCTGATTTCGGGCTATCTGAAAATAGCCCGTCATCCTGACGAAAGTCAGGATCCATTCGACGCTACGGTGGTGTTCAATTCCACCGGAGCGAAAATGGATCCCGGATCAAGTCCGGGATGACGATGTGAAAGATGACATGGCGCCGGGCAATCCGGCACGGCGGCATGATAAAGGGGACACTTCCCCACCCCGTCGCACCCGCGACGGAGGAGAGCGCGAAACTCTCCAATCATGGAGCCTTGACCGGCTCCACCAAAGGCCCCGCCCGGCAATAGGGCCGATGCGGGCGAAGGAAAAAATCTATGTTTGACGTCAAGAAAGTATCGATCGAGCTGGCCGGCAAGACGCTGACCCTCGAAACCGGCCGCATCGCGCGCCAGGCTGACGCTGCCGTGCTGGCGACCTATGGCGAAACCGTGGTGCTGTGCGCCGTGACCGCCGCCAAGAGCGTGAAGGAAGGCCAGGACTTTTTCCCGCTGACCGTTCACTATCAGGAAAAATATTCCGCCGCCGGCCGCATCCCCGGTGGCTTCTTCAAGCGTGAGCGCGGTGCGACCGAGAAGGAAACGCTGGTTTCCCGCCTGATCGACCGTCCGCTCCGCCCGCTGTTCCCTGAAGGCTTCTACAACGAAATCAACGTCATCGCTCAGGTGCTGTCGTTCGATGGCGAAAGCGAGCCGGACATGGTGGCGATGATCGCCGCGTCGGCTGCCCTGACCCTGTCGGGCGTGCCCTTCATGGGTCCGATCGGAGCCGCGCGCGTCGGTTACAAGGATGGCGAATATCAGCTCAACCCGTCGCTGGACGAAGTGAAGACCGGCGAACTCGACCTGGTCGTCGCCGCCACCTACGATGCCGTCATGATGGTCGAATCCGAAGCCAAGGAGCTGTCGGAAGAAGTCATGCTGGGCGCCGTCCTGTTCGCGCATGATGCGAGCAAGAAGATCGTCGATGCCATCATCAGCCTCGCTGAAAAGGCCGCCAAGGATCCTTGGGACATGGCCAAGAGCGATGATCTGGGCGACCTGAAGGCCAAGCTCAAGAAGCTGATCGGCAAGGACATCACCGCTGCCTACAAGCTGACCGACAAGTCGGCCCGCTCGAACGCGCTCAACGAAGCCCGCGCCAAGGCGAAGGCCCAATTGGCCGCTGACGGCCTGGATGCCCAAACCGTGATGGCCGGCATCAAGCTGACCAAGAAGCTGGAAGCGGAAATCGTGCGCGGCGCCATCCTCAAGGACGGCAAGCGTATCGACGGTCGCACCACCACGCAGATCCGTCCGATCGAAGCGATGGTCGGCTTCCTGCCCCGCACCCATGGTTCGGCGCTGTTCACGCGCGGCGAAACCCAGTCGATCTGTACCACGACGCTGGGCACCAAGGACGCCGAGCAGATGATCGACGGCCTCACTGGCCTGCATTATGAAAACTTCATGCTGCACTATAACTTCCCGCCCTATTCGGTCGGTGAAGTCGGCCGCTTCGGCGCGCCGGGCCGTCGGGAAGTGGGTCATGGCAAGCTCGCATGGCGTGCGCTGCACCCCGTCCTGCCGAGCAAGGACGAGTTCCCCTATGCGATCCGCGTTCTGTCCGACATTACCGAATCGAACGGTTCCTCCTCGATGGCGACCGTCTGCGGCGGTTCGCTCTCGATGATGGACGCCGGTGTGCCCTTGAAGCGCCCCGTATCCGGCATCGCCATGGGCCTGATCCTGGAAGGCAAGAATTTTGCCGTCCTGTCCGATATCCTGGGTGATGAAGATCATCTGGGCGACATGGACTTCAAGGTTGCCGGCACGTCCGAAGGCATCACCACGATGCAGATGGACATCAAGATTGCGGGCATCACCCGCGAAATCTTCGAAGCCGCTCTGCATCAGGCGAAGGAAGGCCGCGCGCACATCCTCACTGAAATGGCCAAGGCGCTCGACAGCACGCGCAGCGAATTGTCGGCCCATGCCCCGCGCATCGAGACGCTGCAGATCGACAAGTCGAAGATCCGCGAAGTCATCGGCACCGGCGGCAAGGTCATCCGTGAAATCGTCGCGGAAACCGGCGCGAAGGTCGACATCGACGACGAAGGCCTGATCAAGATCAGCTCGTCCGATCCGGCACAGATCGAGGCCGCGCGCAAGTGGATCCTTGGCATCACGCAGGAAGCGGAAGTCGGCAAGATCTATGACGGCAAGGTCGTCAACATCGTCGATTTCGGTGCCTTCGTGAACTTCATGGGTGGCAAGGACGGTCTCGTCCACGTCTCCGAAATGAAGAATGAGCGGGTCGAAAAGCCGACCGACGTCGTGTCGGAAGGCCAGGAAGTGAAGGTCAAGGTTCTCGAAATCGATCCGCGCGGCAAGGTTCGCCTGTCGATGCGCGTCGTCGATCAGGAAACCGGCGAAGAGCTGGAGGACACCCGTCCTGCCCGTGAAGCGCGCGAACCCCGCGCCGGTGGCGAAGGCCGTGGCGATCGTGGCCGTGGTCCGCGTCGTGATGGCGGCGGTGGCCGTGGTGGCGAACGTAGCGAAGGTCGTGGTGATCGTGGCCCGCGCCGCGACCGTGGCCCGCGCGACGACGCTGCCAAGGACGACGGCAAGGACGATGGCTCGAACGCCGGCCTGCCCGACTTCCTGACCCAGGATTGATCGGCCGCTCGTCAGAGCAACCAAGAGAAAGAGGGCGTCCGGTTCGACCGGGCGCCTTTTTTCATGTGCGCACCCGCCGACTGATTTCGATCAATGCACTGGCATGAAGTTCTGCTAGTGTAACGACATGGATATCGGAACATGGCATGCAGCGTAGCAACGCGCGGTTCGTCGAACGGCTACCGCTTGTTCTTAACCGACCGGTCTATGCTTATGCGTTGACGCTGTCTTTCTGTGGGCTGGCGCTGCTGTTGCGCTTCGCGGCCGAACCGCTGCTGCCCGACGGCTATCCGTTCGTGACATTCTTTCCCGCCGTCATTCTGGCGTCTTTTCTGTTCGGGGTCCGGCCGGGTCTGTTCGCCGCAATCCTGTGTGCGGCTGCGTCCTGGTATTTCTTCATCGCCCCCCGCAACAGTTTCGTCCTCAATCCGGGCGTGGCCGCAGCGATGATCTTTTACACCGGCGTCGTGCTTGTCGATATCGTGCTGATCCACTTCATGCAGCGCGCCAATTTCCACCTGGCCATCGAGCGGGAACGCAGCGCGGCGCTCGCTGAAAATCGCGAACTGCTGTTCCACGAATTGCAGCATCGTGTGTCCAACAATCTGCAAGTCGTGGCCGCGATGCTCGCGCTGCAACGCCGCCATGTCGACCATGACGTGGCGCGCCGCGCATTGGATGACGCCTCCGAACGATTGGCGCTGATCGGCCGGATCAGCCGGGCGCTCTACGATCCGTCCGGCGCGGGGCAGGGGGTGCGGGCCTTTTTGACGACGCTGACGGCCGATGTCATCGAAGCCAGCGGCCGCACCGACATCGCAATCAGCGTCGATGCGCCCGAAGAGGTGCAGCTCGAACCCGGCATCACCGTGCCGCTGGCGCTGGTCGTGGCCGAAGCGGTCAGCAACGCCATCGAACATGGCCTGCCGCATCGGGGCGGGACTATTGCGGTGGTGCTGGACCATCATGCGGGCGAGCTATGCCTGCGCGTGTCCGATGATGGCGACGGCGTCTCGCCCGATTTCGCCGTGGAGCATAGCAAATCCTTAGGGCTCCGCATCGCCAACACGCTGGCGGCGCAGATCGGCGGGCGCTTTACCCTGGCACCGGGCGCGCATGGCGGTGCCGTCGCACAACTTATCCTGCCGCCACGCGCCGCCTGTTGATCGTGCGACAATTCTGCCGCTTGGCGGCAGCGATCCGCTCGGCTATGACCCGCATCATGCTGACGAAAACACTGACGCGCATCGGCGCGGCCACCACCCCGGTCCTGCTTGCTGCCGTTCTGCTTACGGGCTGCTCGACATCGAAAAACAAGGCCGACACCCAATATGTCGCCCGCGACGTGTCGACGCTGTATAATAGCGGCAAGGACCGGCTCGATCGCGGCCAGTATAAGCTCGCCGCCGCGCTGTTTGACGAGGTTGAGCGCCAGCATCCCTATTCGCCCTGGGCGCGCCGGGCGCAGCTCATGTCGGCGTTCAGCTATTATATGAACACCGATTATGCCGAATCCGTTTCCGCCGCGCAGCGTTTCCTGGCGATCCACACCGGCAACAAGGACGCGCCTTACGCTTATTATCTGATCGCACTCTGCTATTATGAGCAGATCGCCGACGTCACCCGCGACCAGAAGATCACGCAGCAGGCGCTGGCGGCGCTCGGCGAACTGATCCGCCGCTATCCCGACACCCGCTATGCCGCCGATGCGCGGCTAAAGGTCGATCTGGTGAACGACCATCTGGCGGGCAAGGAAATGGAAGTCGGCCGCTTCTATCAGCGCCGTGGCCAATGGATCGCCGCCACGCTGCGCTTCCGCACCGTGGTCGATAAATATCAAACCACCACGCACACGCCCGAGGCGCTGGAGCGGCTGGTCGAATCCTATCTCTCGCTGGGCGTCCCCGCCGAAGCGCAAAAGGCCGCCGCCGTATTGGGTGCCAACTATCCCGGCTCCGAATGGTATGAACGCTCCTACAAGCTGATGCAGCAACATGGCGGCAAGGCGTAAGAATTAAGCCCCTCCCTTCCAAGGGAGGGCGGTTCAGGTCGGTCAAGCCCCCGGCTTGACCTAAACAGCATGGGATGCTGTTTACCTGAAACGGGGTGGGTCGCGACCCGCAGGGGCGCGTCGAACCTCGCCGTTGCAGGCGCCGCTGGCGCGGCGCACCCACCCCCTGACCCCTCCCTTGAAAGGGAGGGGGGAGTAATCGCGCTGCTAACCGCCCTGTCCATCCGCAATGTCGTGCTGATCGAGGCGCTGGACCTGGAGTTCGGCGCTGGCCTGTCCGTGCTGACGGGCGAAACCGGCGCGGGCAAATCGATCCTGCTCGATTCGCTGGGGCTCACGCTGGGCGCGCGCGCCGATAGCGGCCTCGTCCGCAATGGCGAGGCGCAGGCCAGCGTCATCGCGACCTTCGATCCGCCGACCGGCGACCATCGCGCAGCCGCGCTGCTGGCCGACAATGGCGTGGAGATGGAGCCGGGCGAACCGCTCATCATCCGCCGCATGGTCAAGGCCGACGGCGGCAGTCGCGCCTTCGTCAACGACCAGCCCTGCTCGGCCGCGTTGCTGCGCGAACTGGGCGGCTCGCTGGTCGAAATTCACGGCCAGCATGACGATCGCGGCCTGCTCAACGCACGCGGCCATCGCGCCTTGCTCGACGCCTATGGCCGCTGTGATACCGGCGCGGTCGGCACGGCGCATGGCGCGTGGCGCAAGGCCGCTGCCGCGCTGGCCGAGGCCCGCGCCACGGTCGAAACTGCCGCGCGCGACCGCGAGTATCTTGCCCACGCCGTCGAGGAACTGCGCAGCTTCGCGCCTGAGCCCGGCGAGGAAGCGACGCTCGCCGAGGAGCGCGCGACGATGCAGAAGGGCGCGCGCCTGACCGACGACCTCACCACCATCAGCGAGTGCCTGACCGGCTCCGACGGCGGCCTCGCGCAATTGCGCCAGGCCGCCCGGCGGCTGGACCGGATCGCGGGCGAGGAACCCTTGCTGACCGCCGTCCTCGAAGCGCTCGACCGCGCCGTGGTGGAAGCGGGCGAGGCCGAGGATCGGCTGGCCGAAGCCGCCGAAGCATTGAGCTTCGATCCCGCCCGGCTCGACAGCATCGAAACCCGCCTGTTCGACCTGCGTGGCCTCGCCCGCAAGCATCAGGTGCAACCCGATGACTTGGCCGCCCTGTGCGAAGAGATGGCGGCAAAGCTGGCCGCGATCGAAGGCGGCGAAGAGCATATCGCGGCGCTGGAAACGGAAGTCGCGACCAAGGCGGCGGCCTATCGCGCCGCGGCGCAGGCGCTGTCGGGCGAACGCCAACTGGCCGCCGGTCGCCTGGATGCAGCGGTGGCAGGCGAGCTTGCCCCCTTGAAGCTGGACGCCGCCTGCTTCCGCACCGTGGTCGCGCCACTGGACGAGGGGCAATGGACCGGGCAGGGCATGGACCGGGTCGAGTTCGAGATTTCGACCAACCCCGGCGCGCCCTTCGCCCCGCTGACCAAGATCGCTTCGGGCGGCGAACTCTCCCGGTTCATCCTCGCGCTCAAGGTCGCGTTGGCGGAGCAGGGCGGGGCGGACACGCTGATCTTCGACGAAATCGACCGGGGCGTCGGCGGCGCGGTGGCATCGGCCATCGGCGAACGGCTCGCCCGCCTCGCCCAAAGCAACCAGATCCTGGTCGTCACCCACAGCCCGCAAGTCGCGGCGCGCGGGGCGGGCCATCTGCTGATCGCCAAATCCAGCGACGGCACCGTCACCCGCACCGGCGTCCACGCGCTGGACGACCAGGAACGTCGCGAAGAAATCGCGCGCATGCTCTCCGGCGCGGAAATCACCGCCGAAGCCCGCGCCCAGGCGGATAGGCTGCTGGAAACGCTGTAGCATCAAGATTTCCCGCTTCAGACCGCGAGGAAACGCCACTTCCCTGCAAATTTAGAGCATGATGACTTTATGTCGCATCACTCCGTTCGCCCTGAGTAGGGGCTGAGCTTGTCGAAGACCCGTATCGAAGGGTCGGCTGCGCTTTATATCCTTCGATACGCCATTTCGACTTCGCTCAATGGCTACTCAGGACGAACGGTTCTGTGTAAAGTCATCATGCTCTAGTCGGCGGCCTCATAGAGTCCGGTTTCGAAGTCGCGGATATAGGCGGAACCGACAGGCTCATCGATCAGATGCAGCCAGCTATCGTCCGCATTTAATATTTTCCCGATCGCGATATATCTCATTTCGCGGTTCGCCAGTTCATCGTCGCTTGTTGCGCGATAGTCGCCCCGTATACGCCAGCCGCTATCGGGGTAATTGTCCCCTTCCTCCGAAAGCTCTGCCTCTTCGCGATAGATGAAATGAACTGGCACGGCATCATCGACGACGCAGCTATCGACCAGGCATCGATCCCAATATTGCCGCATGGGGATCGTTTCAGGCCGTTCGCGCTCGCCTTCAAATAGAAGGTCGATAATGTGATAGGGCTGGAATCCGATCCGGGCTCCCGGCTGCAACTGCGGCATGTCACTTGGCTGATTGTCCAAACGTCCCTGCCACTCCTCTGGCCCCAGAGAATCTAGAATGACCCACATGCGCTCGGCGTCATATTCGACGCCGGGTGGTGATCCTTTGATGGTCAATTTAACAAGATCGCCCGGCCGGAGTGACATGATCTCGTCGGGTGTCGGCAGGAAGAAGGTATAGGGTGCCTGCTTTTGGATCGGACGAGGGTCTTCGACCGACCAAGTGCCGAAATAGCGGCGGCGCATATTATAGAGGCGATCGGCTATCCGCATCGTTGCAGATTAGTCTCGATTGCCAAGGTTGCAACACCAACGAGCCAACGGCCACTCTTCCTTCAAAAGGGAAAGATTTGGCACAAAGAAAAAGGCGACCCTCGCAGGCCGCCCCTTCTCTCACACTCTCAAGCCCGGTTACTTCGTGCCTTCGGCCGCCTTGGCCCTGCCGCCCTTCTTGCCCTTTTTGGGGGCAGCCGGGGTGATCTCGAAGGCAAGCGCCCCATCTTTCATATGGACATGCACTTCGCCGCCATGGACCAGCTTGCCGAACAGCAGTTCCTCGGCCAGCGGCTGTTTGACCTTTTCCTGCATCAGGCGGCCCATCGGGCGCGCGCCATAGAGCTTGTCATAGCCCTTCTTGGTGAGCCAGGCCTTCGCCTCTTCGTCCAGCGTGATGTGGACGTCGCGGTCGGCCAGTTGCAGTTCGAGTTGCAGCACGAACTTGTCGATGACGCGGGCGACCACTTCGGGCGGCAGGTATCCGAACGGCACGATCGCATCGAGGCGGTTGCGGAATTCCGGCGTGAAGAGCTTCTTCACCGCATCCTCCTGCACATCCTCGCGCGTCAGTTCGCCAAAGCCGATGCTTTCCTTCGCCATGTCCGACGCACCGGCATTGGTGGTCATGATGAGGATGGTGTTGCGGAAATCGACGGTCTTGCCGTGATGGTCGGTCAGGCGGCCATTATCCATCACCTGCAACAAGATGTTGAACAGGTCGGGATGCGCCTTTTCGATTTCGTCGAGCAGCAGGACGCTATGCGGCTGCTGGTCCACGGCATCGGTCAGCAAACCACCCTGATCATAGCCGACATAGCCCGGAGGCGCACCGATCAGGCGGCTGACCGAATGACGTTCCATATATTCCGACATGTCGAACCGCTGCAGCGGGATGCCGAGCAATGTCGCCAGTTGCCGCGCTACCTCCGTCTTGCCGACGCCGGTGGGACCGGAAAAGAGATAGTTGCCGATCGGCTTGTCGGGATCACGCAGGCCCGCCCGCGACAGCTTGATCGCCGACGACAGCGTCTCGATCGCCTTGTCCTGGCCGAACACGACACGCTTCAAATCGGTGGTCAGGCTTTCCAGCACGCTCTTGTCGTCGGACGACACGGTCTTGGGCGGGATGCGCGCCATGGTCGCGATGACCTGCTCGATCTCCTTGGGCGTGATCACCTTCTTGCGCTTGGACGGCACCACCAGCATCTGCATCGCGCCGACCTCGTCGATCACGTCGATCGCCTTGTCCGGCAGCTTGCGGTCGTTGATGTAGCGCGCCGACAGTTCCACCGCCGCCTTGATCGCGTCGGGCGTATATTTGACGTGATGATGATCCTCGAACGCGGAGCGCAGCCCTGCTAGGATCTTGATCGTATCCTCGATCGTCGGTTCGTTGACGTCGATCTTCTGGAAGCGCCGGAGCAGCGCCCGGTCCTTCTCGAAATGGTTGCGGAATTCCTTGTAGGTGGTCGACCCGATGCAGCGGATCGTCCCGCCCGACAAAGCGGGCTTCAACAGGTTGCTAGCGTCCATCGCCCCGCCGCTGGTCGCGCCAGCGCCGATGACGGTGTGGATCTCATCGATGAACAGCACCGCATGGGGCAGCTTTTCCAGCTCGGTGACAACCGCCTTCAACCGCTCCTCGAAATCGCCGCGATAGCGTGTGCCCGCCAGCAGCGCGCCCATGTCGAGCGAGTAGATGACCGCTTCCTTCAACACGTCGGGCACTTCGCCCTCGACAATCTTGCGCGCCAGCCCCTCGGCGATGGCGGTCTTGCCAACGCCGGGATCGCCGACATAAAGCGGGTTGTTCTTCGAGCGGCGGCACAGGATCTGGATCGTCCGGTCCACCTCCGACGCGCGGCCGATCAACGGATCGACCTTGCCGCGTTCCGCTTTCTCATTGAGGTTGACGGTGAACTGATCGAGGGCGCTGTCCTTCTTTCCCTTGCCGTCCTGCACCTTCTTTTCCTCCTCGGCTGCCCCCTTGGTCTCCTGACGCTCGGGCGCGGGCGTGCCCTTGCCGACGCCATGGCTGATGAAGCTCACGGCATCGAGACGGCTCATATCCTGCTGCTGCAGGAAATAGACGGCATAGCTTTCGCGTTCGGAAAAGAGCGCGACGAGGACATTGGCCCCCGTCACTTCATCCTTGCCGGAGGATTGCACATGGAGGATGGCGCGCTGAACCACGCGCTGGAAGCCGCTGGTGGGGGAGGGGTCGCTTGCCCCTTCGACCTTGAGGCTGTCGAGTTCGGTGTCGAGATATTGGGTGACCGCGTCGCCCAGCTCGCCGACTTCCACGCCGCACGCCTGCATCACCTTCGACGCATGTTCGTCATCAATCAGTGCCAGGAGGAGATGCTCCAGCGTGGCATATTCATGTTTGCGCTCCGATGCGTGGGTCAACGCATTGTGCAGCGTGGTTTCCAGAGCGGGCGCGAATGAAGGCATATCTACTCTACTCCTGACCCCAATGAAGGGTGATGGTGAACCCTATGTCGGCATTGCTCGACGGCGGATCAAGGCGCTGTGCCCGATCGCCGGAATTGCCAGACTGTCCATGCCCTAATATGCCCTTGAACGGGGCGCTTGGGGCTTGACGTGGGGTCATCGATTAAATAGCGCCTCGGCACTTGCCTTATGGTTAACGGCGCTTTGCATTTTTGCTCTGGTGCGGGCTATTTCCGCTTCCAGGGCGGATATGCGGGCTTCCAGTTCAATCACGGACAGCGGGCCTAGATCCTGTTGGATAAGCCGGGTCAGAAGATCGTCGCCCTTGCGGGGGAGGTCGTCATCCGTGTCCATGGTTGCCAATGTTGACCCTGTTGCTCACGGTGTCAATATGGGTGGATGCTGGATGAGGCAATTTTGATGCATCGCAGCATCTGGGGTTTTTAGGGGGAATCTATGGCGGACGTTGAGGCCTTGCCCAAGGAGATGATGGCGATAGGCATCGCCGCGCCCGGTGGTCCCGACGCGCTGGTGCCGATGCGCCGCCCCTTGCCCGTTCCCGGCGATGACGAAGTGCTGATCCGGGTCGTGGCCGCCGGCGTCAACCGGCCCGATGTATTGCAGCGGCAGGGAAAATATCCGCCACCGCCCGGCGCTTCGGATATTCCGGGGCTGGAAGTCTCCGGCACGATCGTTGCGGCCGGGCGCAGCTCGGATATGCTGGTCGGACAGCGCGTATGCGCCTTGCTGGCAGGCGGGGGCTATGCCGAATATGCGGTGGCGCCTGCGGGCCAATGCCTGCCGGTCCCGGCCGACTATGACATGGTGGAGGCAGCGGCGCTGCCCGAAACCCTCTTCACCGTATGGACCAACCTGTTCGAGCGGGCCTATGCCGTCGGTGGCGACACCGTGCTGGTCCATGGCGGCACCAGCGGGATCGGCACGATGGCGATCCGCCTGTGCAACCTGTTCGACGTCAAGGTCATCGTGACCTGCGGGTCGGACGAGAAATGCGCTCAGGCGAAGGGCTGGGGCGCGGACGAAGCGATCAACTACCGCACCCAGGATTATGTCGAGCAGGTCCAACGCATCACCGGCGGGCAGGGGGTGCAGGCCGTGCTGGACATGGTCGGCGGCGACTATGTGCCGCGCAACCTCGAATGTCTGGCCGAAGACGGACGGCATGTGTCGATTGCGGTGCTGGGCGGCGCGAAGGCCAGCATCTTCATCCCGACCATCATGCAAAAGCGCCTGACCCTCACCGGCTCGACCCTGCGCGCGCGCTCGGTCGGCTTCAAGAGCCTGGTCGCGGACGAACTGGTCCGCAACGTCTGGCCCTTCGTCGATGAAGGCAAGCTCCGCCCGGCCATGGACCAGCGCTTCGCCCTGGCGGACGCGGCGAAGGCGCACGCCCGGATGGACGCAGGCGACCATTTCGGAAAGATCGTGCTGGTGGTGTGAGCGGGATGCATTGAAGCGGTCCATCCCCACCCGCCGTCATCCTGACGAAAGTCAGGATCCATTGGCTCTCCGTTTATGGTGCGGCACGACATGCCTTCTCCCCGTCATCCCCGCGAAGGCGGGGATCCATCTCCCACCGTTTCCCACAGAATAGAGGTTGGGAGATGGGTTCCCGCCTTCGCGGGAATGACGGCGTAAAATGAACTGGCAGCCATCATTCAGTCGCATCGACTAAGCCAAAACCCCCCGCAAAACGTAGCATTTCCGTCATATTCGGTGCGGACTTGTAACAATGGCGCGCTAAGGACTCGGTCCCAAGGATAGACGTCTTTGGGGACCGTATCATGAACGCCATTACGCGCTTGCCCTTCCTGGGTGAGATGGAACAGGGCATCGACGACCCGTTCCACATCCCGGAGCGGGCGGGGCAGCGTCGCCGCTATCGCACCATCTGGATTTCGGACATTCACCTCGGCACCCGCGGCTGCAATGCCAAGATGCTGATCGATTTCCTCGACAGCGTCGACAGCGACACCATCTATCTGGTCGGCGACATCATCGATGGCTGGCGGTTGAAGCGCCGCTTTTACTGGCCCCAGACCCACAATGACGTGGTGTGGCGGCTGATGAAGCGCGCCAAGCGCGGCACGCGGGTCGTCTACATCCCCGGCAATCATGACGAAATGTTCCGCCAGTTCACCGGCATGAGCTTTGGCGGCGTGGAAATCCGGCGCAAGGCGATCCATCAGACCGCCGATGGGCGCAAGCTGCTGCTGCTGCACGGCGACGAGTTCGACACGATCATGCTCGCGCATCGCTGGCTCGCCTTCGTCGGTGACGCCGCCTACACGACGCTGATGCGCCTCAACGTCGTGGTGAATGCGGTGCGGCAGCGCATGGGCCTGCCTTATTGGTCGCTCAGCAAGATGGCCAAGCATAAGGTCAAGAATGCCGTGTCCTTCATCTCCCGTTTCGAGGAAGTGGTGGCGCATGAAGCCGGGTCGCGCGGCGTTGACGGCGTCGTGTGCGGCCATATCCATAATGCCGAGATGCGCGAAATCGACGGCATAGAATATTATAATGACGGCGACTGGGTGGAAGGCTGCACCGCGCTGGTCGAACATGATGACGGACAGATGCAGGTGCTGCACTGGGCCGACGAGATTGCGAAGCGCACCGCCGCAGAGGGCGTGCAGCCATCGGCGCGGATGGCGGCATAAGGGGGCAGGGGACATGCGGATAGCGATCGTCACCGATGCCTGGGCACCGCAGGTCAATGGCGTCGTCCGCACGCTCCAGACGATCCAGGTCGAACTGGAACAGATGGGGCATGAGATCATGGTGATCTCGCCCGATCTCTACGGTTCCATTCCCTGTCCGACCTATCCCGAAATACGCCTCGCGCTGGTGCGTCCCGCCGTCGTGGGCCAGGCGATCGCCGCCTTCCGCCCCGATGCGGTGCATCTGGCGACCGAAGGGCCGCTATGCGTCGCGGCGCGGCGCTGGTGCCTGCGCAGCGCTGTGCCGTTCACCACCGCCTATCACACCCATTTCCCCGACTATGTCGCCCAGCGCACCGGGCTGCCGGCGGCCTGGTTCTGGCGCTATATCCGCTGGTTCCACGGCCCGGCGCAGGCGGTGCTGGTCTCGACCAAATCCGTGCGCGATCAGTTGCGCGCGCATGGCGTCGCCAATGTGCGCCCGTGGGGCCGGGGCGTGGATCTCACCGCCTTCACCCCCGACGCGGTGCCGCCCGCCATCTTTGCGGACCTGCCTCGCCCGATCCAGCTCTATGTCGGCCGGGTCGCGGTGGAAAAGAATATCGAGGCCTTCCTCGCGACCGACCATCCCGGCACCAAGGTCATCGTCGGCGATGGCCCGACCCGCGCCGCACTCGAACGCGCCTATCCGCAGGCGCGCTTCCTGGGCGCTTTGTTCGGCGCGGACCTCGCCGGCGCCTATGCGGGCGCGGACGTCTTTGTCTTTCCCAGCCGCACCGACACATTCGGCCTGGTGATGATCGAAGCGCTGGCCTGCGGCGCGCCGGTCGCGGGCTATCCGGTAACCGGGCCGATCGACATCGTCACGCCCGAAACCGGCGCACTGTCCGACGATCTGGGCACCGCCATTGCGCAGGCTCTGCCGTGCGACCGGGATGCCTGCGCCGCCTATGGCCGCAGTTTCAGCTGGGAACGCAGCGCGCAGGAATTTCTCTCTGGCCTGCACGCCATCGACCCGCTGTTGATCGACAGCGCCGCCTGACGCTTTTCCTTGCCGAACGGGGCGGGATGGACTATCTGCCAACGGTCGCGGCCGCCCTGCTTGGGCGGCCCTTATCGTTTTTACGTGCCGGAGAAGCCCCGTGTCCCAGCCTCTTATGCCCCACGCGACCGCCAGTTGGCTGATCGACAATAGCGCTCTGAGCTTCGACCAGATCGCCGAATTTTGCGGGCTGCACATCCTCGAAGTACAGGCGATCGCCGATGACACCGCCAGCATCAAATATACCGGCCGCGATCCCGTCCGCGCCCATGAAATCACGATGGAAGAAATCCACAAGGGCGAACAGAACCCCGATTATCGCCTCAAGATGCTCAAGGGACCAGAGCCGGTGCGTCGGACCAAGGGGCCGCGCTACACCCCGGTCAGCAAGCGGCAGGACAAGCCCGATGGCATCGCCTGGATCCTGCGCAACCACCCCGAAATCTCGGACGGCGCGATCGGCAAGCTGATCGGCACCACCCGCACCACCATCGCCGCGATCCGCGACCGCACCCACTGGAACATCTCCAACATCACGCCCAAGGATCCGGTGACGCTAGGCCTGTGTTCGCAGCGCGAACTGGACGCGCTGGTCGCCAAGGCGGCGAAGAAGCTCGGCATCGAAGCGCCGACCGATTCGCGCCTGGATGGCGACCGCGAAGCGCTGATCGAAGAGCTGCGCCGCGAACGGAAGGACGCGTTGCAGCGCGCCGAAGACGCGCTCAAGAGCGAGACAGACCTGATTTCGAGCGTCGCCACGATCATCGATCCGTTCAGCAACAACAAGGGCGAGGTGTGATGCCGTAGCGTCACGCGGCGACCGGGACAGGTCGTTGCAATGCAGCATTTTTTCAGGGCCGCGCTGGGCTTTCGGCGCGGCCCTTTTTGCTGTGCTTGACGCTTGCGTAAAGCGGGCGATGGCCATACACTTTGGGCTATGGAGAACATAGAAAAGCTCTGGAGAGAGAATTACCGCCACCCCGCTTTGTGGGACCAGACCTTCCCGCCATTATCGATGGGGGACATGGTGACCGACAGCGCGCTGGCCCATCCCGACGCCATCATGATTGATTTCATGGGCCGAAAATTCACCTATGCGGAGGTGTTCGGCCAGATCAAGCGCATCGCCTGCGGCCTGCAGGCGATGGGGGTGCAAAAGGGCGACCGGGTCGGCCTCTATCTGCCCAACACCCCCCATTATGTCGCGGCTTATTATGGCGCGCTGATGGCCGGTGCCATCGTCGTCAACTTCTCCCCGCTCTACACCGCCGCCGAACTCGAACATCAGGTCGAAGATAGCGGGACCAAGATCCTATTCACCTTGTCGGCCAAGGCGCTGCTGCCGACCGCGCTCAAGGTGCTGGACCATAGCAGCCTCGAAAAGTTGGTGGTCGGTTCGGTCGCCGAGATGCTCTCGCCGGTCAAATCCCTGCTGTTCCGCTGGTTCAAGGCGGCGGAGACGGCCGCCCTGCCGCATGATCCGCGCGTGCTGCGCTATGACAAGCTCATCGCCAATCCGGGTGCCTGCACCGTGGCGGACATCAACCCGGAACAGGACATCGCCCTGCTGCAATATACCGGCGGCACCACCGGCACGCCCAAGGGCGCGATGCTGACGCACCAGAATCTGACCGCCAATGCGCGGCAGGCGCAGGTGATCGACCCGCACGCCAACGAGCCGGATCGCATCATCGCGGTGCTGCCCTTTTTTCATGTCTTCGCCAATACCTGTACATTGAACCGTACAGTGCTGAACGGTGGCGAGATGGTGATGCTGCCGCGCTTCGACGCGGCGCAGGTGCTGGCCGCCGTACAAAGGGTCAAGGCGACCTCGCTCCCCGGCGTGCCGACCATGTTCCAGGCGCTGCTCGATCATCCCGCGATCCGCAACATCGACTTTTCCTCGCTGCGCGCCTGTATTTCGGGCGGCGCGCCGCTGCCGCTAGAAGTGCGGCAACGCTTTGAGGAAGCCACCGGGGCCAAGCTGATCGAAGGCTATGGCCTGACCGAAACCAGCCCGATCGTCTGTACCAACCCCTATGAGGGGCTGAACAAGACCGGCACGGTCGGCCAGCCAGTGCCGGGCACGCGGGTCAAGATCGTCGATCGCGAAGACCCGACCAAGCCACCGCCGCCGGGTGAGCCGGGCGAGTTGCTGTTCGCCGGACCGCAGGTGATGAAAGGCTATTGGAACCGCCCCGATGCGGACGCCGAAGTGTTCATGGGCGACTTCATCCGCACCGGCGATGTCGGCGAAATCGACGAGGATGGCTATGTCCGCATCGTTGACCGGTTGAAGGACATGATCTCGGTCGGCGGGTTCAAGGTGTTCCCCAGCCAGGTGGAATCGGTCCTCTATCACCACCCAGCCGTCAAGGAGGCGCTGGTGATCGGCGTGCCCGACCATTATCGCGGCGAACAGCCCAAGGCCTTCGTCACCCTCAATGACGGGTTCGATATCGATGACGAAGCGCTCAAGGCTTGGCTCAACCCGCAACTGGGCAAGCATGAACGGGTGAAGGCCGTCGAAGTGCGGCTGACCCTGCCCAAGACGCTGGTGGGCAAATTGTCGCGCAAGGAACTGGTCGCGGAGGAACGGGCGAAGGCCGCCGAATTGGCGACTGGAAGCGGCGCCTGACCCTTCCTATCTATGGCATCGACCATGGATAGGAATGACGATATGACGCAGGAAATCGCAACGCTGGCCGGTGGATGCTTCTGGTGTACCGAGGCGGTGTACCAGAATTTGAAGGGCGTCAGCGGCGTCGAAAGCGGCTATATCGGCGGCGCGCGCCCGAACCCGACCTATGAACAGGTCTGTTCGGGAACGACCGGCCATGCCGAAGCGATCCGCATTAGCTTCGACCCCACGGTCATCAGCTATGCCGACCTGCTGGACATTTTCTTCGCCACGCACAACCCGACGACGCTGAACCGCCAGGGCAATGATGTCGGCACCCAATATCGCTCCGCCATCTTTCCCCATTCGCCGGAACAGGCGGAACAGGCGCGCGCCGCGATCGACCGCGCCCAGGCCGATCAGACCGACCCGATCGTCACCACGATCGAGGATGGCGCGCCCTGGTACCCGGCGGAGGATTATCACCAGAAATATTGGGAGCGGGTCGGCGAGAGCAATCCCTATTGCGTGGCGGTGATTCCGCCCAAGCTAGCCAAGCTGCGCAAGGGCTTTGCCGAACGTATCGAGGCCTGATCGCCCGCGACGGTGCATTGCGCTTTGCTTCGTCCTTAGGCTGCGGTTAATAGGCACCATGGCATGGCGGTGGTGGACCAAGGCCGGGGGAAATGCAGATGACGAAGCTATTATGGATCGCCGCGCCGCTGATGCTGGTCGGTTTGACCGGCTGCGTGGCGAAGGCTGCGCTGGACGTCGTGACCCTGCCCGTGCGCGCGGGCGCGCAGGCCGCCGACTGGGCCACGACCAGCCAGGACGAATCCGACCGCAACTACGGCCGCAAGATGCGCGAACAGGAAGCCCGCGAAGGCAAGGCGCGCAAGAAAGCCGACAAGGAACGGCGCAAACAATGCCGCGAGGCCGGCTACGATAATTGCGGGTAGTGCCAGCAGACATATAGACCCTGTTCCCCGACGAAGGTCGGGGTCCAGCCCCATGCTCCGAACTGGACCCCGACCTGCGTCGGGGAACGCCCATGGGCAGCTCTCATTGCATATTGGTATGAGACCCTGACCATCCGGCACCTTACGCCGCCGCGCGTTTCAACCTGTCGTTGATCGCCGCGCCGATCCCCTCCATCGGGACGGGTGCAACCGCGATCTTCACCGCAGCACTGGCGTCCGCGATGTGCAGCGCCGCGAACAGGCTAGCGGCGGCCTCGCGCACATTGGCGTCGGGGCTGAGGTTGATGTGGCAGGGCATCAGGCCGAAACCGATCAGATATTCATCCTTCTCCGCCCGCAACGCATTCAACCGCACCGGCTTGGACGGCGCATAATGGCTCTCCAACTGGCCGGGTGCCTCGATCTTGTGCGCGCCATCGCCAATGACAACGGGAAGCCCGCTTGCCTCCTCCAGCATAGCGGCTGTGACAGGGCCGGGGCGCAGCAGCCGCACTTGGTCGGCGTCCGGCGCGGCGATGGTCGATTCCACGCCTTCGCTGGTCGGCCCTTCGTCCAATATCATCCGCACCTTGCCGTTCAGGCTGGCCAGAACATGCTCGGCGCGCGTCGGGCTGATCGACCCGCTGCGATTGGCCGATGGCGCGGCGAGTGGCCGCCCGCTCTCGCGGATCAGCGCGCGCATCGCCGGATGCGCGGGCAGGCGCAGCGCGACCGTAGGCAGCCCCGCCATCACCAGCGGCGACAGCCCGCTATCCGCCCGCACCGGCAGCACCAATGTCAGCGGTCCCGGCCAGAAACGATCGGCAAGGCGCATCGCGACCGGCGAAAAATCCGCCAGTCGCTCGGCCATCGCGCGGTCGGACACATGGACGATCAGCGGATTGAAGCTGGGCCGACCCTTGGCGCTGTAGATTGCGGCCACGGCATGGCTGTCGGTGGCATCGGCGGCCAAGCCATAGACCGTCTCGGTGGGGACCGCGACGGGCTCCCCGGCGCGGATCAATAGCGCCGCCTCCCGCAGCGCTTCGGCACCATAACGGCAGGATTTAGTGGAATAGGCTGGATTGGCGATGGTCACGGTCCCCGCGATATAGACCTCGGTAGCTTCAAGTAAAAGTCCATTGCGACAGGAGAATGACATTGGCGCGCCTGCGCTTGCCGTAACGATCATCGCTGGCTAAGCCCGGCGCATGAACGACGCCCTCCTGACCCGCATCGCCGACGCGCTCGACCGGCTCGCCCCGCCGCCAGCCGCTTGCGCCGATCTTACCGCCTCGCCCGCCTATATGTGGGACGGCCACGCTATCCAGGCGGTGGATGCCTTTACACCGGTCGATTACGACCTGCTCACCGGAATCGACGCGCAGAAGAGCGCCTTGCTGGAGAATAGCCGTCGTCTGGCGGCCGGCCATGCCGCGCATGACGTGCTGCTGTGGGGCGCGCGCGGCACGGGCAAGTCGGCGGCGGTGGCGTCGGTCGTCGGCCAGTTACAGCGCGAAGGGCAAGACATCGCCCTGCTGCAATGCGCGACCGACGCGCTGGCGAGCCTGCCTGCGCTGTTTGCGCTACTGCGCGGCACTGACCGGCCGTTCATCCTGTTCCTCGATGACCTCGGCTTCGACGAAGGCGTAGGCGACGCCCGGACCTTGCGCTCGCTGTTGCAGGGCGGCACAGCGGCGCGCCCGGCGCATGTCCGCCTCTACGTCACCTCCAACCGCCGCCACATCGTCCCCCGGCATCTGTCGGAGCAGGACGACCCGATCAACCCGCGCGACGTGGTGGACGACCGCATGGCGCTGTCCGACCGCTTCGGCCTCAGCCTCGGCTTCCACGCACTCGACCAGGATGCCTATGTCGCGATCGTCAGCGGTTATGCGGCCAAGCTGGGCGTGGCGTTCGACCCGCTGGAAGCGATCCAATGGTCGACCCAGCGCGGCAGCCGATCAGGCCGCGTCGCCTGGCAATATGTGGTCGAACTGGCCGGGCGGCACGGGCTGACGGTCTAGGCGTTACTGCGCCTTCGTCACCCGCCACACCACGCCGCCAACATCGTCGCTCACCAGCAGCGCGCCCTTGGCGTCGGCGGTCACGTCGACCGGACGACCGCGAGCGTTGCCCTCGGCGTCGAGAAAGCCGGTCAGCACATCGACCGGCTTGGCCTTGCCCGCTTCGCCATCGGCAAAGCCCACGAACACGACCTTATAGCCCGCCGCCGGCTTGCGGTTCCAGCTGCCATGCAGGCCGACGAACGCGCCCTGGGCATAGGGTGCGCCCAGCGTCACCTTGTCGGCGAAGGTCAGCCCCAGCGGCGCGACATGATTGCCCAGCGCATAATCGGGCCGCTTGGTATATTCGCGCAGTTGCGGCCGCTGCGGCTGGACCCGGCGATCCTCATAACCGCCCCAATAATTCCACGGCCAGCCATAAAAGCCGCCAAATTCCACCCGCGTCAGATAATCGGGGACCAGATCGGCCCCCAGCATGTCGCGTTCATTGACCACGCCCCACAGCGCGCCGCTCGTCGGCTCAAAAGCCAGGCCGACCGGATTGCGCAAGCCCGAAGCGAATATGCGATAGCTGCCATCCTTTGGATTGACCTCCAGCACCGATGCGCGGTTGGTCTCGGTCTCCATCCCGTTTTCGCCGATATTGCTATTGGACCCGACACCGACATAGAGCAGCCCATCAGGGCCAGCCGTCAGGCTGCGGGTCCAATGCATATTGGGGGTCTGGGCAGGCAGGTTCAGGATCTTGCGGCCCGCGACGCTGATCTTCAGGTCGCCCGGCTTATAGGGAAAGGCCATCAGCGCATCGCTATTCGCGACATAAAGCATGTCGCCGACCAGGGCCATGCCATAGGGCGAGTTCAGCCCGGTCAGGAACGCCGTCTTCGTTTCCGCGCGGCCATCGCCATCGGCGTCGCGTAACAGGGTGATGCGGTTGGCGGACGGATCGCCCGCGCCCGCCTTCGCCATCAGATAATTCATCACCCGCTGGACGATGCCGTCCTTGGGCCGGGGCGGGCTGTTGGTTTCGGCCACCAATATGTCGCCATTGGGCAGGCGTAGCATGGAGCGGGGATGGACAAGGCCATCGGCAAAGCGCGCCACGGCAAGCCCCTTTGCGGCAACCGGCTGTTCACCGCCGGTCCACGGCTTCACTTCGGCGATGTTGATCGTGGGGATCATTTCGCTGCGCGGCTTGGTGAAGACCGGTTCGCGCCCCGTATCCGCGCCGGGCGGCAGTTGCGACGTGTCTCCCTGCGCAAGGTAGAGGAACGCGCCGCCGGCTACGACGATGGCGATGAGGGGGAGGGCGATGACATGCTTGTTCATGCCATCCCATCTATGTCGCCGTGCCGCGCCGGGCAAGGCGGATGGACGGGCTTATTTGCCGCGTTCACGCAGCCATAGCAGCAGGGCGATGAGGATGCCGAGCGCCAGGCCCGACAGCAGGCCGATGCTGGGCTGTCCCATCAATCCGCCGGTGATCGCGCCGCCCAGGATCAGGAAAGCGATGATGGCGCCCGCGCCGGTGGGGTCTTTCTTGCGCTTCGTCATGCCCCGCCCTTGCCACGGCGCGGCGGCCAATGCCAGCGGCTTTGCGCAGCGATCCCGCCGGGACCGTTTCGGGACAGGCTGTGCCAGACTGGAGCAGCCTGTCCCGCTCTGGGACTTGGCTAACGGATCGTTCACGCTACCAACCCGCCTCCCACGCCAAAGCGGGGAAATGGCACGGCAATTGAAGCACTTGTCCGAACAGCCTATCGCTATAATCGTCGGGGGATCATCATGCAGCTACCATATCTTTCGGATCGAAAGAGCTATGACGATGCGACCGAGCTGATGGCGATATTCGGTGCCGATGCCGGCTATGAAGCCGCCGCCCGCGCCGACCGCAGCCTTGACCTTGGCAATCACATCCATTTTTGCCACTGGCGTCAGATCGAGCGGCTGATCGTCCTGTTGGCGGATGACCAGCCGATCGGCACCATTCACTAACCGGCGACGTCAGAGACGCAGGCCCGCTATTTCGGGCAGGCCCGCCAATATGTTGAGATTCTGCACCGCCGCACCGGCCGCGCCCTTGCCCAGATTATCGAGCGCCGCCACCAGCCGCGCCTGACCACTGTCGGCATTGCCGAACACGAACAGCGCCAGCCGGTCGGTCGCGCCGACATGCTCCAGCTCGACCTGCCCCATTGCCGCACTTTCGCTCAAGGGCGCGACGCTGACGAGCGGCGATCCGGCATAGGCGTCCGCCAAAGCGGCATGAACATCCGTGAGCGACGGCGCACCCGGCATGGCGCGCAGTTGCAGCGGCACTTCCACCACCATGCCGCGATAGCCATTGGCGACGGCCGGCGCGAACAGCGGGGGATGGGCCAGCCCCGAATAGCGGGTCATTTCGGGCATATGCTTGTGGCCAAGGCCAAGCCCATAGGCGCGGAACGCGGTCGGCGCGCCGCCCGCGCCCTCATATTCAGCGATCATCGCCTTGCCGCCGCCCGAATAGCCCGATGCGCCCGACACGGTGACAGGCCAGTCGGCAGGCACCAGCCCCGCCAGCGTTAGCGGCCGGACCAGCGCCAGAAAACCGGTCGGCCAGCAACCCGGATTGGCGACGAAGCGCGATGCCGCCAGCTTTTCGCGATGGCCCGGCTCCAGTTCGGGGAAGCCATAGGTCCACCCGTCCGCCACCCGATGCGCCGTCGATGCGTCGATCACCCGCGTATGATCATTGTCGATCAGCGCCACGGCTTCGCGCGCGGCGTCGTCGGGCAGGCACAGGATGACGATATCGGCCGCGTTCAGCGCATCGCGCCGCGCCGCCGCATCCTTGCGGTCTTTCTCATCCAGCGTGATCAGCGACAATTCGGGGCGTCCCGCCAGCCGATCGCCGATTTCGATGCCGGTCGTACCGACGCCGCCATCGATGAAGATAGTATGGCTCATGCGCCGATCCTCCGCCGTGCGATAATGGGTTGGGCATGGTCGTCGGCCAATCGCGCGACGACATCGGCCAGCGGCTCCTTGACCACCGCCATCCAGTGCGCATTGGCGTGCAGCAACGTCTTGCCATCGGTCATGATGCCGACATGGCCCGGAAAGAAAATCAGGTCGCCCCGCCGCAACGCCGCGTCGCTTTCGATCGGCAGGCCGATGCCCTCGCATTGCAGGTCGGTGTCGCGCGGTACGGCGATGCCGCATTGGCCAAGCGCGACCTGCACCAGCCCCGAACAGTCGATCCCGCGATGACCGCGCCCGCCCCAGACATAGGGCTGGCCGAGATAGGCTTCCGCGATCGCGACCCAATCACTGTCCGCTTCGCTGATCGCTTTGGCATGGCGGCTATGGATATAGCCTTCGGCGCAGCTCACGAATGCGCCTTCGACTTCGCCGGTGAACTGCGCGCCCATCGGCCAATAGTCGATCACCTGCGCCTTGATGTCGGGCTTGCGAAACAGCGGCGCGGTCTGCGCGGTGATGCGATGCGTCACCGTTTCGGCGACGTCCAGCGCCTCGCGCCGGATATAGCCAACATAGCCGTCATGGCCGCAAAAGCCCCAGGCCCAGTCGGTCATCACGTCGAGCGCATGGAATGTCTCGCCGCGCAACAATTCGGTCACGGCTTCGGCGCTGGGGGAGGGGGCCGACAGGATCGGCGTGCCCGGCATCACGCAGGTAAAGGGCACCCCGCGCGCATAATGGGCCGAGAATAAAATGCCCGCCAGCGCCAGGTCGGCCAGGTCGCCGCGCGCGGCGTGGATACGGCGGTCAAGCGCGACCGAACGGCCATCCAGCTTGAACCGGCTTCTTTCAGGCGGTGCGTTCCGCTTTGCTGTTGTCGTGCCTATCATCGCGCGCGGTTCCTGCGATGAAATGATGAAAGGCGTCAAGGAATTCCGCCCCTTTTGGGGTCCGGGTGATGAAAATATTGCGCCGGTCGGCCACATCGCGCTCGCGGCGGAGATAGCCGAGCGCCGATAATTTGTTCAGCGCGCGGGTGATGACGGGCTTGGACACATGCAGAGCTTCGGCAAGGCCACGCACCGTATGCGGCCCGGCGCCGATATAGACGGTCATCATCAACGCCATCTGCCGGTTGGTGAGGTCGGGTTTGCCCGACCGGACATAATCCACCAGCGTCCGCATCCATTGGCGGAGCGGCTGAACTCCGGGGCGTTCAATGGCGGCAACCTGATCTTGTGCTGTGTGGACGTTCATGCGGGCTTAACGCACGATGCCCAATCGGGTTGCGTAACGGTCCTGCGGAATGTGACGCTTTACTTAGCAGGCTGGTAACGCTGCTGTAACAGCTTGAACGCGGCGCGCAGCCCCAGCGCCTCGCCGCCCTTGGGACGACCCGGCTTGGCCGATGGCCGCCAGGCGAAGGTGTCGAGATGCAGCCAGGGCGTTTCTTCCGGCACGAAGCGCTGCAGGAACAAAGCAGCAGTGATCGCCCCTGCAAATCCACCTTCACCCGCATTGTTGATATCGGCGATGTCGGACTTCAACATATCCGCATAGCCTTCCCACAAGGGCAGCCGCCAGGTCGGATCATCCACGTCGGTCCCCGCCTGCGCCATATCGGCGGCCAGCCGGTCGTCATTGGCGAACAGGGCGGGCAGGTCCGGCCCGACCGCGACTCGCGCCGCGCCGGTCAGTGTCGCGAAATCGACGATCAACTCCGGCTTCTCCTCCGCCGCCCGCGCCAGCGCATCGCCCAGCACCAGCCGCCCTTCGGCATCGGTATTGCCGATCTCGACCGTCAGCCCCTTGCGGCTGCGCAATATGTCGCCGGGCCGGAAAGCATTGCCGCTGATCGCATTTTCCGCCGCCGGGATCAGCAGGTGCAACCGCACCGGCAACCGCGCCGCCATGATGAGCTGCGCCAGCGCCAGCGCATGCGCCGCGCCGCCCATATCCTTCTTCATCAGGCGCATGCCCGACGAGGGTTTGATGTCCAGGCCACCGCTGTCGAAGCTGATGCCCTTGCCGACGATGGCGATGCGCGGCGCGGCCGGATCGCCCCAGTTGAGTTCGATCAAGCGCGGGGCGAAGTGCCGGTCGGCGGCCCGCCCGACCGCGTGAATCATCGGATAGCCATGCGCCAGCGCATCGCCGCGCGTCACCACGACCGTCGCGCCAAAGGGCTTGGCGACCGCTTCGGTCGCCGCTTCCAGTTCGGCCGGGCCCATATCGGCAGCGGGCGTATTCACCAGATTCCGCACCAGCGCGACCGCCCGCGCCAGATCGACCGCAGGCGCAATCCGTGCGACATCGCTCGTCAGCAATTGGCGCACCCCCACCGGACTGTCCTCGCGGCGGTAGCGGTCGAAACGATGCTGCCCCAGCATCCATCCCAGCATCGCCGCACCGGGCGATCCTTCCGCCAGGCGATAGCGGCCCTCGGGCAGCGTCTCGGCCAATCGCGCCAGGCACCAGGGACCAAGCGCCGCCTTGTCCGCCACCCCGGCCACGACCATCCAGTCGCCCTCCCGTTCGCCCGGCAGGATGGCCGTCTCCTGCGGCTTGGCCCGGAATTTCTGCGCCGCCAGCAGCGCGCGGCTCTGTTCCGGGCGGCTCGCCAGCCAAGCGTCCAGCGCCTTGGCCTCGACCAGATGGATCGGGTGGGCGGGCTGCCCCGTGTCGGCTTTGATGCAGTCGGCAAAATCGGTCATGGCAGGCATGTAAGGGAAAGCGCCGAGCCAAGGGAAGGCGTAATTTATTCGTCGCCCCAACCGCACGGTCGGCCCTTTCTTCCTTTGCACTATCGCGCGCGCGCGCCTAGTTTCGAAGGCATAACCACAGCCAAGGAGAGTGACGATGCTTCATGCAGACGATCGTGGCCTACAGGCCCTTCGCGCGCGCGCCTACACGCTCGCGGAAACAGGACATTTCGAGACTATCCGCGCCGTCGAACAGGCGCTGATCGCCGAGGGCTGGCCCAATGCCGCCCAAGCGCTGGACAGCGAATATGCCCGCAAGGCGGTCGGCGAACGCTGCCGCATGGCGCAGGCGCATTGATGCGGCGGGCGCACGCACCAAGTGGCCTGATCGCGCTGTTGCTGGTTGCAGCCTGCGCCCCGTCGTCCGACGCCCCCGTCGGCAATGCTGCCGAGAATGAAGCCGCCGCCCGCTGTGCCGATCGCATGGCGGGCACGCCGCCCCCCGCGCCGCCATCCAAGCCCTTTGCGGTCAAGGAAGCGGCGGGCGGCCTGGAATTTGCCTATGCCTATCCCGCGGAGGCCGCCGCCGTCCCCGCGCTGGTCGATAAGTTCGCGCGCGACATGGCCGCGGCCAAAGCCGACGCGCTGAAAATGGCGAAGGAAGACAGCGCGGCGGCAAAAGAGTCCGGCTATCCCTTCCGCCCGCACAGCTTGGAAACAGAGTGGAGCGTCGCAGCCGACACGCCGCGCTTCCTCGCGCTCCAGTCGCAAACCTATGTCTATACCGGCGGCGCCCATGGGATGACCGGCTATGACGCCGTGCTGTGGGACAAGGCGCGCAAACAGGAAAGCAGCGTCAAGGCGCTGATGACCTCGCCTGCCGCCTTCTCCACCGCGATCCGCGACCGCTTCTGCGCCATACTCGACCAGCAACGCGCCGAAAAACGCGGCGCGCCTGTCGTGCGCGGCGATGATGACTTCACCCAATGTATCGACCCGATGGAACAGGTGCTGGTGCCGACATCGAAGGATGGCAAGCTGATCGACGGCGTGACCGTGGTGGTCGGCCCCTATAGCGCCGGACCCTATGCCGAGGGGAGCTATGAAGTCGCCCTGCCGGTAGACGCGGCGATGCGCGACGCGATCAAACCGGACTATCGGGAAGCGTTCGTGGGGGTAAATTAAACCCGTCATCCCAGCGAAAGCTGGGATCTCTCTATCTTCCTTCTACCACCACAGAAGAAGCGAGATCCCGGCTTTCGCCGGGATGACGGCTATTCATGATCTAGTCACGTGAATCTAAAGTTCGCCACATAAGTTTTGCTCGGTTTTCTGGCAGA
>MIAK01000013.1:0-78353 GCA_001829085.1 Sphingomonadales bacterium RIFCSPLOWO2_12_FULL_63_15 | reverse complement strand
AAATGTAGTGGTAACACTCGCGCCGGTGCGTGCATGTCATTGAACAAAAATGCCTTTTCCAAAAGCACTGTTCAAGTTGGGCGAGAGCGCGGCGGGCAATCGCGCCGCCGCGCTCAACGGACAGGTGCTAAAATTGATCGCGCAGGACAGGGCTGATAGTTAACCGAAGCTGTCGGTGCCAAACATTCAGCTTTCGGCCAATATTCCTTTCAAATAGCGGCCATAGTCCGACTTACCCAGCTTGACGATCGCCTTCTCCAACTGCGGGCCGTCGATGAAACCCTGACGGAAGGCAATTTCTTCTGGGCTTGCGATCTTGAAACCCTGCCGTTTTTCTAGAACACGCACGAACTCGGCTGCATCCAGCAAACTATCAGGCGTACCGGTATCGAGCCAAGCATAGCCGCGGCCCATTATTTCCACATTCAATTCGCCGCGTTCCAGATAGACCCGATTAACGTCGGTGATTTCCAACTCGCCGCGCGGTGAAGGCTTCATGTTGGCTGCAATATTAACGACCTGCGCGTCATAGAAATAGAGACCTGTGACTGCCCAATTCGATTTAGGACTTTCCGGCTTTTCCTCGATGGAAACAGCCTTCATCTTATCATCAAAGCTGACAACGCCATAGCGTTCGGGATCGTTGACGTGATAAGCGAACACGCTCGCGCCGCTCTTGCGCGCCGACGCGCTGTCTAAGATTTCGGGCAGGCCATGGCCGTGATAGATATTGTCACCCAGGATCAACGCAGACGGCTGGCCGTCTACGAAATCCGCGCCGATGATATAGGCCTGTGCCAAACCGTCTGGGCTCGGCTGCTCGGCATAATCGATCGTCATCCCCCAGGCAGAACCATCGCCCAGCAGCGACTGGAAAGCTGGCAGGTCGCGCGGAGTCGAGATGATCAGCACTTCGCGAATGCCCGCCAGCATCAGCGTGCTGAGCGGATAATAGATCATCGGTTTGTCATAGACCGGCATGAGCTGCTTGGAGGTAGACAGCGTCATCGGATAGAGGCGCGTGCCGCTGCCTCCGGCAAGAATGATACCCTTCATAGCCTATTCCTCTAATAAATCAGTGGGCCGCCGGTTGCAGGCGCGCAACCACGGTATCGAGCGACCCGCGCCAGTCGGGTAGCGTCACGCCATGAACTCGTGCGATCAGACCGCAATGGAGCCGCGAATTGGCAGGGCGAGTGGCGGGCGTGGGATAGTCCTGCGTACCGATGCGTCGCACCGAAGCACATGGGCCGCCATGCGCAGCGGACGCTGCGAAAATTGCTTCGGCAAAGTCGGCCCAGCTGGCTTCGCCCTGTGCCGTCATGTGGAAAATGCCGCGCAGTTCCGGGCTACTATCGGATACCAGATTGCTCGCTACTAAGAGGACACCGTCCGCAATATCGAGGGCGCTGGTAGGATTGCCGACTTGGTCGGCAACCACGGATAGTTCGTCCCGGTCCGCGCCAACCCGCAACATGGTCTTGACAAAATTGCTACCGAACGGACTGTAAACCCAAGCCACGCGCACGATGGCACTATTGGCATGGGTCGACAACACCGCCTGCTCACCCGCCAGTTTCGACGCGCCATAGACGCCAGTGGGCCCAGTGGGATCGCTTTCCAAATAGGCGCGGTCGAGTGTACCGTCGAACACATAATCGGTCGAGACATGGACCAGCGGTATGCCCAACGCCTTGGCCGCCTGTGCCACAGCGCCTGCACCTGCGCCATTGACGGCATGGGCGAGGTCGCTTTCCGTCTCCGCCTTGTCGACTGCAGTATAGGCGGCCGCCGAGACGATCGCCTCAGGCGCGGAAGCTTCCAGCGCACGAATGACCGATGCTGGATCTGCCAAGTCAAGCTGTGGACGACCGATCGCAATCACCTCATGCCCAACGGCCCCGCCACGCTCTATCAGACTGGTGACAACCTGGCCAGACTGGCCTGTTACGACAATCCTCATTTGTTCAGCCCCAACCTCTGACCGTCATATTGGTCGCGCAACGGCTGCCACCACCACTGGTTTTCCAGATACCAGCGCACCGTCTTTTCGATGCCACTGTCAAAATTCTCCTGCGCCTTCCAGCCCAGTTCGTTTTCAAGCCGGGTCGCGTCAATTGCGTAGCGCGCATCATGGCCGGGGCGATCAGTCACATATTCGATCAACTCAGCGCGCGGCTTGTGGGTTGGGCGCAGTTCGTCGAGCACGGCGCAAATGCGCAATACAACGTCGATATTCTTGCGCTCGTTACGGCCACCGACATTATAGGTTTCACCCGGCACGCCGCGCTCGATGATGATGTCGAGCGCACGTGCATGATCGTCGACATAGAGCCAGTCGCGGATATTATCGCCCTTGCCATAGATAGGCAGGCGACGGCCTTCAAGCGCATTGAGGATAGTAAGCGGGATCAGCTTTTCGGGGAAATGATAGGGTCCGTAATTGTTCGAGCAGTTCGACACCACCACCGGCAGGCCATAGGTGCGCTGCCATGCCTTGGCGAGGTGATCGGACGCAGCTTTAGACGCCGAATAGGGAGAACTGGGGTCATAAGGAGTGGTTTCCTCAAACAGGCCTTTGTCACCCAGCGAGCCATAGACTTCATCGGTCGAGACATGGAGGAAGCGGAAGGCGGTCTTGGCGTCGGCTTCGAGGCCATTCCAGTATGCGCGCGCAGCCTCCAGCAGGGTAAAACTGCCCACCACATTGGTCTGAATGAAATCCGCCGCGCCAGTGATCGAGCGATCGACGTGGCTTTCGGCGGCCAAATGCATGATGCGGTCGGGCCTGAAGCCGGTGATTGCGGCGTCCATCGTTGCACGATCGCAGATATTGGCATGCAGGAACTGGTGGTTATTCTTGCCTTCGACCTCTTTCAGCGATGCCTCGCAACCCGCATAGGTAAGCGCGTCTATGGTCAGGACGTCGTAGCCCTTTTCCAGCACCAGATAGCGGACAAGGGCCGAGCCAATAAAGCCGGCACCGCCGGTGACAATCACGCGCATGGGTTATTTGCTCCAGTTGAAATAGGCAGGAAGGTCGGTCAGCAGCGGCTGCTTGCGATCCTTGGCAGACAGGGTGTCGGCGTCAGCGGCGTCGGGCCAGACGATGCCAATCGCCGGATCATCCCAAGCCAGCCCCTTATCACATTCTGTGTTATAGTATCCGCCGGTGACCTTATAGGCGATGACCGTATTGGGTTCGAGCGTGCAGAAGCCGTGGGCAAAGCCTGGCGGCACCCACAGTTGCTTGCCATTATCCGGCGTCAGCGTTTCGCCGGCCCACTGGCCATAGGTAGGCGATCCCACGCGGATATCGACGGCCACATCATACAGCGCGCCGGCGGTGCAACGCACCAGCTTGCCCTGGGCATGGGGATTACTCTGGAAATGCAGGCCGCGGATGGTGCCAACCCGGGCGCTCATCGACTCATTGTCCTGAACGAACATATAGTCACCGATATGTTTAGCGAACAGATCAGCGCGGAAAGTCTCCGCGAAGTAACCGCGCTCGTCGCCGATATGGCGAGGGGTCAGAAGCGTAACGCCTGCGATATCGTAGGTCTGGACTTCCATATGTTCTCCTGAAAAGTGCGACTGATTTCGATCAGTTATTGCTGTTCTGGATCACCGACACAGCACTGGTCACCGTCAGGACCGGTGAGAAGAGCTGGCTAATGAGTTGAACGAGCTTGCTGGGCTGGTTAGCCGCCGCATTACCAAAATAGAGCACATCTTTGTCTTGCATCACAAATTTCTGCGCCAAGAAATAGGAGCCTGTCTGCATCATATTGAGATGATAGACCACTGGCACTTCGTTGCCGCTCTCGTCCCGGACATAGCGGAACAAAAAGATGGCGGCGGGATCACCGAGATTGGGGTTGGTGCCGCCAGCGGTTGCAACCGCCTCTGCCAAAGATACGGACGAACGCCTGAAGGGTACTTGTTCTACTCGACCCGAAGCGCCCAGAATGGAGTATGTTCGCGGATCATCTACCAGCATTAGTCGATCGCCTGGACGGATGCGCACGTCAAGTGCTGGATTTTCAACCATATCGTTGATACGAACGTCCGCGCTGGAGGCTCCGCGCATGATGCGCACCATGAGGTCCTTCGAACTGCCGCGATAGCCGCCTGCAAGCGCAATCACGTCTGACAGGCTTTCGCGGTTTGTCTGAAGCACGAGGCGTCCTGGCTTTGCTACTTCACCGCCAATGATGATCGAATTGGTGATGGCCTGGTCAAGAGCCACCAAAACCTGGGGATTTTGCGACAAGCCTTTCAGCGCATTGCGGATCATGGCCTCAACCTCACCCGTGGTAAGGCCTGCAACATTGAGCGTGCCGGCATAGGGTATGGTGATATCGCCCCCGTCATCGACGCGCACTGGCGGCAACTTTTGAACTTGGACGCCCGGAGTCGCCATCATTTGGCCTGAACCGCCGGAATTGCCGCCACCGCTAAACAGGGTAACGCCGGCCTCGTAGATGTTGATGTCGAGGACATCGCCCGGCCCTACCATGTCGGTTGGCGTCTGGGTGATTTCAGGGAGACTTGCGACGGGTTTAGCAATGTCAGGGGCGACGGGTATCCCGGTTGCGGACTGGATCTGGACTAACCGGATGGGCGAGCCATCCTTCGGAGCGATCGCGGACCTCTCAATCTGCTTACCGGTTGGACCGCTCGAGGGCAGTGTGGCGCAGCCTGCAAGCCCCGGGAACAGGGCCAAACATACGATTTTCTTTAGATACATGGATAGTGGTCTCGAAAGGCTGGCTGCTTGTGAGCGCAACGCCTTAGCATCACGATCGAACAATGGACAATAGTTCCTCTTGGGCTTGCGGCCACACGCGCTTGGTCTTGCACCTTTGCCCATGTTCGCCTAGCGCATAGCCGCTTGTATCCGCTTAAAGGCGCCGCGCAGATTTATGAACGCCAACCCCACCTTTCCCGTCGATACCGACATGCCCACTCAGCATTCTGCCTTATCGCAGTGGCTCAAAAAGCGACGCTGGTTTCTGATTTTTGTCGCTTTGCCCACGCTGCTGGCAATGCTCTATTACGGCCTGATCGCGTCCGACATCTATGTTTCGGAATCACGCTTCGTCATCAAAAGCCCGGATCAGAAACGCGGCCAGACGTCGACGCTTGCCAATTTGGTACAGACTACAGGCCTGTCGGGCGGGCAGGAGCAGACTAACGAGGTGCTGACTTACGTCCGCTCCCGGGACGCGCTAAAGGCATTGGAAAAAAACGTCGATGTCAAAGACAAGTTCGCGACATCCCAAGCTGATATGCTGAGCCGCTTTCCCCTGCCTTTCTCTGACAATAGCTTTGAAAGCCTGTTCAAATATTATGGCAAGCGGGTCGATGCACTCATGGACACCGAAGCCGGAACCGCAGTCATCAAGGTCGAAGCGTTCACCCCACAAGATGCCTATATAATCAATAGGCAACTGCTCGATCTGAGTGAGGCATTGGTGAATCGCCTCAATGAGCGCGCGCGCACCAAGGGCATCGTCGAGGCGCAACGTCAAGTCGATCTCGCTACGCAGCGGGCCAGAAATTCACGAATTTCTTTGGCGCAATACCGCAATGCCAAATCGCTAATCGACCCGGAAAAGCAGGCGGTAGGTGTTTTAGAAATTTCCAACAGCATGATCGGGGAGCGTGCCGCACTGCAAGCTCAACTTGATATCATGCAGCGCTTGACGCCCAATAACCCGTCCATCCCGGCTATGCGCGACCGGATCAAAGCCATCTCGGTGCAGATCTCTTCGCAGGACAGCCGCATCGTGGGCACGGGCAGCGGCATCGCTTCTCAATTGGGTGGTTATGAAAACCTGCTTGTGGAGCAAGAGTTTGCAACTGAAAGCTTAACCTCAGCCAACGCAGCGCTGGTTCAAGCTCGCGCTGAAGCGCAACGTCAGCAATTCTATCTGGAGCGTGTAGTTGATCCCAACACGCCCGACACACCGTTGCTGCCAAAACGCTTTATCAACATTTTGATCGTGTTTGCAGCGTCCTTGTGCCTCTATTTCATCGTCTGGATGTTTGCGATCGGCATTCTCGAGCACGCGCCGGAAGACTGAAGATGGCCAGCAGCAGCCTCTCTAAGCTCCGCGCCAGTTGGGCCATTCAAGTCCGGGTGATACACGCCTTGATGATCCGTGAACTGATCACCAGATTCGGACGGGATAATATCGGCTTTCTCTGGATCATGGCGGAACCCTTATTATTCGCGGGTTTAGTAGGGGCTCTATGGCACTTTACGCATGGTGCCACCGAACATGGCATCAATGTTATCGCTTTTGTGGCTACCGGTTATATTCCCATCACCCTGTTTCGCCATGGTGTATCGCGTAGTGTGGCTGTATTCACGGTAAACCAAAGCCTGCTTTATCATAGGCAGATAAAGATTGTCGATTTCATCCTAACCAGATTCGTTATCGAATTTCTTGGTGGTATGATGGCTTATCTGTTCATGGCAATCGTGTTGATGATATTCGGACAATTTCCGATGCCTGCGGATTTTGGGTTGCTGATTGCAGGATGGTTTCTATACTCTTCATTTTGCTTCGCAATTTGTTTAATTATTGCTCCTCTTTCTGAAATGTCGGAGGCAATGGAAAAATTCATACCGGCGACAACTTATATCATGATTCCATTTTCAGGTTTATTTTATATGTTGTCTTGGTTGACACCTGCCGCAAGAGAATTTCTCCTTTTATCACCATTTGTTAATGGTATGGAGATGATGCGAAAAGGTATTTGGGGCGATCAAGTAACGGTATACTATAATATTTGGAATCCGATCATCTGCTCAGCCGTTGCTGCGCTGATAGGCCTTATTCTATGTCGGCGTGTTCGCCGGATGTTGACGGTCGAATGATCATCTGTCGCGATGTCGCAAAATCATATTCTCACGGACGTGGAAATAAACGCGTCTTTGATGGCGTCAATCTTACCGTTAAAAGAGGTGAACGGGTTGCCTTGTTGGGGCGAAACGGTGCGGGGAAAAGTACCCTGATAAAACTTATCGGCGGTGTCGAGTTGCCCAGTTCAGGCAAGATCATTCGTCAGATGTCGGTATCCTGGCCTCTGGGTTTTGCCGGGGGTTTCCAAGGCAGTCTAACGGGTTATGACAATGCACGCTTCATCGCGCGAATTTATCAGCGTGACTACGCGGATGTCAGGACGTTCGTGGAAGAATTTACCGAGCTTGGCAGCCAATTAAAGATGCCCGTCAAGACCTACTCTTCTGGCATGCGCGCACGTCTGGCTTTCGCCCTTTCTTTGTCAATCGAGTTTGATTGTTACTTGATCGACGAGATTATTCTCGTGGGCGACCAAAACTTCCAGCGCAAATGTCAGATAGAAATGTTCGAAAAACGTGAGGATAGAGCGATGATCGTAGCCTCGCACAGCCCTGATTTTATGAGGCAGTTTTGCAATAAGGCCGTCATCATTGATAAAGGCAAGGCTGATACCTACGATGATGTAGATCTCGCCCTAAACATATATTCCGGACTTTAGGAAATCTGTGCACAAGTGCGGATAAGTAGAGGCAATTTACTTTGGGTCGAACATCCTCTTCAAGATGAGCCTTGAACGCAGCATATCGTTCGATTGGACAGGGGTGATTAAAATTTTCTGGTTGCGTTGAGGAAAGGCTGTGGCGGCACTCAATGCGCTCTATCGCGCCGCCAAAGATGACTCCGCGTGACCCCGCTTGTGATGGCCAAAACGCTGCTGCGTTCAATCGACGATTTCCAGACACCTACAAAAGCCGCCAGTGGCTGACCGCTTCAAGCCATTCACTGGCCGAACGTGAAAATGGAGGCGCTTTCTGGGGCAGCTTGGCAGCACGGTTGTTGATCCGCCAGCAGCGTGGTTGTTCGAAGAACGCCTTATAAGCGCCGAACCGATCGACGAGCTTTTCGGCCGTTTGGATACCACGGTGATCGGCCGTAGCAAACTCGGGAAGGGCAATCAGCGCGATCTTAGTTCCTGCGCCCAAGCAACGCCACACGATGGATGTGAAGGCAGCGATCCAACAGACTAGTATCCCCGAGCGTCATAAGGGCAAGCCCGGCATCTCCAACAACAGCTTGTTTTCCCAAACGCCATTAAACCATAAGAGCCCGGCGGCCACGGGTCCATTCTCGCGTCACCTCACCCTCATGCATAAGGCGGTGACCGATTGGGCATGTGGTAAAGGCGTGCGGGAATATCGATTGTTAAGAACTGGGCAATTTTGTTCACTGGACGAGAGCGCCGCTGCACCCGCATTTTGTCGGTCAAATGAATCAAAGCAGGAACGATGCATCGGCCCAGTCGCTTATCTCTCACCGAACAGCAACGAACAAGTCTGATCAAAATTGAATAAGGGCCAGCCAGAAGAGGCAATGCCGTGCAGAATCTATGGAGAGGGCGCCAATATCATAGTGGATATAAGGGATCTCATGCATTTCAGGACTTTGGCATGCGGGGCGGGCGAAAAAACGCTGTCAGCGATGCGGCGAGCAGCAGTGGCAGCAGTCGTGCGGGGAAACCTCGATAGCATCGGGGTGACGACGAACAGGCCATATGGGTCGCGCTATTTCTCTCCTGGCCTAGCCTGATTGGCGATGCTTGCTTCAAAATTTTTCCACAGGATTGCCGGGGTTGGTCTGAGTATATTGGTCGCTATGGTGGTGCGATGACGAACTTTGTGCAGACGACGGTGATTCTGGCTTCCTCCCTTATACTTGGCGCGTGCGGGCCCGACGCGCAGACGAGCCGGGAGGATGTAGCAGCCCGCGTTGTTGCTCAGAAGGCACAAAGGGTGGCGGAAACGTCGATGGTCGAAGCGATCGGCACGGCGCGCGCGGCGACGGCCGCAGAGTTATATCCTGAAGCGGCAGGCCTGGTGACCGCCGTTCGCTTCACCGCTGGCGATTATGTGCAAAGCGGCGCGCCGCTGGTGCAACTGGACGACCGGCGCGAGCAGCTTGCGGTACGACTGGCGAGCGTTGCCGTCGCCGAAGCGGATCAGCTGCTCGGTCGCTACCGCCGGATCGAGGATACCGGGGCGCTGTCGGCGAGTCAGATCGAGGCGGGCGTGACCGCGCTGCAATCGGCGCAAATTGAGCTTGAGCAGGCCAAAGTCGCGCTGGCCGATCGCACCGTCCGCGCGCTTTTTACCGGGCATATGGGCATCCCGCAAATTGATCGCGGGGATCGAGTGACCCCGACCACATTGATCGGCACCATTGACGACCGTACCCGTCTGTTCGTCGACTTTCCCGCGCCAGAAGCCGCATTCGAACAGCTGCGTTCGGGTGCCGTCGTCTCGCTTGTGCCTTATTCGGACCCGGCGCGCACCATCGACGCGCGCGTCGAGGCGGTCGATAGTTCGATCGCTGCCGATACGCGCAGCTTCACTGTCCGCACCGTTATCGCCAACCGAAACGATGCCTATCGACCCGGGATGAGCTTTCGCGCCAATTTCGCGTCGCCCGGTCGGACGCTTCCTGCCGTGCCGGAAAGCGCCATCATATGGGGCGGGGACGGATCATATATATGGGCGGTGCGGAGCGGGGTTGCCCGCCGCGTGCCGATGACGATCGCGGCAAGGCGCGATGGCCTCGTCCTGTTCAACGGTGCGCTGCAATCCGGCGACCGTATCATTGTCGAAGGCGTGCAGAAGGTACGTGAGGGCCAGCGCGTCGAATTGGTTGCGCGCAATGCCCCGCCGGCCCAGCAAGCCGTTGTTCGGGCGGCGGGCCAAGGGAAGTGAAGCAACGCGACGACCTTCCCATGCTGGCGGTCAAACGCCCGCTGTTGATTGCAGTGCTCAATCTGCTGATCGTCATCGCTGGGCTCGCCGCACTGTTCGGCGTCGAAATACGCGAATTGCCCAACGTCGATCGCCCGGTAGTATCGGTCAACGCGACCTTCCCCGGCGCTGCGCCGCAGACGATCGATGCCGAAGTGACCAGCGTGCTGGAGGACGCCGCCGCGCGCGTCACGGGAGTTCGGCGCATCCGGTCATCAAGTGAGGAGAATAGTAGCCGCGTCCGCGTCGAATTCTCCCCCGGCGTTGATCTGGATACAGCGGCATCCGACGTACGCGAGGCGGTAAGCCGGGTGACCAACGACCTGCCCGATCGCGTCGAGCAGGTGCGCGTCGTCAAAGCCGATGAAGACGCGCGATCGATCCTGCAACTGGCCGTGTCGAGCCGTCGCTACGACGAAGCCGCGCTGACCACGATCATTGACAATGACATCCTGCCCGAACTGCTGAGCGCGCAGGGCGTCGCCAGCATCGGTCAGTTTGGTGCGCGGGTGCAACAGATGCGCGTTGCGATCGATCCGGTGCGCCTCAACCGCTTCGGTCTGACGGTCGGTGATGTCGCGACCGCATTGCAACGCGCCCCCTACGACGTGCCCGCAGGCAGCTTCCGGTCGGACGCACAGGAGTTACTGGTACGCGCACAGGCCACCGCCGCTACGCCTGATTTGGTGCGCGACGTAACCGTGCGCGGCACCACACGGGTAGGCGATGTCGCAGAAGTGTTTCTGGCCCCCGCCGATGCAACAAGTTTCGTCAGGCTCGATGGCATACCCATTATTGGCTTGGGGGTTATCCGGCAAGCAGGGTCGAACACCATTGAAATTTCGAACGAGGTGCAGGCTGCGGTCGAACGCGTGAGCAAGCGTTTCCCCGACATCACGATTGCGGTCATCTCCGACGATGCCGACTTCATCCGCGTGTCGGTGCAGGAGGTATTGATCACCCTGATCTTCACGGTGGTCGTGGTGATTGTCACCATCCTGCTGTTCTTCCGATCGTTCAAGGCGACATTGATACCGGCAACTACCATCCCGATCGCGCTGATCGGGGTACTTGGCGGCATCTGGTTGGCAGGCTTTTCGATCAACCTTTTGACGTTGCTCGCCCTGGTCCTGGCAACCGGCCTGATTGTCGACGATGCCATCGTGGTACTGGAAAATGCCCAAAGGCTGCAGAATGAGGGGCTGGGGCGCAAGGCATCGGCGGTGCTCGGCACCCGCCAGGTGTTCTTCGCCGTGATCGCGACGACGGCCGTACTGATTTCGGTCTTCGTGCCTATCTCGTTCCTGCCGTCGGATGCGGGGCGGTTGTTCCGCGAATTCGGCTTCGTATTGGCGCTGGCGGTCCTGATCTCCTCCTTCGTGGCCTTATCGCTCGTTCCCGCGCTGGCCGCCAAGATGAACCTGTCGACGAACGATAGTCGGGACGGACGGCTGGCACGCTTTGGCGGCGCGCTCAACGATCGTTACGGGCGGATGGTGCGCTGGTCGCTGGATCGACCGATGTTGGTGATCCTGATTTCGGTTGCGGCCGCCGCGGCCGCAGGCCTGCTTTATCCAACCCTGTCCAACGAAGTCGTACCCGAAGGGGATCGCGGCGTATTGGAAGTGTATGCAACTGGCCCTGACGGTGTCGGCATTGCCTATATGGACGGCCAGATGGACGCGATCGAACAGGTGATCGAGCCGCTCGAACGATCGGGGGTGATCCGTTCGACGTTCTCCATTGTCGGTCGCTGGGATCCGAACCGAATTCAAGTAACCGCGCAACTCGCCGACTGGAGCGATCGCGATCAAAGCCAAGCTGAACTCGTCGATAGCCTGCGCGCGCCACTGGAGCGCATTCCAGGATCGCGGATCAGCCCGCGCGGACGCGGCACGCTCGATATTGGCGGGGGAGGCGGCGAACAGATAGAAGTCGCCCTGACCGGCACCGATTATGATGAAATCTATCGGCGCGCCCGGGCCCTTGCGGATGCCATCGATACGCGTTCGGATATGTTGGCGAATGCCGAAATATCCTATCAGCCGACTCAACCACAGATCGCGCTGGCCGTTGATCGACGCCGCGCTGCTGAATTGGGGGTCGATCTGGAACAATTGTCGGTGACGCTCCGCGCGATGGTGGGGGGCGACGAAGTGGTGGACCTTAACGTTGGCGATCAGGCGCTACCTATATTGCTGACGTCGGAAACGACCACGATCACCAGCCCTTCCGACCTCAACAATCTATATGTCCGCACGACCGCTGGCGGGCTAACCCCGCTTTCGACGATCGTATCGATCAAGGAAGAAGGCGTCGCCGCCCAGCTCGACCGCGTCGCCCAGCGCCGCGCGATCGAAGTGACCGCCGACATAACGAGCGGGACTATTGCTGAAGCGGTCACCGAAATCCGGCGCCTCGCTGAAGAAACCGGCAACCCGGAAGCCGATCTTATCCTTCAGGGGGAAGCAGAGACGCTTGCCGAAACCTCCAACGCGCTGTTGCTCACTTACGGCTTTGCGCTGGTCATCGTCTTCCTGGTGCTCGTCGCGCAGTTTGAGAGCCTTACCAGTGCGCTGGTCATCCTGCTCACCGTGCCCTTCGCGCTGGCGGCAGCGGTGTTGGCGTTGTTCCTCTCGGGAACGTCGCTCAACATCTATTCGCAGATCGGACTGGTGATGCTGATCGGGCTGATGGCCAAAAATGGCATTCTGATCGTCGAATTCGCTGATCAATTGCGATTGGAGGGCAAATCGGTGCGCGAGGCGGCAGAGGAAGCGGCCACGCTGCGGCTGCGGCCGATCATGATGACGCTCATCTCCACCGTCGTCGGGGCAGTGCCGCTGATCATCGCGACTGGCGCAGGGGCGGAAGCGCGAACATCCATCGGCTGGGTGATCTTCGGTGGATTGGGGCTCGCTGGGGTCTTCACCCTCTTCCTGACGCCGGTTCTGTATATCGTCATCGCCAAGTTCGGTAAGCCGCGCAAAGCGGATTTGACGCGCCTTAATCGCGAACTGGACGACGCAGCGGATGGCAGTCTGCAAACGGCGGGGGCGCATTGATGCGTATCATCAACGTTACCGTGGCATCCGTCCTGCTCACCGCTTGCGCAACGCCTCACGATCCGATGCCGGTCATCGACACAGCTGCGGTGCCATCGGCCTTCCTCACGGCCAATCGCCTTTCGGTCGAGGGCGATGATCTGTGGTGGCGTGGATTCGACGACCCACGCCTCGACGCAATCATTGAGCGGGCGTTGAGCGACAATCTGACGATCGCCGCAGCGCGCGATCGCTTGCGCGCCGCGCGCGCCGCGGTGCTGGCGGAACGGGCAGATCGCGTGCCGTCAATTTCCGGGGACATAGGCATTGAGGGCACTGGCGGTGTTTTCGAACGATTAAACGCGAGACCCGCCGGGGGGGCGGGGGTGCTGTTCAACCCTGACCTGAATGGGCGTCTGTCGCGCGAGATCGAAGCCGCTGCTGCGCGCGCGCAAGCATCCGCCTATCTTCTCGCCGATGCGCGACGGCTCGTCGTCGCGGCAACGGTACAGCAATATATTGATCTGCGCAGGTCTGAAGCGCAATTGACCTTGATCGAGGAATCGACCGATCTTCAGCAGCAGACGCTGCGAATCGTCGAGTTGCGGTTTGGCGCAGGCCTATCGGCCAATCTCGACGTTCGACGCGCCGCCGCCGATTTGGCACAAACCGAAGCGCAACGGGGTATATTGCTGCTCCAGCGTTCGCAGGCTGCGCGGGCGCTGTCGGTATTATTAGGCGAGGTGCCGCAACCATTGCCACCGGCTTCGGCTGATCAGACAATTCCCAGCTTCAGCGCAGGGCCGCCGACGGGCGTGCCCGCCGACCTGCTGCGACGCCGCCCCGATTTGCTGGTTGCCGAGGCCAATCTGGCTGAAGCGGCGGCGACCGTAGGGATTGAACAAGCCGATTTGTTACCGGCGCTTGCGCTAACGGGCCGGATTTCAATCGGGGACAGCTTCGGTCTCGGGCTGATCGATCGCCTGATCGGTACAGTGGGGGCCATCCTTGACGTGCCGCTATTCGACGGAGGCCGACGACGCGCCGAAATCGTGGCGGCACGCGCGGAGGCCGATGCGCGGTTCAACGATTATCGCCAGACATTGCTTGATGCGCTGCGCGAGGTGGAGAACGCCCTAGTGGGTATCGACAGTTTTTCCGCGCGCTCGGCAAGTTTACGCGACGCGATCGAACAAAGCGAGTCCGCCTTCAACCAGTCGAATGCGCTCTACCGCGAAGGGCTGACATCTTTGTTCGACGTGCTTGATGCGCAGCGCCAGTTGATCGGCAGCCGTCAGTCGTTGATCGATAGCGACGCGCAGATCGCGTTCGCGATCATCGATCTATATGCCGCCGTTGGTGCAACCACCGGCACCTAAAGCGATCGACAATAGCCACCGCGCGCCCGTCACATGGCGTCTTGGTAGGTCAGCGCGCTGGCCCCGTAAGCCGGCCGCCCTGATGCGAACGCCAGTGTTAGGAGACACAGAATATATCGCGGAAAGCCTAACCGGCATCACGCGCCAGTCGGGCACTGGTCTCCAAAACATCGGCAGTAAGTGCGGCGCGATCAATCTTCGTCAACAGACCGTCCTGTTTGAGTATGGTTCCATCGACCATCACCACCCTAATATCCGCAGGGCGTAGAGAGCGCAGGATCATAGTTGCCGGATCGGCATGCGGCAGCAGCGACAGTGCATCACGGCGAACAACGATCAAATCGGCGCACTTGCCTGGCGCCAATGACCCCGCGACGCCATCCAATCCCAAGGATGCTGCACCTTCACGCGTACCGATCGCCAGTGCATCCAGCGGCGTCATCGCCATCTCATCGGCTGCCAGAGCATTGGCGAGACCCTGGATGATCCGCAATTCGCGCAACAGATCGGCGGCACCCACCAATGCCGGCGTATCAATCGATGCGCCGATGACGATGCCTGCGCGCCGCAGCGCGGCAACGGGCGGCACGCCGAAGCCAACCGTCAATTCAGAAGAAGGGGCGAGCGACACGCTCGCGCCGCTTCTGGCTAACGCTGCTATCTCATCCGCCTCCGCGTTCACGGCGTGCACGATCTGCATATCGCGGCCCAGCAGACGTAGCTCGTCCATTCGCCGAACATGCCCGCTGTTCGCCGCGCTATTGTTCGCATGGACACTGACTGGCAACCCACGGTCGCGGGCGAGCTTAAGGTCTGCGCGCCAAACCGCATCGGGCACCGCGACCGCACGATCGTCCACCGTCGCCATAACCCCGCGCCAGCCAATCCCAAGACTTAGTCGCCCACCGTCCGACCACTCCCCCCACCCTGCATGCAGGCGTGCAAAGTCGGCGGCAGCGAGCGGCTGGTCGAACGGCGTCTGGCGTGTCGCGCCGTAGGAAAAGCGCGCCCGGAGCCCGCTGTCCCGCAAGCCCGCCAGCGCGCCGCGGGCATGGGCGGGACTGCGGATATTGTGGCACCAATCGTGCACTGTGGTGATACCATGATCAAGCGCGTCGGCGGCCGCGAGCATGGCCGCCAACCGCATCTCCTTTGGGCCGAAGCGGCGACCAAGACGGCCAGTCATCGCGAAATAGCCGTTGGCGTCGCTATTGTCGGCCAGATTGCGAAGCAACGTCGTCCACAGATGCCAATGCGTATCGACCAGTCCCGGCATCACGATCGAACCACGTGCATCGAGCCGCGTCGCCGCGGGGGCAATGATATTTTTGCCTATGGCAACGATCCGGCGATTGCGCACATGGACATCGTGATCGACCAAAATGGCAGCGCCGGGCACCATGGTCAGCACCGTAGCGCCTTGGATCAGATATTCGTCTGATACCGAATTCGCGGCGGCAGGGGAAAAGGTCAGCGCCGTCGTCGCGCCGACGCCGATCAGCAAATCGCGTCGAGAAGGCGTGAACCGCCGATCCTGGTAAAGCAGTTTGTCGATGGGAAAGATCGCCCCACTAGTCATGCATAGCCATCATAACGTAGCGGAAAGCCGAGGCGTTCCCACCAACGATGACAAAGTGTCGTGCGATGGGTGAGAAAGCCGACGATTGTATAGGGGGGTAGGCTGCCGCTGCGGCCTAGAAGCGAGAGCAAAATGCTTGGGGCAACGCGCTCGCTTTGGCATTTTGCTAAACAGGCGTTGGCCCAAATATGGGGCAACACGCTTCCACCAAATGAGCGAAAATTCGTGAGGTTCAGGCGAATTGCGCTAGAAAATTCCTGTTTTTTATGTCTGTTCTGTTCCCCTACTTCCTCCCCAATTCTTCTCGCAGGTTCACCTCATGATCCGATCCCGGTTCGGCACTTTTCGCGGGCTGGTACGGCTTGCTTTGTCTTATCCGCAGCTCGCGCTTGGCCGTTCCGCCAGCGTTGCGCCCGATCCTGCTAGGGTGCGGCGATTGGTATTCGTGTGTCAGGGAAATATCTGTCGTAGCGCATTTGCCGATATAGTGGCGCAGAGCGTTGGATTGCGCAGCGCGTCCTTTGGGTTATCGACGACCACCGGGCGAGCGGCGCATGGCCCTGCTATCGCGGCGGCGCGGGCGCTGGGCCATGATCTGAGCACCCATCGCGCCGTCGATCTGGTCGATTATGTGCCGGAGCCCGGCGACGTGTTGCTGGCGATGGAGGTGCGGCAATTGCACCGGCTGGCGGCTGACCCGCGCCTGGCTGCCCTGCCCCGCATGTTGCTAGGTCGCTGGACGCGCCCGATGCTGCCGCATCTGCACGATCCCTATAAGCTCGATGACCGCTATATGGCGCAGTGCCTTGCCCGAATCGAACAAGCCGTGGGCGCGCTGGTCAGGGCTTTCCCCGGCGCACGGCTTTCTTGAGCATCTGCATCATGTCGCGCAGCCAGGGTCGCGGGTCGGACAGGCTCAACACATAATAGCGCGCGCGCGGATCCAAGAAGGTCAGCAGATAGGCAGCCAGGTCAGCCAGCGGGCGCCGTTGGAAGAAGGGATCGCCGATCCGCCCCGGCGACAACAGGACGCGCGCGAGCCGCTTTGTTTCCGGCACCATATAGCGGGCGCGCAGCGTGTCGCGGGGCACCCGCGCGGCATCGGTTTGGCGCAGAACCGTGCGACGATAGGCTTCCCAGGCGAACAGCGCGCCGCAATGGCGCGCCAGCGCCAGGCTACCCCAAAATCGGCCATTGACTTCCATCAGCCAATATCGGCCACTTTCGGCCTCATAACGATATTCGACCATCGCCTGGCCCTGCCAGTCGAGCGCACGCAGCAAGGCTTCGGACAGCGCCATTTGCGCCGCATGCGCATCTGTCGGTTCGGCCCGACAGAGCGTCGACACGCCGCCTTCCGGCGGCCATTCGTGCAAGCGGCGATGCTGGAAGCGCACCGTCGCCCGGCCATCGTCCATATAAAGCATCTGCCCAAGACCTACGCCCCGGCAATATTGCTGGATCAGCGGCCAATGGCCGACCGGCGCGTAACGGTCGAGCAAGGCCGTCAACTCCCGAGCTGAGCGAATATAATCGGTCTTGAGCCATTCCAGCCCTGCCCGCTCAAGGACCGGCATGATTTCAGGAGGATTGGCCCATTTGGCAACGAGCGGATAGCGCATCGTCGCGATACGAGCGGCGAAATCCTCACCCACGCGCGGCTGCCAGGTTTGCGGGACGCACAGCCCCACCTCCGCCGCGATCTCCAGCGTGCGAAGTTTATCCAACACTTTGGCCAGGGGCTCGGGTCGGGGCACCAGCAAATGGCAATCGCCGATGACCGGCGGCAGCGCCGAAAGCTCCAGCAGGTCGGATTCGGAAATCGCCAACACAGCCCCCGCGTTGGTCCGGGCGATCAGATCAGGGAGCCAGTTGCCCATGGGTCCGGGCGGGCGGGCTGTCATGGCGGCGCAATGACGCGATGCCGCGGCGATGGGTGCCGATTCGCGCGCGATGCCATGGACCGGGACGCCCTTTTCGCCCAGCTCGCGCACGACCGTGAGGCCGATGGCATTTTCCAGACCCAGGACGAGCGCGACGGGATAGCGGCTCACGCAGGAACCAACCGATGTTCGTAGCGCCAGGTCGCCCAGGCCTGCTGCGCCAGCCGTAGCCCGGTCCGCACCTGGCTGGGCGGCACACGAGTCAGCGACGTTGGCGAAGGGTCAGCAATGGCGGGGGACAGGTCGCGAAACCCTGCCCCGCGCACCTGCGGCAAACGCACGGCTTCCTGACACAGCGCCGCGAACCGGGCCTTGACCATGGCGTTGGGTCGTTCCCGATCGCGTGAGAGCATTTCGAAACTATGAGTGACGACGGTGAAGGCATCATGCCCCTGGCGCGCGGCATGGCGCAGCCCCGCGCGCATCTCCGCCGCCGACATGGCGCAGATCTGGGCTGGACGGAAACTGCCGGGCCGGTCATGAATGCCCGATACCGGCAGTTCGACGACGCCCTGCATCCGCAGAGCACTAATCTGCGCCGGATCGGCGGTGATGCCGCATTCGCGTCCCAGATAGGCGGGATTGACGCTGCTGTCCCACGCCACGCCAATGGCGGCCAGTGCCCGCAACGTATCGTCATTCGCGCCGAAGTTACCGGCACGAAAGGCCGTAATGGGTGAGGCGCCTGCCTGCTCCAGCAGTGCCTTGGCAAGGCTCAGCAAGACGATCTGATCATCCAACCAGAAATCACCGATATTGCGTCCTTGCCGATCCCCGACTGGAGACTCCTTTGCCCAGGCGAGCCATTCGGTGTGAATATGCATCTGCACTTCATGGCCTCGGCTCTCGATCGCTTCGACGATGGGAATGAGGAAATCCGGGCCGTGCACCAGGGTGGGCATGGGATCGAGGAAGAAGACGCCTTTAAGCCCATGGCGGTCCAGCATGTCCATCTGCCAGCCGATGCCATGCGCCTGCCCCTGTGCCTCCGCCCAGATCGAACGGCTGATATTGTCGGCCAGGGGCATCCCACGCTGATACAGCGCAGAAGAAAGTTCTGTATCGACGGTGATGAGCAGCGCGGTCATGGGCAGTCCGGTCAGAGGGCAACGCACCTGCATAGGAAGGAGGCGTTAAGGACCCGTAATGTGTCCCGCATGTGTCTGGCCGGTCATAGATGGAAAGAACAGCCTCTTTTCCAACCAGACGACGGATACCCAGCCGAACCGTCAGGCAATCAACGAAAACTCGCCATAGCTGCCCTGGAAGAACAGCAATGGCCGCTCTGGCCGGTCGACTTCCAGCGCCACGACCCGGCCTAGAACGATATAATGGTCCCCCGCCTCATGCACCGCATCCAGCGCGCAATCGATCCAAGCGACGACATCGTCCAGGATCGGCGATCCATTGGCGGATACGCGATGCACGATGCCCGCGAATTTGTCCGGGCCTGGCGCGGCAATCTGGCGGCACAAGGGCTGCTGATCGCTGGCCAGGATATTGACGCAAAATTTGCCGACCGCCTCGATCCGGGGCCAGCTGCTCGACGTCTTGGCGGGAAAAAAGGCGACGAGCGGGGGATCGAGCGACACCGAGGTGAAAGAGCCGACGACCATGCCGACAGGCGCACCACTGGATTCCACGGCCGTCACGACGCAGACGCCGGTGGGGTAATGGCCCAACACCCGCCGAAAGGTGGCGCTGTCAAAACTGATCATCTCACTCATGCCCGGTCGCTCCTGCAACATATCCTGCCGTGCGTCGCACAGACTGCGCGCGTCAGAGCGCGATACCGCCCGCCGCCAGCACCGCCAGCGTCAGCAACTCGGATGCATTGGACGCCATGGTCGCGATCTGCACCGATTTTTCCATGCCGACCAACACTGGCCCGATCATCGACGTGCCGCCCAGTTCACGCAGCAGCTTGGCCGAGATATTGGCGGACTGCAGGCCCGGCATGACCAGCACATTGGCGGGACCAGACAGGCGGCTGAACGGGTAACTCTTCATGACGGCGGGGTTGAGCGCCACGTCGGCGGTCATTTCGCCTTCATATTCGAAATCGACGTCACGCTCGTCGAGCAGTTTCACCGCGCCACGGACATTTTCCAGAAAGGCACCGGGCGGATTGCCGAAATTGGAATAGGAGAGGAAGGCGACGCGCGGGTCATGGCCCATGCGCCGGGCGACCGCGACGGTGCCTTCGGCAATATCGGCCAGTTCGCTGGCCGTGGGGCGCTCGTTGACCGTGGTGTCAGCCAGGAACACGGTCTTGTCCTTGGCCACCATGACGTGGATGCCAAATGGGGTGCGACCGACCGCCGGGTCCATCACCCGCTTCACCTCGCGTAGCGTCTGCGCATAGGGGCGAGTCATGCCGGTGATCATTGCATCGGCCACGCCCATCTTCACCAGCAACGTGCCGAAGATGTTGCGATCGCGATTGACCATGCGTTCGCAATCGCGGCGAAGATAGCCGCGCCGCTGAAGCCGGGCATACAGCACATCGACCATTTCGGGGACCAGCGGCGAATTCACACTATTGTGCAGTTCGAAGCTTTCCGGGTCACGTACGCCCAGCGCCTTGAGCTTGTCGACCACGTCGCCGCGCCCCACCAGCACCGGCACGCCATAGCCAAGGTCGCGGAACTGGATAGCGGCGCGCAGCACCACTTCTTCTTCCGCTTCGGCAAAGACGACGCGCTTGGGATTGGCTTTCGCGACTTCATAGGCCGTGGTCAGGACCGAAGTGGTCGGGTTGAGGCGGGCCTTCAACGACTGGCGATAGGCCGCCATATCGGCAATCGGCTTTTGCGCGACGCCGCTGTCCATTGCTGCCTGCGCGACGGCAGACGGCACCACTTCCATCAGGCGCGGGTCGAAGGGTGCGGGGATGATATAGTCGGGGCCAAAGCTGTGCGAACGACCATAGGCCTTGGCCACTTCTTCGGGCACCTGTTCCCGCGCCAGTTCGGCGATGGCATGGGCGGCGGCGACCTTCATCGCTTCATTGATCGTGGTTGCCCGCACGTCCAGCGCGCCCCGGAAGATGAAGGGGAAGCCGATGACGTTGTTGACCTGGTTGGGATAATCCGACCGGCCGGTTGCCACGATCGCTTCGGGGCGCACCGACTTCGCATCGGGCGGGGTGATTTCCGGGTCAGGGTTGGCCATGGCGAAGATGATCGGCTTGTCGCCCATATCCTTGACCATATCCGGCGTCACCGCGCCCTTGACCGAAAGTCCCAAGAACACGTCCGCGCCCTTCATCGCTTCCTTGAGCGTGCGCGCGTCGGTCTTGACCGCATGGGCCGACTTCCACTGGTTCATGCCCTCGGTGCGACCCTGATAAATCACGCCCTTGCTGTCGCACATGACGACATTGTCACCGGCGACGCCCAAGGCTTTGATGAGTTCAGTACAGGCGATCGAGGCAGCCCCCGCGCCGTTGACCACGACCTTGAGGTCTTTGAGTTCACGCCCGGTCAGCATCGCGGCATTGATGACGCCCGCCGCCGCGATGATCGCGGTGCCATGCTGATCGTCGTGGAACACCGGAATGTTCATCCGCTCTTTGAGCGTCTGTTCAATGATGAAGCATTCAGGCGCCTTGATATCTTCAAGGTTGATGCCGCCAAAGGTCGGCTCCATCAGTTCGACCGCGTCAATGAAGCGATCGACATCCTCGGTCTTGAGTTCGATATCGATGCTGTCGACGTCGGCGAAGCGCTTGAACAGCACCGCTTTGCCCTCCATCACCGGCTTGGACGCCAGCGCGCCGAGATTGCCCAGACCCAGGATCGCCGTGCCATTGGTGATGACCGCAACCAGATTGCCCTTGGCCGTATAGTCATAGGCGAGGGCCGGATCTTTCGCGATCGCCAGCACTGGCACTGCGACACCGGGGGAATAAGCGAGCGACAGGTCGCGCTGCGTCGCCATCGGTTTGGACGCGATGATCTCGATCTTGCCGGGACGACCCGTCGAATGGAAAAACAGCGCCTCGCGCTCGGAAAATTCCACGTTCGACTTGTCGCTCATCGATTATCCGCCTCTTCTGTCCGTTACGCTGGCCCTAGCGGCAAGCCATGCTTGGGGGCAAGTGCGAGAAGACCGCTTTTTCGCGCTCTTTCCTGCGCGCCGCCTTGCCGCTATCCGGGCGGGATGCGCAGCGCCCCGGACACGTCCCCACCCCTTACGCCCATGATGGCGCAATATCTGACGCTCAAGGCCCAGGCGCAGGACTGCCTGCTCTTCTACCGCATGGGCGATTTCTTCGAACTCTTCTTCGATGATGCCAAGGCCGCGGCGGCGACGCTCGACATTGCGCTGACCAGCCGGGGTGAACATGACGGCGCACCGATCCCGATGTGCGGGGTGCCGGTCCACAGCGCGGAGGGCTATCTCGCGCGGTTGATCAAGGCGGGCCATCGCGTCGCCATCGCCGAGCAGACCGAAACCCCGGCGCAAGCCAAAGCGCGTGGCGGCAAGACGCTCGTGGCGCGCGACATCGTGCGATACGTGACGGCCGGCACGCTGACCGAGGAGACGTTGCTCGATTCCCGGCGCGACAATATGCTCGTCGCGCTGGCGCAGGTTGGGGGAGACAGCGAAATCGGGATCGCCGCCGCCGACATTTCGACTGGCCGGTTCGAAACGATGACCTGCCGCGCCGCCGACCTTCATGCCGAACTCGCGCGCCTGCGCCCCAGCGAGATTGTGGTGGCGGAAGGATCGTCGCTCGACCTTCCCGACAGGCATATGTTCGATCGCGCGGCCTTTTCCAGCACTCGTGCCGAAGCAGCGCTGAAGCGGTTGTTCGCGGTCGCGACGCTCGATGGGTTCGGCCAGTTCGGCCGCGCGGAGCTGGCGGCGATGGGCGGGCTGATCGCCTATCTCGACCATGCGGGCAAGGGCACCCTGCCCTTTCTCGCTCCACCACTGCATCAGACGAGCGGCGGCCATGTCGCGATCGATGCGGCGACGCGCGAGAGTCTGGAGATCGTCGCAACCACGAGCGGCGCGCGCGCGGGCAGCCTCTTGGGGGCGGTCGATCGCACCGTAACGGGCGCAGGCGCGCGGCTGCTGGGGCAGGATTTGTCGGCGCCGCTGATGGACCTCGACCGGATCGAGGCGCGGCTGGGGCTGGTGCAGCTCTTCCATGACGATGCAGGATTGCGCGACCAGTTGCGCGCGGCGCTGCGCGCGCTGCCGGATATCGGCCGCGCGCTGGGACGGGTGGCGGTCGGCCGCGGCTCGCCGCGCGACCTGGGGCAATTGCGCGACGGTCTGGGCGAAGCGCGGCTGCTGCGCGAACGGCTAGGGCACCTGCCTGATCCGCCCTTGTTGCTGGCGCGATTGCTGCCCGCGCTCGATGGCCATGGCGCGCTGGTGGATGCGCTATCGCGCGCGCTGGTGCCTGCGCCGCCAACCGAGACGGCAAGCGGCGGCTATATCGCCGATGGTTATGATCCCGCGCTCGACGAACTGCGCAGGATGGCAGGCGACGGCCGCCGCGCGATCGCCGCGCTGGAAGCCAAATATCGCGAGCAGACGGGCATTTCTACCCTCAAGATCCGCCATAATGGCGTGCTGGGCTATCATGTCGAGGTGCCCGCCCGCGCCGCCGATGCGCTAATGGTGCCGACCAGCGGTTTCACCCACCGCCAGACGCTCGCTGGCGTCGTGCGCTTCAATTCGATCGATCTGCATGAGGAAGCCGGGCGCGTGGCGCAGGCGGGGGCGCATGCGCTGGTCGCGGAAGCCGCGCATCTCGAAGAGCTGATCGCCGCCGTGCTGGGCCGCAAAGCCGATATCGCGCGCGCAGGCCAGGCGCTCGCCCGGCTCGATGTCGCGGCGGCCCTCGCTGAACGGGCGGCAGAAGGCGGCTGGCAACGACCGCATCTGATCGCCGATGACGGGTCGAACCCCTGCCTGTCGATCAGCGGCGGGCGACACCCGGTGGTGGAAGACGCGCTGCGCCGTGACGGCCAGGCGTTCGTCGCCAATGATTGCTGCCTGGTCGCCGACGACCGGCTGTGGCTGGTCACCGGCCCGAATATGGGCGGCAAGTCGACCTTCCTGCGGCAAAATGCGCTGATCGTCATCCTGGCGCAGGCAGGTGCCTATGTCCCTGCCCAATCGGCAACGCTGACATTGGTCGATCGCCTGTTCAGCCGGGTGGGCGCGTCGGACAATTTGGCCAAGGGGCGATCGACCTTCATGGTCGAGATGGTCGAGACCGCCGCGATCCTCGCGCAAGCGACCACGCGCAGTTTCGTCATCCTCGATGAAGTCGGGCGCGGCACATCCACCTATGATGGGCTGGCGCTCGCCTGGGCGGTGGTGGAGGCTGTGCATGAGGTCAATCGCTGCCGCTGCCTGTTTGCCACCCACTATCATGAACTGACGCGGCTCGCCGAGAGCCTGTCCGCCCTGTCGCTCCACCATGTCCGCGCCCGCGAATGGAAAGGCGATCTGGTGCTACTCCATGAACTGGCACAGGGACCGGCAGACCGCAGCTATGGCCTCGCCGTCGCGCGGTTGGCGGGGCTGCCCGCGCCAGTGCTCAAGCGCGCCAAGGATGTGCTCGCCCGGCTGGAAGCGGGCAAGGCGAAGACCGGCGGTATCGCGGCGGGGCTGGACGACCTGCCGCTGTTTGCCGCCGCCGCCGCGCAGGAAGAGGTTGCGCCCGACCCGGTGCGCGCGGCCATTGCCGCGATCGACGCTGACGCGCTGTCCCCGCGTGAGGCACTCGATCACATATATCGATTGAAACAACTGGCAGCGGACGCGACGCGCGACTAGAGAACGCGCATGGTCATGCAGTTCTCCGCCTTGGGATCGCGCCGTGCGATCATCGACCGACGCGCGATTTCCGACAGCATCAACGCTCTTGCGCACACGCATAAGGGCGACCCCATGCGTCTGCGTGGGCTGATCGTCGGGGAACTCAAGGCCGCGCTGGAAGAGGGACGGGTCGAAGTTGCCCGAAGACTGGAGGCGCGGCCCACGCGCGGGCGCGAGACGGTTACTGCTTTCGCCTTCCTGATCGACCAGATTTTGCGCCTGCTCTACGACGCGACCACGCATCATCTTTATCCATCGGGCAATCGCAGCACCGGAGAGCGGATCGCTCTGATCGCGGTGGGCGGCTACGGCCGGGGCGAAATGGCACCCCATAGCGACGTCGATATCGGCTTCATCACCCCCTGGAAGCCGACCGGCTGGACAGAGCAGGTGATCGAATCGATGCTGTATTCGCTCTGGGATCTGGGATTGAAGGTCGGGCATAGCAGCCGGTCGATCGACGAGACGATGCGGATGGCCAAGTCGGACCTGACGGTGCGCACTGCTTTGTTGGAGGCGCGCTATGTCTGGGGCGATCGAGCGCTCTATGAGGAAACCTCCGTCCGTTTCGATGCCGAGGTGATGCAGGGCAATGCCCGCGCCTTCGTCACCGAAAAGCTGGTCGAGCGCGACGAGCGCCACAAGCGAATGGGCGACAGCCGCTATGTCGTCGAACCCAATGTAAAGGAAGGCAAGGGCGGGCTGCGCGACCTGCATACGCTGTTCTGGATCGGCAAATATGTGAACCGGGTGCGATCGGTCGCCGAACTGGTCGATGTCGGGCTGCTCACCCAGATCGAACTGCGCCAGTTCCAGAAGGCGGAGGACTTCCTCTGGGCGGTGCGCTGTCACCTGCACACCATCACCGGGCGGGCCGAGGACCGGCTGACCTTCGACCTGCAGCTCGAAACCGCGACGCGGATGCGCTTTACCGGGCGGCACGGCCAGTCCGGGGTCGAGCGGTTCATGCGCTATTATTTCCTGAATGCGAAGGTCGTCGGCGACCTGACCGCCGTGTTCCTGGCCCATCTGGATGACCAGATGGGGCCGAAGGGGCGGCGCTATATTCCCGCCATCTTCCGTCGCCCCAAGAAGCTCGACGGCTTCGTGCTCGACCGGGGGCGGCTGGCTCTGCCAAGCGATGATTTTTTTCAAGCCGACCCGGTGCGGTTGGTGGAAATTTTCGCGCTGGCCGATCGCCATGGCCTGTCCATCCATCCCGCCGCGATGCGTGCGGCGAGCCGGGATGCGGGGCTGATCACGGCCAAGATCCGCAAGGACCCGCGCGCCAACGCCGCCTTCATGGATGTGCTGACCAGTCCGCGAGACCCGGAAACGGTGCTGCGCTGGATGAACGAATCGACCGTGTTCGGCCGCTTCGTGCCCGACTTCCGCCGGGTCGTCGCACAGATGCAGTTCGACATGTATCATCACTACACGGTCGACGAGCATACCATCCGCGCTGTCGGCCTGCTGTCCCGGATCGAGAAAGGGGAACTAGCGCAGGATCATCCGCTGGCCACCGACCTGATGGGCAAATTGCTCTCGCGCCGGGTGCTCTACATCGCCGTGCTGCTGCATGACATCGCCAAGGGGCGCGGTGGCGATCACAGCATATTGGGCGCGCAGGTGGCCGAACAGCTTTGCCCACGCCTTGGCCTGACCCCTGCGGAAACCGAAACGGTCGCCTGGCTGGTGCGCTACCATCTGCTGATGTCAGCAACGGCGTTCAAGCGCGATCTGGCCGATTACAAGACGATCGTGGACTTTGTTGACGTGGTGCAAAGCCCCGAACGGTTGCGGTTGCTGCTGTGCCTGACCGTGGTGGACATTCGCGCGGTGGGGCCGGGCGTGTGGAACAGCTGGAAGCGGCAATTGCTGGGCGATCTGTATGACTCGGCCGAGGAACTGCTGCGGCTGGGTCATAAGCAGAAGGGGCGCAGCGAGCGGGTGACCGCCAAGCAGAAGACGCTGCGCCAAGCGCTGCATATGGACGAAGCGACGTTCGAGGCGTTCAGCAAGCGACTGCCCGAATCCTACTGGATCGCCGAACCCGACGATATCTTGATCCATAATGCCGAACATATGCTGGCGGCCGGCGACGCGCCGCTGTCGATAGCGGCGCATTATTATCCGCAGCGTGGCGCGACGCTGGTGACTGTCTATGCCGCCGACCATCCAGGGCTATTCTATCGCATTGCAGGGGCCATCCATCTGGCAGGCGGCAACATCATCGATGCGCGCATCCACACCACCCGTGATGGGGTCGCGATCGATAATTTCCTGGTGCAGGATCCGATGGGCGGCGCGTTCCACAGCCCTGAGCAACTCACCCGCATCCGCAACGCGATCGAGGATTCGCTCTCGAACCGCCATAGGCTGATCACCAAGTTGAGCGCGCGCCCGCTGACCCGGACCCGCGCCGAAGCCTTCCGGATCGAACCCAATGTGCTGATCGACAACAAAGCGTCGAATCGCTTCACCGTGATCGAGGTCAATGCGCGTGATCGGCCTGCGCTGCTGTTCAGCCTTGCCAACGGATTGTTCCAGTCGAAGGTGACGGTGCATAGCGCGCATGTCGCCACCTATGGCGAGCGTGCGGTGGATACTTTCTACGTCACTGATCTGTTCGGCGGGAAGATCGAGAGCAAGGCGCGGCTCCAGACTTTGGAGCGGCGGCTGCTGGAAGGCGCCGGCGGCGAAGTCGGCGAGGCGCTGGCACGCGCCTAGGCAACGATCTCCATACCATCGCCCGGCGCGAGCAGCGGTAACAGGCGGAGCATGTCGTCGCGCTCGATAGCGATGCAGCCAGCGGTAGGGCGGCCTTCGGACAGGTGGAAGAAGATCGCGCTCCCTTGGCCCGGCATGGGTGGCCCATCATTATGGCCCAGCACGACGATGATGTCATAGGCATTGTCGGTGCGGATCAGGCTTTCAGCCGAGAAGCCGCGCGGCAGGCGAACGGGGCGATTATAGGCAGGGTCGGTTGGGTCATCCGACCAACCATCGCCGGGCCTGATCCAGCGCCAGGGCAATCGGATGCCGAACGCGGCTGCCTTGCCGGGGCGCAGCAACACGCCACGGATCGGCCAAAGACCAAGCGGGGTGCAGCCATCGCCTTCGCGCTTGTCCGCCCCCGCACAGGTGCCGCCTCGGCCGATGGTGCAATCCATGGCCATGGTGCCAAAGGTCAGGCGACCCACGCCGCTATCGACGCGGATGACGCTCATAGCTGGTGGCCGGTCCGGTCCCGCTTGGTGGCGAGATAGCGTTGATTATGCGGGTTGGTCGGCAGGATGATCGGCAAGCGCTCGATCACGCCGATGCCCGCTGCCTCCAGCCCCGCCACCTTGTTGGGGTTATTGGTCAAAAGCCGCACCTGCGCCACGCCGAGCAGATCGAGCATCCGCGCAGCCACCGAAAAATCGCGCGCGTCGATCGCAAAGCCGAGGCGCACATTGGCATCGACCGTGTCGAACCCCTGATCCTGCATCGCATAGGCGCGCAGCTTGTTGACGAGGCCGATTCCCCGCCCCTCCTGCCGCAGATAGAGCAGCACGCCCCAAGGCGCATCGGCGATCTGGTCCAACGCCTGATGCAGTTGCGGCCCGCAATCGCATTTGAGACTGCCGAGCACGTCGCCAGTCAGGCATTCGCTGTGCAGACGAACGACAGGTGGCGAGGCATCGCGCTTGCCCACCACCAGTGCGACATGTTCGCGCGGTTCGTCGGGACTGCGAAAGGCAATAATCTCAGCCGTTTCGCTGGCCGACACCGGCAGCCGGGCGCGCGTGGCGATGGCAAGATGAATCGCATCATCATAGGCGTCGATATCATCGGCCTGCACCGTGACATCCACGGCCTCATCCCCTTCCGTCACGAAATAGGCGGGCAGGATGCCGGCAAGGCGAGCGAGCCGCAGCGCAGCTTTCGCCGCCTGTGGGGCGACGAGTGGGCGGGCGCGGAACGGCCCCTTGAGCGGCGAGGCGAGGTCCAGCACCGGGTCAGAGATGGCCGTCGCGACGTCGGAATCGATCCATGGCGCGCGCTCGACCAGCACCGGTTGATCGGGATCGGCAGCGGCCAGTTGATTGGCGAGCTTGAGCGTTTCGGCGCGGGCGGCGGAGATCAGGATATCGGCGCGGGCGGCAGGATCGAAAGCGGAAAGTGTCACTGCATCCGCCCCTTCGATCGCCATCAAGCGGATGGCGCCATCGTCGCCCACTATCCTGATCGCCCAGCCGCGCCGCAGCGCGTCGATCGCCCGAGCCGCGTCGCGCGCGCGCATCAGAAGACGAAGTCGGTGATGATGGGGATATGGTCGGACGGCTTGATCCAGCTGCGCGCGGGTTCGACCACGCGGTGGCTCACCGCCTTGTCCGCGACGTCGCGCGTCATCCACATATGGTCGAGCCGACGACCCCGATCCGATTCGGCCCAATCCTTCGCGCGATAACTCCACCAGGTATAAAGGCGCGCGGGCGCGGGATGGAAATGGCGGCCGATATCGACCCAATCGTTCGATGCCTGAAGCCGCGCTAATATCTCGCATTCTACAGGCGTGTGGCTGACGACGTTGAGCAATTGCTTGTGGCTCCACACGTCGCACTCCAACGGCGCGATGTTGAAGTCGCCGGTCAAGATGGTCGGCTTGTTGTCCAGCGCGGCCGACCATTCGATCATTCGTTCAAGGAAATCGAGCTTCTGCCCGAACTTGGGATTGACCGTGCGATCGGCGATGTCGCCGCCGGCGGGCACATAGACATTTTCGATCCGCACGCCATTATCGAGCCGCACGCCCACATGGCGCGCTTCGCCATTGGCCTGCCAGTCGAACCGGTCATCTTCGTGGATCGGCACCTTGCTCATGATCGCCACGCCATGATGCATGCGCTGGCCGTTCAGCACCTGATGGACATAGCCCATGCGCCGGAACATGTCGGTGGGGAAGATCTCGTTCACCACCTTGGTTTCCTGCAGGCACAATATGTCGGGGGCTTCCTGTTGCAGTAGCTGTTCGACGATATCGATGCGCGCACGGACGCTGTTGATGTTCCAGGAGCAAATGGAGAGAGTGTCGGCCATGGGTTTGCCCTAGAAGGCCGCGTTGACGCACGCAAGCGCCAGACAGAGTAAGACCCCCGCTCCGGGGGCATGGAACGGGGGTCTCGATCGCGCCCTTGAAGCGCTTCGCGGCGAGAGCGGACCGGGTAACAGGGGGGAAATCCCGATACCGTTTCGCGCCGTTGAGTTATAATTAGCGGCCGCCATATGAGCGGCAGATGAACGGTTTTGAAAAGCGATCGATCTGCCGCATCAGGCGCTCGGTTCAGCCCCCAGCCGACCGACCGCGCGGCCGGGGATCGGTCCAGCGGAAGGCCGAATCGGCGACGGTCACGCCATAACGCTGATTTGTCAGCCGAACCGCCGTGCGGTTATTCTGCGAATCGAGCGCGACCCAGCCATAGAGCTGCAAGCCCGCCGGACTGGCGGCATTGCGCTTGAAGATCATCGTGATGGTGCCGAATTCGGGGCGCTTGGGATCCCGGGCCTCGACGCTCAAGATGCTTGGGTCGCCAGTTGGCACGACCTTCCCGAACTTGGACAGATCCTTCGACGGATCGAGCAACGCGCCGAGCGGCGAGTTGCCGATCGGCCAGCGCTGCACCTGCCGCACTTCATAATCGATCATCGTCAGCGCCTTGCCATCGCCTACGATCAGCAGCGGCACGCCCTTTTGATATTGGAAGCGGATCTTGCCCGGCTGCTTGATCGTCAACTGCCCAGTCAAATTCTGGCCATTGCGGTCGGTCTGGGTGAAGTCGGCCGTCATCGTCGTGACGGCGCGGACATAGGCGTTGACCTTCGTCAGGTCGGACTGGTCCGCCTGGGCAATGGCGGGGACCGCGATCGGCAGGGCGAGGGCGACTGGCGCCATGGCCAGCGCCAGAGAGATGCGCTTCATCAGACAGGAACTCCGGTTGTTACGGATGCGGTTTAGGCGGCGCGGCTTGAACGACCTGTGAACCCAGCCGTTCCCTGCCGTTCAGCAACTTGTCCGAACCATTATAACGGATTGCCATTTTCGTCGCGCAGCACTTCGCGGCGGCCGACATGGTTGGGGGCGCCGACCAGGCCTTCCTCCTCCATCTTCTCAATGAGGCGCGCGGCGCTGTTGTAGCCGACGCGGAGTTGGCGTTGCAGCCAGCTGGTCGAGGCTTTCTGATTTTCGAACACCAGTTGGCACGCCTTGCGGAACAACTGCGCGTCGGGGCTGTCGTCGCCCAGATCCACGCCGTCGAGCGCGAAGCTGCCTTCTTCGGGCTCTTCGGTCACCGCCTGGATATAGTCAGGCTGTCCCTGCGCGCGCCAATGGTCGGCAACGACGCGGACTTCATCGTCCGAGACGAAGGGACCGTGGACGCGAGTCAGGCCCTTGCCGCCGTGCATGTAAAGCATGTCGCCCTTGCCCAGCAGCTGTTCGGCACCCTGCTCGCCCAGGATCGTGCGGCTGTCGATCTTCGACGTCACGAAGAAGCTGATCCGGGTCGGCAGATTTGCCTTGATGACGCCGGTGATGACGTCGACCGAAGGGCGCTGGGTCGCGAGGATCAGGTGGATACCGGCAGCGCGCGCCTTTTGCGCCAATCGCTGGATCAGGAATTCGACTTCCTTGCCTGCGGTCATCATGAGGTCGGCCAGTTCGTCCACGACCACCACGATCTGGGGGAGTGGCTGGAAGTCGAGCTGCTCCTCCTCATAGATCGGCTTGCCATTTTCGGGGTCGTAGCCGGTCTGGACGCGGCGACCGAGCGGCTTGCCCTTGGCCTTCGCAGCGCGGACCTTCTCGTTGTAATTGGCAAGGTTACGGACGGAGATGGACGCCATCATGCGATAGCGATCCTCCATCTGTTCGACCGCCCATTTGAGCGCCCGGATCGCCTTTTGTGGTTCGGTGACGACTGGCGAGAGCAGATGCGGAATGTCGTCATAGGTCGACAGTTCGAGCATCTTGGGATCGATCATGATCAGGCGCAACTGGTCGGGCGTCATGCGGTAGAGCAGCGACAAGATCATCGCGTTGAGCCCGACCGACTTGCCCGACCCGGTGGTGCCCGCGATCAGCAGATGCGGCATGGGGGCAAGGTCGGCGATGATCGGTTCGCCGGAAATATTCTTGCCCAGGATGATGGGCAGCGTCCCTTCGCCGCCAAATTGCTCGCTGGTGATGAGTTCGCGGAACGACACACCTTCGCGATGGGCGTTGGGCAATTCGATGCCGATCACCGTGCGCCCCGGAATCGTCGCAACGCGCGCCGACAAGGCCGACATGTTGCGGGCGATATCGTCGGCCAGCGCGATGACGCGGCTCGCCTTGATGCCAGGCGCGGGCTCCAGTTCATACATGGTGACGACCGGGCCGGGCCGGACCTCGACGATATTGCCCTTCACATGGAAATCATCGAGCACCGATTCGAGCAACCGGGCATTGCGCTCCAGCGCGGCCTTGTCGATCTTGCCGCCCTGGTTGGCGGGAATGGGGTTGAGCAGGTCGGGCGAGGGCAGCGAACTATGGCCGAACAGATCATCCTGCGAGATCGGAGCCATCTGCCGCTGCGGCGGCGCAGGCTTGGGGCTCTGGATGGTGATCGGTGGCTTGGGTTCGTTCGACACTTGTTTGCGCGGTGCAATAACGCGTTCGGCACCGTCCGCTTCCGGTTCGACGTCGCTGGCCCCGATGCCGGGCAGTGCCAAAGTGGGGCGGGGTAGCGCCAATTTGGGCAGTGATGGGCGGCGCAGCGCGATGATCGGCTTTTCCAGCGCCAGGCTGCGATAACAGGCGATCAGGCCCGCGATCAGCGTCATGACGACCAATATACCGGTTATCCAAGGGGCAGCGGCGGGTGCCTGCGCCGTCAGGCTGGCAATCCCCTTGGCCGTGACCAGGCCGATCCCCCCGCCCCATCCGGCAGGCAGGCCGACCAGCGGATCATCCTTGAATAGCGACAGGGCAATGCCGATCAGGACGATGCCGATCAGGCATTTGCCGAATTGCGCCTTCCATGTGCTCAGATCCTGGTCGCCCCACATCCGGCGCGCCGTCACCGCCATCAACGGCAGGATCAGCGCCACCGGCACGCCCAGCAGCCAGAGCAGGAAATCAGCGCTCCACGCGCCCGGCCCCTGCATGATGTTGGCGACATGGTCGCCGGCCACCGTATTCATCGACGGATCGCTGGGCGTATAGCTGAGCAGCGCCAACGCCACGAACAAGGTCGCCAGCATCAACAGGATTGCGCCGATCAGCGCGCCACTGCGAAGCAGGCTGCGCTTGAGCATTTCGCGCCATTCCGGCGTGCGCTTCACGGTGCGGCTGACAGCCATGCTAAACCCTTGTCCCCCAAATGTTCCGTTTCGGCACAATGCGCCGGACGGCGAGTCCGCGTCAAGCCTGCGACCGATCGGCTCGTCCCGCCTTATCCGTAACAACCCTTATGGCAGGGGTGCCGCGATCCAGCGCAAAAGCGGGACCGAAGGGAACCTGTCCCATGTTCGCTGCCTATTATCCCGCGCTCGTCGTCGTCTCCATGGCCGCCTTCGCCGCCGCCATGCTGTATGTCAGCATCGAGGATCGGCTTAAGAACTAACTGCGGGCCAACGCCTGCAACGCATCGCCGTCGAGCCGTTGGACGGTCCATTCGTCCATCGGCACCGCACCGATTGCGCGATAAATGGCGATGGCCGGTTCGTTCCAGTCGAGCACCGACCATTCCAGCCGGGCGCAATCCCGTTCGATCGCCAGTTGCGCCAGTCGGACGAGCAGCGCCTTGCCCGCGCCTGATCCCCGCGCTTCGGGCCGAACGAACAAATCTTCAAGATAAAGCCCCGGCCGCCCTTCAAAGGTCGAGAAATTGTGGAAGAAGAGCGCGAAGCCCATGGCGCTGCCATGCCGCTCCGCGATCAGCACCTCGGCCATCGGGCGCGGACCGAAGAGATAGCGGGCGAGCGTATCGCTATCCGCCTTCACCGCATGCGCCAGTTTCTCATAGGCGGCAAGATCGCGGATGAACTGCAGGATGGTGTCGATGTCGCCCGGCTCGGCCACGCGGATCATAATGTCATCGGTCATGCCGTTCCTGCCTCCACATGGGCCAGTTCCGGCCGTTTCGCGCGCACGGCGATAAGGCAGGCCACAATGATCAACAAGGCACCCGCCACAGTCGGCAGCGTGATCCGTTCGCCAAACACCAGCCACCCTATAATCGCCGCCCAGACGAAGGCGCTATATTCGACCGGGATCAGCCGCTGCGCCTCCGCCCGCGCATAGGCCCAGGACAGCGCCGCAAGCGAAGTGAAGGCGAGACTGGCGGCGAGCAGCACCAGCGGTACGGAAGGCAGCGGCGGCAGGACCAGCAGAAACGGCGCGCCCAGCACAAAGACGCCGAGCATGACGAGATGCTGGAAGAAAGCGACCTCGATGGGCGAGGCAAGCTGCGCCTGCTGCCGCTGGATGATGAGGTTCCAGGCAAAGAGTACCGCCGACGCCAGCACCGCCCCTGCACCCAGCAGCGCGTCGGCATCATATTGCCCCTGCAACCGGCCCGACAGGATGACACCGACACCCACCAGCCCCAGCAGCGATGCGCCGATCGCCCGTCGCCCGACTCGTTCCTTGAGCAGCAGCGCGGCAAGGTAGAGCGCGATCAGCGGTGCGATGAACGATAGGGCAATCGCTTCGGCGAGCGGCATCCGCATGATCGCCCAGAAGAACAGCCCGGCCATCAGCGCGACCACCGTGCCGCGCAGCAGATGGATGCGCAGCACGGCGCGCGAAGGCCAGCGCTGGCGCGTTAGCAACATCAGCGCGAGGCCGAGAAGCGTGCCCGCGACCGCCCGCCAGAACAGCGCATTGTAGAGGCCGATAGCAAGGCTCAGCCCCTTCATCGCCGCATCCATGACGGCAAACAGCGCCACGCCAGCGCAGCAGACGGCAAAGGGGATGGCGAAACCAACGGCGGGACGCGACGCCCCCATGGCAGGCCTCACTCCGCCGCCTGCGCCTTGCCCGCGTCGGTCATCGCCGATTCCGCCTTGGCTGCTTCGATCTCGGCGGCTTTATCCTCGACCAGTCGGACGATATGATCGACCAGCGCTTCGTCCTGCACGGTATGGTCGGTAATGCCCGACAGATAGACCATATGCTTGCCGTTGCCGCCGCCGGTGAGGCCGATATCGGTTTCGCGGGCTTCACCGGGACCATTCACGACGCAGCCGAGCACCGAGAGCGACAAGGGCGTGTGAATATGCTGGAGCCGTTCCTCCAGCGCCTGCACGGTACGGATCACGTCGAAGCCCTGCCGCGCGCAGCTGGGGCAGGAGATGACCTTCACCCCGCGGGTACGGATGCCGAGCGATTTAAGGATTTCATAGCCGACCCGCACTTCCTCTTCCGGCTCCGCCGACAACGAGACGCGGATCGTGTCGCCGACGCCTGCCCAAAGCAGGTTGCCGATGCCGATCGCGCTCTTGACCGTGCCGCCGATCAACCCGCCTGCCTCGGTTATGCCAAGGTGGAGCGGGCAATCGACCGCTTCGGCCAGTTGCATATAGGCGGCGACCGCGAGGAACACGTCGCTCGCCTTCACCGCGACTTTATATTCGTGAAAATCCTGGTCCTGGAGCAGCTTGATATGGTCGAGCGCGCTTTCGACCAGCGCTTCGGGGCAGGGTTCGCCATATTTTTCGAGCAAGTCCTTTTCGAGACTGCCCGCATTGACGCCGATGCGGATGGCGCAGCCATTGGCCTTGGCGGCGTCGACCACTTCCTTCACCCGCGCCTGCGACCCGATATTGCCAGGGTTGATCCGCAGGCAGGCAGCGCCAGCATCGGCCGCTTCCAGCGCGCGCTTATAATGGAAATGAATATCCGCGACGATCGGCACCCGGGCCGCGCGCACGATCTGCTTGAGCGCAGCGGTGGACTCCTCGTCGGGGCAGGAGACGCGGATGATATCCACGCCCGCTTCCTCGCAACGGCGGATCTGGTCGATCGTGCCCTTGACGTCATGGGTCAGCGTATTGGTCATGGTCTGGACCGTGACCGGCGCATCACCGCCGACGGGAACATTGCCGACCATGATCTGTCGGCTGCGGCGACGGGCAATATCGCGCCAGGGACGCAGGCCGGGATTATGGTCGGACATGAAAAGGGGCTCCGTGGTTACGAAGCCCCTATAGGGATGTTTGGTGACGGTTAAAACCGTGCCGTTTGGTGTTTCAGTTGGGCTGAGCCGGGCCGCACTGGCCCGCTCATTTAAAACCGCATCGTGAGCGACGCAGCGACCTGATCGGCATTGCCGCTGGTCTGGGCCAGCGTCGTCGCGGTAACGGTGGCGGGTGCGGGGAAATAGCTGTCTGGACGAATGATGTTCGCCTTTTCCACGAAGGTGTGCGCGTAGCTGACGTTCAGAGCGAAAGCCTGCGACAGGTTCCAAGTCGCGCCACCGCTCAGCCAGACCCGGTCGCCATCGGGGACGCGGGTGGTCAGGTACTGGGGATTGGTGGGCGAGCGGTCGAACATCGTACCAGCGCGCAGCGTCAGCTTGTCATTGACGTCATATTCGCCACCCGCGCTGAAACTATAGCTGTCATGATATTCCAGTTCCTTGACCGACGTGCCGTTGGTCGCGTTGATGGTGATCGATTCCATCACCGACCAATTATACCAGCGCGCCGTCAGCATCGCGCGCAATTGCGGCGTCAGCCGGTGCGTCATCGATAGGGTCGCGATATCGGGCAGGGTCAGTGGGGCCGTGGCGGCGAAGCTGCCATTGGCACCGGCCAGCGGACCGACCAGACCCGAAATCACTTGCTCGCCTTCCAGGCTGTGCTTCATGCGCGAGCGATAATGGACGCCGAACTGGGTGTCGCCCGCCCGGTAGAACAACCCTGCATTCCAGCCGACCGACCAGTCGTCGCCTTCGACCGAGGCGTGGCCGTCGGCCAGCAACGGCGAAAGTTGCGGCAGGGCGTTGGTCAGCGTCACCTTGACATATTGCACATCGACACCGCCGCCGACGGACAGGTTGTCGGTCAGCTTATAGGCGGCCGATGGCTGGATATTATAGGTTTTGAGGTCGGTATAGAGCGAGTCATAGCGCCCGAAATAGCCATCCTCATATTCGAGCTTCAGACCGAAGGGCGCATTGACGCCAACACCAACCCACAGCCGGTCGCTGACCTGGCCGGTGGCATAGAAACTGGGGATGGGAATCACGCTTTCAAAGGCATTGCCACCATTGGTGCCGCTGACCGGCACCTGCGTCGTCACGCCGGGAACCGTGCGGGTGGTGCCACGATTGGTCTGCTGCGCCTTAGCGAACAGGGCGACGCCGCCGATCGAGGTCTGAATACCCGGCAATTCGGTCATCGCGGCGGGATTGAAATAGACGGTCGAGGGATCATCGCCCGCAGCCGCGCCACCCGACAGGGCGCGCCCGGTTTCCTTGGGCGATTGTTCCTGAAGATAGAAGCCACCAGCCAGCGCGGGAAGGGGCGCGGTAATCGCACCTGCGGCAAGCAGGAAGGATGGGAGGCGGCGGCTGAACGACATGGCAGATCCTCTACTGGCGACTTTATAGCCCGGGCAGCCGAATAGGCATGGCGCGAGCCTTTGACGCAGGCCGCTTACCAACACCATGGTTAAATTCCAGTGTTTAGCGGTGACTGGTCCGTGCGATTCCGGCCATTTGACGGATCATTGCGCGTCTGACGTTACGGCGAGGGGTCGGACGAGTGAACGAAAAAGGGCAAAAAAAAGCCGCCCCGGAGGACGGCTTGTAAAGTTTTAGGAGAGGATGCCTGAAAGGCCCGTTCCTTTTGCGAGTCAGATGGCTTTGTTGCAAATGCGAAACGGACACGCCTGATTGCGTTTCGTGCAATCGTTGGCATGGAATTTACATTCCGTAGCGGAAACCGGGATCGGAAAAGAATCCGGGCGGTCGGGTCTGGGAGCAAAATAGTCAGATTTCGACCGAATCGAGTCCCGATTGCGCAAGCTGCGAATCGATTTCGGCAATCAGTCGCGCCAATCCCGCCGCATCGGCCGATTCCGCCCGCGCCACCAGCGCCGCCTGGGTATTGGAGGCGCGCAGCAGCCACCATCCATCGGCGGTGGTGACACGCGCGCCATCGATCGCGTTCATATCCGCACCCATCACTCTGAGCCGCGCACAAACCTCAGCGATCACGGTGAATTTGCGCACATCATCGACGGGGATGTGCAGTTCGGGCGTCACCGCCATGACGGGCATCGCGCTGCGCCGGTCGGTGATACTGCCTCCTACCCCGCTCGCGGCGCGGATCAACCGGGTCGCGGCATAAAGGCCGTCGTCATAGCCATAATAGTCATCGGCGAAGAACAGATGCCCGGTCATCTCACCGGCGAGCAAGGCGCCAGTCTGCTTCATTCTGGACTTGATATGGCTGTGGCCGGTCTTCCAGATGTCGGGCCCTCCGCCCAGCGCCGCGATGCGATCGATCACGGCCTGACTGGTCTTCACATCGACAATAATCTGCGCGCCCGGATGGGTTTCGAGCAGATCCTGCGCGAACAGACCGAGTAGTTGGTCGCCCGCGATGGTGCGGCCCAGCCCGTCGATCACGCCGATCCGGTCGCCATCGCCATCAAAAGCCACACCGAAATCGAGCTGCTTGTCGAGGACGAGCGCGCGCAGATCGGCAAGGTTCGCCTCCACGGAGGGATCGGGGTGATGGTTGGGAAAATTGCCGTCTATCTGGGTGAAGAGGCGATGATGCTCACCCGGCAGCAATTGCACGAGTTTATCGACCACTGGCCCGGCCGCGCCATTGCCCGCGTCCCAGCCGATGCGCCAGGCGCGACCGTCAAAGTCCTGCATCAGCCGGGCGACATAGCCGTCCATCAGGGCGATCGTGTCGGCCCGCCCTGCCCCGCCGTCCCAGTCGCCCGCCGCCGCCATTTGCCCCAGCCGAACGATGTCCGCGCCGAAAAAAGGCGCGTGGTTCTGCACCAGCTTGAAGCCATTCTGGTCGCCGGGATTATGGCTGCCGGTTATCTGAATGCCGCCATCGACCTCACAGACCGCCTCGGCATAATAAAGCATGGGGGTTGGGCCGAGGCCGATGCGCAGCACATCGACGCCGCTGGCGGTCAACCCGTCGACCAGCGCGGCCTCCAGCATGGGGGAACTGAGCCGGCCATCATAGCCGACCGCGACCCGTGATCCGCCTGCCCGCGCGATGATGGTGCCAAAGCTGCGGCCCAAGGCCCAGGCGTCGGCGGCGTCGAGCGTTTTCCCCACCGTCCCGCGCAAATCATAGTCGCGCAGCAGCGTCGGATGGAAGTGATGGCTCACCCCTGCTGCCGGTCGGCCAGCAACAGATCGCGCGCGGCATTGATCTGCGCCGCCAATGCTTCGGTCCCGCCCTTGTCGGGATGGACCGAGGCGATCAAGCGGCGATGGGCGGCACGGATGGCGGCGGGATCGGCATCGGGCGTAACCCCCAATAGCGCGCGGGCCTGGGCGAGATCATCGATCCGACGCTGTGGCGAGGCAGGCGGCGGACGGCGGCGGGGCTTATATTGGCGCAGGAGAAAGAGCGCGGCACCGATCAGCACCGGTGCGCCGATCACGGGCTTGCCCTTGGCCGCCAGCACCGCGCCAACCAGTGCTGCGCCAAGCGCCATGCCATCCTTTGCCGTCATGCGTTGCAGCCTTCCGGTCCAGATCAGCCAACCGGCAAGGCCCACGAGCAGCAGTGCCAGCCAGCCCATCAGGCCGCGCCGAGCAGTTCCACCGGCACCGCGCCTTCGCGGGTCGGCAGGGCAAGGCCCGACACCATTTCACGCAATTCCTGCCGAGCGGCGATGTGGCTGATACCCAGTTCGCCCAGATGCCCCTTGTCGAGCAGGGTGAGGCCCGAGGGGAAAAGTTCGCGGAAGATGACGCGTTCCGACAGGCCTGGAATGACGCGGAAGCCGACCCGGCGCGACAATTCCATCAGCGCATCGCCAACCCGCTTCTTGTTGCGGGCATCATGATGCTGGAGCCGGTTGCGCAGCACGACCCAGTCGATCGACACGCCATCCGCCTTGGCTCTGGTCTTACGCGCTTCAAAGATGAGTTCGGAATAGAAGGACAGGCGACGGACCTTGAAGCTTTCGGCATCGACCTGGCCGATCAGATCGAAATCGACGAAACTGTCGTTCATCGGCGTGACCAGCGTATTGGCGCGGGCGGCCATGTGACGGGCAAAGACATCGTCGCGGCCGGGGGTGTCGACGATCAGGAAATCCTTGCCGTCCGACAGGGCGGCGACTTCGGCGTCCAACGCTTCGATCGTGTCACCTTTCAGCACCGCAAAGTCGGGCGCGGGCAGGTCGATCTGACGGCGGCGCGCGGTTTCGGCGCGATTTTCCAGATAGCGGGTGACGGTGCGCTGGCGCGGATCGAGATCGATCATCCCGACATTATGCCCCAGCACGGTCAGCGCGATCGCGGTGTGAACCGCCGTGGTCGACTTGCCGGTGCCGCCCTTTTCATTGGCGAAGACGATGAGATGCGGCTGCGAATTGGCCATTGGACCTTGATAACCCCGTTGATTGTCGCAATGATTCTTGACGGTCGCCAAGGCCGCAGCCTAGCAGGTCGACCGTTTGTCCCCCTGCCCTTATCGGAGCCGTTCCCCCCGTGCAAACCCTGTCTGACCTGCCCGCCCTTCGCGCTGCCGTCGCGGCGCTGAAAGCCGACGGAAAGCCGTTGGCGCTGGTGCCGACCATGGGCGCCTTGCATGACGGGCATATGGCATTGGTCGAGGAAGCGAAGCGGCATGGGCGGCATGTCGTGGTGTCGATCTTCGTCAATCCCAAACAATTCGGCCCCGCCGAGGATCTGGACGCCTATCCAAGGCGCGAGGCGAAGGATGCCGCGATGCTGGCGGCGGCGGGCGTGGACCTGTTGTGGCTGCCGTCGGTCGAGGTCATGTATCCGACAGGCTTTGCCACCAACGTCAGCGTGTCGGGGGTGAGCGAGGGGCTGGATGGCGCGGCGCGGCCTGGTCATTTCGATGGCGTCGCTACTGTGGTCCTCAAATTGTTCAACCAGGTGCGGCCCGACGTCGCGATTTTCGGCGAAAAAGACTATCAGCAACTGGCCGTGATCCGCCAAGCGAACAGCGACCTGGACATAGGTATCGATATTATCGGTTTGCCGACCCAGCGGGCCGAAGATGGCCTCGCTCTCTCGTCCCGCAATGCCTATCTGAGCGACGCGGAACGCACGGCCGCGCTGGCGCTGCCGCGCGCTTTGGGCGAAGCCAAGCGGTTGATGGAGAAGGGCGAGAGTGTCGAATCCGCGACCGCCAAAGCCATGATTATATTGGAAAATAGCGGGTTCGGGCCGATCGACTATGTCGCTTTGTGCGATGCCGCGACGTTGGCGCCGATGACGGTGCTGGACCGTCCGGCCCGATTGTTGGGGGCGGCGAAGCTCGGCACGACGCGGCTGATCGACAATATCGCGGTCGAGCCAAAATGGGATTTTTGATAGTTAGCTAACTATCTAATAGGGCTATTTTGCTGGGTTTTGGAGCGTAGGTGCAAGCCATCTTCCGTTCGCTCTGAGCCTGTCGAAGGGCTTTTCTTCATGAAGAAGAAGGGGGCTTCGACAGGCTCAGCCCGAACGGGGGTGGGGTTGGTTTTACGGTATCGAGCGTCCCGCTGGGAAGGATCAGAACGGCTTGACGATCACCGCGATGACGATCACCGCCGCTGCGACGCCGGGGACTTCGTTGAGCAGGCGCAATTGGCGGTCGGTCATCGTGCGCTGGCCCCTGGCGAGCTTCTTGGCATAGCTGGCGATCCAGCCATGATAGGCCGACAGGGCGATGACGAAGAGCAGTTTGAGGTGGAACCAGCCAAAGCTCCACGCGCCGATTTCCACCATCAGCATCAGGCCCAGGACCCACACCAGCACGAGCGACGGGTTGAGGATGATCTTGAGCAACCGCTGTTCACGGTCGATCCATTTGCGATCCTCGTCCGAGCCGACGGCGCTTTCCTGATGATAGACGAAGAAGCGCGGTATCATGAACAGCCCCGCCATCAGGAAGATGACGAAGATGAGATGGGCAGCCTTCACCCAGAGATAGGCAGCACCGAGATAGGCCATCAGACATGTTCCTCCTGCCGCACATAGCTAAGCAATGCTTCGACATGCGCAATGGGGGTGTCGGGCAAAATACCATGGCCAAGGTTCATGATGTGCGGCCGGTCGGCAAAGGCGGCGCGGATATTGTCCACGGCTTGCTCGACCGCGTGGCCGCCGGCGATGAGGGCCAGCGGATCGAGATTGCCCTGTACCGGCATCCCCTGCGGCAGCACATGGTTGGCCCAGTGGGGATCGACGGTTTCATCGACGCCGATCGCATCGACACCCGTGCCCGCGGCATAATCGGCGAGTTTCGCGCCCGCGCCCTTGGGAAAGCCGATGATCGGGATAGTGGGATGGAGCGCCTTCAACCGGCGCACGATCGCGGCATTAGGCGCGATGACCCAGCGTTCGAACTGGAGCGGGGCGAGGCTGCCCGCCCAGCTGTCGAACAATTGCACCGCTTCGACCCCGGCCTCGATCTGGCCTGACAGATAAATGACGGTCGTATCGACGATTGCGTCAATGAGCGCACCGAAGCGGGCGGGATCGCCATAAGCGAGGCGACGGGCCGCGCCCTGATCCTTGCTGCCCTGGCCCGCGACCATATAGGTGGCGATGGTCCAGGGGCTGCCTGCAAAGCCCAAAAAGGTGACCGAGGGGTCGAGGGCTGCCTTCACCTGCCGCACCGTCTCATAGACCGCCTCGAAACGGCTGAAATCGGGTTTCAGGGTCGAGAGGTCGGTGTCACTGAGGATCGGGGCGAGACGCGGGCCTTCGCCGGTTTCGAACCAGAGATCCTGCCCCATCGCATAGGGGACGATCAATATGTCGGAAAAGAGGATCGCACCGTCGAAGCCGAAACGGCGCAGCGGTTGGAGCGTGACTTCGGCGGCTGCCGCACTGTCATAGACGAGTTCGAGAAAGCCGCCTTTTTCGGCCCGCAGCGCGCGATATTCGGGCAGATAACGCCCGGCCTGCCGCATCAGCCACATGGGCGGCACGGCGGGGCGTTCCCCCCGCAGGACGCCAAGGAGCGGCTTGGCCACGGGGTCGGCCATCGGGTCGAAGGGCATCGGACTCTCTTCTCTTCTATTAAGATTCAAATAGGAATGTTGGAGATAGTAGGGGCGTTGGCAGCGGGGTTTATGCGTTGTGCCCGCTTTTGCCAACAGCTTGACTCCGATCCGCCCTACCTTGCCCGTCCGAGTCCCCTGACTTATCCCCATTATTCACAGGCTGTGGACGGAAAAGCGGGTCTGTTGGGGGGCTGTGGATAAGAGTCTGGACAGTGTGGAGCGAAAATCGGGGGTCCATTCCTCCCCATTTCGTCCCTTGCTTTATCCACAGCCTATGCACAGAGATACAGGCCATGGCGCGCATCCATCTCCACCTGCTTTCAGACTCCACCGGCGAGACTCTGGAGAATATCGCCAAGGCGGCGATCGGTCTGTTCGAGAATGTCGATGCGATCCGCCATTTCTGGCCGATGGTGCGATCCGAAGTCCATCTCGATCGGATCATGCAAGAGATTGCCGCCAATCCGGGACTGGTCCTGTTTACCCTCACCAATCATCTGCTGCGCAAGCGGTTGGAGGCACGCTGCCGTGCGCTGGGCCTGCCCCATGTCGCGGCGCTCGACAGCGTGGCCGATGCGCTGTCCAACATATTGGGGCAGGAAACCCGCACCCGGCCGGGGCGCAAACATGTGCTCGACGAAGCCTATTTCGCGCGGATCGAGGCGATTCAGTTCACCATCGCCCATGATGACGGGGTGGGGCATGAAAATTGGGAGGAGGCCGACATCGTGCTGGCCGGCGTGTCGCGCGCGTCCAAGACGCCGACGTAGATCTACCTCGCCAATCGCGGCTATAAGACCGCCAATATCCCGCTGGTGCCGGAATCGCCGCCGCCGCGAAATCTCTACAGCCTCAAACATCCGTTGGTCGTAGGGCTGACCGTCGGTCCCGAACGGCTGATCCAGATCCGCCGCAACCGGCTGCTTTCGCTCAACCAGGCACCTGAAACCGCCTATGTCGACAATGACAAGGTGCAGGCGGAATTATCCTTTGCCAGGCGCATGTTCGCCGACAATGGCTGGCCGGTGATCGACATGACCCGCCGGTCGATCGAGGAAGCGGCGGCGGCGATCATCAACCTGTTCAACGACCGGGAATTGGCGGAAGGCGACGCTTTATGAGGTTTTGGGCATGATCGTGCTGGCGTCGCAGAGCGCAAGCCGCCGCGCGCTGTTGAGTGCGGCGCAGGTGCCGTTCGAGGCGCTGTCGCCCGGCGTGGACGAGGATGCGGCCAAGGAGGCGTTGCGCGCCGATGGGCTGGATGCGCGCGCCCTGGCCGATGCGCTGGCCGAGTTGAAGGCGCGCAAAGTGTCGCGCCGGGTGCCGGGCGCTTTGGTGCTGGGATGCGACCAGACGCTGAGCCTGGACGGGGGCGAGGAACGGGGCGTGATGATCGACAAGGCGGTCGATCGCGCGGATGCCGAACGCATATTGCGGCTGTTGTCGGGGCGGGTGCATCATCTGCACAGCGCGGCGGTGATCGTGCTGAATGGCGAGCCGATCTGGCGGCATATCGAGCGAGTGCGGATGACGGTGCGGCCTTTGTCCGACGCCTTCATCGCGGCCTATCTGGACGGCGATTGGGACGAATGCCGCTGGTGTGTGGGCTGCTACCGGATCGAGGGACCAGGCGCGCAACTCTTTGCCAAGGTGGAGGGCAGCCAGTTCGCGATCCAGGGCTTGCCGCTGTTGCCCTTGCTTGACTTTTTGCGCGTGCGGGGCGTTCTAGCGGCATGACCGATACCCTGCCCTATGCCGAAGTGATCGGCGATCCGATCGCGCACAGCAAATCGCCGCTCATCCATAATTTCTGGCTCAATGCGCTGGATATCGAGGCGGAATATCGCAAGACCCATGTGACGCCCGAGGGGTTGGCCAGCTATTTCCTACAACGGCGGGCCGACCCGGATTGGCTGGGGTGCAATGTCACGATTCCGCACAAGATGGCGGTGATGGACTTTACCGATGATCCGGGTGGGGTGCGGGAGCGGATCGGGGCGATGAACACGATCGCCAGCGAGACCGGCGGGCCGCTCATTGGCACCAATACCGATGCGGGCGGCTTCCTCCAGCCCTTGCTTCGCGACAGGTGGAAGGGGCGCAGCGCGGTGCTGATCGGCGCGGGCGGTGCGGCGCGGGCGATATTGTTCGCGCTCACCAGCCTTGGCGTGCCCGACATCACAGTCATGGCGCGCGATGCGGCCAAGGCGCAGGCGATGCTCGACCATGCCGGGGTGAAGGGCGCGGTGATCGGCATGGGCGAGTCCCTGCCGGCCGTCGACCTGCTCGTCAATTCGACCTCGCTCGGCATGGTGGGGCAGCCGGTGCTGGATCTGGACCTGACGCCATTGCCGCCCAGCGCGACGGTCTATGACATCGTCTATGCGCCGTTGGAGACGGGATTGCTCAAGGCGGCGCGGGATCGTGGCCTCAAGACGCTCGATGGGCTGGAAATGCTGATCGGGCAGGCGGCGCTCGCCTTCGATATTTTCTTCGATGCGCAAGCGCCCCGCGAACTGGACGCTGACCTGCGCGCGTTGTTGCTCGCCGCGGACTGATGAAGATTTATGGCCTGACCGGATCGATCGGCATGGGCAAGTCGGCGGTCGCGGCGATGTTCGCCCGGGAAGGCGTGCCGGTGTTCGACGCCGATGCGCAGGTGCATCGGCTGCAGGGGCCGGGCGGGGCACTGCTTCCCGCAATCGAGGCGCGTTTTCCCGGCACGACCGGCCCCAAGGGTGTGGATCGCGCGAAACTGGGCGCGGCGGTGTTCGGGCATCCACAGGAACGCAAGGCGCTCGAAGCGATCGTCCATCCGGCGGTGCGCGAGGCGCGCAGCCGGTTCCTGCGCCGCCACAGATCGCGCAAATTCGTCCTGCTCGACATTCCCTTGCTGTTCGAAACGGGCGGGCAGAAGCGGTTGGCGGGCGTGATCGTGGTGACTGCGCCCGCGTGGAAGCAGCGCAAGCGCGTCCTGGCGCGACCGGGTATGACGGTCGCCAAATTCCGCCAGATCCTGCATCTCCAGACCCCCGACGCCGAAAAGCGCCGCCGCGCCGATCATATCATCCAGACCGGCACGACCTTTGCCGAAACCCGCGCGCAGGTGCGACGTCTGGTCGCTTGCCTTGGCCGCAAGACAGGCAGATAAGGGTTAGCCCACAGAGTCGATATGAAGAGGGCGATGCGCGAGATTATATTCGATACCGAAACGACGGGATTTGACCCGGCATCCGGCGACAGAATGGTCGAGATCGGCTGTATCGAGCTTATCAATCGTGTGCCCAGCGGCCGGACCTTCCACGCATATTACAACCCCCAGCGCGACATGCCCGCCGCCGCCGAGGCGGTGCACGGCCTGTCGAGCCATTTCCTGTCGGATAAGCCGCTGTTCGCCAGCGGCGTCGTCGAACTGCTCGCCTTTCTGGAGGACAGCCCGTTGGTCGCGCATAATGCGCGCTTCGATTTCGGCTTCCTCAACCATGAATTGCGGTTGTGCGGGCGGGGTGAAGTGTCGCTCGACCGGATGATCGACACGGTCGCGATCGCAAGGACGATGCATCCCGGCGCCAAGCACAGCCTGGACGCGCTCTGCACCCGCTATGGCATCGACCGCAGCCATCGCATCAAACATGGCGCGCTGCTCGACGCCGAATTGCTGGCGCAGCTGTATATCGAATTGACCGGTGGCCGTCAGATCGGCCTGGGTCTGGCACAGGAGGCAGCAAAAGAAGAGTTTGGGGCGGAACTCGCGGCGCAGGCCGCAGTTCGCCCTGTTCGTCCCGCGCGCGTCTTTGCGGCGAGCGCGACGGAGCTGGAACGGCATGCGGCGTTTATCGCGACGCTCGACAAGCCGCTCTGGCTGGAGGGGGCATAGCCGGACTGACACTCCGCGCCCATGCCCCCATGTCAACCGGGCCGCGTCCTGCGGCCCGCAAAAACAAGGAGAAGGCTTATGGATATTCGTGTTTCCGGGCATCAGGTCGATACGGGCGAAGCGCTCAAGGAGCATGTCGCGACCCGGATGGAAGCGATAGCCGAGAAATATTTCTCCCGCACAATCTCCGCGCATGTGACCTTTCGACCGGCCCCGCACGGTGCCTTTCACTGCGACATCGTCTGCCATGTGATGACCGGCCTGATCCTGAAAGGGGCGGGCGAAGCGCAGGAGGCGCATCCGTCCTTCGACCAGGCGGCCGAGCGCATCGAAAAGCAGCTGCGCCGCTATATGCGCCGCCTGAAGGATCGTCACGGCCAAGCTGTGGCAGCCGAAGCCCAGCGGGTAAGCAGCTTCAGCATCGATGATATCGATGGCGCGGGTTATACCATCTTCGCTTCACCTGCGGACGAGCAGGAGGACGTGGCGGATGCGCCGCTGATCGTCGCGGAAACCCGTGTCGATATTCCCGAAGCCAGCGTATCGGACGCCGTGATGATGCTGGACCTGCGCAACACCAATGCGCTGTTGTTCGTCAATGCCGGAACGGCGGCCTATAATATGGTCTATCGCCGCAATGACGGGACGATCGGCTGGGTCGAACCGCGTATCCAGGCGAGTTGAACGCCGCCCGGCCCAAGGGCCGCCTGTTGACCTGAGGGTGCAGGCGGCTTAAGGGGCCGGGCTTTAATTCCCCGAGCATAAGCGCGTAATGTCCCCGACTGGGCGCGGCTCGGTCGGATCGGATATGTGATGGTGCATTTCAACGATATCGTTTCGCCGGACGCGCTCGCCACGGGCCTGTCGGTGAACGGCAAGAAGCAGTTGTTCCAGAAGATCGCTGTGCTCGCGGCGGGTGCTTATGGGCTGGACGCGGACATGGTCGCTGATGCGCTGTTCGATCGCGAGCGGCTGGGGTCCACCGGCTTTGGCGGCGGTGTCGCCATTCCTCATGCGAAGATTGCCGGTCTCGACAAGATGTGCGGCATCGTCGTGCTGCTGGATCCGGCTGCACCCTTCGATGCGGTCGATGATCTGCCGGTCGATATCGTCTTTGCGCTGCTGTCGCCGGTCGATAGCGGGGCAGAGCATTTGAAGACGTTGGCGCGGGTGTCGCGCTACCTGCGCGACGAGGCGCAGATTGCCCGGTTGCGTGGCGCGCGTTCGACCGCTGCACTGCACGCCTTGCTGTCTGGTGGCGGGGCGCGTGACGCAGCCTGACATGCATGCGGCGGTTGGCGCACCGGACAGCGGCGAAACCGCGCATTTCCGGGCGCTCGAAAATCTCTACCGCTCCGCGCCGATCAACCAGCTGTTCCGGTCGGAGATCGCAATCAGCGAGCCGGGGCGCTGCACCATCGACTTCGATGTCGACGAGAGCCAGTTCCATGCCGCTGGCGCGGTGCATGGCACGGTCTATTTCAAGATGCTGGACGATGCGGCCTTCTATGCCGCCAACAGCCTGGTGAGCGATCGATTCCTGCTCACCACCGCCTTCAACCTGCTCTTCACCCGGCCGATTGCGCCGGGGCGAATCCGCGCCGAGGGCCGCTGGATCAGCGGCAAGCGCCGCGTTTATGTCGCCGAAGCCAGCCTGGTCGATTCGCATGGCGAAGAGGTCGGGCGGGGCACCGGCACCTTCATGCGCTCTCAATTCCCCCTTTCGTCGCTCCCGGGATATCGTGGCTGAGCAGCCCCCCGCCCGGCTGACCAGCGCGATGCTGATCGGCGCTTTGCGACGGCGGGCGGCGGCGGATGGCGGCTTTGCCACGATCCTGGTCAAGGGTGACGACATCAGCGGCGTTATTCTGGTCCAAGCGCTGGAAAAGGGGCGCGAAACCGGGCTGTTCGAGCGGGTATCGAACTTTACCGGCGGTTATGCGTTGATGCGCTGTGGACCTGATCCCGACGACGGTGCGCAGGCCATGTCTGCTTATGTCGAGCGGCGGCGCAGGTCGGACCCCGACCTGTGGGTGATCGAACTCGACATCCCGGAAGCGGAACGGTTCGCCGCTGAAACAATCTGCTGATCGTTGACATAGCGCAATGGCCCGTGCAGAGGCCCGCCCACGCTGAACGCGCAGGTTGCCGCAATCGTCCAAGGGGGGCGGGCGCGGTAAACACGCAGACGGGGGGCGGCCGGTCGTCGGACAAAGTGGGTTAAAAAAGACGACGTTTCCGGCCAAGAACCGCATGTTTTTGAGTAAAAATGAGTTTTCGTCTAAGAGCTGCGATCATCGCGGCCTTTGCCTTGTCCGCCGCTGCCGCGGTCACGGCGTCCGATATGTCGATGGCGGGTGAATCCATCCCCTCTTCGGTGTCCCTCTCCAGGGACGATGCGCTGACCATGGCGCCTTCGGCCGGTTCCAAGCCCGCCGTAACTTTTGCCGCGCCGCGCGAGATCGTGCAGCCTTTGGCTACGGCCCCCAAGGCCGATCATAATTCTTCCACTTTTTCGGAGATGCAGGCCGATAGCCTCGCTGCGCTGGTCGACGCCCATGGCGCGCCCGAACAGCTTGACGGCGAGATGCAGTGCCTCGCCGGAGCGGTCTATTTCGAATCCAAGGGCGAAAGCCTGGAAGGCCAGCTGGCCGTTGCGCGCGTGATCATCAACCGCGCCGAGTCCGGCCGGTTCGCCAACAGCCTGTGCGGCGTCGTGTATCAGCCCAGCCAGTTCAGCTTCGTGCGCGGCGGTGGTATGCCGCCGATCCGCACGCAAAGCCGCAGCTGGCGCCAAGCCGTCGCCATCGCCAAGATCGCGATGACCGACAGCTGGGACAGCCGGGCCGAAGGCGCGCTCTTCTTCCACGCCCGCCGCGTTTCGCCGGGCTGGGGCAAGGCAAAGCTGGCGATGATCGACAATCATATCTTCTATCGCTGAGTATTGCGGAATGTGCTGAGGCACATTTCGGTACACATCAAAAAAGGCCGGTTCGGATTTTTCGAATCGGCCTTTTCTTTTGTTCCTGCCTTGTTCTATGATTGCCGCATGACCGCAGCCCTGACCGAGACTTGTTCCCCTCTGACCGACGGCACGGCGCTGGCGGTAGCGCGGGGGACGCTGCGCCTGTTTTTCCGTCATGACATGAGCGGGATAATGGAAGTGCCGCTGCCCAACGGGCGGCGTGCCGACATCATGGCGATCGATGGGGCTGGGCGGCTGACCATCGTCGAGATCAAATGCAGCCGTGCCGACTTGCTCGGCGACATGAAATGGCCCGATTATTTCGACTATTGCGACCGCTATTTCTGGGCGGTGCCAATGGGGTTCGACCTGTCTTTGTTCGACAGCGAAGCGCTATGGCCCGCGCGCACCGGGTTGATCGTCGCGGATCAATATGATGCGGAGCTGGTACGGCCCGCGCCGATCGAACCGCTGGCGGCGGCGCGGCGCAAGGCGGAGACGCTGCGCTTTGCCCGCAGGGCCGCGCGGCGGCTGACCGCGATCAACGACCCGGACCATGCGGCGGAGATCGGCTGGTAGGTCGTTAACCCGTTCAGCCCGTCATGCTGACGAACGTCAGCATCCATTGGCTCTACCGCCGAGCATCTCTCCAGGAGAGAGGCTAATAGATTCCGGCTCAAGGCCGGAATGACGGCTATTGTGGGGCAGTCTAAGGGTTCAGAAAACCGGACCCTGCACTGGGCCTGCGGGCTTGGCGGCAGGCTTGGCGGCGGCGAGGGCTTCGATGAGGCCGGGGGTGCGGCCGTCACGGGCGGCATAGTCGCGCGCGGACATGCCGGCGATACTGTCGCGCTTGTCGGGGTTCGCGCCCTGCGCCACCAGCAGGCGGACCAGGCCAAGGTCGCGCAATTGCACGGCGCGGATCAACGGGGTTTCGCCGCTGCCATTGGTCTTGTCGACCTGCGCCTTGTTGGCGAGCAGGGTTTGCACGCCTTCCTCGAACCGGCCCTGTACCGCGTCCATCAGCGGGGTGTTGCCATCGCTGTCGGTCAGGTTGGGGTTCGCGCCCTTGGCGAGCAGAAAGGACAGCCAGGTCGCGTCGCGGCGCGCGACCACGATATGCAGGGCATTTTCGCCGCTGTTGATGTCGCGGCTGTTGATGACGGTGGAGCCGGGCTTCTGGATCAGGTCGGTGACCTTCTCGCCATCCTTGTCCTTCACCGCCTTCAGGAAATTATAGGCGTCGGAAAATTGCGCCTGGGCGGGGCCGGGCACCAAAAGCGCCAGCGCGATCATGGTCATCATAGCGGAAACAAACTTGGTCTTCATCGTCGCGCCCCGTTGCATTTGCAAATCCATCCCTAGCAGGGCATGGCTGGCCACGCCATGAACAAAGCCCGGATGCTCCTCACCCTGCCCTGTCTCGCCCTGTTGGCTGCCTGTAATATGGGCGGCGGAGGCAATGCATCAAGCGGGGACAGCGTGCAGGGCGAACTGGTCGGGGCGCGGATCGGTGCGCCCTTCACCCTGACCGATCAGGATGGCAAGCCTGCGCGCTGGGAGGATTATAAGGGCCAGTATCGGCTCGTCTATTTCGGCTATACCTATTGCCCCGACGTCTGCCCGGTCGATCTGCAACGGATCATGCAGGCTTTTGCCCAGTTCGAAAAGGCTGCGCCCGAGCGCGCCGCAAAAGTGCAACCGATCCTGATCAGCGTCGATCCCCAGCGGGACACGCCAGCCGTTCTGAAAACCTACGTCGCGGCGTTCCATCCCCGTCTCGTCGGCCTGACCGGTACGCCCGAACAGATCGCCAAGGTCGCCAAGGATTTCGTCGTCATCTACAATAAGGAAGGCGAGCCGGGCATGAGCGACTATCTGGTCGGGCATAGCCGCACACCTTATCTGTTCGATCCCGACGGCAAGCCGGTGGCGCTGGTGCCGGTGGATGACCCCAGCACGCCGAAAGTCGATGAGGGTGCGCCCGACACAGTGCTGGCGTTCCTGGAAAAATGGATCAAGTGACGCCGTTCTGGGAAAAGCCGCTCGACAAGCTCGACCGCGCCGAATGGGAAGCCTTGTGCGACGGGTGCGGCAAATGCTGCCTGCACAAGGCCGAGGATGAGGATAGCGGGCGCATCTATCCCACCAATGTCGCTTGCCGCCTGCTCGACCGGCAAAGTGGCCAGTGCAGCAATTACAAGGACCGGCGCAAATTCGTGCCCGACTGCGTGCGGCTGACCCCGGCCAAGGTGCGCCAGATCAGCTGGTTGCCGCGCACCTGCGCCTATCGGCTGCGCGGGGAGGGGCTTCCGCTACCCGATTGGCATTATCTGCTTTCGGGCGACCGGGAAGCGGTGCATCGAGCGCGCGAATCGGTGCGCGGCTGGACCGTGGCGGAGGCCGATGCGGGCGACTGGGAGAATCATCTTGTCGACCGGGACATCTGATCCCGACGCCGCGATCCTGATCGATGGCGTTCCGATGCCGGTGCGGGTGCGCCGGTCGGCACGAGCGCGCGCCTATCGGCTGACGATCGACGGAACACGCGGCGAATTGCGGCTGTCGATGCCGGTGCGCGCGAATTTGAAGCGGGCGCTGGGCTGGGCGCAGGATCATGAGGGTTGGGTGCGGCAGCAACTCGCGCGGCAGCCTGTGTTGACGCCGCTGATCGATGGCGCGGTCTTTCCGCTGGAGGGGCGCGAGGTGCGTATCTGTTGGGAGGCGGGCGCGAGCCGGACGATCCGGTTGGAGGGCGACCGGCTGCTATTGGGCGGCGCGGCGGAATCGGTGGGCGCGCGGGTGCTGCGCTGGCTGGTGCGGCGGGCCAAAGCGGTGCTGGAGACCGAGACGCAAGAATTGGCGCGCGACCATGGGCTGATCGTCGCAACGGTGGGCGTGGGCGATCCGCGCAGCCGCTGGGGCAGTTGCACATCGTCGGGCGCGATCCGCTATAGCTGGCGGCTGATCCTGTGCCCGCCAGAGGTGCGGCGCGCGACGGTGGCGCATGAATTGGCGCATTTGCTGCACATGGACCATAGCCCGGCCTTCCACGCCGCCCATGCGCGCATCTATGGTGCCGATCCCAAGCCGGCGCGCGCGTGGCTGCGCACGCATGGGGCCGGGCTGCATCGCTATACGGGGTAGGGGCATGGCGCGCAAAAAACGCTATCTGACGGCCACGATGGCAGACGGCTATGTCAAGACGATCGGCCCGACGGCGGACCCCTTCACCCATTATTGGCGGATCGTCGCCTTGCTCGACAATGGCAAGACGGAGGTGTTCTGGGGCCACGCGCGTTCGCTGGCGGAGGCGCGCAAGAAGCGGGCAGCGGCGGAGGATGGCGCGCGGATGCGGGGGTGGAAAAGCTATAGCTTCGAGATTGCGGAGTTGGTGGAGACGGCGCCTTGATCCGTGGGTGATTCTAACCTCGGTGTGGCCACACCCCTGACGCATCGGCCTCGCATATATGCTCGGCATCATTGGGATAGGGCAGGCCACAGGCGCGGCAGGTGCTATAGTCGCCGAGCGTGAGGCCATGGCCCACCGCGACCCGCTCATCGAAGACATAGCAATCGCCCTGCCAGCGGCTTTCGCTCTCCGGCATTTCCTCCAGATAGCGCAATATGCCACCCTTGAGATGATAGACCTCGTCAAAGCCGCGCGCCTTCACCAGCGCGGTGGATTTTTCGCAGCGTATGCCGCCGGTGCAGAACATCGCGATCTTGGGCATCCGGCCCTGATCGCGCAGATTTTGGGCAAAATCGTCGAACCAGCCGGGAAAATCGCGAAAGGCGCGGGTTTCAGGATCGATCGCGCCCTCGAACGTGCCGATCGCGACTTCATAGGCGTTGCGCGTGTCTATGAGGATCGTGTCGGGGTCGGCGATCAGCGCATTCCATTCGGCGGGGTCGAGATGCGTGCCTGCCTGGCTTGCGGGATCAAGGTCGCCGACGCCTAAGGTCACGATTTCCGGCTTCACCTTGACCTTCATCCGGGCGAAGGGCGCGCCGTTGGCGGTCGAATATTTGACGTCGAGGTCGGCGCAGCCGGGCAGGGCGCGGATATGGGCGACCAGCGGCGCGATCGTATCGGCGCTGCCCGCCACGGTGCCGTTAATCCCTTCGCGCGCGACGATCAGCGTGCCGCAGGTGCCAAGATCGGCGCAGCGCGCGCGCAGATCGGCGGCAATGGCGTCGGGATCGGGGAAGGTGGCGAACCGGTAGAGGGCAGCGACGGTATAGGACATGGGGGTGGCCTATAGGGCTTTGGGCGGCCTCTTGAAAGCGGCCACGGACAGGCGCATAGGCAGGGGCATGGTTCCCCTTTCGTTCGCTGGTCATGCTTTCCTTGCGCTGCCCGAAGCCGCGCTGTTCTGGCCGGCGCAGGGCGCTTTGCTGGTTGCCGACCTGCATTTCGAAAAGGCGAGCTGGTATGCCCGTTTCGGTCAGTTCCTGCCCCCCCATGACAGCGAGGCGACGCTGGACGTGATCGAGGCGCTGGTCGCGCGCACGGGTGCGCGGGCGGTCTGGTCGCTGGGCGACAGTTTCCACGATGCCGACGGCGCGGCGCGGCTGGATCCGCAGGCGCGCGCCCGGCTCGATGCGCTGACGCAGCGGCTGGAGTGGACCTGGATCACGGGCAATCATGATGTCGGCATGGCGGCGATGCCGGGCGGGCACCGGGTCGCCGAAGCGCTGGTCGAGGGGGTCTGGCTGCGGCATGAGGCGGCGCGTGATGATGTGCGGCCCGAAATATCCGGTCACTTCCACCCCAAGCTGCGCCTGTCGCTGCGCGGGCGCCATGTGGCGCGGCGCTGCTTCGTTGCGTCGGAAACGAAGCTGATTCTGCCTGCGCTGGGAGCCCTGACTGGCGGGCTGGATGCGGACCATGGCGAGATTCGCCGGGCCGTGGGGCCGGGTGCAGCCGCGCTGGTGCCGGTTGCCGACCGAATGCTGCGCTTTCCGTTATCGTAAAGCGACGCTACGGAAACCGGAAATTAAGCCGTTGCCGATAAGCAACAGAGCATGAATATTCTGTCACCGCATCCGCAAAAAAGCGCAGAAATGCTAGGGTCTCTTGCCTTCACCCTGCTGTGGCAGCATAATCACCCGCACGTCCCGACCCGGCAAAAAGCCGCGCGGGCAGGAGAGGATTGACCATCATGACCAACAAGAGCCTTTGGGCATCGACCGCTGCGGTGATTGCGCTCGTCATGGGTGCGACCGGCGCGCAGGCGCAGGACAGTGCGGCACCGCAGGCCGCCGCCGAGCAGGACTCAGCGGAAATCATCGTCACCGCCACCCGCCGCGCCAGTGCGCTGTCGGACGTGCCGATCGCCGTGTCGGCCGTCAGCGCGCAGGCGATGCAGAATAGTGGCGCAAGCGACATCCGCACACTCAACCAGCTTGCCCCCTCGCTGCTCGTTTCCTCCACCGGGTCCGAAGCCAATGCGTCGGCGCGTATCCGCGGCATCGGCACGGTCGGCGACAATCCCGGCCTTGAAAGTTCGGTCGCGGTGTTCATCGACGGCGTCTATCGTTCGCGCACGGGCGCGGGCCTCAACGAACTGGGTGAGATCGAACGGGTCGAGGTGCTGCGCGGGCCGCAGGGCACTTTGTTTGGCCGCAATGCATCGGCGGGCCTGATCAACATCATCAGCAAGGCCCCCGAACAGACCTTCCATGCCAAGGGTGAGATCACCTATGGCAATTATGATTATTGGCGGCTGTCGGGCCGCGTGACCGGGCCGGTGGCGGACGGCATCGCGCTCAGCCTGGATGGCGTATGGTCCAAGCGCGACGGCTTCTTCACGCTGCGCGATACGGCGGGGGAGAAGGTCGGTGATACCAATGATCGCGACCGCTATTTCCTGCGTGGGCAGGCGCTGATCGAACCCAATGATGATCTGTCGATCCGCCTGATCGGCGATTATACCAACCGCGATGAAAGCTGCTGCGGCGCGACCTATACCGAAGCGCGGGAGCGTCGTCCGGCCGCAGGCGGTGGCTTCACCGATGCGCCGTTCAACCGGATCGCGGCGATCCTGGCCGGACAGGGCAGCGTCATTCCCGCCGACCCCTATGACCGCGACCTGACGATCACGCCGGGCCGCGACTATGTGAGTAAATTGAAGGACTGGGGCGTTTCGGGCGAGATCAATTACGACCTCGGCGGCGTGGCGCTGACCAGCATCACCGCCTATCGCGATTACAAGTCCAGCGATTATGGCGATTATGACTATAATCGCGCCGATCTTCTCTACCGCGATCCGGGCACCTATCGTCAGTTCAAGACCTTCACCCAGGAATTGCGTGCGCAGGGGTCGGCGTTCAACGACGCGCTCGACTGGCTGGTTGGCGGCTATTACGCCAATGAACGGCTGACCTTGCAGGACAATATCCGCTTCGGGGCGGACTATGGGCGCTTTGCCGCCTGCCGCCTGATGGCGGGTTCCGGGGTGAACAGCAATTTCACCGCACAGCAGCTCGCCGCGTGCGGCAGTGGCCTTGCCACCCAGCCGCTGATCGCGGGGACGCAGGCCAATCTCAACGCCGGGCTGACCGCATCCCTCATCAATGCTGGCCTGCCAGCCGCCGTGGCTGCGGGGCAAGCGGGCGCGATCTCGACGGGCCTGGGCAATGGCCTGCGCGCATTGGCCGCGATCCCGTCAGGCACGGGCGACGTCGGGTCGATCTATCGCCAGAAGAGCGAGAATTGGGCGATCTTCACCCATAATATCATTCACGTGACCAAGCGGCTCGATCTGACGCTGGGCCTGCGTTACACCCATGAAAGCAAGCGCTTTTCAGCGGACCTCAATAACAATAACGCGACCTGCGCGGCGTTGCAGTCCTCCGCTTTGCCGGGCCTTGCCACCAATCCGGCGCTCGGCAGTGCAGCGACGCTGGCGGGCGGCATCCTGACGCTCGGCTGCCTTGGCAATGCTTCGACCAGCCTCAATGCGCTCGACCTCAATGACAAGATCAGCGACGGCGAATTGTCCGGCACGGCAGTGCTTTCTTGGAAGGCGACCGACGATCTGCTGCTCTATGGCAGCTATTCCAAGGGCTATAAGGCGGGCGGCTTCAACCTCGACCGCTTCCAGCTGGGCTCGACCGGTCTGAATGCCGTTCCCGCCGTCTTCGCGCCGCGCACCAATGCCGATGTCACCAGCCTGCGCTTCGCCGCCGAAAAGGTCGATGCGTTTGAAATCGGCCTGAAATACAGCCAGCCCAAATGGAGCGCGAACGTCGCCGCCTTCCGTCAGGAGTTCAAGAATTTCCAGCTGAACACCTTCAACGGCACCAGCTTCGTCGTGCAGAATATCAATGGTTGCGACAGCGCGCTGTCGGCCGCGCGCACGTGCGGGTCGGACGATGTGGGGCCAGGGCTGATCAGCCAGGGCGTCGAATTGGAAATGACTGCCACCCCGGCGCGCAATTTCCGGGTGACCGGTGGCTTCACCTATGCCGAAGCCAAATTCGCCAGCCGTCTGGTGGGCAGCGGCGATGGCAGCGTGCCGCTCGACCCGGCGCTGTTCCTGTTGCCCGGATCCATCAACAGCAACGCGCCCAAGATGGTGACGACCGCCAGCGCGGCGTGGACCCCGGACATCGGTTCAGGCGGCCTCTCGGCGCTCTTCTATGTCGATGGCCGCATGACCAGCGACTTCAACACCGGGTCTGACCTGTTCCCGGAGAAGAATCAGGACGGCTTCGCCGTCGTCAATGCGCGCGTCGGCCTGCGTGGCCCCAACCAGCGCTGGGCGATCGAATTATGGGGCCAGAATATCTTCAACCAGGATTATACCCAGGTGGCGTTCAGCAGTCCGCTCCAGTCCAGCAGCCCCGGCACATCGACCACGGGTCAGTTCGCTCAGGGCGCGCCGATGGCCAACCAGCTGATCTCGGCCTATCTGGCCGAACCGCGCACCTATGGCATCACGTTGCGGGGGAGTTTCTGATCATACCCCGCCCGCTCTTGGGCACAGGGCGGGCGGGGGTTGGACGATCGCCGAACAGGGCTGTGCCGACACGAATATCGGTCGCGCCCAGCATGATGGCGGTTTCATAATCGCCCGACATACCCATCGACAGGCGCGGGAGGCCCTCTTCCCGCGCCATTTTTGCGAGCAGCGCGAAATAGGGGGCGGGTTCGACGTCCGCAGGGGGCACGGCCATCAGGCCGAGCAGGGGAATGTCCGCATCGCGCGTGGCGGCGATCAGCGCGGGCACGTCGGCGATGGCGCAGCCGCCCTTTTGCGCCTCCGCCCCGATATTGACCTGGATATAGCAGGGGACGCGCTTGTCGGCCGCGTCCATCGCCTTAGCCAGCGCGGTCAGGAGCGAGGGACGATCGAGGCTGTGGATGACGTCGAACAGGGCAACCGCATCGGCGGCCTTGTTCGATTGCAACTGGCCGACGAGATGCAGCGCGATATCGGGATGGTCTTCGCGCAGGGCGGGCCATTTCTCCTGGCTTTCCTGCACGCGATTTTCCCCGAACACCCGCTGGCCCGCCGCGATCAGCGGGCGGATGGCGTCGGCCCCTTGTGTCTTGGACACGGCGATCAGGGTGATGGCGTCGCCGCTGCGATTGGTCAGGCGGGCGGCCCGATCGATCGAGTCGCGCAGAGTGGAAAGGCGGAGGGCGGCTTGCGGGCTGTCGGTCGTCATGCGCGCTGCTATAGGGCAGGGTCATGACCCTCCGCCACCGCAAAAAACTGCCGACGATCTGGCTGATGACCGACGAGCGGATCGCGGACGCGGCGTTGCTGGCGGCGGTGGCGCGTTTGCCCAAGGGGCGGGCGGGAATCGTGTTCCGGCATTATCGGACCGAGGGTAAGGCGCGGCGGGCGTTGTTCGAGGCAGCGCGGGGGATCGCGCGGCAGCGGCGGCTGGTGCTGCTGCTCGCGGGCGACGCGCAGACGGCGGCCGCGTGGCAGGCCGATGGCTGGCATGGGCGCGACACGCAGCAGGTGGCGCGGCCGATGGTGCATAGCATGGCCGCGCATGATGCGCGCGAAATGGCCGCGGCGTGGCGGTGCGGGGCGGACCTCATATTGCTCTCACCCCTCTTCCCAACCCGATCGCACCCCGGTGCCGCGAGCCTGGGGCGAGCGCGCTTTGCCGCCTTGGCGGGGCAGGCGGACGTGCCGGTCATCGCTTTGGGCGGAGTGAAGCCATGCCATCGACGGATGCTGCGTGGCATCGGCGCGGATGGCTGGGCAGCAATCGACGGGTTGGTGGGTAGCGGCGCGTAGGCCGCGCATGGGTGCTGCCAACCCAGTAGCGCCAAAGTCCCTGCGGCTGCGAGAACCGTCGAGACAGGACGCGCTGAGAGGACCGTCCGGACGACGATGCTCAAGCGTTATCAACAAATGAAAAATGGTGCCCAGAAGAGGACTCGAACCTCCACGACCTTGCGATCGCCAGCACCTGAAGCTGGTGCGTCTACCAATTCCGCCATCTGGGCACGGGGTAGGAGCGCGCAACTAGCCGCTGCCTTTGGGGCTGTCAACGCATGTCGCGGATTATTTCGTTCCGCTTTGCAAAATCACGCTCTGGGGGTGGACGGCCGCGGTGCTGGGGCGGATGACGGGGCTATGAGCCATGCCGATTCTACCCCGATCACCTTGCTCGCGCGCGCCGACGGATTGCGCCTCGCTTGCCGTTCGCGCGCGGGGGAAGCGCCGACCATTCTCTTCCTGCCGGGATATATGTCGGACATGGAGGGTGGGAAGGCGGTCGCGCTGGACCAATGGGCGGCAAGCCAGGGGCGCGCCTTGGTGCGTATGGACTATGCGGGCAACGGGTCGAGCGAAGGGCGCTTTGCCGATGGCACACTGGCCAGTTGGCGCGACGATGTGCTGCTGGTGATGGATAGGGTGATCCAGGGACCGGTCCTGCTCGTCGGATCGTCAATGGGCGGCTGGCTGGCGCTGCTGGTGGCGCTGGCCCGGCCAGGCCGGGTCGTGGGGATCGTCGGCATTGCGGCCGCGCCCGATTTCACCGACTGGGGCTTTACCGATGCCGATAAGGCGCTGCTCGCCACCGAAGGGCGGATCGAAGAGCCGACGCCCTATGGCGACACGCCCTATGTCACGACCCTGGCCTTCTGGGAATCGGGGCAAGCCGCGCTCGTGCTGGGCGATGCTATCACGATCGATTGCCCCGTGCGGTTGCTGCATGGGCAGGGTGACGCCGACGTGCCTTGGGACATAGCGTTGCAGACCGCCGCCCGACTGCGTTCATCGGATGTGCAGACGCTGCTGATTAAGGACGGCGACCACCGCCTTTCCCGCGACGGCGATATCGCTCTGCTGATCCGCACCGTCGCCAGCCTGTTGGACAGCCATTGATGCCGCTATTCCTGCCTCTGATGCTTTTGGCCCAGGCCTATGATCCTGAGATCGAGGCGGTCATGAACCGCAGCCGCAAGGAGAAGCAGGCGGCGGTCGAGAGCGCTGCCGCTGTCCCCCCGCCCGCTACGCCCGCGCGGGAAGACGGGAAAATTCCCGTGCCCGCAAAGTTCGCCGTGCCTTTCCAGGCCTGCCTCGACCAGGCGCTTGACGATCCGAGTGCGGGGGTCGCCTTTGCCGAAAAATGGCGGATCGAGGGCGGGAGCTTCTATGCGCGCCATTGCATGGGCTTTGCCTTTGCGCGGGCCGAACGCTGGTCGCCCGCGATCATTGCTTACGAGCAAGCTGCCGAAGAGGCCGAGCGTGGTGGCGAAATGGCGCAGAGCGCGCGGCTATGGGCGCAGGCGGGGAATGCCGCGCTTGCCAGCGGGGATGCCGCCAAGGCGCGGGGCGATTTCGACGCGGCGCTGGCGCGGGGCTTGCCCGATGGGCTGGAAAAGGGCGAGGTCCATCTCGATCGCGCGCGGGCTCTGGTCGCGCTGGGCGAGACGGATGGCGCGCGGGATTCGATCGACGTGGCGCTGACCCAGGCACCGAAGGATCCGCTTGTCTGGCTGCTGTCGGCGACGCTGGCGCGGCGCTCTGGCGAAATGAGCCTGGCCAAGGCGCATATCGCTCGCGCGGTGCAGCTATCGCCGGACGATGCGTCGGTTGCGTTGGAAGAAGGCAATATCGCGATCCTGACCGATCATGAAGATATCGCCCGGTCCGCCTGGCAGCGGGCGGTGAAGTTGGAGCCAGACGGGGCCGCGGGCAAGGCAGCGTCGGACAATCTGTCCCGCCTGCCTGCGGCGATGCCTCCGGGCTGAGATCCGTCCAGCAAGACTTTGTCACGGAACCGCTTTCCGGTTCGACCCGTTCGCTTGGAAAGAGCGGGACCCATGGAAACGGAGAAGAGACGATGAACCCCAGGATGAAAAATATCGCTGTGATTGGCCTGCTGTTGGCGGGCGCAATGACGACGACGGCTTGTTCGCGTGGTGCGACGGCCGGCGGTTTGATCGGCGGCACCGGCGGCGCGGTGGTCGGCAGCGCGACTCGCCTCGGCACGACCGAGGGTGCGGTTATTGGCGGTGCGGCGGGTGCCGTGATCGGTGACGACTAAAGCCTGCTATTGCAGGTAGAAGTCGACGGTCGTGACGACGCGCACCTTTTTGTAGGGCGTGTCGCTCGACCCGTCGCCGCCTTCGCCGTCGCGCGCGGCAATCGAGAAATAGCCCTGCGTGGCGCTCTTGATCCCGCCGACGCCCGAACCTGCATCCTTGGCGAATTGTTCGGCGGCGGCACGGGCGTCCTTGGTGGCGGCGGCCACCATCTGCGGCTTGACGTCATTCAGCTTGGTGAAGCTGTAGCGCATGCCCGATCCTTCCTGCAGCGTGACGCCGCGCCGGACCAGGTCGAACTGCTGCGCGACGGCGCGCTGGGCGCGGGCGATGTCGGTTGTGCGCAGCAACATCCGCTGGGTGACGGTGATATTGTTGACGCCATTGTTGAGATATTGGTTCACCCCGGCCCCGGTCGGGGTCAGCGCGTCGGGCTTGAAGCCCAGGCCGGTGAAATAGGACCGCAATTCCTTGGTATTATTGTCGATTTCCGCGCGCACGGTGGGTAGATCGAAGCCTGTGGCCGAATAGCTGATCGACCAAGTGGCAAGGTCTGCCGTCACGTCCTTTTCCGCCAGGCCCCGGACGGTGACCGATCGATCCGCCGCCTTGGCGCGCCGCAGCCCGTCCCCCAAGAGATAGCCGCCACCGACGACGCCCAACGCCAGCAACGCCGCGCTGCCGAGCAATATCTTGTCCCGCATGTCCAGTGCCATATCCTTGCCTCTTCCTTCTGTTGATGCGGGACCTTATCTTAAGAGCATCCTTGCCTTCGTGCAGATGAACCGTTGCTTTATGGCGACGAATGGAGAGAGACTTGCCCAAATTCCTGCATAGCATGATCCGCGTCAGTGACGTCGATAAGACGATCGCCTTTTTCGACCTGCTTGGGCTCAAGGAGGTCAAGCGGTTCGACAGCGAGCAGGGGCGCTTCACCCTCGTCTATCTCGCCGCGCCGGGTGACGAGGATGCGCAGGTCGAACTGACCTATAACTGGCCGCCGGAGGATCGCAGTCCCGCGGAAATCTATGATGGCGGGCGCAATTTCGGCCATATCGCCTATCAGGTCGAGAATATCTATGAGACCTGCCAGCGCTTTATAGACGCGGGCGTGACCATCAATCGCCCGCCGCGGGACGGGCATATGGCCTTCGTCCGCACGCCCGATGGCATTTCGGTCGAATTGCTGCAGGACGGGCGGCTCGATCCGGCCGAACCTTGGGTATCGATGCCAAATGTCGGGCAATGGTGAGTCCGGTGCTGGAGGTGGTCCGCATCCCCGTGCTGTCCGATAATTATGTCTGGCTGCTGCATGACCCCAAGAGCCAAGAGACGGTCGTGATCGACCCGGCCGTGGCCGAGCCGGTGCTGGAGGCCGCCGCCGCGCGGGGATGGACCATCGGCCAGATCTGGAACACCCATTGGCATGGCGACCATGTCGGGGGCAATGCGGCGATCAAGGCCGCGACTGGTTGCCTCATCACTGGACCCGCGGCCGAGGCGGAGAAGATCGCGACGCTCGATCGTCTGGTCGGTGAAGGCGATAGCGTGCGTATCGGTGATCATGTCGCGACCGTGATGGCGGTCCCGGCCCATACGGCGGGGCATATCGCCTATTATCTCGCCGACGCGCAGATGGCTTTTGTCGGCGATACGCTGTTCGCCATGGGCTGCGGCCGATTGTTCGAGGGGACAGCGGCGCAAATGTTCGCCAATCTGCAGCGCCTCGCGGACTTGCCGGAGGATACGGCTGTCTATTGCGCGCATGAATATACGCTCTCCAATGGCCGTTTCGCGCTGACGGTGGAGCCGGACAATGCGGCGCTGGTCGAGCGGGTTGCAGCCGTCGAAGCGCTGCGGGCGCGGGGCGAAGCGACGGTGCCGACGACGATCCGGCTGGAGCGCGCGACCAATATCTTCATGCGCGCGCGCGACGTAGCGCAATTGGCCGAACGCCGCGCGGCAAAGGACGCGGCCTGACGGTTTTTGCGCTATGGTGCCGTCGTCAGGGTAAAGATCGACAAGGGAGAGTTGCGATGCGCGCATGGATAGGGATGATACCGCTCCTGTTGGCGGGCTGCACCGGCAGCTATACGCCCACACCGCTGACGCAAAAGCAGGCGGCAAAGCTGGAGAAGGCCTTGGAAGGCAAGGTCGCCGGTGAAAAACAAGGCTGCATCAACCGCGAGCCACGGACCAATCTGACCGTCATCAGCAACAATGTGCTGCTCTATCGGGTGAACAACCGGCTGATCTACAAGAATGAATTGATCGGTAGCTGCAGCGGCCTTGTCTATGGCGACACGTTGATCGTGCGCAGCTTCGGCTCGCAACTGTGCCGTGGCGACATGACCACGACCGCCAACCTACAGACCGGGATGACCAGTGGCGCCTGCGCGCTAGGCGACTTCATCCCCTATCGCGCGCCGGGTAAATAGCCCGCCGCGATTCACAGGAGGCAGGCAGGAATCAGGGCGTGATCCGTTATTGGCGCGATCAGGCCCGACCCCTGTCACTCAACCCGCAGGCCGATCAGAATTTGAAGATGGTGCCCAGATAGACGGCCTGGCTGTCCTGCCGGTCGTCGGTCATCGGGGTCAGGCGACCCGCGACATTATTATTGTAGCGCACGCCGGCCGTGACGTTCAGGTTGCGCGTCAGCGAGTAGGAGCTGGCGAGATCCAGCGAATAATCCTTCTCCGCGCCGGGGTTGCGCGTCGCGGTGACGGCGTCGCGGCGGGTTTCGATCAGCATCTTGGTGCTGAACCGATCCTTCTTGGCGTCATCCAGCGAGAAATTCTTGGTATCGACCATGGTTTCGACCGGCACCGGATCGAGCGGCTTGCGGCCGACCGATTCGGGCAGCGCGAACTTGCGCCAGTTCTGCGCACCGTTCAGGCTGAACGCGACCGGCTTGATGTCGATCGGGTCGATCGTGCGGGCCACGGCGACACGTTCACCGCTGGCGCGGACCATCACGGTGATCGACCGTTCGCCGCTCAAAGAACCGCTGGTCGGCGTGAAACGAAAGCCCTGACGATTGGCGGACGCAGCGATTTTCGCATAAGCGGCGGCCAATTGCGGGTCTTTGGTCGTGGGCGTGAAGGAGGAGATGCTGCCCAGAGCGCCGAGCGACACGGGCGCGTCGACCTGCATCTGGACGAGCTTGTTGGCCGCGCCGATCGCAGGAGACAGCATGAAGCCGGTCACGGTCAATGCCGCTCCCGCCAATGCTAGATGTCCCCTTTGTACGCGCATGACCTGATTCTCGCCCCTGTTCCTTGTTATGTGTAACGCTCTACACGGGGAAAGCCTCCATTGGCTAGGGGGCGGCGGGCTTTTTGTCGGAGCTGTTGCAAGGAACACACAGAGTTTGAAAAGGCAGCGATGGCACGGCGAAACGAGGATCGCCCCGTCCCGACGCAGCGCCCCTTGCCCAACGCTGCATGGCCACTATAGAAGCAGCCTGTTTTTCGTCATTTTCCAAGCTAGGACATGCCTGATGGTCCGCCGTTTTCCCGCCCCTGTTTCCGCCGGCCTGCTGCTGGTCGCGCTTTTGCCGTTGGCCGCCTGCGGTGGCGGGTCCAAGGATCGGCCCAAGGCGGACCTTGCTGCGTCGAAAGTGACGACGATCGGCGTCAACGCCTATCTGTGGCGCGCGGCGCTCGACACGATTTCCTTCATGCCGCTGGTGCAGACCGATTCGAACGGCGGCGTGATCGTGACCGACTGGTACGCCAACCCCAACAGCCCCAATGAGCGGATGAAGCTAACCGTGTCGATCCTGGACCAGGACCTGCGCGCCGACGCGCTGCGCGTCGCGGCCAGCCGCCAGGTGAGCCAGAACGGCCAGTGGCTCGACGCGCCGGTCAAGGCCGCGACCGTGCAGAAGCTGGAAGAGGTGATCCTGACCAAGGCCCGCGACCTGCGCCGCACGTCGATTGGCGGCTGATTAGCTGACTATTTTTCCGTTCGGGCTGAGCGAAGTCGAAGCCCTCCACTGAGCGTAGCGAAGTGACCTCCCTCTGGTCGGTCGAGCCTTTCGACTTCGCTCAGGGCGAACGGAGGTAAGTGGAAGTGGAAAATATTATGCAAAGGCGCTTCAATCCGCTGGAGGCCGACGCCCGCTGGCAGGCGATCTGGGACGAGCAGCAGAGCTTCAAGGCCGACGATATGTCGGACAAGCCGCGCAGCTATGTGCTGGAGATGTTCCCTTATCCGTCGGGCCGCATCCATATCGGCCATGTCCGCAACTATTCGATGGGCGACGTTCTGGCGCGGTTCCGCCGGATGACGGGGCATGAAGTGCTGCATCCGATGGGTTGGGACGCCTTTGGCATGCCGGCCGAAAATGCCGCGATGGAGAAAAAGGTTCATCCCGGCAAATGGACCTATGAGAATATCGCCAACATGAAGGCGCAGCTCAAGAAATTGGGCTTTGCGCTGGATTGGAGCCGTGAACTGGCGACCTGCCACCCTGATTATTATGGCCATGAACAGGCGCTGTTCCTGGACATGCTCGAAGCGGGCCTCGTCTATCGCAAGGAAAGCGCGGTCAATTGGGACCCGGTCGACATGACCGTGCTGGCCAATGAGCAGGTGATAGACGGCAAGGGTTGGCGGTCGGGCGTGACGGTCGAGAAGCGCAAGCTGTCGCAATGGTTCCTCAAGATCACCCAGTTCGCCGACGATCTGCTGGAAGGGCTGAAAAGCCTGGACCAGTGGCCCGAAAAGGTGCGGACGATGCAGGAAAACTGGATCGGCAAGTCGGTCGGCCTGCAATTCCATTTCAAGCCGGTTGCGCCCTTCGATCAGGCGATCGAGGTCTATTCGACCCGGCCCGACACGATTTTCGGCGCGAGCTTCGTCGCGATCGCCGCCGACCATCCAGTCGCGCAGCAGGTTGCGGCCGCAAACCCGGACGCGCAGGCCTTCATCGACCTGTGCAAGGCGGGCGGAACGACGGCGGCCGAGCTGGAAACGGCCGAAAAGCTCGGCTTCGACACGAGCCTGACCGTTACGCATCCGTTCGATCCCGACTGGCAGTTGCCAGTGTTCATCGCGAATTTCGTGCTGATGGACTATGGCACCGGCGCGGTGATGGGCGTTCCCGCGCATGACCAGCGCGACCTCGACTTTGCGCGCAAATATATGCTGCCCGTCGAGCGTGTCGTGGCTGCGGAAGGTGACGAAGCCAAGCCGATTCACAACGAAGCCTATGTCGGGCCGGGCAGGCTGGTGAACAGCCGCTTCCTCGATGGCATGAGCGTGGACGAGGCGAAGGCCGCTGTCATCGCCCACGCGCAATCCGAAGGCTGGGGCGCGGGCAAGACGGTGTTCCGCCTGCGCGACTGGGGCGTGTCGCGCCAGCGTTATTGGGGCACGCCGATCCCGGTAATCCATTGCGAGACTTGCGGCGCGGTGCCGGTGCCCAAGGCGCAGTTGCCGGTCGTGCTGCCCGACGATGTGACCTTCGACATTCCGGGCAATCCGCTCGATCGCCATCCGACCTGGAAGCATGTGGACTGCCCCAATTGCGGCAAGGCTGCGGTGCGGGAAACCGACACGCTCGATACGTTCGCGGATTCGAGCTGGTATTTCATCCGCTTCGCCAGCCAGCCCAAGGACAGGCCGTTCGACCGGGAAACGGTCGAAAAATGGCTGCCGGTCGGCCAATATATTGGCGGGGTCGAACATGCGATCCTGCACCTGCTCTACGCGCGTTTCTGGACGCGGGCGTTGCAGCATATGGGGCAATTGGGCTTTGCCGAGCCGTTCACCGGCCTGTTCACGCAGGGTATGGTGACGCATGAGACCTATAGCCGGGAGCAGGGCGAAGGCTTGCCACCGGTCTATTTCGCGCCGGGCGAGATCGAACGGGCGGCCGATGGTGCGACGCTGATCGCGGACAAGGCACCGGTCGAAGTCGGCCGGGTCGTCAAAATGTCCAAGTCCAAGAAGAATGTCGTCGATCCCGATGACATCATCGCCCAATATGGCGCGGATGCGGTGCGCTGGTTCATGCTGTCGGACAGCCCACCCGAACGCGACCTGCCCTGGACCGAAAGCGGGATCGAGGGATCGTGGCGCTTCGTCAATCGCTTGTGGCGGCTCTTCGGTCAGATCGAGGCCGGGGCGGAAGGCGTGGACAAGCCACTCGACCGCAAACTGCACCAGACGATCGACGGGATCGCCAGGGATATCGAGGCGCTGTCCTTCAACAAGGCGGTCGCCAAAATCTACGAACTGGCCAACGCGGTGGAAAAGGCCGCGCCGTCCGCATCGCGCAACGCCGCGATCCGCGCGCTCGCCCTGCTGGTCGCGCCGATGACGCCGCATCTCGCCGAAGAAGCCTGGGCCGATATGGGCGAAACCGGCCTGATCGCCGATGCCGCCTGGCCCATGGTCGATCCCGCTTTGCTGGTCGATGATGAAGTGACCATCGCCTGCCAGGTGATGGGCAAGCTGCGCGACACCATCACCGTGCCCAAGGGGACGGCGAAAGACGAACTGGAGCGGCTGGCGCTCGCCGCGCCCAATGTCATGCGGATATTGGACGGCGCGACCCCTAAGAAGATCATCGTCGTGCCCGATCGTCTGGTGAATCTGGTTATTTGACCGTCCGCGCTCCTGCGAAAGCAGGAGCCCAGGATGCAGGGCACGCCATTCGACTCTGGGCTCCTGCTTTCGCAGGAGCACTGTTTGAATTGATCGATGCAGCGGCTATGGAAGGCGGATGAAGCGTCTCCTCCCCCTTCTCGCCATCCCGCTCCTGCTGACCGGCTGCGGCCTTCGCCCGGTCTATGGCGGGGGAACGCAGGGCGCGGTGGCGCAGGCGTTGGGCAATGTCGATGTCGCCCCGATCGAGGGGCGCGGCGGCTGGCTGGTCCGCAATGCGCTCAACGATCGGCTGGGCGCGATGAGCGGGGGCAGCGGCCCGCGCTATCGTCTGGTGGTGAAGCTGGATGACCAGATCACCGGCTTCGGCCTGCGCGCCGACGCCGCCGTCACCCGCGAACGGCGCACCCTGCGCGCGCGCTACCAGTTGATCGACGAAGCGACCGGCGCCCAAATTCTCGACGACACCGCCGGGTCGGACGCGGGCATCGACGTTACATCGAGCGAATATGCGACGATCGCGGCCGAAGATACGGCGCTGGAACGGCTGTCGCAGACGGTGGCGGATCAGATCGTCACCCGGCTCGCGCTGTTTTCACGCAAGGCGGCCAATCCTTGAAGGCCAATCGCGGCCAGATCGAAAAGGCGCTCGACGCCCCGCCTGCCGATGTCCGCTTCTTCCTGCTTTATGGCTCCGACGATGCGGGCAGCCAGGCGCTGCTCAAGCGGCTGGAGCGGGCGATGGGACCGCAGGCCGAACGCATCGACCTCGACGGGTCGACGCTGCGCGACGATCCCGCCCGGCTTGCGGATGAGGCCGCATCCTTTTCCATGTTCGGCGACCGGCGCTGGATTCGCGTCAACGGCATTGGCGAGGAATCGCTGCCTGCCCTGACCGCGCTGCTCGAAAGTCCGGCGGCGGGCAATCCCGTCGTGGCGGTGGCAGGCGCGCTCAAGGCCACGTCCAAGCTGCTCAAGCTGGCGCTCGACCATAAGGCGACGCTGGCCTTCATCTCCTACCAGCCCGACGCGCGCGAGGCCGAGCAGATTGCCATCGCCATCGCCCGCGAAGGCGGCCTGCGCCTCTCGTCGGACCTGGCGCGGCGGATCGTGGCGCTCGCCAATGGTGACCGCGCGCTGATGCAGGGCGAGGTCGAAAAGCTGATCCTCTATCTCGACGCCGCGCCCGAACGGCCGTGCGAAGCGACGGCGGAGGCGCTGGACGCCCTGTCGGCAGACAACCCCGATACGGAGGTCGCGCCGCTGGTCAACGCGGTGCTGGGCGGTGACCTAAAGGCCATGCACCATGAGCTGACGCGCCTGCAGGAAACCAGCACGGCGATGGCCTCGGTCATCCGTCCGCTGATGACCCGCGCGATGCTGATCGCCAATATTCGCACCAGTTTCGACGCCAGCGGTCGGCTGGAAACGGCGATGGAGGCGGCGGGCAAGGCCGTGTTCTGGAAGGAAAAAGGGCTGGTGTCGCGCCAGGTGCGGCTGTGGGACAGCCATGGCATCGCGCGCGTCATTCAGCGCCTGCTGGAAGCCGAACGCGCCACCCGATCAGGCCGGGGCACGGGCGACCTGCTGGTGCGGCACGAATTGCTGACCATCGCGCGGCAGGCGGCGCGGGAACGATAGGGCGGGTCCGGGCGCTTTGAAGGGCTGAACAGGTCGCGACTTGGTGGTATGACCGGCCCACCGCGTCCGCGCGCAACAAAGGCAGCGCATCATTTCCCTTCCCGCCACGATCCACGCCATCGGCACGGCCGTCCCGGACACCGACATCCACCCGGCCTTCATCGACTGGGCGGGCGAGCGGATCGCTGATCGGCGCGAGCGGGCTTTGTTCACGCGCATGGCGCAGCGCAGCGGGATCGAGCATCGCTGGTCGGTGCTGGATGGCGGCACTGGATCGCCGACCGCGCAGGGCGGCTTCTATGGCGGATCATGGCCCACCACCGCGCAGCGCATGGCCATCTATGCCGACGCGGCCCCGATTCTCGCCACGCGCGCGGTAGCGGCTCTGGCCGATCAGGTGGCGATCGACGGCATCACCCATCTGGTGGTCGCCAGTTGCACGGGCTTCACCGCGCCGGGAATCGACCAGAAGCTCGTGACGATGCTGGGGCTGGACCCGACGGTCGAGCGGCTGATGGTCGGCTATATGGGTTGCTATGCCGCGATCGTCGCGTTGCGATCCGCGCGCCATATCGTGCGATCGGAGCCGGATGCGCGGGTGCTGGTGGTGTGCGTGGAACTCAGCAGCCTGCATTTGCAGGACGATGCACGGGTCGAGCCGTTGCTGGCGATGCTGCAATTTGGCGATGGCGCGGCGGCGGCGCTGGTGAGCGCGGGACCGGGCGGCATCGCGCTCGGCCAGCCCTTCGCCATGACCGTGCCCGATACGGAGGCTTTGATCCGCTGGGATCTGGGCGACCATGGTTTCGCCATGCATTTGTCGGGCGAAGTCCCCGGCGCGATCGCGCAGGCGCTCGCCGGCACGATCGCCTTGCCGATTCCCGCGAACAGCGTCGATCTGTGGGCGGTCCATGCCGGGGGTCGATCGATCCTCGACGCGGTGGCGCGGGCGCTCGATCTGGCCCCCGACGCGCTCGACCATAGCCGGGCGGTGCTGCGCGCCTTTGGCAATATGTCGTCGGCGACGCTGATGTTCGTGCTGGCGCGCATCTTGGCGGGCGACGCGCGCGGGCAGGGGATGGCGCTGGCCTTCGGGCCGGGCCTCGCGGCCGAAGGTCTGACCTTCCACCGGGCGGACGCATGAAGCGCTCGCTAGCGCCGGAGCAGATGGATGCAGCCGACCTGCCCGAAGCCGTCTATGCGCGGGTGCTGGCCGATCTCGACCGGGTCAATCGCATCACGCTGGCGGCGCGGCCGACGCTCCGCTTTCTCGATCGCGCGGTAACCCGCCCGTTTCGGCTGCTTGATGTCGGCTATGGCGATGGCGGGATGCTGCGGCGGATAGCGGCCTGGGCGAAGCGGCGCGGCATTGCCTGCACGCTCGTCGGCATCGACCTCAACCCGCGCAGCCAGGCCGTGGCGCAGGCGCGCACCGACCCGGCGCTGGCCATCGACTATCGCACCGGCGACTATGCCGCGCTGGCGGATGAACCATGGGACATCATTATCTCCAGCCTGGTCACCCACCATATGGATGAGGCGGAGCGGCTGGCGTTCCTGCATTTCATGGAGGATCAGGCGCGCATGGGGTGGTTCGTCAACGACCTGCATCGCCACGGCTTTGCCTATCATGGCTATCCGCTGCTAGCCCGCCTGCTCGGCGTCCATCCGATTGTCCGCGCCGACGGGCAATTGTCGATCGCGCGCAGCTTCGTGCCGGGCGAATGGCGGGCGATGCTGGCGGCGGCGCATATCGGCGATGCGCGCATCGAGCATGTCTTCCCCTTCCGGCTCTGCGTCGCGCGCCAGCGATGACCCCGCCGCTGATCCTCGGCGCCGGTCCGGCAGGGGCAGCGGCGGCGCTGCGGCTCGCACGGCTGGGGGCGGAGCCGCTGCTGATCGATCGGCAACAGGTGCCGGGGGACGCGCTGTGCGGCGGATTCATGAGCTGGGCGACACTTGCGCAGATCGAGGCGCTGGGCATCGACGTGGCCATGCTCGGCGGCCACCGGATCGACCGGCTGGCGTTGTTTGCGGGCGGGCGGGAGATCGAACTGCCGCTTCCCGCGCCGGGCATGGGCCTGTCGCGACATCGACTCGACACGCTGCTGCGCGCCGCCGCGACTGAGGCTGGCGTGACCTTCCAGCTGGGCCATGCCGTGCGGACGCTGACGCCGACCGCGATCACGCTGGATGATGGGCAGGCGCTTGACTGGGACAGTCTGTTCCTGGCCACGGGCAAGCATGATGTGCGCGGTGTGGCGCGGCCCCGTGACGGCGCAGATCCCGAACTCGGCCTGCGGTTGCGCCTGCCCGCCAGCCCTGCGCGGCAGCGCCTGATCGGCGGTCGCATCGAACTCCATTGGGTCGAGGGCGGCTATGTCGGCTTGCTGCTGCAGGAGGATGGCAGCGCCAATTTGTGCATGGCGGTGCGCAAGAGCCGCTTGACCGCGGCCGGTGGCCGTCCGCTCGGCCTGATCGCGGCGCTGGCCGACCGCTCGCTCGCGCTGGCCGATCGGCTGGGGGATGTGCCCGCTGACGCTCGCGTCGATGCGATCGGTGATGTCCCCTATGGCTGGCGCGCAACCACGACCTGGCCGGGCCTCTATCGGCTCGGCGATCAGGCCGCAGTGATTCCCTCGCTGGCGGGGGAGGGGATTGGCATCGCGCTGGCCAGCGCCGCAGAAGCCGTGGCGCAATGGCAGGTGCAGGGGCGCGACGGCGCAGAGCCTTACCAGCGCCATTTCGGGCGCCGAGCGCTGTTGCCCTTGCGCGCGGCGGCGGGTTTTCGCGCGCTGGGGCGCTATCCCGGCCTGCTCCGTGTCCTGAGCGCAACACCGGGGGCTGCAAGGCTCGCCATGCGCCTCACCCGCATCGCCGATGCTTGATCGACGCGCCCCACGCACCCATATTGCGGTCATGGAAAAGCTGACTTTGACCGATGCGGAATGGCGCGCACGCCTTTCGCCCGAACGCTATCATGTGCTGCGCGAAGGCGGCACCGAGCGGGCCTTTACCGGCAATCTCAACGCCAACAAGGTCGATGGCCGCTATTATTGCGCGGGCTGCGGCACCGAATTGTTCGATGCCGAGGAAAAATATGACAGCGGTTCCGGCTGGCCCAGTTTCACCGCACCAGTGGATATCGGCGCGGTCGAGGAAATCCGCGATGTCAGCCATGGCATGGTCCGCACCGAAGTCCGCTGCGCCAAGTGCGATGGGCATCTGGGCCATGTCTTCCCCGATGGTCCAGGCGTCAACGGCCTGCGCTATTGCATGAACAGCGCCTCGCTCGACTTCAAACCGCGCCAGGACGACTAACCGTTCATCGTCCGTAAAGCGGCCATCGTCATGGAGACGGCCACGGCATTTTTCCCGGCAAAGCGTCTAAATCACGCTGGCCGGGGCCGGGATTAGCGCGTATCCGGGGCGGCACAGATGGCAGGATCAGGCAAGAGCAAGGGCGCGCCCAGCCGCGCGAAGACATGGGCGCTGCGCACGGTGAAGATCGGCGTGGCGGCGGCGGTGGCGGGCCTGTTGGCGATCGTGATCGCGGTGGTCATCGCGCTCCAGTCGCTGCCCGACTATGGCAGCCTCAAATCCTCGCCCAATGGCCAGATGATCCGTGTCCATGCCGCTGATGGCAGCGTGATCGTGTCACTGGGGCCGAGCTTTGGCCGCTGGCTGGACTATGACCAGATCCCGCAGGTCATGATCGACGCGATGGTGTCGACCGAAGACAAGCGCTTCTATCATCATCCCGGCGTGGATCCGGTCGGCATGGCACGCGCGGCCTGGGTCGCGGTCGAAAATCGCGGCACTGGCCGCCGCCTGCAGGGCGCATCGACCATCACCCAACAGGTGACGCGCAACATCTTCCTCAACAACAGCTATAGTTTCGGCCGCAAGATCCGCGAGATGGTGCTGGCCCTGGCGCTGGAGCGCAAATTCTCCAAGCGGCAGATCCTCGAACTGTACCTCAACAAAGTCTATTTCGGCGGCGGCGCTTATGGCATCGATGCGGCCAGCCGCAAATTTTTCGGCCATCCCGCCACGACGCTCGACCTGCCCGAAGCGGCGATTGTCGCAGGGCTGGTGAAGGCGCCGTCCAGCTATTCCCCCACCGCCGACGCCGAAGCCGCGATCGGCCGGGCGGGCGTGGTGCTGGATCTGATGGTGCAGAATGGCGTCATCAGCGCGGCGGAAAAGGCGGCGGCCGACATTGCCAATGTCGCGCTCGCGCCCGAACCGCCGCAGAACAGTGTGCGCTATTTCACCGACTGGGCGCTGCCGCAGCTCGATGTGCTGATCGACGAGTCCAACGAACCGCTGGAAGTCTACACCACCATCGACCTCAGCATGCAGAATGCGGCGACGGCGGCAATCAAGGCGAATGTGCCGTCGGGCACGCAGGGCGCTTTGGTCAGCCTGGACCGCGATGGCGCGGTGCGGGCGCTGGTCGGCGGCCTCGATTATGTCACGTCCAACTATAACCGCGCGACCACAGCGACCCGGCAGCCGGGATCGGCGTGGAAGATCTTCGTCTATATGGCCGCGCTGGAGGCGGGCTATACCCCCGACACCGGCGTCACGGACGAGCCGGTCGATATCAACGGGTGGAAGCCACGCAACAGCTCCGGGCGTTTTTCGGGCGATATCGATATCCGCACCGCTTTTGCTTATTCGATCAACACCGTCGCGGCGAAGCTGGGTGTCGAGGTCGGCTTCCCGACCGTCGCCGACATGGCCCGCCGCTTTGGCGTGACGACGCCGATCAACACCCACCCCTCGATGGTGCTGGGCACGTCCGACGTCCGTCTGATCGACATGACCCGCGCCTTCGCCTCGATCGCGCGCAAGGGCATCGCCGTCACCCCCTATGGCATTACCAAGGTGACGACGGCGGACGGCCGCCTGCTCTACGAGCATCAGGACGATACCAGCCGCGTGCTGGTCGCCCCTTGGGTCGCAGCGGGTATGACCGACCTGATGCAGACCGCCGTGTCCACCGGCACCGGCAAGGCCGCGCAGATCGGCCGCCCCGTAGCAGGCAAGACCGGCACGACCAGCAGCAACAAGGACGGCTGGTTCTTAGGGTTTTCCAGCGGCATCACGACCGGCGTATGGATGGGTCGCGACGATGCGCGCGCCGTGGGCGTGTTGCAGGGCGGCCGTGCCCCCGCCCGCGCCTTTTCCGATTATATGAAGGTCGCAGTCGCCAAACGCCCCGTGGAACAGTTCGAAACCGAGGTCACCTTGCCCGAATGGCAGTTGGAGCCGGACGAGGAAGCCTATTATGGCAGCCCCGATGGCGAAGCCGAAGGCGGCATGATGGTCGATGAGAATGGATTCCCGATCGAACGCCCCCGTCCCCCGGCGATGGAAGACGAGGGTGACGAGCAACAGCTTGAGGTGGACCCGGAGGATCGGCAGCAGCCGTCCCAGCAGATCGATCAGCAATGGATCGACAATGTGTTGGGCCGCGACCGTGATCGTCAGCGCCAGCCACCCCCGCGTCCCAACCCTTATCCTTGAGACGCGTGCCTAAGGCCGGACGTCGTTCGCCGCCAACTGCGTCTTGTCGAGCGCACTCGCATCGGGCAGCAGGAAGTCCACCTTGCCCCGGCCGAAGTCAATCGCGACCCGGTCGAACAGGCGCAGCGCGCTGATGCCCAGCAGCAGCGCGGGCTTGTCCGCCATGCCAAGTTCCGCAAAGGGGCTGGCATCGACGAACAGCACGGGCACGTCGATCAGGTTGACCCGGCCCATCCGCACCGCTTTGATCCGCCCCACTTCGCCGGTCAGCGTCCCGCCGGTCACGCTGGTCAGCGACGCGGTGAGTAATTCGGGCGCGCGCTTCTTGGCGATCAGCTTGTTGCGCAGCGCCATATTGCCGATGCTGAAATTGGTGCCGGTGTCGAGCATGATGGCGACGCGCGTGCCGTTGACGTTGGAATCGAGCAGGATCAACTGACCGCGTTTGCGCCGCGCCTCCACCACAATCGTATCGGGATCGACCCTGGCGCTGCGGCGCGCATTGCTGCTGGCGATCGCCATTTGCCCGCTGCGGAAATCCAGCGTCACCCGCTTGGCATGCAGGCTGTCCAGCCCCAGCAGGCCCGGCGCGCCCAAATGTTCGCCCTCCAGCACCGGGGCTTCGATATCGTCGATCGTGCCGCCCGCAAAGCCCAGCCGCGGCACCGCGACCGTCGTCGCTTCCGACCGGCCTGTCATGCTGATGATCGTGACATTGGTGCGCGCGGGCAGGGCCAGTTGCTCCGCCAGGTTGCGCGCGATCACGGTGCGCTGCGACCCGGTATCGATAATGAAGTTCCACGGCCCCTTGCCATCGATATGGATGGGGATCGTCACCCGCGCATCGAGCGAGGGGCCAGTGCGGACGACGGCGGGCGGAATGTCGGGGTCAAGCGCAGGGACGTCCTGCGCGGCCAGTGGCATCCAGGCTGTCGCCAGCCCGATCGCCAGTCCCGCGAAGCGCACGGCGCGCAGCCCTGCGCGGTGCCGTCTCATGTCCGCATCCTTTCCGCTTATCTTATGGTCCTCCTATAGCATGAATCCGGGTCATCGCGCCAGCGCCACCCTTGGCCCCGCATCGCCGCCGCGCCGCGCTTTCCGCACCCGTTTGGCGCACTCCTGCCTTGACTTGGCGGGCCGCGCCTCGCTAAATGCGCGCACGATCGACCTTGCCTGTTCGCGGCAAGCGTCTGGCAGCGTCCTGCTCGCCTGTTTCTCGCCGTTTCCGGCGCCTGTCTCCCTCTCGTCATCGGACCGACTCGCAATGCATCTCAAGGACCTTAAGAAAACAGCGCCCGCCGACCTCGTGCAGCTTGCCGAAGAACTGGGTGTCGAGGGTGCGTCGACCCTGCGCAAGCAGGATCTGATGTTCGCGATCCTCAAGGCCGAGGCGGAAAATGGCGAGCAGATCATGGGTGAAGGCACGATCGAAGTGCTGCCCGATGGCTTTGGTTTCCTGCGCAGCCCGGAAGCCAACTTCCTGGCCGGTCCCGACGACATCTATGTTTCGCCTAACCAGGTCCGCCGCTTCGGCCTGCGCACCGGCGACACGGTGGACGGCGAAATCCGCGCGCCCAAGGATGGCGAGCGTTATTTCGCGCTGGTGAAGCTCAACACCGTCAATTTCGACGACCCCGATGTGGTCCGTCATCGCGTCAATTTCGACAATCTGACGCCGCTCTATCCCGAATCCAAGTTGACGCTCGATCCGGGCGATCCGACCCAGAAGGACAAGTCGGCGCGCGTCATCGACATCGTCTCGCCCCAGGGCAAGGGCCAGCGCACGCTGATCGTCGCCCCGCCCCGCGTCGGCAAGACGGTGATGCTGCAGAATATCGCCAAGGCCATCACCGACAATCATCCCGAAGTCTTCCTGATCGTCCTGCTGATCGATGAGCGCCCAGAAGAAGTCACCGATATGCAGCGCAGCGTGAAGGGCGAGGTCGTTTCCTCCACCTTCGATGAGCCTGCCACCCGCCACGTCCAGGTCGCCGAAATGGTGATCGAAAAGGCCAAGCGCCTGGTCGAGCATAAGAAGGATGTCGTCATCCTGCTCGATTCCATCACGCGCCTCGGCCGCGCCTACAACACCGTCGTCCCCTCGTCGGGCAAGGTGCTGACCGGCGGTGTCGACGCCAATGCGCTGCAGAGACCCAAGCGCTTCTTCGGTGCCGCGCGCAATATCGAAGAGGGCGGCTCGCTCTCCATCATCGCCACCGCGCTGATCGACACCGGCAGCCGCATGGATGAAGTCATCTTCGAAGAATTCAAGGGCACCGGCAACTCGGAAATCGTGCTGGATCGCAAGGTCGCGGACAAGCGCATCTTCCCGGCGCTCGACGTCGGCAAGTCCGGCACCCGCAAGGAAGAACTGCTGGTCGACAAGGGCACGCTCAGCAAGATGTGGGTGCTGCGTCGCATCCTGATGCAGATGGGCACGATCGACGCGATGGAATTCCTGCTCGACAAGATGAAGGATTCCAAGACTAACGAGAATTTCTTCGATTCGATGAACCAGTGACGGCGTGAAGGGGACTAGACGGACATGACCGACATTTGGGGCCATATCGTCACGGATTTTGCCGGGCTGTTTTCCGGCAGTGGATCGGCTTGGCTGGCTTTTGGTCAGGTGATCCTGATCGACATCGTGCTGGCAGGCGACAATGCGATCGTCATCGGCGCGCTGGCGGCGGGCCTGCCCGCTGATCAGCGCAAGAAGGTGATCCTGATCGGGATTATCGCCGCGCTGGTGCTGCGCATCGGCTTTGCGCTGGTGGTGACGCAGTTGCTGCAACTGATCGGCCTGGTGTTTGCGGGCGGCGTCCTGCTGTTCTGGGTCGCCTGGAAAATGTATCGCGAAATCGGCCATGGTGGGGAAAGCGCCGGGTCGCCGGAAATTGAAGGCGACGAACATTCTGGCATGAAGCCCGCCAAGAGCTTCGCCGCCGCCGCTTGGGCGGTCGCCGTGGCTGACGTGTCGATGAGCCTCGACAATGTGCTGGCCGTCGCTGGTGCGGCACGCGATCATCCGGGCATCCTGATGGTCGGGCTGGTGATTGCCGTCGGCCTGATGGGTATCGCTGCCAACATCATCGCCAAATATATCGAGCGCTATCGCTGGATCGCCTGGGTTGGCCTGCTGGTCATCCTCTATGTCGCCAGCACGATGATCTATACCGGCATCACTGATCAGGAAGTCGGGTTGCTGCAGCTGTTCCGATAAGTTGTTGATCTGACCTAAAACGTATGGCTCGCCCCGTCGGCAAGCGGTTTGTGTCTGACGATCTGAGCAGTCTGCGAAAACGTAT
>MIAK01000012.1:0-58538 GCA_001829085.1 Sphingomonadales bacterium RIFCSPLOWO2_12_FULL_63_15 | reverse complement strand
CGCGCAATACAGCCAGCCGCAGCAAATGCCCAGAGCGGGCCCGAAACCGAGCGTCGTGAATAAGAGAGGCTAGTGGCGTTCGATGAAGAAGGTAATCTCGTCCCAAACCCACACGCAAGTGATTGGGAGAAAGAGCGCGTTGAACAGACAGCATTAAGACTGAAACTTAATGAACATGACCAGCTGCCAGAAGAGCGCCGCAAAATCTGGGTTCGGACAACGAGATGGATCAATCAGTATCTGACCCAGAAATCTCGTTGTGCTGATGGTGTCAACCTTGTCGCACGACAGAAAATGGTCGAAGCGGCGCGAGCTATCCACGAATTGACGCGGCCAACGTCTGAACTGTCGGTTGTCGCAAAGTGGTGTGTCGAGTTTCGAAATGATCCACGCCTGATGAGGATTGCGGCCTAACCGACCTACGCTTCTCGACATTGTTAAGCCGGGCGATGTCAATTCGATCCATATAAACCCATTCGACAGATGGTATTTGCGATGGTATAAGATGGGGACATCGAACCGATGTTCATGTAAAGTCAGTACCTTGCGATGATGGCCGGGTGCCCGTAGGGGTCACCAATTATTTCGGGCCACCTTCATGGGTTGGGCTTCACTAGATCGTCGACATGGTGGACGACCCCATTGGCGATCACGCTGCGCACTTTGAAGCTGTTGGCGATATTTTCGCGCGGATCGCCGTCCACCAGCGCGATGTCGGCGAGCTTCCCGGCTTCGAGGGTTCCGGCATCGAGGTTGAGCGCCTTGGCCGCATTGACGGTCGCCGTCTGCAGCGCCTGGAATGGCGTCAGGCCCGCATCCACATAAGACGCAATCTCCGCATGGAGATTGGTCGCGATCATCGTGTCGGTTCCCGCGACGACTTGCGCACCTGCATCATATATTTTCTTGAGGCTGATGAGGCCCCCTGCCAGCAGCGGCCGAACCATCCGTGCCATGGGATCATCGTTCCCGGTCACACTTTCCCGCGCCCAGCTGGGATAGAGGTTCACGCGCGGATCGTTGCGATAGTCGGGATTCTTTTCCAGATAACCGGTCAGCGCGCCAAAATTGGTTGGCGTCAGCGTCCGGCCGCTGCGGCCGAACAATTGGATCACATCGTCATAGGCCATGCCGCCCGGCCCTTGTTTGGGTGAATAGCCCCGGCGACTGGTGGCGCCCATATGTTCGGTGCCATCCACGCCGCTATAGGCGGCCGGATAGATTTCATGGCCCGATACGGGAATGCCCATGTCGTGCGCCGCTTCGACGATGCGGCGCTGATAGAGGTCGGGCATGCGCACATAGCTTTTGACGACGTCATATTTGAGCAGCCGCGCGCGTTCGAGTTCGCGTTCGAGATGCGCTGGCCCGGAAACGGCCACACCCATCTTGTAATAGACACGCTGCCATTCGAGCAGCGGTCCCCCGACATAGAGGCGCGGGCTGGGGCGCACGCCTGCCTCTGCCGCTTCCCGATCCTCGACGGCGTCATAGACCTGCGTGCCGGGGTCGCGAACCGTGGTGATGCCATAGGCCAGCCACGCCTTTTCGAGATTGGAGCCGAAATCCTTTTGGACATGGGAATGATATTCGATGAGACCGGGCATGGCGGTCAGGCCGGTGCCGTCGACGAACGCGCCCCCCTCATGCAGCGCCGGGTCATGATCGCGGATCTGGGCGATGCGATTGCCGTCGATGATGATGTCCTTGTCATGCTGGGTCGCATCGGTGACCGAGTCGATCAGATGGCTGACATGGACGACGGTGCGGCCCGTTGGCTTGGCGAGACGATACTTCAGGTCGACTGGTACGTCGCTCGTGACGCCGGTGGCCAGGTCGATCGTCTTCAAAGCGTCGTTGGACTGGTACAGGACTGTGTTCGAATCCGCCGTCCAGGTCGGATAGAATGCGGTATCGTTGGTCTGGCTGCGCACCGGCCCCACTGGCTTGCCTGCCTTGTCCACGGGCCAGACCTTGAGCAGGCCTTCATAGATGCCCGCCATCTTCGTGCCGTCGGGCGACCAGGCGGGGCCGCTGCCGCTGCGCGTATCGAGCGACATATTGGCCTCCGGTATCTGCCAGAATGGCTCGCCTTTGCCATCAGCCGGTATCACATAGACCTGGTTGGTGCCCTCGCGGAAACTGTTGGAAAATTTGTAGGACAGGCTGATCGCGACATATTTTCCGTCCGACGACCAACTCGGACTGCCCGGCTGGCCAAGCGAGGTCTGCAGCCGTGTGACCTTGCCGGTCGCGACATCCACCACGCAGACACCTGCCACGCCCCAACGACCATCGACGTCGATGAAAGCGACGCGCGTGCCGTCCGGCGACCAGGCCGCGCCGAGCGGCTGCGTGTCGAGCTTGGTCAATTGCCGATCCGTGCCCGTTTTCAGATCCTTGATCCAGAGCTGCGGCAGACCACCGACACGATCCGAACTGAACACAACACTCTGCCCATCGGGCGACCAGGCGGGATCGGCGTCGAGCGCGGCGTCCTTGGTCAGATTTTCCGGCACCCCGCCCTTGGACGAGACGACATACAAATCGCCCAGCGCAACGAAGGCGATGCGACTGCCATCGGGGGAGATACGCGGATGCACGATGCCCAGCGCCTTGCGCGGCGCGGTCGAATCCCAATCACGCTTGGCCCGCACATAGCGGGGCTTTACAACCTCCAGCGTGGCGGCGAAGTCGATCGTCGAGGTCGCCTTCGCCCCGCCCCGCCGGATCTTGCCGTCAGACACGTAGAAATAGCCGCCTGCCCCATCCCAGCTTATGCGGAAAGGAAAGACATTTTCCTTGCCGCTGACGATCTTGCCGTCGATTGCCAGATGGCTGCCCGTGTCGTCCTGCACGACATAAGCCAGTTGCCCCAACGGCCCGAATGACGGCGCTTCGGCCCTTCCTTCGGCCTGTTTCAACAGACTTTCCTGCCCCGTCGCCAGATCGACGACATAGAGGGCGCTCGCCATCCCCTGCCCGCCGGAATAGGCGATCCGCGCGCCATCGGGTGACCAGGTCGGTAGCCGGTCCTCGCGCGCGTGGCTGCTGACCTGCTTCATCGCGCCCGTGGCGATGTCGAGCGTCCAGATGTCATAATTGCCGCTACGATCCGACGAAAAGGCGAGCGTCTTGCCGTCCGGCGAAAAGACCGGCTCGCGATCATCGAATGGGCCTTCGGTCAGCTTGTGCATGTCGCTGCCGTCGGGCTTGATGCTCCACAGATCATAGCCGCCGTCGCGATAGGCGAAGTAGACGAGGCGTGATCCGTCGGGCGACCAGACCGGCTGACGCGCGTCATTGAAATAGTCGGTGATCCGCCTGGCCTTCCCGCCTTTGACCGGGATGATCCAGAGACTGCCCTGCAGATCGACGGCCAGCCACTTGCCGTTCGGCGAAACGGACACGGCCATCGACGTCCCTTCATGCACGTCGAAGGCAATCGGTGTCTCGCCACCAGGCGGGGGCAGATTGGCAGGTTGAGCGAGGGCCGGAATGACCGTGCCGACCATCAGGGCGATGGCGAAGGGTGTGAGCCGTATATTCATGATATGATTTCCCCGTTCATTCCCTACCAGCCGAAGACGTAGCGTTCCCGCCGCACATCCGCGCCACCACGCAAGGTGCCGGTTTCAGGCACGACGCCTGCCGCTACGATGCCGGTCGACACGCCGAATGGCCCCAATACATCCAGCTTGTGCCCCCGCGCGCTCAGCGCATCGCGCACCGCTTGAGGAACGCGATCTTCGATCTCCAGCACGCCCGGCTCGTCCTTCTTGACGCCGAAGGAACCATGGAAATGATTGGAGTTGATCCGGGGTGCCTCGATGGCCGCCTGCAGCGGCTCTCCGAAGGCCAGGACGCGCAGCAACACATTCATGATCTGCTGGTCCTGATTGTCGCCGCCCGGCGTGCCGATCGCCAGGAAGGGCGCGCCATCCTTCAGCACCAGGGACGGCGACAACGTCGTGCGTGGCCGCTTGCCGGGGACAAGGACGTTGGGGCTGTCGGGATCGAGATCGAAGATCGTCATCCGGTTGCTCATCGGCACGCCGGTATCGCCCGCAATATAGGCACCGCCCAGCATCCAGCCCGAACTCGGCGTACAACTGAACAGATTGCCGTGCCGGTCCACCACTTCGATCGCGGTCGTATCGGCGGTGGGCGCCGGCGGTTTTTTCAGCATGCGCGGTAGGAAGGAAGGCGTGTCGCGCTTGCGTCCCTCAAAGGCCCAAGGGTCGCCATAGCGATGCTCCAATGACGCCTGCGGCCGGATGTCCCTGGCACGCGCGGCGGCATAGGGTTTGGACAGCAGGCCTTGCATCGGCACGCTGGCGAAATCGGGATCGCCGAAGAAGGCGTTGCGATCATCGAAGGCGAGTTTGATCGCCTCGGCCAGCGTATGCAGATAGGCGTCGCTGCCCGGCTCCATCGCACCGATCCCGGCGGCTTCGGCAATATTCAGCGCCAGCAGCAGCGCTGGTCCCTGGCTCCAGAAACCACCCTTGCACACGGTATAGCCGAACACTTCCGCAGTCGCCGGTGGTTCGACCCTACCCTTATAATTGGCCAGATCCGCATAGCGCATCAGCCCGCCGTCCGCCTCCATAGCGGCACCGATGCGGCGGGCGATGTCGCCCTTGTAGAAGGCATCGCGCCCGGCCTGGATCGCGGCCTTGCGATCCTTCGTCCGGGCAAAGGCCTGCCGATCGGCAGTCGCGATCGTTCGCATCGTGCGCGCGAGATTGGGCTGGCGAAATATCTCACCGGTGCGGGGCAGCCTGCCGCCGGGATAATAGGCGTCATAGGCATTTTTATATTTGGATGTGGCCTTCTGCTGGCTGACGAAAACCTCGGCCAAGAAATTATACATGACGAAGCCGTCCGCCAGTTCGATGGCGGGTGCCATCACCTGGTCCAGCGTCATCGTGCCGTTGAGCTGGAGCGCCAGCGCCATGGCGTCCACCATCGCCGGAACGGTGCCGCCATTGGGGCCGTTGCCCGGTATCACGCCCAGCGCGGCAAACTGATCGACGGTCGCAAGCGCGGGGGCCGTCCCCTGACCATTGACGACCGACGCTTTCTTGGTGGCGGCGTCATAGATGATGGTGGGGGCTTCGCCGCCAAAGCCGAAATGGGAGATTTCCGTGACCGCTGCGGCAAAAACGGCGGCTACGCCTGCATCGGTGGCGTTGCCGCCCGCCATCAAGATGCGGGTTCCAGCCGCCACCGCATAATGGCGGCCGGCTGCAACGATGCCGAACTGGCCGACGATTTCGGGGCGGAGCGTTTCGCCAGCGCTTTTGAGGCGCGTTGGTTCTGGCGGCGGCGTTTGCGCCTGGGCGCTGGTGCCGATCGGCCCGGCGATCGCGGCGGCTCCGGTGGCCAAAGCCCATTTTCCCAAGGCACGACGGTTCATTCCCGTAATCGGGTTCTCATCGTTCATCGTTGAAACTCCCCGTTTTTCCTGCGCCGATACGCTTTATCCGGCGCCAATATGTCAGATGGGACCAAGGATGATCCGGTTGCCGTCCGTCCGCGTCGCCAGGCCCAGGCTTTCGGCTGCCGCCTTCGCAAAGCCATGCGGATCATTGGCGACAAACAGCCCCGTGATCGTTTCCTGCGCGATCAGCGGGTCGGCGATCATGATCTTCTCGTCATTATAGCGCGCAAATTCCGCGGCCGCCTGCGCGAGGGAGGTGTCGCGAAAGGCGATCATCCCTTCGCGCCAATAGAGTTCCTGCGCAATCGCATCGGGCGAAATCCGGGCCGTCTCGATGGGACTGGCCGCCGCCGGATCGACCGCTGCGCGCATCCCCTGCACCAGCCGAACCGGCTGGGTCGCGACGTTGCGACGGCTCAGTTCGACCACGCCTTCGCTGACGATCACGCCAACGGCGCGATCCGCTTGCCGCCGGACGGTGAAGGCCGTACCGACCGCGCGAACCCGCGCATCGCCCGCCTCCACCACGAAGGGGACGGCCTTGTTTTTCGCGACATCGAACAGCGCTTCGCCCCTCGTCAGTATGACGGTGCGTGTTTGAGGCGTAAATCGCACTTCGATGCGGCTGGCGGTGTTGAGATTGACCACGCTGCCATCGGGAAGCGCAACCCGCAGCATTTCGCCCTTGGCTGTCTCATAATATGTGCCCTGCCCCGACAGGTGCAGCCCGACGGCGGCTACCGCCGAGGCCGCAACCGCTGCGCCAGCGCCCCACAGGATTTGCCTGCGCGTCGCGCCGACCTTGGTGGTCGCGGCATGGATCGCCTGTTCATCGGTTTGCGCCAGTTCGACGCGGGCGAGCGTCGCGCGGGCCATCGCCCACGCACCCATGCGGCGACTGTCCCCGGCGAGCCAGGAATCCAACTCCCGTCTGTCGGCGGCGCTGAGACCAGTCGCGTCACAGCGGGCCGCCCAGAGGGTCGCCTGTTGTTCTATCTCCGCGCTGCTTTCCCTGACTGTCATATGGCTCTGCATTTGAAATTCGGTCGTTAGACGCGACATGGCCGGTTTTTCCGCCACGTCCGAAAATATTTATCAGGGTGCGAATGCCGCGGCCGACATGTTTTTCGACCGTGCTTTCCGACAAACCCAGCTTTTGCGCGGTTTCCCGCTGCGACAATCCATGGACTTTGCGCAGGATGAAAACCTCGCGGCATTTGGCCGGCAACTGGTCGATTGCCTCCGCCACCAGCCGAAACTCCTCGCGCTGCTCCGCTTGCACGTCAGGCGGCAGAACCCCGGATTCGATGCTCAAACGATCAATCTCGGTCAGCGTCTCCATCGAGACGACCGGCGCGCGTCGCACTTCGGTGACTATGACCGACAGCGCGGCGCGGAAGAAATAGGCGCGTGGATTTTCGATATGGTCGACCGACGGTAGGGTCGCGAGCTTCGCATAGGTTTCCTGCACGACATCATCGAGCAGAAAGCCATATTGCACGCGCCCCGCCAGCCAGCGCCGCAGCGCTGGTTCATGCGGACAAATGTGGCGTGCCAGCCATATGGCTCTGCTATCCAGAATAGGTCGACCCCTTACATCGACGATCGTCTGTAGCAACGAAAGGCACGCCCAAATCCGCCGCTAGAACAGCATGAAAAAAATGTGACAGGCGCGATGGCGGATATTTTCCGCTCTCGTGTCTTTCCACTGTGATCTGCGGCAGCATTCGCCTCCAAGCCGTGATCTGGAGAGGATGTCGGGCACCCGGAAAAGGGGCCGATCGGCATCGCCTGGCCGGGCGAATGAGTCGGCCCATGAACGGAATTTTCAGTGAGTGATCGACCATCGCGTGGCGCCTTGGCTGCGTGCGTCCGCTGGCGCGCGTCCGTGTGGGAGGGAAATGGGGGAACATGATGAACAAGACGAAGATCTTTACCATGCTGCTGGGGAGCAGCGCCGCTGCACTGGCGCTGACAAGTGGGACAGCCAGCGCCCAACAACGCAATTTCGACCTGCCCGAAGGCCGCGCGGTGGATACGCTGCCCTCCTTCGCATTGCAAAGCGGCCTGCAGATCATCGCGCCGTCCAAGAAACTGCGCCACAGTCGCACGCCCCGTCTCTATGGCGCGCATGATGCGCGGCAGGCGCTCAAACATATCATCCGGGGCACCGATCTCGTCATCTCCTCCGACCGCAACGATGTCGTCACCTTGCGCGATCGCAGCCTCAGCGCCGAACCCGGCGCGGTCGCAGCGTTGAAGCCGATTGCGTTTGCGCAGTTGGAGACGGGCGGCACCATGTCGGACGCGCCGACCATGGGGTTGCCCGCCGAGCCGCAAGGCGAAAGCCGCGCCGAAATCGTCGTCGTCGGCACCCAGATCAGGGGCGCGAAGACAACGGGTGCCCTGCCCGTCACCGTCGTCGGTCAGGAACAGGTCGATGCCGTCGCGGCCGTTTCCGGCGCGGACCTGTTCCGCTCCATCCCGCAGCTCGGCGGCGTGACCTTCAATGAGCAGGTGCTGGGCGGCGGATCGGGCAATGCCGCGCGCGGCGACGTATCCACCGTGTCATTGCGCGGCCTGGGTCAAGGCAACACGCTGCTGCTGATCAATGGCCGCCGCACCGTCCTGCATCCCACATCGCAGGCGATTACCGGGGTGATCGATTCCGGCGTGCCGACCTTCGGCTTTAACGCCAACACCATCCCCGTCGGCGCGATCGAGCGGGTGGAGGTGCTGCGCGATGGCGCGGCGGCGCTCTATGGGTCGGATGCCGTTGCGGGCGTCGTCAACAACGTACTCAAATCCAACTTCACCGGGGCGACCTTCGACGCGCAATATGGCGGGGCGGAAGACACCAATTTGCGTGAGTTCACCGTCAATGGCCTCGTCGGGTTCAATTTCGGCGGCGGCCGGGGCAATGTCTCGCTCTTTGGCGGCTATGCGCAAAAGTCCAAACTCTATCTGCGTGACCAGGACTATACGGCCACGGCCGACCGGCGATCCTTCGTCGCGGGCACGCCCTTTGCCAACAATGCAAGCTTCAACGGGACATCGACCAGCACACCCTGGGGCACGTTCCAGGCCACTGGGACCGGCGTGATCACCAGCAATGGCGTCGCGCTTACCAACGCATCGCGCCAATTCCACATCCAGCCATCGACCAATGCCGGTTGTCAGGTTGCGGCCGGTACGCCGGGCATGTGCTATGATGATGGCAGCGGCACGACGCAGATGGCGAACGTCGATTCCAACCTGCGCTTCAACCCGAATGCGACATTTGCCGACCTGACCACCCAGCCATCGGTCAAGCGCATCAACCTGTTCAGCTTCATCAATTATGAACTGACCGACAATCTCGATTTCTTCGGCGAACTGGGTTTCTATCAGGGCAAGACCGAAGCGAATATCGGCACCGGCGGGTCGCTGGCCAACATCCCGATCACTGTGGCGGCGGACGCCTATTGGAACCCCTTTGGCCCCGTCGGCTCGCCCAATCGTCTTCCCGGCCTCAATATTCCGGACGAAGGACTGCCCGTCACCATCCGCAGCCTCAACTATGTCGATGTAGGGCTGCGCAACGTTAATGTGACCAACCGGCAATATCGCATTCTCGGTGGCCTGCGCGGCATGTTCGGCGACTGGAACTGGGAGTCGGCGGGGCTATATAGCTGGGCGACGGTCAAAGACACTATGGACGGCACGTCCAGCAGCCTGTTGCAAGCGGCGATCAACAAGACGACGTCTGATGCCTATAACCCATTCAATGGCGGCAGCCTGTCTGATCCCTCGGTTGGTGACGGCACGCCCAATGCCGATGCGATCGTCGACAGCTTCCGCATCCAGTCCACCCGTCGCAACAAGACGTCGCTGGCGCTTTGGGATTTGAAGATTTCCAATGCCAATCTGATCGGTCTGTGGGCGGGGAACAGCATCGGCGTCGCCACCGGCGTCGAGTTCCGGCGCGAAACCTTCGACGACAATCGCGATCCTCGGCAAGGCGGTGTGACCGGTGTCGACATCACCTATACCGATGCGGTCACGGGCATCTTCTACGGGTCGGACCTGATGGGGGCCAGCCCCAGCCCCGACGTATCGGGCAAGCGCAAGGTCTGGTCCGCCTATGCCGAAATCGCTCTGCCTTTGGTCAGCCCGGACATGGAAATCCCCATGATCCGCTCCTTCGATATCCAGATCGCCGGGCGCTATGAACGCTATAGCGATGTGGGTGACGTCGCTAAGCCGAAGATCGCGGCGAGCTGGGATCTGTTGCAGGGCTTCCGCCTGCGCGGTTCCTGGTCCCAAGGTTTCCGAGCGCCTAACCTGGAAGTCATCAACACCGCGACGCTGGACCGCGTCAATGGCGGCACCGAATATGTGCTGTGCGAAGCCGACCTGCGCGCCGGGCGCATCAGCAGCTTCTCCCAATGCGCGCGCAACGTGTCGGTGCTGCGGCGGTCGGGCGGCAATCCTGATCTGAAGCCCGAAGAATCCACCAGCTGGAACTTCGGCGCCGTGTTCCAGCCGCCACTGCCCGAAGGCTGGGGCAATGTGACCTTCACCGTCGATCGCTGGCGGATCAAGCAGAAGGGCGTCGTGGGTCTGCTCGATTATCAGAATGCGCTCAACCTCGACTATCTGCTACGGGTCCAGGGCAGCAGCAATCCCGCCGTTGTGCGCCGCGAACCGACGGCGGACGACATCGCGCTGGTGGCGGGCACGGGCTTGGCACCAGTGGGTGAGCTGCTTTACGTCACGGCTCCCTTCCAGAACCTGTTGCCGATCCAGGTCGATGGCATCGACTTCAACCTGGACTATCGTGTCGCCACCACCAATTTCGGCAAGTTCGGGCTGAACGTGAATGCCGCGCGCCTGATCAAATATCAGCTCGACGCCCCCGCAGCCGTGCAGGCGGTGACCGATGGGCAGGCGGCTGGCGAGATCAACGCGGCCGTGCCTGTTCCGGGCGGTGGCGATGTCGTCGGACGCGATGGCCAGCCACGCTGGCGCATTTCCGCCAATCTGACCTGGGACTATGGCCCGGTGACCATCGGTGCCTTCACCCAGTTCATCGATGACGTCTATCAGGACGCGGTGTTCGATGCGGACGGCAACCGGTTCGTGGTCAAGGGGCAGACGACGGTTAACCTCTATGCCACCTATAAATTCGACAGCGGCATGATGAAGGGGACGGCGATCACCGTCGGCGCCCGCAACATCTTCGACAAGGATCCACCGCTCGCGTCGGGCGGCTATCTGTCCAGCCTGTATCAGCCGCAGGCGCGCTATTGGTACACCAGCATCAAAAAGTCCTTCTGATGCGGGATGAAGGTCTGGCCCGTCGCGATCTGATCGCGGCGGGGTTCGCAGGCGCAGCGCTGCTCGGCCTGCCCGATCGAGCGGCTCTGGCCCAGTCGGGGGACAAGGCACCCGATGCGCCCCGCAGCAGCCCGGCGGTGGCAAGGGCGCATCGCGTCGAAGTGCCGATGCCGCATGGCGGGGTCGCAGCGGGGCATCCGCTGGCGGCGATGGCGGGGACGCGCATGCTGATGCAGGGCGGCACGGCAGCGGACGCCGCCGTTGCCGCCATGGCCGTGATGAACGTGGTCGAACCCTGGGCATCGAGCGCGGCGGGCAATGGTTTTGCCACCTGTTTCGAGCGGCGCAGCGGCAAGGTGCAGTCGCTTGCCTTTACCGGGGGTGCGCCTGCCCTGCTCGATCCGAACGTCGATCCCAAGGAACTGGACAGCGGGCATAAGGCTGTGGCGGTGCCGGGCGCGTTCGGTGGCTGGATCGCGCTCGCCCGGCGATATGGGCGGCTGCCGCTGGCGACATTGCTCGAACCCGCCATCGGCTATGCGCGCGATGGGCATCCGCTCGATGCCTCGATCGCGATGTTCATCCGCCGCCAGCAAGCGGTGCTGGCGCGCTATCCGACCAGCGCGGCGATCTTCCTGCCCGGCGGCCAGCCGCCCGCGCCGCGCGCCATCTTCCGCAATCTGCCCTTGGCGCGCACCTTTCAAAGTCTCACCGACGCGGAAACGCGGGCGCTCAAAGGCGGGGCCGACCGGGACAAGGCACTATCCGCCGCCTATGATCAGTTCTACACCGGCCCGATCGCGCAGGACATGACCCGCTTTTCGCAGGCCAATGGCGGCTGGTTGCGCATGGAGGATATGCGCGCCTATCGCCCGGTCTGGGAGCAACCGGTTTCGACCGTCTATCGTGGACTGGACGTTTATTGCAGTCCGCTGACATCGCGCACCGGTTTGGAATTATGCGAACAGCTCAACATCGTGGAAGGCTGGGATTTGGCATCCCTTGCTGGCGATCGCGCCAGCCTCACGCATCTGCTGATCGAGGCGATCAAGATCACCAAGGCTGACGTCTATCGCTATGCAGGCGATCCCCGCTTTGTCGACGTGCCCGTCGCGACATTACTGTCCAAGGATTTCGCCGCGACGCGACGCAAACTGATCGACCGCATGCAAGCCATCGCCTTTCCCGAAGGCGCGGCACTGGCCACGGGCAAGCAACCTGATCGGCCGACGGCCATCGATGAAGACACACGCGGCGGCGATACGACAAGCCTGTCGGTGGTGGACAAGGAAGGCAATGCCATTGCCGTCACGACGACGATCGGCGGCGGCTTTGGGACGTCGGTGATGATGGGCGACACGGGCCTGTTGTGCAACAATGGCCTGCGCGTTGGATCGACGGCCCCCTATGCCGATCATCCCAATGCTGTAGCACCTGGCAAGCGTGCGCTGCTCGGCAATGGCCCCGTCATCGTGCTGGACAAGGGGCAATTGAAGCTCGTGTGCGGCACGCCAGGCGGCGAGACGATCGGGCAGACCCAGTTCCAGTTTCTGATCAACGCACTCGACCTGGAGATGCCGATCCAGCAGGCGATAGAAGCGCCCCGCTTCGCGCTTCAGGCCAAACCCAGTTTCTACAAGCCTGGTGCCGTCATCACCGTACAATTGGAAGACCGTTTCGCGCCGGCGGATGTCTCGGCGTTGAAGGCCAAGGGCCATAGTGTGGAGACGGTAGGTGCCTTCGCGATCGGCAGCATCCAGGGCGTCATGGTCGATCCGTCCGGCGCACGCATGGGCGGCAGCGATCCCCGCCGCATGGGATATGCGGTAGGCTATTGAGCAGAGACCGACCTTATGCGCCAATCCGCTTCGCCGGAGGGCCGAAATAGCTGGCAGGTAGCGTGTCGCGATAAGCGATGATGCTTTGCAGGACGATCGTCGGATCGACCATCGCGACGGTCAGGACATGCCGCCCCGGCTTCGCGATCATAGCTTTGAAGCGCATGATACGCATGTCGTTGCGCGCATTGATCTCCGACGCCTTGCCCAGAAATTCCTCGGACTCGCGCTTTTCGGGCGTGAAGACGGTTACGACCTGCGGCGGGCAATCATCCACCCATAGGGCCAGCGACAGCGCATGATCGGGATTAACCTTGAGCGTTGGTGCCGTGACCAGGTCGAACGTCCATTCGCCCGCCTCGCCAACGAAGAGGGGATATTCCAATCGAGGCGCACGCTGCGGGTCCGGCATGGATGCGGCATCCACCGGAAAGATCGACATCGCCGCATCGACCCGTCCATAGTCGGGGATCGGCTCCCACTGGACACCAGCGGCGGGAATGTTGCGCGCATAGTCGCTGGCCGGGATCGAGAAGGCACCGACGAGCGATCCCCAACAGCCTTTGGCGGCCCGCTCTTCCTCCGCCGACGCCCGAATGGCCGTGACCGTCACCGTCACGCTCTGCGCCTCAGCGCCACCGCGACCATTGCTGATCTTGACCGTTCCCGTGCTGCGACCGGGCGGCAGCTTGCGCCAATCGATCTCGACGCGGTGGCGCCGGTCGGCCTTTCCGACGCTGAACGCCTTGTCCTGTTTCAGGATGATCCAAGGCTCGCTCGCTACCAACTGGACCTCCACCGGGCGTTTGCCACGGGGGAACGTCTCGATCCAGCTTGATGGCCGGTGCAAGCTGTCGAGCACCGGCAAATTCGGGGCCATATAATAGCCCGGCCAGCCCTGCCGCGCGCCCTCAACGGCCACGCCGAACTGCGCCGTGTCCGGCAGATCAAGCGCCGACACCGGCGGACGAATATCCTGACCCGGCTGATACCAATCGAAATAGCCGATATAAGGCTGGTCCATCAGATGGCTCCATTTCCCATCCGACAGGTCGTGATTATAGGTGTCGCGGATCGCCTGGGCCTGCGCAAACAGCCGCTTGACCTCTTGCGCCTCCTCGTTGGTGCTGGCGCGCGCCTGTTCTGCAAAGCGTTTGTTGCGCGCGGCGGCGACCTGCATTTGCGTCAGGTTGCAGCAGCCCCTGATGGGGTGGAGGACAAGCTGATAATAGGCCGCCTTATGCGTCTCCGGCAGTTTGTCGTTGATCGCTTCGGCACGCGATCGCAGGTCCAGCCACAACGCCACCATCCGTTCGGCTTCGTCGAAATTCTCAAGGCTGTACGTGTCGGGGCGCAACTGCTCCGGTTTGCGCCACGCATTATATTTCGCATAGCGTGAAACCAGCGTGGCGATCTCCTGCGCATGCGCCTGCCCAAATTCGCGGGCGGCCCATATTTGCGTCCACGCGGCGATGCGGTCCTTGCTGACCGCCTTGGGGTCCCAGGCCATCGTCAGGAAAAATTCGATGGGCGATTCCAGCGGCTTCAAGTCGCCGATATTGGTGATCCAGATCCGATCCGCGCCATAGGTGAGCGCCAGGTTCATCTGTTCCCATATCTTCGGGAAGGGATTGGTGTTGATCCACTTGTAGCTATATGGCCCGCCATTCATGTCCATATGGTGATAGATACCAAAGCCGCCGGTGCGGGTGGCTCGCTCCTGCGCTGTGGGCAGGCGGCGGATATAGCCGACATTATCGTCGGCGAACATCAAGGTGACATCGTCGGGCACCTTAAGGCCAGCATCATAATATTTCTGGACTTCGGTAAACAGCACCCAGACCTGCGGGATGTCCTCGATGCGTTTACCGGTCTCCTCGACCAGCAATTGGCGCTGGTCGGCGATGATCGTTTCCAGCAGTGCGATGTCGGATTTGATGCCGCCGGTGCTTTCCAACGCCACGTCACCATCACCACGCATCCCCATCGTCACCAGCAGTTCGCGGTCCTTGCTACGCTTGGCACCTTCGCGGAAGAATTGCTGAACGGCGGGACGGTTGGTGGCATAATTCCATTCGCCATTGCCTGGCCGACGCCGGGTCCATTCCTTATGCGCGCGGTTCATCGGTTCATGATGGGATGTGCCCATGACGATGCCATATTCATCGGCCAGCGGCCCGTTCAATGGATCATCTTCATTGAAAGCGTTGTTCCACATGGCGGGCCACAGATAATTGGCGCGCAGCCGCAGCAGCAGTTCAAAGACATTCTTGTAGAAGGCGGCGTTCATCCCGCCGAACTTTTCCGCCGGCCAGGCCGACAGGCAGGGCGCTTCATTGTTGAGAAAGATGCCGCGATATTTGACCGCCGGTTCACCCTGGAAGTAACGGCCATAGGAAAGCTGGATGTGGTCCCGTTTCATCACCGGCACATCGGCCCACCAATACCAGGGGGATACGCCGATATTCTGGGACAAATCATAGATCCCGTAGATCGTCCCGCGCTTGTCGCTGCCCACGATGACCAGTGCTTCGCTAATACCCGGTGCCGGATTGGCGATGGTCTGGATGGTGTAGGATTCCCATTTGCCGCGAATGGGCGCCACATCGATCTTGCCGCTGTCTGCCAGCCGGTCGATCAGCGGGCTGTGGCCAAGCGTACCGATCAACACCATTCGCCCCTTGTCGGCGGTCGGGGATAGCGGCGCATCGACACCGGTAACACGGCCAATATCCACCGACAGGTCATGCGTCGCGCGGATCACACCGGCGAAATCGCTGGCATCCACGAACAATGGCACCGCCTGCCCTTGTCCGGCCAGTTCGAACCCCTGCCCCTTGCCATCGAAGCGGACTGCCGCGCGGAGGGGGCTGGCCGCCAATGCTGCGGCAAGCGATCCGGACAGCAGATTGCGACGAGACAGCATGGCAGGGCTCCTCCGGCTTAACCGGGCGATAGAATAAGCGGTCAGAGACTATAGGAAGGCGGCGGCCGGTTCGACCCGGCCGCCGCCTTTCAAGCAGAGCGGATCAGAAGGTGCCGCGCAGGCCGACAAGATATTGTACGCCGGGCCGATATTGCGTGAATGTCGCGCCTTCATATTGGAAATAGCTGCCCAGCGTCGAGTTGGTGAAATTCTGGACATCGACAGTCAGTTGCGGCGCGCCATTCCATCCAAACAGCTCCTCCAGATCGAAGCTCGAAGAGAAGTCCCACTGCTGATAATTGTCGGTGAACAGGGCTGCGGTGGGAATGCCATTCTGGTTGGCACCGCTGCTCTGCGAGCCTTCGCGGAAGGTGGTCGAAACCCGCAAATTGACACCGCCATTCTCATAATAGCCAATGAGGTTGTAGGTGAAAGGCGCGACACCGAAAGCGACTGCCGGGCCGTCGCTGCGCTGATCGACGATCGTGGCATTGGCGTTGAAGCCGAAGCCGCGCACGCCGATGCTTTCGGTCAGGAAATCGAGCGGCTGGATCCACTGGAATTCCAGGCCGTTGACGGTCAGCTTGTTGGGGACATTAACCTGCGATTGCACCTGGATCGTCGCGACGTCAGGCCCGCCGCGCAGGTCGATCGCCGCAGCCTGGGTCGGATTGAGCGAGTCATAGGTAATGCCATATTGCGCCAGGAACGAGAATGGCTGCGTCGTGATCTGGTTGGTCGTAAAGCCCGTCAGCGACTTGCGGAACGCATTGACCGACACCAGCCCTTCCTGTCCGATATAGAGTTCGACGCCGAAATCGAGATTGTCCGAGAAATAGGGGTTGAGCGCAGGGTTGCCGATCGTCGCCGTCGCCGCCGACGGATCGCCAAAGCCGACGCCGGGCAATTGCGCGGCAGGATCGGGCCGGGTCATCGTCTTGGAATAGGCGGCGCGCACGACCGCGAGATCGCCGATATCATAGGCAACCGTCGCTGCGGGCAGCCATTTGTCATAGCTGTTTGAGGTCCGCACCAGCGTGACGATGCTGGGATAGCGCGAACCATCGGGCAGGCTGCTACCGTCCGGCAACGTATTGCGCGGATCGGCCAGCGAGACACGGCCTTCGATGGTCTGATCGGTCTTCACATAGCGCACGCCGACATTGTAGCGCAGGTCATTGTCGCCAACCTGTTGCTTGCCAGCCGCCATGAAATAGGTCGCGAAGGATTTTTCGCGGATCAGGCCACCGCTCGCGCCGGTGTTGGAGCCGCCCGATTCCGGCATGTTATCGTGGAAATAATCATAGTTGGATGCCTGCTTGAAACGGTCCCAATCGACCGTCACGAAACCGGCACGCCCCGGCATCAGGAAGGATGGGAGTTGGCCGACGGGGATCAACGAACCGCCATAGTTGACCGAGCCGGTCTGCCCTGCGGTCGACCCCGTGCCATAGCCGGGATAGGTCGGATAGCCCGGCGTGCCCGGTGCGACCGATGCTGCGCCAAGGCAGGGTGGCTGGCTGTTGGGACCAGGCATGAAGACATTGGGGTTGCCGCCGCACACGGCATTCTGCCAGGCTTGGCTATTGTCGAAGCCGCGAATACGGCGGCTGACATCGTCATAATTGCCACCAAGTTGCAGGTTGAAGCGCTCATCGCCCCAGGTCAGCGCACCGCGGACGCCCTTGGTCTCGTTACGCCGCCGCTCATCGTTCATATTGAGCCGGCCGCCATTCCACACGAAATTATTGGGGTCGTTCAGGTCGACGCTCGACTCGATGGTCGGCGCGCCGTTCGGATTGGCGGTATAATCGACCGTCACCCCCGTCCCCAGCGCCGTGACTGGCCCGGCAGTCGGAATTTCACGGTGGAAGGTGCTGCGCGTATAATTGGCCTGGATGGACAATTTCAGCCGATCGCTCACTTCCCAATCGAGGCCGGGGTTGACGCTGAAAAGCTCGGTCGTTTCGGTCAGCGGCCGATATTCAAGGAAGAATTGCGAATTGGCATAGGTGCCGCTGGTGACCTGGCACCCGGTCGCACAATCTTCGCGATCATAGGTGGTGTTGGTCGGGATGATCTGACCATTGCGGACGATCCAGGCGATATTTTCGCGGGTCAGGTCGTTCTGTTTATAGCCGTACAGCCCATCGACATAGAAATGCATCGCATCGCTTGGACGCCATTCGGCGCTGGCGATGGCATTGATGCGGTCACGGCGGCCATATTGCGCGCTGAAGCGTCCCAGACGCGGCAAGATGCCATTGTCGATCTGTTGAATGGACGCGCCCGGATTATTGGCCAGCAACCAGGCCTGATCAATTGCCTGCCCAGGAACGGTGCCTCCTCCCGCGCCGACAGGAACGGTGGCCGGAATGGTCCAATTGCCGCCGCCGGTCGTGTTGCAGCCCCCCGCCGCTCCACACTGCGCAGCCGTCAGGGCCGGGTTGGTATAGCCAATCGTTTCATAGCCGCGATTGTCGGTAAACAGGCGCTGGCCCGACACGCCGACCAGGAAACCGACCGTATCGTTCGTCGTGCTGAAGATCATAGACCCGCGTGCGCCGATGCGATCGACGCCGCTCTGCTTGGTCCCCTGCATGCTGTAGGTCAGGCGCGTTCCAGGCTGGTCGAAGGGACGCGCCGACCGCATGTCGATATTACCGGCCGCGCCGCCTTCCAGCAGGTTGGCAGTGTAGCTTTTGTTGACGGTCAATTTCGTGAAGAGGTCGGTCGGGAAGAAACTGAGATCGACCGAACGGTCGGTGCCCTGCGCATCCGTCGCGCCGGACGAGGACACGGCGATGGGGGCACCGTTCAACGTGACATTGGTGAAATTCGAACCCAGGCCGCGAATCGCCACATTGACGCCTTCGCCATTCACGTCGCGATTGATGGTGATGCCGGGAATGCGGTTGAAGGATTCGGCGATGTTGGTGTCAGGGAATTTGCCGATGTCCTGCGCGAAGATGGAGTCGCTGAAGCCCGTGGCATCACGCTTGGCATTGGTCGAATTTTGCAGCGACGCACGATAGCCGGTGACGACGATGTCGTTCACCTGTTCGCTGTCGATCTGCGGCGCAGCCTGGGCATCGGGCGCGTCGGCCTGTGCCAAGGCGGCCTCCGACAAGATCAGCGAGCCAAGCGCGGACGCCGCCAGCAACGACAAACGAATGGAGCCTTTACACACCGACATGGGTCATCCCTCCTGAGACTGCTTCCGAAATTCCGGCAAGCATTTATGGTAACGCTAACACATGACCTTATCCAGTGGCTATACCAAACTGTCAATACCAGTTATGAAATTTGGTAGCGATATCTTGGGATAGACACGGGAGATTGGTCCTCTTGAGCCGTCATTTACGGCGGCCGTCAACGGGCATCCTCTCAAGAGGACATCGCCGGTTTCAAGCCGCCAACCCGCTCCTCTGGGCTAGACTCGCTAAGCCCTACTCGGCACTGAGGCCTTGAAGCATGGCCAGGAGCATGACATGACCAGCATCGTCGCAACCCGACCGATCTACCAGGATTGGCTCAACCTGCTGATGGTACGGATGCGTGCGCCCGATGGGCAGGAATGCGATCGGCATGTGGTGGAGATGCGCCGCGCGGTGGCGTTGATGCCCTTCGATCCGGTACGCCGTGTCGCGCTGACCGTATCGATGCCGCGCGCGCCCGTGATGATGGCGGGGCTGCCCGACATGCTCGAAGCGATTGCGGGCCTGCTGGAGGATGAACCCGAAGATTGTGCCCGGCGGGAGGCGATGGAGGAGGCGGGCGTGCAACTGGGTTCGCTCATCCATCTCGGCCAAATCTGGAGCATCCCCAGCGTCGTCACCGAGAAGATCGATTATTATCTCGCCGAATATAGCGCCTCAGACCGGATCGCGACAGGCGGCGGTCTGGACGAGGAGCAGGAGAATATCACCGTCCACGAACTGCCGCTCGATACGCTGTGGACGATGATGGCGAACAAACAAATCAACGATGGCAAGCTGGCGATCACGCTGATGGCGCTGCGCCTGCGACGGCCCGACCTGTTCAGCGTGCCGGTGGAATGACCAGGACGGAGCGGGCGGCAACGTTCACCGCCTGCCCCTCCAGCAGGAACCGACACGCCTCCCCGTCGCCATTGACGCAGATGGTCAACCCACTGCCGCAATAGCGCAGCGCGAAACGCCGCCGCTGCGGGTCTTCCCACTGTGCGACACTCAACGGCGCGCCGCTCTCGTCCAGCCAGGCGACGTCCGCTTCCCGCAGGATCGCCGTGCCACGCAGATCCGCATTGCCCGCCCGCAAGGCCGCCAGCGCAAAGGCCTCCGCCTCCAGCGCGGTGTCGCGCCCTGCCCAATCGACCCAGCCGATTGCATTATCCTGCGCATAGGCGTTGTTATTGCCCTGCTGCGTCCGCCCAAACTCGTCGCCTGCGGTCAGCATGATCGTCCCGCGCGAACAAAAAAGCGTAGCGAGCAGCGCGATGTGGTCGCGTCGCCGCGCCGCTTGCACGGCCGGGTCGTCGCTCGGCCCCTCGACGCCATTATTCCAGCTCAGATTCTCGCCATGGCCATCGCGATTTTCCTCGCCATTGGCATGGTTATGCCGCTGATCGTAGGATGTAACGTCCGCCAGCGTGAAGCCATCATGGGCGGCGAGGAAATTCACCGTTCGGGTCGCCGCGCCGCTGAAAATGTCCGACGATCCCGCCATCCGCGTCGCCATAGCGCCCAGCATCCCGCTATCGCCGCGCCAGAACCGGCGCATATCGTCGCGATAGCGATCATTCCATTCCAGCCAATTGTTGCCAAAATGGCCCAGTTGATAGCCGCCCGGCCCGATGTCCCACGGCTCGGCGATCATCACCCGGTCGGCCAGGATCGGATCGGCGCGCATCGCCTCCAGCAGCGGCGCATGCGGATCGAACCCATCTGCCATCCGCCCCAGCGCGGGGGCCAGGTCGAAGCGAAACCCGTCCACCCCCGCCTGCGTCACGAAATAGCGTAGCGAATCCAGGATCAAGCGGCGGACCATAGGCTGGTTGCACGCAATGGCATTGCCGGTGCCGGTATCGTTGATCAGTTGCCCATTGGCCGCATGCCGGAAATAGTCGCGCGCATTGAGGCCACGCAGCGATAGCGTAGGCCCCTGGGCATCGCTTTCCCCGTCATGATTATAGACCATGTCGAGGATGACGCCGATCCCCGCCGCATGCAGCGCGGCCACCGTCTCGCGCAGCTCGGCGATGCCGCCGGGGGCGAGGCGCGGGTCGAGCGCGAACCAGTTGACCGGATTATAACCCCAATAATTGGTGAGACCCAGCGGCCCCAGATGCCGCTCATCGATCCAGGCGTTGATCGGCATCAGTTCGATCGCCGACACATGCAGTCGTTGCAGATGCGCGATCACCGCCGGATGCGCGAGCGCAGCGATCGTCCCCCGCTGCGCTTCCGGCACATCGGGATGCAGCATGGTGAAACCGCGCACATGCAGTTCGTAAATCAGGCCACCGGGACAGAAACAGGGCGGCGCGCCCGGCAAGGGCGCCAAGGGCGCTTCGACAACGCCCTTGGGCATCAGCGGCGGGGTGTCCGCCCCCTCCCCGCGCGGCGCGGCCAGGGCGGGGTCATAGATGAAAGCGCGGTCGATCGCCGTCGCATAAGGATCGAGCAGCAATTTGTCTGGATCGAACCACAGCCCCGCCGCCGGATCATAAGGGCCATCGGCGCGATAGCCATAGCGCGCGCCTGCACCCACGCCCGTCGTCTCGCCCTGCCAAACGCCGCCCTCGCCGCGCGTCATCGCCATCCGCGTTTCGCGATCGTCCGCATCGAACAGGCAGAGCCAGACATGGCTCGCCTCCGGTGCCCAGACCGAAAAATGCGCGCCACTTGGGCTTAGTCGCGGTGCGGCCGGACCTGCGCTCACGCCGCTTCCGTTAGCAGACTGCGATAAAGCGCCGCATAGCGCGCCGCGCTCTGGCCCCATGACACATCGGTCCGCATCGCCGCGCGCTGCATCGCCTGCCACACCGGCCGATCGCGATGCAGTCGCACCGTGCGCGCAATCGCGCCATGCAACGCCAGCGGGTCCGATGGGGCGAACACCACACCCGTCGCTGCGCCCGCCGCCACCGCCGCCGCATTGGCGTCGATCACCGTGTCCGCTAGTCCGCCGACCCGCGCAACGACCGGCAGGCAGCCATAGCGCAGCCCATAAAGCTGCGTCAGCCCGCACGGCTCGAACCGCGAGGGTATCAATATGGCATCGCCCCCCGCCTGCATCAGATGCGAGAGCGGCTCGTCATAGCCGATTCGGACGCCGATCCGCCCGCGATGGCGATCGGCCGCGCCCAGAAAAGCGCCCTCCAGCGGATGATCGCCCGACCCCAGCAGCGCCAGCTTCGCGCCCAGCCCCACCAGATGATCGAGCGCATCGACCATCAAATCCATGCCCTTCTGCCAAGTCAGGCGGCTGACGATGGTGAAGATCGGCGCGCCATCGACATCCAGCCCGAACTGCTGCTCCAGCGCCCGCCGATTGGCCGCGCGCCCCGCCAGCGCCCGACCGCTGAACGACTTGGGAATCAATGAATCGTCCGCCGGATTCCATATCGCGGTGTCGACCCCGTTCAATATCCCGTGCAGTCGATCGACCCGGCCATTGATCAGGCCGTCCAACCCCATGCCGTGAACGGGCGATCGGATTTCCTCGGCATAGGTCGGGCTGACGGTCGTGATCGCATCCGCCGACACCAACCCGGACTTCAGATAGCCCACCCCGCCATAATATTCGACGCCATCCATACCCCAGGCTTCGGGCGGCAGGCCCAATTGCCCGAACACATCCGCGCCATAGCGCCCCTGAAACGCCAGATTATGGATCGTCACGATCTTGGGAACCGCATGGGCCGGGCCAAAGCGCATATAGGCCGCCGTCAGGGCCGCCTGCCAGTCATGGACATGCACAATATCGGGCCGCCAGCCGTTGATCCCGTCCGCCGCGATATCCGCCCCGACCCGCGACAGCGCGGCAAAGCGCCGCCAGTTATCGCCCCAGTCATTGCCTGCTTGGTCGCCATAAGGCCCGCCTTCGCGCGCGAAGAAATCGGGCGCGTCCAGCACCAGCAGGTCCAGCCCGTCGACGCGCGCGGCCAGCACCGTCGCGGCCACGCCGAACAAAGCGACATAACGGCGCACGACCTTCGCCTTGCCCATTCGCGCGATGACGGCGGGGTAGCCCGGCACCAGCGTTCGGGTCGCCACCCCTTCCCCGGCAAGCGCACCGGGCAGCGCGCCGGTGACGTCGGCCAGTCCCCCGGTCTTGATCAGCGGATAGATTTCGGACGCGACCGAGAGCAATTGCATGGCGATCAGGCGACCAGACGTTCGATCATCGGCTGCGTGACCAGACAAATGCCGCTGTCCGTCCGCCGGAACCGTTGCGAATCCTCTGTCGGATTCTCGCCGATGACCAGCCCCGGCGGAATGATGATGCCGGAATCGAGCACGCATTTATGCAGCCGCGCGCCCCGCCCGATTTCGCAATTGGGCATGATGACGCTATCGGTCACCGACGAAAAACTGTGTGTCTTGACGCCGGAGAATAACAGGCTGCGATGCAGCGAAGAACCGGACACGATGCACCCTCCCGCAACCAGCGAAGAGGTTGCCGACCCGCGCCGCCCATCCTCATTATGCACGAACTTGGCAGGTGGCGTGACCTCCGAATAGGTCCAGAGCGGCCAGCTACGGTCATAGAGGTCAAGCGAAGGCACTACGTCGGTCAGGTCGATGCTCGCCTGCCAATAGGCGTCGATCGTGCCGACATCGCGCCAATAGGGCTCCAGCTCGCTTTCGGCCCGCACGCAACTGGCCGAAAAGCGGTGGGCGACGGCTTTGCCATGCTTGACGATATAGGGAATGATATCGCCGCCGAAATCGCGCTTGCTGTGCGGATCATCCGCATCGCGCCGCAATTGTTCGATCAGGAAGCGGGTCTGAAACACATAAATGCCCATCGACGCCAGCGCGACGTCCGGCTGGCCGGGGATAGAAGGCGGGTCTTTGGGCTTTTCGATGAAGGCGGTGATGACGTCCTTTTCATCGACATGCATGACGCCGAAACCAACCGCCTCCATCCGCGGCACTTCCAGACAGCCGACCGTGACATCCGCACCGCTGTCGACATGCTGTTGCAGCATCAGCTCATAGTCCATTTTATAGACATGGTCGCCCGCCAGCAGCACCATATATTCGGGCGCATAGCTTTCGATGATGTCGATATTCTGGAACACCGCGTCGGCGGTCCCTTCATACCATTGGCTTTCCGACACGCGCTGGCTGGCGGGCAAAATGTCGAAACTCTCATTGCGTTCGGGGCGCAGGAAGTTCCAGCCGCGCTGCAAATGGCGGATCAGCGAATGGGCCTTATATTGCGTCGCCACGCCGATGCGCCGGATGCCGCTATTAAGCGCATTGGACAGGGCGAAATCGATGATCCGCGCCTTGCCGCCGAAATGGACCGCAGGCTTGGCGCGCTTGTCGGTCAGTTCCGCCAGGCGGCTGCCGCGCCCGCCCGCCAGCACATAGGCCATGGCATCGCGCGCGATCGGCTGGTGTCTTATCTGCATTATGGGCCTCTCCTCATTATCGCCCACGATCGCCTGCACGCGCCCGTTGGTGTCACATATCCAGTTCGAACATCAGCGTGGCGAACGGCGGCAGGGTGATGTTCGCCCAGCCCGTCTCATCCGCCATCACCATGCCCATATTCCCGGCGCCGCTACCGCCATAGTCGGCCGCATCGCTGTTCAATATCTCGCGCCAGCGCCCACCCGAAGGCAGCCGCATCCGATAACCGTGGCGCAGCACAGGGGTAAAATGGCTGATGACCACGATAGGTTTCACGCCAGGCGCGCGTCGCTGCCAGGCGAACACGCTATCGGCCGCACCGTCGACCAGCACCCATTCGAAACCTTCCGGCTCGCAATCGCGGGCATGAAGCGCCGCGCGGCTGCGATAGAGGCGGTTGAGGTCACCCACCAGATGCTGCACCCCCAGATGCGCGGCATGGTCGAGCAAATGCCAGTCGAGCGCCCGCTCCTCGCTCCATTCGCCGCGCTGGGCAAATTCCTGCCCCATGAACAGCAGCTTTTTGCCGGGATAGCCCCACATCAGACCATAATAGGCCCGCAGCGTCGCGAACTTCTGCCAGTCGTCGCCCGCCATCTTGTGCAGCAGCGACGATTTGCCATGCACCACTTCGTCATGGCTCAGCGCCAGCACGAAATTCTCGGCAAAGGCGTACATGAGACCAAAGGTGATGTCGTCATGATGATGGGCACGATGCACCGGCTCGCGCTGCAAATAGCGCAGCGTGTCGTGCATGAAGCCCATATTCCATTTGAAGCCGAAGCCCAGCCCGCCACTCTCCACCGGATGCGACACATTGGGCCAGCTCGTTGATTCCTCGGCGATCGTCATGATGCCGGGATGCGCGCCATAGAGCGCCCGGTTCATCTCCTGCAGGAAAGCGACCGCCTCGACATTCTCCCGCCCGCCATGGTCGTTGGGTATCCATTCGCCCGGTTCGCGCGAATAATCGAGATAGAGCATCGACGCGACCGCATCGACGCGCAGCCCGTCGATATGATAGCGCTCGGCCCAGAACAAGGCGTTGTTGACCAGGAACTGCGCGACCTCGCGCCGCCCGAAATTATAGATGGCGGTATTCCAGTCGGGGTGGAATCCCTTTTTCGGATCGGCATGTTCGTACAGCGCCGTGCCGTCAAAATGCGCCAGCCCATGTTCGTCGGTTGGAAAATGCGCTGGCACCCAATCGAGGATGACGCCGACCCCGGCCCGGTGCGCGCCATCCACGAAGCGCGCGAAACCAGCCGGATCGCCAAAGCGCGCCGTCGGCGCGTACAGGCCCAGCGTTTGATAGCCCCAGCTTGGATCATAGGGATATTCGCTGATCGGCAGAAATTCGATATGGGTAAAGCCCATGCCCACGACATAGGGGATGAGCCGCCGCGCCATCTCGTCCCAGTCGAGGAAGCCGCCATCATCAGCCTTTTGCCACGACCCGGCATGAACCTCGTAGATGGAGATCGGCTCGCGCCGTGCATCGGCCTTCTGCCAATAGTCGCGGTGGCGCGCGTCGCCCCAGCTATGGTCGAGCGGTCCAGCGACGATCGAGGCGGTGGAAGGCCGCAACTCGCTCTTATAGGCGAACGGATCGGCCTTGAGCGGCAGCGTTACGCCATCCGCGCCGACAATCTCAAATTTATAAGGTGCGCCCGGCTCGATCGCGGGCAGGAAGATTTCCCATACCCCGCTATCGATACGATGGCGCATCGCGCCACGACGGCCATCCCACTGGTTGAAGTCGCCCACCACCGACACGCGCCGAGCATTGGGTGCCCAGACCGCGAAATGCACGCCCGCCACCCCCTCATGGGTCATGACATGCGCGCCCATCTTGTCGAACAATCGGGCGTGGGCACCCTCGGCCAGGAAATGATCGTCCATCGGCCCCAGCACTGGCCCGAACCCATAGGGATCGATCAGCGCATAATCGCTGCCATCGGCATAGCGCGCGATGTAGCGCAGCGGCTGCCGCTTGCGAAGGACGACCTTGCCATGAAACAGCCCAGCCGGATGCAGCGCAGCCAGTTCGCCGACCGCCTTGCCATCCAGCGTCTGCGCAACGACGGATAGGGCTCCGGGCAACAGGACGCAGGCAGTAAAGCCCGTGTCGGCAGGATGAACGCCAAACGTGGCGAAGGGATCGTCATCGCGGCCTTCGACCAGCCGGTCGATCTGCTCGCCTGTCAGCACGATCCTGTCACCCAGCCTCCCATCCTCAGCCGATCTTCCAGATGTCCCGCGCATATTCGCGGATGGTTCGATCGGACGAGAACCATCCCATGCGCGCGACATTGTGGATAGCCATCTTTGCCCACAAGGCCTCGTCCGTCCAGAGCTTATCGACATGCCGTTGCGCGGCCGAATAGCTGTCGAAATCGGCCGCCAGCATGAACCAGTCATTGTCGTAAATGCCCTGGATCAGTCCCTTGTACCGATCCGGGTCGTCGGGCGAAAAGACGCCGCTGGCGATCGCATGCAAGGCCTGGGCAAGTTCCCGGCTTTTGCCGATGACGTCCATCGGCACATAGCCCTTGGCGCGGCGGTCATTCACTTCCTGCGCGGTCAGGCCGAAGATGATGATATTGTCGGCACCGACATGATCGCGCATTTCGACATTCGCGCCATCCAGCGTGCCGATCGTCAGCGCGCCATTGACCGCGAACTTCATATTGCCCGTGCCCGACGCTTCCATGCCCGCCGTCGAAATCTGTTCGGACAGGTCAGCGGCCGGGATCATCATCTCCGCCATCGAGACATTGTAATTCGGCACGAACTGTACCTTGAGCAGCCCCTGCACCGCCGGATCATGATTGACCACGCGCGCGACATCGCCCGCCAGTTTGATGATCAGCTTGGCATTATGATAGCTCGACGCCGCCTTGCCGCCGAACAGCTTGACGCGCGGCACCCAGTCGCGTTCGGGGTGCGAGCGGATCTGGTCATAGAGCGACACCGCCTCGATGATGTTGAGCAATTGCCGCTTATATTCATGGATGCGCTTGATCTGGATGTCGAACATCGCTGACGGGTCGATCCGCGCATTCAACCGCTTGCGCAAAAGGTCGGACAGCGCCGCCTTGTTTGCGCGCTTCACCGCGATGAATTTCTCCTGAAACGCTGTGTCGTCGGCAAAGGCGTCCAGGTCGCGCAGCGCTTCGGCATCGTCCAGAAACGCCTCGCCGATCGCTTCGCGAATAAGGCTGGTCAGCCCCGGATTGCACTGCATCAGCCAGCGGCGATAAGTAACGCCATTGGTCTTGTTGTTGATCCGGGTGGGATAGAGATTGTGCAGGTCGGCAAAGACCGTGACCTTCATCAGGTCGGTGTGCAGCGCCGATACGCCATTGACGCTATGTGATCCGGCAAAGGCCAGATTGCCCATCCGCACGCGCCGGTCGCCGCCTTCGTCGATCAGCGAGATCGCCCCGATCGCCGCGTCATCGAATTGCCCCGCCCGCCGCGCTTCGGCCAGCAGGCGGCTGTTGACCGCATAGACGATCTGCATATGCCGGGGCAGCAGCCGCTCGAACAGCGGCACTGGCCAGCTTTCCAGCGCTTCGGGCAGCAAGGTGTGGTTGGTATAGCTGAATGTGCGCCGGGTAATGTCCCACGCCTCGTCGAAATCGAAGCCATGATCGTCCAGCAATATCCGCATCAACTCGGCCACCGCGACCGCCGGATGCGTGTCATTGAGCTGGATCGCCGCCTTGTCGGGCAGGGTCGCGATGGTGCCGAAATATTGGATATGCCGCCGGACGATGTCCTGCAGCGACGCGGACGAGAAGAAATATTCCTGCCGCAACCGCAATTCCTGGCCAGCGGTCGAGCTGTCGGCGGGGTACAGCACCCGCGTCAGCGCTTCGGCCCGATTGCTTTCGGACAGCGCCCCGACATGGTCGCCGGCATTGAATTTGTCGAGCAGGATGGGATCGATCGGCTGCGCTTCCCATAGCCGCAACGTATTGACCCGCTTGCCGCGCCAGCCCGCAATCGGCGTGTCATAGGGGGTGGCGATGACCCGCTCGCTGGGCTTCCAGTGCATCTGGTGCGGCCCGCTATCCTCGCCCTCGGCCGGATCGACCAGGCCGCCAAAGCCGACCTCATAGCTCGCCTCGCGCCGTTCGAACTCCCACGGATTGCCATGCGCCAGCCAGTTTTCGGGCAGCTCCACTTGCCAACCGTCCGAAATCTCCTGCCGGAACATGCCGTTCACATAGCGGATACCATAGCCATAGGCAGGCACATCGACCGTCGCCATGCTCTCCATGAAGCAGGCCGCCAGCCGCCCCAGACCCCCATTGCCCAGTGCCGCATCCGGCTCCAGCGCAGCGATGATGTCGATATCGACTCCCAGCGAGGCCAGCGCCGCCTGCATATCGTCCAGCATTTCCATGTTGGACGCCGCATCGCGCATCAGCCGCCCGATCAGGAATTCGAGGCTCAGATAATAGACCCGCCGCCCTTCTTCCTCATAGGTTTTCTGGGTCGATGTGATCCAGGCGTCAATCACCCGGTCGCGGATCGAGAGGATGACGGCGTGCAGCCAGTCATGCGGCTTGGCGGCAGCGGCATTCTTGCCGATGCGGTAAGTCAGCCGCTCGACAATCTCATGCGCCAATATTTCCGGGTCCATCCGCCGCGGCGCGGGTTTGGGAAGTTTGGTCTGGCCCTTGAGGTTCATGGCACACGGTCCCCCTGTCTGATCGACGGGGATGATGGCACAGCCGACAAGCCCGCGCCAACGGCAAATTTTGCAGCGCAGCAATTATTTCGGCTGTTTCGCGGGACTTGGGCCTACCCCCTACGCACCAGCGCCTCGGTCACCCCCGCCCGCAATTGCGCGCGCACCGGATAGGCGCTCGACGGCAGCAATTGGGTCATGAATATCCCGATCAGCCGCTCGACCGGATCGATCCAGAAATAGGTCGAAAACACCCCGCCCCAATAATATTCGCCGCGCTCTAACCCCATCGCGAAGCCCAGGCCGAAGCCCACATCCTGATAGTCCGCCTCGCTGAACATCGCGCTCGACAGGCTGGCAAGGTCGCCGCCGCCGGGCAATTGGTTGGACCGCATCTGTGCCACCGTATCGGCCCGCAGCAGCCGCACCCCGTCCAGTTCGCCCCCGCGCAGCAGCATCCGGGCAAAGCGGTGATAGTCCGCCACCCCCGACACCAGCCCGCCGCCGCCCGACAGGAAGCGTCCCTGCCGCCGCCAGCCGCTCCGCGCACCCAGATCCGCGACCTGCCGCTCGCCCTGCTCACCCAGCCGCCAAGCATCGGTCATGCGCTCCGCCTTGGCATCGGGCAAAGCGAAGGTCGTATCGACCATGCCCAGCGGCGCGAAGATGCGCTCGCGAAACACGCTTTCCAGGTCGCGCCCCTCCAGCCGCTCGATCACGACACCCAGCACATCGGTCGCCACCGAATAATTCCACCGCTCGCCCGGCGAAAATTCCAGCGGCAATGTCGCCAGATCAGCGACGAACTGGTCCGACGTGCGCGGCTGCTGAAACTCGTCCAGCCCCAGCTTGCGATAACGCGCATCGATCGGCGTCTGCCGCTGCAACCCATAGGTCAGCCCCGACGTATGGCGCAGCAGGTCGATCATCAGCATCGGCCGCTTCAGCCGCGCGCGATTGGCGCGCCCGACGCGCAAATCCGCGAATTCGGGGATAAGCTCGACCACCGGCGTATCGAGCGCCACCTTGCCCGCTTCCACCAGCATCATGAAGGCGACCGACGTCACCGGCTTGGTCATCGACGCGGTCCGATAAAGGGCATCGGGCCGCAGCGGTTCCCCGCTCGCCCGCGCCGCGCCACGTGTCAGCGACACCACCGGCTGCTCGTCGCGCGACACCAATAATTGCATATGCGGCAAGCGGCCGCTGGCCAGATAGGTGCGGTCGAGAAAATCCACCAGCGCGTCCAGCCGGTCAGGGTCCATCCCCGCCGCCTGTGCCGCCACCCTGTCCACGCCGTTCGTCATGCCTGCGCCGCTCCGATGCTTGTCCGGCTCCGCGCTAAAGCAGCGACGCGCGCAGGACAACAGCTTGGCGATTGCCAAGGGACCACCCCGCCCTCTATGGCAGGCTATCCGAACGGCAAGCAATTTCAGCACTGGACCCCGACAGGCATGGCCACTGGCCTTTCCGCGATCTTCATGGCCAACCGCGCGGCCCTGCTGCGCTTCCTGCGCGCACGCGGCGCGGGCGAGAATGCCGAAGATCTCTTGCAGGATATGTGGATGAAGCTGGAGGCCAAGGATCTTGGCCCCGTCTCCGACCCCGTGCCCTATCTCTATCGCATGGCCAACAACCTCATGCTCGACCGCTATCGCTCGGCGATCCGGCGCGAACGGCGTGAACAGGACTGGGCCGAAGGCGCTGGCGGCGTCATGGCCGACCCGACCGACGATGTGCCGGTGGACGAGCGGATGATCCTTGCCCAGCGGCTGGACGAGGCGCGCGCCGTCCTGCGCGACCTTGGCCCACGCGTGGAACTCATCTTCCGCCGCTTCCGCATCGAAGGCGTAGGACAAAAGGTCATTGCCGAGGAATTGGGGGTCAGCCTGACGACGGTGGAGAAGGACTTGCAAAAGGCCTATCGCGCCATGCTGACGCTCAAACAGAAACTGGATACGGAATGATGGGGTCGGCGGCGTCAGTCTCTGTAAGGGGCAAAAAATGAACAGGGCTGGAGCAATGACGAACGAGGAGGCAATGGCTTGGGTCATCCGCACGCGCGATCCCGCCTTTACCGACTGGGACGGCTTCACCGCCTGGTTGGAGCGCGATCCTGCTAACGCGCAGGCCTATGATGTGCTGATGGCGGCCGATGCCGACCTTGATGCCATCATCCCGCCCGAACCCGTCGCCATGCCTGTCGCCGCCAATGATGTGGGCGTGCCGCAACGCCGTCCGCTCCGCTGGATCGGCGGCGGCGCGATCGCCGCCGCGCTGGTCGCGGCCGTGTCGGTCGGCATGATGAACCGGGCCGACATCTATACCGTCACCCCCCGCCCCGGCGAAACGCGCAGCATCGCGCTGGACGATGGCACCCACATCGAAGTCAATGGCGGCACCCGCCTGCGCCTCGACCGCAACGACACCCGCTTCGCCGCGCTCGACAGCGGCGAGGCTGCCTTCACCGTGCGCCACGATGCATCCGATCCGTTCCGCGTGACGGTGGGCGATGCCGTGTTCGAAGATGCCGGGACGGTGTTCAACATCGTCCACACCCCCGGCGCCGTCCGCATCGGCGTGTCGGAAGGCGAAGTCATCTACAATCCCGGCGCAGAGGCGATCAGCCTGCCCGCCGGGCGTGCCCTGGCCGACGATGCGCAAGGTTTGCGGGTGATGGATATTGCCCCGGCGGCCGTCGCCAGTTGGCGGCAGGGCCGCCTTGTCTACGCCAATGCCGCCGTCAGCGACATCAGCGACGATATTGGCCGATCGCTCGGCATCGCGCTCCGCACCACGCCAGGCGCGCGCGCGATGCGCTTCACCGGCACGATCCGGCTGGATAAAGACCCGGCCCGATTCTTTGCCGGTGCCGCGCCGCTGATGGGCCTTTCCGCCGTGCGTCAGGGCGACACTTGGCTGCTGAAAGAAGAGGATGGGCCGCAAAGCTGATCTCTTCCTCGTCACCGCCCTTGCCATAACGAGCGCAGCGCCCGCGCATGGGGCGGATAGACAGATGATCAGCATCGCCCCCGGACGACTGGGCGAGGCGACGATCGCGCTCGCCCGTCAGACCAGGACCAGCATCGGCATGTCCGACCAGTCGCTCGCTGGCATCCGCACCCCCGCCGTTACGGGCAATCTCTCGGTCGAAGCCGCGCTAAAGCGGCTGCTCAAGGGCAGCGGCGCAACCGCGCGGCGCATCGATGGCGCGACATGGCGCATCGTCCGCACGCGCCCCGCGCCGCCCGTGACCGCGCCAGCGCCGATCCCCGCCGCCCCCGCCGAAGATCAACCCGAAGCCCAGATCATCGTCACCGCCTCGAAGCGCGAAACGCCCCTGCCCCGCTATGCCGGCATGGTCGAAGCGCTCGACAGTCGCGCCTTTTCCAGCGGCGAAGCGGCAGGCGGCACCGCCACCTTGCTGGCGCGCGTCGCCAGTCTGAGTTCCACCCATGCCGGTGCGGGCCGCAACAAGCTGTTCATCCGCGCCATCGCCGATTCCGGCGTCGCCGGGCCGACCCAGGCCACCACCGGCCAATATCTGGGCGACATGCGGTTAAACTATGCCGCACCCGACCCCGACCTCAAACTTTATGATGTCGGCCGAGTCGAAGTGCTGGAAGGGCCGCAGGGCACGCTCTATGGCGCGGGATCGCTGGGCGGCATCATCCGCATCATGCCCAACGCCCCCAATCTGGGCGAAATGGGCGGGCAAGTATCGGCGGGGCTTTCTGCCACCCAGCATGGCGACCCCGGCGGCGATCTGTCCGCAACGCTCAACCTGCCGATCGTCGCTGAAAAACTCGCGCTGCGGGTCGTGGGCTATGGCGTGCAGGACGGCGGCTATATCGACGACGTCAATCGCGGGAAGGAGGACGTCAACCGGACCCGCACCTGGGGCGGCCGCGCCGCCCTGCGCTTTGCCCCCGACGATGACTGGACGATTGATCTCAATGGCGTCTACCAGCAGATAGAGGGTGATGACGCGCAATATGCGACCCGGTCGGTCGGCCGACTAGAACGCGCCTCCGCCGTCGCCCAACCCTATCGATCCGACTATCTGCTCGGCAATGTCCGCATCGAAAAACAGTGGGACAGTTTGCGCTTCGTCTCGTCCACCGGCTTCGTGCGGCACGACCTGTCCGAAAGCTATGACGCGACCCAGCCCGGCGGCCCGCCAGCGCTGTTCCGCCAGCGCAATGAAGTCGACATCTTCTCCACCGAAAACCGGCTGGTGCGCGATCTCGACAATGGGCTGGGCTGGATATTGGGCGGCTCCTACCTGCAAAGCACGTCGAAAATCTATCGCTCGCTCACCGGCTTCGGCGCCGCCCTGATCCAGCCGGAGGTGCTGCCCGGCGTGCCGGTATTCGGCCGGGGCCAGCCAGCGGCGGCGACGGGCGTGCGCAACAGCGTCAAGGAAGCGACGTTGTTCGGCGAAGCCTCCTTCGAACCGGTCCGGGGACTGATCGCCACCTTCGGCGGCCGCCTGACCAACAGCCGCTTGTCCGGCGAGGCGCTCGATCCCGTCGCCGCCCTCTCCTCGGCGGACCTTGCACGGGCAGAAGCACAGGCCGATCGCAGCGAGACGATCTTCTTACCCTCCGCCTCCTTGCTCACCGACGCGATCCCCAACGTCACCCTCTACGCCCGCTTTCAGCAGGGTTTTCGCCCCGGCGGCCTCGCCGTCGATGACCAGCGGGTGCGGCGTTTCCAGAATGACCGTATATCGACCGTGGAAAGCGGCTTTCGCATGGGCCTGCCCGGCCGCGACACGATCGCGCTCAGCGCCAACATTGCCTATACCGACTGGCGCGATATCCAGGCCGACGTCACCGACCGGATCGGCCTGCCGACCACGGCCAATATCGGCGATGGGCGCATCTACACGCTCGAAGGACGCATCGTTGCCCGCGCCACCCCGCGCCTGACGCTGGACGGCAGCATCATCTATAATGATAGCCGCCTGACCCGGCAGGCAGCCTTCATTCGGGCGCTGTCCTATGATGACCAATCGCTGGCCGTGCCCAATGTCGCCAATCTAGGCGGACGGCTCGCCTTCGACTATCGCGCGCCGCTGAGCGACCGGATGAATCTCCATCTTACAGGGTCCGCCCGCTATGTCGGCAAATCGCGGCTGGGCGTCGGGCCGATACTGGGCCAGACCCAGGGCGATTATGTCGATACCAGCCTTTCGGCCAGCGTGACGCGCGGACCGGTGCAATATTCGCTATCGCTCACCAACCTGTTCGACAGCGACGGCAACCGCTTCTCGCTCGGCACGCCGTTCGACCTCAATACCGACTATTATACGCCGCTGCGCCCACGCACGCTGCGCATCGGCGTCGATTTCGCTTTCTGAACATCCATTCATCGCAAAACGGCACGGAAAACCAAGTTCGGCATCGTCCCTCCCGCACGCGCGCACAGAATATCAAGCGCGGCACGCAGAGGAGACTATATGCGACATCTACTGGCCTGCACGGCCATCGCGCCGGTTCTGGTGGCCCTGACAGCGGCGCAGGCGATGGCGGAAACGACCATCAGCACCGCGACGACGGCAGCCGTCAAGACCTCCACCATCGCCAACGGCGCGCGCGACGATATCACCATCAGTTCGGCCGGATCGATCACCCTGACCAGCGGCACGGCGGTCACCGCCGACAGCGACAACAAAGTCTCGAATGCGGGCGCCATCACCATCAACGATGCCAATAATGTCACCGGCATCCTGATCGCCCCCGGCACCAGCGGGGCGATCACCAACAGCGGCACCATCACGCTGACCGAAGACTATACCGCCACAGACAGCGACTCCGACGGCGATATCGACGGCACGTTCGCCAAGGGCACGAATAAAAAGGGCATCTGGCTGCAGGCGGGCGCCCCCCATGTCGGCGACATCACCCATAGCGGCACCATCAGCATTGAAGGCAACCAGTCGGACGGTATCCGCCTCGACGGCCCTCTGACCGGCAACCTCGCCACCAATGGCACGATCAGCGTCACGGGCGACAACAGCAACGGCGTCCTGGTCAATGACGTCACCGGTAACGTAACCCTGCGCGGGACGACGACGGCGGTTGGCGCGAACAGCATCGGCGCAGCCTTGCTTGGCGACATCGACGGCGCACTCAAGATTCAGGGCAGCATCGCCAGCACCGGCTATCGCACGACGACCCGGCCGTCCGACGTCACCAAATTAGATGCCGACGATCTGCTTCAGGGCGGATCGGCCCTGGTGATCGCGGGCAATGTCAGCGGCGGCATTATCTTCGACGTGCCCCCCACCGCCAGCGACGATGATGATGAAGATGACACCGATATCGACGATGATGGCCTGACCGACAGCACGGAAGGCACGGCCTCGGTCATCACCTATGGCTCGGCAGCCGCCGTGCAGATCGGCGCGGCAGACAGCGACACGGACATAGGTGCGGTAGCCGCCGATACGTCGGGCTATGGCCTGATCGTCAATGGCGGCATTGGCGGCTATGGCGTTTATGACGGGGTCGCGGCCAATGGCCTGGTCATTGGCGGGCTGGGCGGCGATGTCGACATTGCCAAGGGCGTGCTGGTCGCAGGCACGGTCGCGGCCGTCTCCTACGACAGCAATGCCACCGCCCTGCGCCTGGGTTCGGGCGCGCGGGCCGATACGGTCGAAGTCAGCGGCACCGTCGGCGCAAGCGGGTCGGCCAAGACGGGGACGAGCGCGCGCGGGCTCGTAATCGACGCAGGCGCATCGGTCTCGGCGATCAAGGTCAGCGGCGCTGTCGCCGCATCGGCGCTCGACAATGCAAAGGGCACGGCGATCGCCATTCTCGATTCGTCGGGTACGGTATCCAGCCTGTCCAACAGCGGCCGGATCAGCGCGACGGGCGGCCTTGCCAACACCGCGATCGACCTCAGCGCCAACGGCAGCGGCGTCACCCTGACGCAGGCGCTTGCCTCCGCCACGGCCACCGCGCCGCAGATCGTCGGCGATGTCCGGCTGGGGTCGGGCAATGACGTCATGACCGTGTCGGCAGGCAGCATCACCGGCAACCTCAGCCTCGGCGCTGGCAATGATAGTGTCGCCCTGTCCGGCACGTCCAGCCTGACCGGCAATGTCGCGTTCGGAACCGGCACGTCCAGCCTGACCCTGGCCAACAGCGCCAGCCTGACCGGCAATGTCGATTTCGGCGGCAGCGCCGGGACGCTCGTCCTGAACGGCACTTCGTCCCTGTCGGGGGCGATCAACAATGGCGGCAACGTCGATGTGACGCTCAATGGCGGGACGCTCAGCACCACCAGCACGGGCAGCATCGCGCTGGGTTCGCTGTCGGCCAGCAGCACCTCGACCATCGGCGTTGCCATCGATGCGGCGACCGGTGCCAACACCGTCTATGACGTTGCAGGCGCAGCCAGCTTCGCCAGCGGATCGCAGGTGAAGGTGCAACTCAGCCAGGTCGGCGATGCGGAAGGCGACTATGTCATCGTCCGCGCTGGATCGCTCAGCGGATCGCCGACGCTCGGCGGCACCGCCACCCTGCTGCCCTATATGTTCAAGGGCAGCGTCGCGGGCGATGCCACGGCAGGCACCGTCACCCTCTCGATCGCGGCCAAGAGCGTGACCGACCTGGGCCTCACCGGCTCGCTCAGTAGCGCCTATTCCGCCATCTTCAATGCGCTCGACAATGACGCCGATATCGCCGACACCTATCTCGCCATCAGCGATGGCGAGACGCTGAACGCCAATCTGCGCCAGATGCTGCCCGATCATGCCGGTGGCACGTTCGAAGCGGTGACATCGGGTTCCAGAGCCACCGCGCGCATCCTGTCCGACCCCAACGGCATCTATCGTACCAAGGACGGCCGCCTCGGCTTCTGGCTGCAACAGGTCGCCTTTGGCAGCAGCAAGAGCGTAGGCAATACCGCGTCCTACGATATCAACGGCTGGGGCGCGGGCGGTGGCGCCGAATATCTGACCGATCTCGGCGCATTCGGCGGCTCCTTCGCCTATATCCATAGTAGCGACACCGGCGGCGGCACCGACAATGCCGTCGATTCCGACCAATATGAGCTGGCGGCCCACTGGCGCGGCCAATGGGGACCGCTGCTGGCCTTCGCCCGCCTGTCAGCGGCGCATATCGGTTTCACCGGCACCCGCCATTTCTCCAATGGCGACGTCACCCGGACCGCCGATGGCGACTGGAACGGCAAGCTCTATTCGGCGACTGCCGGTGCCGCCTATCAGATGCAGATGGGCCGATTCAGCCTGCGTCCGGCGCTCGGCATCGACTATTATCGCCTTTCCGAGAATGGCTATAGCGAGACTGGCGGCGGCGATGCCTTCAACCTGACGGTGCTGGACCGCACCAGCGACGAGACCACGGCCAACGGCACGGTCACGGCGGGCTATGACTTTGGCAGCTTGAACCCGGAAGATGGCTGGCTGCGGCTGGAACTGGAGGGCGGCCGCCGCCAGATCATCGGCGGATCGCTTGGCGATACGGTCGCCTATTTCAAGGGTGGCGACCGCTTCGCCCTGACCGCCGAAGACCGCACCAACGGCTGGACCGGCCGCGCCCGCCTCTATGGCGGCACCGAAACATTCCGCGTGGGCGGCGAATTCGGCGCGGAGGAGCAACAAAATCACGTCGCCATATCGTTTAGAGCGACGGTAAACTTCGTCCTGTGACGTCCTGACTATGAAAGGACGGGCCACACCCCACAGACCCTCCCGGTCCGTCCTTTCCGATCCGGCAATATCCCTCCCCAAGGGCGCCGGACATAAAGAGGGGCGTCACCGCTAGACCCGGTGGCGCCCCTTAACTTCGCGTAAATTCAATTTATTATATCACGGTTCGATAGCAAAATCGAATATGCGGGCAGCGCCGGTGCCTCGCCCCCACATGCCAGGGTTGCTCCCCGTACTGATCGAATAGAGAAAGCCATATTCGCCTGCGGCCAAATCAGCCTTCGGCGTCACCTTGAATACGCCAGGCGCAACCTGCGCATAATCAAACCCAATCCGATCCTTGTCCATCACGCCTGATTTGGCACCCGCCAAATTCATGCTGCCAACCCGCGTTTCCCGACGATCCTTTTTCACGTCGAAGGCAATCAACGTAAATTCGTTCGGTGAGGTAATCGCAGTCGCTGGCCCCGCGAGCCAAAGCGATGCGCCGTCGGCCTGCGACAAACTTCTATTGGCTTCGTCGAAATAAAAATAGAAGGTCGGTCGAGCGCGCAAGGCCTTCACCCGCGCGCCGACATTGGGAATGACGGCCTTGATGCTGAGCGAGGCGATGCCGCCTGTAAATGCATAGCCCAACAGCCCGCCCGTCTTGCTTTGATTGGACGTAGTCGGGTCAAGACGCACCATCTTTGGCTCTGCTACCCAGTCGGACAGCAGGTAAATGCCCGAGGGATGTGGCACCAGCGGATCAGGGGAGTCCGCCGACATCGCAGCTTTGGGGGACACCATCCCTTGGGAATCCGCTTCGATCATCGCGGCTATGATGGCACTGGAGACTCCCGACTTTTTAAGCGCAATGAGGCTGCCGGTGGACAACTCATAGCGGGCCGCCGAGGCTTTGATCTTCGCGATGACCGCTTCGTCGCCCAAACCTGCGGACACCAAAGTCACGACGGTTTCGTTCGTCAACGTCTCGGCATGCAACTGCGCAGCGGATACCAGTAGCAATCCACACACTGCCGCTGCGACTTTGGATATGCCCATATTGCCCCCCCTGTCCCGACTTGCTGCCCCCAGCCAGTCAGCTATTAGCGGCGGATCAGCCCGCCAACCCCTTCTTCACCATCTCATTGACGACCTGCGGGTTGGCCTTGCCCTGCATCGCCTTCATCGTCTGGCCGACGAAGAAGCCGAACAGCGCTTCCTTGCCGCCCTTATATTGCGCGACCTTGTCGCCATTGTCGGCCAGAACCTTGGCCACCGCCGCTTCGATCGCGCCGGTGTCCGACGTCTGCTTCATGCCGCGATCTTCCACGATCTTGGCTGGCGCGTCGCCGGTTTCCAGCATGATTTCGAACACCTGCTTGGCGAGCGATCCCGACAGCGTGCCGTCGGCGACCAGCGCGAGCAATTCGGCGGCCTGCGAAGGACTGACCGGGCTTTCTTCCAGGCTTTTGCCAAGGCGGTTGAGCGCGCCATAAAGGTCGGACAGCAGCCAGTTGGCCGCTGCCTTCGCGACATCGCTCTCGCTCTTCTTCTGCGCGGCGGCGCTTTGCGTCACCAGCAGTTCGAACCAGCGCGCGGTATCGGCGTCCGCCGTCAGCGTCGCGGCATTATAGGCCGACAGGCCCAGCGCCTGCTCATAGCGTTTGCGCTTGGCATCGGGCAGTTCGGGCAGCGAGGCGCGGCATTCGGCCAGGAAGGCCTCGTCCAGTTCGATCGGCAACAGGTCGGGATCGGGGAAGTAGCGATAGTCATGCGCATCTTCCTTCGACCGCATCGACCGCGTCTCACCCCGGTCGGGATCGTAGAGCCGGGTTTCCTGCACGATCTTGCCGCCCGCCTCCAGCACATCGACCTGACGGTTCGCCTCATGCTCGACCACGGCCATGACGAAGCGGACGGAATTGACGTTCTTAGTTTCGGTGCGGGTGCCGAACTCCTCGCCGGGCTTACGCACCGACACGTTGACGTCGGCGCGCATCGACCCCTGGTCCATATTGCCGTCGCAGCTACCCACATAGCGCAGGATCGTCCGCAGCTTCGCCAGATAAGCCCCCGCTTCTGCGGGAGACCGCATGTCCGGCTTCGACACGATCTCCATCAGCGCGACGCCCGACCGGTTGAGATCGACATAGGAGCTGGTCGGATGCTGATCATGCATCAGCTTGCCCGCATCCTGCTCGACATGGATGCGCTCGACCCCGATGACCTTGGTGCTGGTCTCCGGGTTCTTCTCGTCCAGCACGATCTCGATCTGCCCTTCACCCACGATCGGGTGATAAAGCTGGCTGATCTGATAGCCCTGCGGCAGATCGGCATAGAAATAATTTTTCCGGTCGAACCGCGACCATCTGTTGATCTGCGCCTCAATCGCTATGCCGGTGCGCACCGCCTGGCGGATGCACTCGCGATTGGGCACAGGCAACATGCCGGGCATCGCCGCATCGACCAGGCTGACCTGCGTATTGGGCTCGGCCCCGAACGCGGTCGCGGCACCGGAAAACAGCTTGGCATTGGTGGTGATCTGGGCATGCACCTCCAGGCCGATCACGACCTCCCACTCGCCGGTTGCGCCCTGGATGCGATAGGTTGATTCAGTCATGCTGGGTCCGTTTCGGGAGTGATAAGAGTGAGTTCAGGAAAGTAACGCCGGTAGAGCGTCAGATCGCGAGTCAATAAGGGCATTTGTCGGGTGAAGGCATGGGCTCCGACGAAAAAATCGGGAAGAACACGATAAGCCCGATCCTCCTTCCGCGCCTCTCGATAAGCTATGAAGCGTTGCCCGGCAATGAAGGCGGCAACGTCGTCGACCGGTTCCGAGACGAGACCCAGCGCCGCTATGTCCGCCTGTAAATCATTCAAGGATCGATAATTTCTACTTAGCTCAGCGAGAACGACAATGTTGATTATGGCCGGCCCGTTGAATCGAGCGTCGCTCAACCGGTTGATCGACCACGGCCCCCATATGTCATCGCTTGACAGAATGTCGATGATGACATTCGTATCGACAAATGTCATTCGGGGTCCAACCGGTGCGGGCGGATATAATCCATATATTCGTCGGTTGATGCAAAGCCGGTTTTCATCGTGCCAGCCGCAGCCAATATTCCCGCCCTTATGCGGTTTCGCCGTTCATCGGTGGTTTCGCCCACCAGAAGATGAGCGGGAAGCACCACTGCTTCGCCACGGTCATTGATTCCGATGCGAACCGGCTGTCCCGGAACAAGGCCAATGCGGTCACGGATTGCCTTGGGCATGAACACCTGCCCTTTGCTGGTCATGTTGACCACCGTTTCCTCATCAAATTTGCTGTGCATGTTCATCGCGACGTCTCCAGTGTTACCTCGGTAACACTTCGGTCAAACCATTACCACCACTTGTCCGGCCGCGCCACAAACCCTGCCCGTTCCTCGATCGCCAACCCTGCGTTCAGCACCGTCTGCTCGTCCAGCGCCTTGCCGATGATCTGCAAGCCGAGCGGCAACCCCTGGCTATCTACGCCACCGGGCACCGACATGGCGGGCAGCCCTGCCAGCGACGCGGGCACGGTGAAGACGTCGTTCAGATACATGGCCAGCGGATCGGCCTGCTTCTCGCCCAGCGTGAAGGCCGCGCTCGGCGCGGTCGGGGTCAGCAGCAGGTCGCACTGTTCGAAGGCCAGATCGAAATCGCGCGCGATCAGCGCCCGGACTTTCTGCGCCTGGGTATAATAAGCGTCATAGAAACCGGCCGACAGAACATAAGTGCCGATCATGATGCGGCGCTTGACCTCCGGCCCGAACCCGGCGGCGCGGGTGGCGGCATACATGTCCTGCAGGCCTGCGCCATCGGGCAGGTCGCGCTGGCCATAGCGCACGCCGTCATAGCGGGCGAGGTTGGATGAGGCTTCGGCGGGCGCGATGATATAATAGGTCGGCAGCGCATATTTGGTATGCGGCAGCGACACCTCCACCACGGTCGCGCCAGCGTCCTCGAGCCAGGCAATCCCCTGATCCCATAGTGCGGCGATTTCCGCGTTCAGGCCATCGGGGCGATATTCCTTGGGAATACCGACCGTCTTGCCCTTGAGATTGCTGGACAACCCCGCTTCCCACTGCGGCACCGGCAGGTCGAGCGAGGTCGAATCCTTGGGATCGAACCCGGCCATGACGTCCAGCAGCAACGCATTGTCACGCACCGTCCGCGCCATCGGCCCGGCCTGGTCGAGCGACGAGGCGAAAGCGACGATGCCCCAGCGCGAGCAACGGCCATAGGTGGGCTTGATGCCGCTGATGCCGGTAAAGGCGGCAGGCTGGCGGATCGATCCGCCGGTATCTGTGCCGGTCGCGGCCGGGCACAGACGCGCCGCGATCGCGGACGACGAACCGCCTGAAGAGCCGCCGGGGGCGAGCGCTGCATTGTCGCCGCCGTCGCGCTTCCACGGGCTGATGACGTTGCCGAAATAGCTCGTTTCGTTGGACGACCCCATGGCAAACTGGTCGAGGTTCAGCTTGCCCAGCATCCCCGCGCCCGCATCCCACAGCTTCGCCGACACGGTTGACTCATAGGTCGGCACGAACCCTTCGAGCATGTGGCTGGCCGCCGTGGTCTGCACGCCCTGCGTACAGAAGAGATCCTTCATGCCGATCGGCACGCCGGACAGGGGCTTCACGTCGCCCGCCGCCAGCGCCTTGTCGGCGGCATCGGCGGCTTCCAGCGCCTTCTCCGGGGTTTCTACGATGAAGGCGTTTAGCGCCTTGGCCGCGGCGACATTGGCGTTGAAGCCCTCGGCGACTTCGCGCGCGGAAAAATCGCCTGCGCGGAACCCGTCGCGGATTTCGGCTACGGTAAGGTCTGTAAGATCAGTCAAAATCTTTATCCCGTTCGGGCTGAGCGAAGTCGAAGCCTTCTGCTGAGCGAAGCGAAGCAGCCTCCCTCCGGTCGGCAGAGCCCTTCGACAGGCTCAGGGCGAACGGGGGAGTGATACGCATCACTCGATAACTTTCGGCACCGCAAAAAATCCATGTTCGGCCTGGGGCGCATTCGCCAGCACCTTGTCGCGGACATTGCCGTCGGTCACGACGTCGTCGCGCAGGCGCTGGTGATTGGGGATGACGGCTGTCATCGGCTCGACGCCGCTGACGTCCACCTCACCCAATTGCTCCACCCAGCCAAGGATGTTGTTGAGTTCGGGCACCATCGCCTCGGCTTCGGCATCGCTCACCGAAATGCGCGAGAGGCTGGCGATCTTTTTTACGGTCTGAAGGTCTATCGACATGGGCCATGCCGCTACCACCCGCTTCCCTCCGCTTCAAGCCGGTTTCGCGCCTCTTGCGCACGCCGGTAGCATGCGTAAGACAGGGGCGCGCAAATGGGGGCTGCGTCGCCCTTGAAAATCGGAGAGCATGGGTGGCCCGCAAATTTCTCTATGTCATCGCAACCCTCGTGGTTCTGGTGATCGCGGCGTTCGCCATCTATGCGATCTGGGGCATGCAATTGATCCGTGCGGTGATGGTGCCGCGCGAAGACTTTACCGAACTCGCGCCCCTGCCCGCCAACGCCTATGCCGACCCCAAAATGTGGGTCGCCCGCCCGGACATCACGCAGAATAATCCGGCGCTCTGGACGCCCGCAGGCGTCACCACCCCCGGCCTTCCGCAGAAAGCGGCGGTCTTCTTCCTCCATCCTACCAGCTATGTCACCACCGTCGGCGACGCGCATTGGAATGCACCTCTGGACGATCAGGATACGAACGCCACCGCCCGCCGCTTCGTGATGAGCCAGGCCAGCGCCTTCAACGCGGCCGGCACCGTCTGGGCACCGCGCTATCGCCAGGCCAATTATGGGGCATTCCTGACCGACAAGCCCGCCGGTGACAAGGCACTGGCCGCCGCCTATCGCGACGTTGCCCAGGCCTTTGCCGCCTTCCTCGCAGCGAACCCGACCGGCCCGTTGATGCTGGCAGGGCATAGCCAGGGGTCACGCCATCTGATGCAATTGCTGCGCGAGGAAGTCGCGGGCAAGCCGGTGGCCGATCGGGTGGCGGCGGTCTATGCCGTCGGCTGGCCGGTGTCGGTGGAGGCCGATCTGCCCGCGCTCGGCCTGCCCGCCTGCGCCCGCGCGGCCCAGTCCCATTGCATCGTCAGTTGGCAAAGCTATGCCGAACCCGCCGATCCGTCCGCCGTGGTCGAAAGTTTCGAGCGCAGGACCGGCTATACCGGCAAGCCCCGCAAGGGCACGCACATGCTCTGCACCAACCCCATCACCGGCGCGTTCAACGGCGCCGCCTCGGCCAGCGCCAACAAGGGCACGCTCGACGCGCGCGAGCAGGGCCAGCCGCCCAAGCTGCTGACCGGCATCGTCCCCGCGCGCTGCGACACCAGCGGCGTGCTGATGATCGGCGAGCCCGTTGACATGGGGCCGTTCACCCTGCCCGGCAATAATTATCATGTCTATGATTACAGCCTGTTCTGGGGCAATGTCCGCGCCGACGCGCAACAAAGGCTCGCCGCCTTTCAGCAGAAGTGACAGCCCGATAACATGCCATTGGTAACGACGGATCGCGTCGCCTTTCGCGAGGCTTTGCCCGAAGGCGGCCGCCTGGTCGGCATGGATGTCGGCACCAAGACGATCGGCCTTGCGCTATGCGACGCGCGCTGGTCGATCGCCAGTCCCGCCCACACCATCACGCGCGGTAAATTCAGCAAGGACAAGCTGTTGCTGGCCGCCTTCATCACGCAGCAGCAGGTCAAGGGCATCGTCATCGGCCTGCCGCTCAACCTCGACGGCACCGGCAGCCCGCGCAGCCAGTCGAGCCGCGCCTTCGCGCATAATCTGGCGGATTTCGGCCTGCCTATTCTGATGTGGGATGAGCGCTGGTCAACCCAGGCGGTCACCCGCACGTTGATCGAGGCCGATGCCAGCCGCGCCCGCCGCGACGTGCTGGTCGACAAGCTGGCCGCGAGCTATATCCTGCAGGGTGCCATCGACGGGCTGGTCGCCGGGCTGGAATAGCTCACTCCTCGAACGCCGCGATGATCGGGCATGGCCCCTCGTCCGACGCATGACATTGCCGCGCCAACCGCTCCAGCGCCGCACGCGCCGCCTGCATCTCGGCGATCTTCGCGTCCAGCGCCGCGATCCGTTCCGACGCCAATTCCCGCGCCCGCGCCCGATCCTGCCCCGCATCCAGATGCAGTAGTTCGCCAATCTGCTCCAACGTGAAGCCCGCCCGCTGCGCGCCCCGGATGAAGCCGAGCCGCCGCGCGTCCGCCGCGTCGTAGCGCCGGATGCCCTCGCCCCGCTCCGGCGTGGCGAGCAGGCCGCGCCGCTGATAATAGCGCACCGTCTCCACCCCGACCCCGCTGCTGCGCGCAAGTGCGGAAATCGTCATGCTCATCCCTTGACTCCGTACCGCGGTCCGCACCCTATATGGGTGGCATGCCCCCTTTGCCCAAGGATATGCCGTCATGACCCAAGCCCGATCCGCCGCCATCTACCGCATGGTGATGCCCGACCATATCTGTCCCTATGGTATCAAGGCGCGCTGGCTGCTCAAGCGGCGCGGCTACCAGGTCGAGGATCATTGGCTCACCAGCCGCGCGGAAACCGATGCGTTCAAGGCGGCGCATGACGTCAAGACCACGCCGCAAATTTTCATCGATGGCCAGCGGATCGGCGGCCATGACGATCTGCGCCGCTTCCTTGGCCTCAAGCTGCGCGATCCCGATGCGACCAGCTATGTGCCCGTCCTCGCCGTGTTCGCGGTGGCCGCGCTGCTGGCGCTGGCGGTCAACTGGCTGACCTTCGCCCCGCTCATCGCCTTCGTCACGGTCGAACGCTTCATCGCCATCGCCATGATGCTGCTCGCCATGCTGAAATTGCAGGATGTCGATCGCTTCGCGACGATGTTCCTGAACTATGACCTGCTCGCCCGCCGCCTACCGCCCTATGGCCGCACCTACCCGTTTCTGGAACTGGGCGCAGGCGTGCTGATGCTCACGCGGACGCTGGACTGGCTGTCGATCCCGGTCGCGCTCACCATCGGCGGCATCGGCGCGGTGTCGGTGTTCAAGGCCGTCTATCTCGAAAAGCGCACGCTCAAATGCGCCTGCGTCGGCGGCAGCAGCAACGTCCCGCTCGGCTTCGTGTCGCTCACCGAAAATGTGATGATGGTGGCGATGGCAGTATGGATGCTGACAAGCATCCATTAAAGATAAGGCGCGGATGCTGATAGGCATCCATTGAACATAGTATTGAGGCACAGGGCTTTGCCGCCCTAATCGACAACCCAATCGGCCGAGGCGATCCCCTGCGCATAGAGCAGCACCGACAGGTCGCCATGGACGATCTCGGCGGCGGCGGCGGCGCGCGTCACCGGCTTGGCATGATAGGCGACGCCCAGCCCCGCCCCTTCGATCATCGGAATATCGTTCGCGCCGTCGCCCACCGCCAGCGTCAGGGCGCGATCGATACCGCCCGCGATGGCCGCTTCCAGTTCCACCCGCTTGCGCGCCGCATCGACGATCGGGCGGGTGACGGTGCCCAGCAGCGCGCCGTCGGCAATCTCCAGCACATTGGCGACATGCATGTCGAAGCCGATTTCGGCCGCCACCGGCCCTGTAAAGCGGGTAAAACCGCCCGACACCAGCAAGGTCCGCGCGCCCCGCGCCTTCATCGTGCGGACCAACGCCTTCGCGCCGCCCATGATGACGACCCGCTCCTGCCGACACTGATCGATGGCGCTGTCGGGCAAGCCCTTCAACAAGGCCACGCGCCCATGCAGCGCACCTTCGAAATCCAGTTCGCCGCGCATCGCCCGCTCGGTGATCTCGGCGATCTGCGGCTTGATTCCGGCATAGTCGGCCAGTTCGTCGATGCACTCGACGGTGATCATGGTCGAATCCATGTCGGCGATCAGCAGCTTCTTGGCCCGCCCCTCGACCGGCTGGACGATCACGTCGATGCCCTGCCCGATATCGGCCAGCGCCGCGCGCGCGGATACAGGGTCGGCGGCGAAGAACAGATCCGCCGCCTTGTCGCGGTCGAGCCACAGGCTCTGCCCCGGCTGGCATCCGGCCTGCGCCAGCCGATCGGTGGCGGCCGCAATATCCCCCTGCCCGATCGAGCCACTTGCCACTAAGGTCGCGACGAACATGAACACTCCTGACACACAGCAGGGCGAATCCCGCCCACGGGTCGCGCTTATTGCCGGGCCGACCGCCAGCGGCAAGAGCGCGCTCGCCATTGCCCTTGCCAAAGCCACAGGCGGCATCGTCATCAACGCCGATGCGAGCCAGGTCTATGCCGACCTCGCCATCCTGTCCGCACGGCCAAGCGCGGAACAGATGGGCGATGTGCCCCACCGGCTGTTCGGCCATATCGACGGGGCACAGGCCTGCACTGCGCCGCGCTGGGCGGCCGAGGCGAAGGCGCAGATCATGGCCGCGCAGGAACAGGGCCGCCTGCCCATATTGGTCGGTGGCACGGGCCTCTATATCCGCACGCTGCTCGATGGCATCGCGCCGGTGCCGGACATCGACCCAGACATACGTTCGACGGTGCGCGCCCTGCCCGTTGCGGAGGCTCATGCCGCGCTGACCCGTGAAGACCCGGAAGCCGCCGCCCGGCTGGCACCCGCCGACACCACCCGCGTCGCCCGCGCGCTGGAAGTGGTACGCTCCACCGGCAAGCCGTTGAAACAATGGCAGCAGCATAAGAGCGGCGGCATCGCCGACCAGATCACCCTCGCCCCCATGATCCTGCGCCCACCGCGCGACTGGCTGATCGCGCGGTGCGACCGGCGCTTCGTACAGATGATCGACGCGGGTGCGATCGAAGAGGTCGAGGCGTTGCTCGCCCGCCACCTCCACCCCGACCTGCCGGTGATGCGCGCGATCGGCGTGCCCGAAATCCGCGCCTGGCTCATGGGCGAGATCGACCGGGAAACGATGATCGAACGCGGCGCGCTCGCCACCCGCCAATATGCCAAGCGCCAATATACCTGGTTCACCAACCAGCCCCCGTCGCATTGGTCGCGCGAAACGCGAGAAATTGATAACAAGATCGTCGATGAATTAGCAACTATATTACAACAATAGCGCTTGACCCGTCATTTTATGTCCATTAGAGGCTGCCACCTTGCTATCGCAGGTCCGCTGTCGCTAAGGACGGGGCTTGCATCATATGAGAAGGATTTATCGTGGCCGAAAAGAGCGGCGCGGACATATTGGTTGAATGCCTGATCGATCTCGGTGTCGAGGTCGTGTTCGGCTATCCCGGCGGCGCAGTGCTGCCCATTTATGACGCGCTCTACAATCACCCCACGATCAAGCATGTGCTGGTCCGCCACGAACAGGGCGCGACCCACATGGCGGAGGGCTATGCCCGCTCGACCGGCAAGCCCGGCGTCGTCCTGGTCACCTCCGGCCCCGGCGCGACCAATGCCGTCACCGGCATCACCGACGCGCTGATGGATTCGATCCCGATGGTCGTCATCACGGGTCAGGTGCCCACGCAACTGATCGGCACCGACGCGTTTCAGGAAGCGGACACGGTCGGCATCACGCGCCACTGCACCAAGCATAATTATCTGGTGAAAGACCCCGGCAAGCTGGCGGGCGTCGTTCATGAGGCATTTCACATCGCCACGACGGGTCGCCCCGGCCCGGTCGTCATCGACATTCCCAAGAATGTCCAGATCGCGACCGCCCCCTACAAGCGTCCCGAACCGGTCCAGCATGCCAGCTACCGCCCGCAGATCAAGGCGGATGCGGCGGGCATCGACGCGGCCGTCGAAATGCTGGCCGCAGCCGAGCGCCCCGTCTTCTACACCGGCGGCGGCGTCATCAATAGCGGCCCGCAGGCCAGCGCCTTGTTGCGTGAACTCGCCGCCCTCACCGGCGCGCCCGTCACCTCGACCCTGATGGGCCTGGGCGCCTTCCCCGCATCGTCCGACCAGTGGCTCGGCATGTTGGGGATGCACGGCACCTATGAAGCCAATTGGGCGATGAACCAGGCCGACCTCATCCTGTGCGTCGGCGCGCGCTTCGATGATCGCGTCACCGGTCGCCTCGACGCCTTTGCGCCCAACAGCCGCAAGGTCCATATCGATATCGACCGCAGCTCGATCAACAAAATCGTCGATGTCGATGTCGCCATCCAGGCCGACGTCGCCAGCGCGCTCGACGATATGATCGCCCTGTGGAAGCAGCGCGGCCATGAACAGGCCGACCTGTCGGCATGGTGGGACCGGATCGCGGAATGGCGGACGAAAAAGTCGCTCGCCTATGTCGAAAACGGCACCGAAATCATGCCCCAGCGCGCGATCGCGGACCTCTACACAGCCTGCCAGGCGACCGGCAAGGATGTCATCATCACCACCGAAGTCGGCCAGCATCAAATGTGGGCGGCGCAGCATTTCGGCTTCGAAGCGCCCAATAAGTGGCTGACCTCCGGCGGCTTGGGCACGATGGGCTATGGCTTCCCCGCCGCCATCGGCGCGCAGATGGGCAACCCCGACAGCCTCGCCATCTGCATCGCGGGCGACGCCTCGGTGCAGATGAACATTCAGGAAATGGGCACCGCCAGCCAATATCGCCTGCCGGTCAAGCTGTTCATCCTGAACAATGAATATATGGGCATGGTCCGCCAGTGGCAGGAACTGACCTATGAAAGCCGCTATTCCAACAGCTATTCCGACAGCCTGCCCGACTTCGTGAAGCTGGGTGAGGCCTATGGATGGACCGGCATCCGCATCGAGCAGCCGGGCGATCTGGAGGCGGGCATCCGCCAGATGCTGGAAACGCCAGGGCCGGTGATCGTCGATTGCCGCGTCGCCAAACTGTCCAACTGCTTCCCGATGATCCCGTCGGGCGCGGCGCATACCGAAATGATGCTCGATCCCAACCAGATCGCGGGCATCATGTCGGACGAGGCGAAAGCCTTAGTATGAGGATGGGGGTGTGACGCAGCACCTCCAGCTGCGCGTCCATGTCAGCGAACCCTGGGATTTCGAGCGGATCGCGGGCACCGCCGAGTTGTCGGGTTGGACCATCGACCATGCCGACCCGGCCAATGACGAATGGGTCGTGCATCTGGACGAGGGGTTCGACTTTCACGAGCGGCATATCGGCACGCTGCTGGTCGGTCCCCGCTATGTCGGCGAACATCTCAGCCGGATGTTCGATGCGGTGGCGGGCCTGCCCGTCCGCGTCGCCCACCGGCAGGATGATGGCTGGCATTATGCCTTTACGGCGATGATTTCGGAACGGGCAGATCCCAGTGACGCCCATGACGATAGGAATGACGGGACAAGCATGTGATGCATATCCAGGAAGAATTGAACCAGCGGCACGTCCTGTCGCTGACCGTTTCGAACGAAGCCGGCATATTGGCGCGCATCGCGGGCCTGTTCACCGCGCGCGGCTATAATATCGACAGCCTGACCGTGGCCGACATCACCGACGATCATAGCGTCAGCCGCATCACCATCGTCACCAACGGCCCGCCCAAGGTGATCGACCAGATCATCGCCCAGCTCGACCGTCTGGTGCCCGTCCACAAGGTCACCGACCTGACCGAAGTCGGCCCCTTCGTCGAACGCGAACTGGCGCTGGTCAAGGTCAAGGGCATTGGCGAAGACCGGATCGAAGCGCTGCGCCTGGCCGACGTGTTCCGCGCCAAGGTGGTCGACACGACGATCGAAAGCTTCATTTTCGAAATCACCGGCACCACCGACAAGATCGACAATTTCGTCGGCCTGATGCGCCAGATAGGCTTGGTCGAAGTCGGCCGCACCGGCGTCGTCGGCCTGATCCGGGGCAAGGAACCGGTGTAACCACTTCCCCTCTCCCCTGCGGGGAGAGGGTTGCGCAGCCCCGGATCAGGTCCGGGGCGAAGCTGGGAGAGGGGGCACGACGTTTCAGCGTCCCCACCCCCGCTCCAACTTCATCTAGGCCCGGCCGCGCCGAGCCAAGATTTCATATCCTCTCCCCGGCGGGGCGAGGAGATACGTTCGAGGGAAGAGACAGTCATGAAGGTTTATTACGATCACGATGCGGACATCGGCCTGATCAAGGGCAAGAAGGTCGCCATCCTGGGCTATGGTTCCCAGGGTCATGCCCATGCGCAGAATCTGCGCGACAGCGGCGTCGCCGAAGTCGCCATCGCACTGCGCGCCGGTTCCGCCTCCGCCAAGAAGGCCGAGGGCGCAGGCTTCAAGGTCATGCCGAACGCGGAAGCCGCCGCCTGGGCCGATGTGTTCATGATCCTGGCCCCCGATGAGCATCAGGCCGCCATCTATGCCGACGACGTCCACGCCAATCTGCGCCCGGGCGCGGCGCTGGCCTTTGCCCATGGCCTCAACGTCCATTTCGGCCTGATCGAGCCGCGCAAGGATGTGGACGTCATCATGATCGCGCCCAAGGGCCCCGGCCACACCGTCCGCGGCGAATATGTGAAGGGCGGCGGCGTCCCCTGCCTGATCGCGATCCATCAGGATTCGACGGGCAACGCGCATGACATCGCCCTGTCCTACGCCAGCGGCGTCGGCGGCGGTCGCAGCGGCATCATCGAAACCAATTTCCGCGAGGAATGCGAAACCGACCTGTTCGGCGAGCAGGCCGTGCTGTGCGGCGGCGCGACCGCGCTGGTCCAGGCCGGGTTCGAAACGCTGGTCGAAGCGGGCTATGCCCCTGAAATGGCCTATTTCGAATGCCTGCACGAACTCAAGCTGATCGTCGACCTGATGTATGAAGGCGGCATCGCCAACATGCGCTACTCGATCTCGAACACCGCCGAATATGGCGACATCAAGACCGGCCCGCGCATCATCACCGAAGAAACCAAGAAGGAAATGAAGCGCGTCCTGGCCGACATTCAGTCGGGCCGCTTCGTCAAGGACTTCGTCCTCGACAACCGCGCCGGTCAGCCCGAACTCAAGGCCAGCCGCATCGCCGCCCAGCGCCACCCGATCGAGGAAACCGGCGCCAAGCTGCGCGCCATGATGCCCTGGATCGGCGCCAACAAGCTGGTGGATCAGGAAAAGAACTAAGCCGGAAATTCCTCCCCTTGCAGGGGAGGTGGCTGGCGTAGCCAGACGGAGGGGTGTTGCGCTCTCGATAGGGCGACACCCCTCCCCCATTGCTTCGCAATGGTCCCCCTCCCCTTGCAGGGGAGGATTTGTAAAGCATATCGGCAAGTTGTCGGGAACGAACCGTTTCCGGTTACGGCTCTGGAACAATCGAGGGGCGTGGCTTATTCAAGGCTACGCCCCTTGAACGTTTTTTGGAGAGTCTGTCCCATGCGTAAATATCTCATCCCCGCCGCCGCCCTCGTCGCCCTTGCTGGCGGCACCATCGTCATTGCCCAGGCCCCCGCCGGCGTGCCCGGCACCAAGGACGTCGCGAAAGTCACTGGCGGCACCTACAAGGTCGATGGCGGCCATACCCAGGTCGTATTCGCCTGGGACCATATGGGCTTCACCAACAATATGGGCACCATCGCCGAACCGACCGGCACGCTGACGTTGGACAAGGCGAACCCCGCCGCGTCCAAAGTGTCAGTTGAATTTGCCATCGCCAATCTGCGCACCGGCGTCGCCAAGCTCGACGAGCATCTGATGAAGGTCGACTTCTTCGACGCGGCCAAATTCCCGACCGCGACCTTCGTGTCGACCAGTGTCAAGCCAGAGGGCGCGACCGGTGCCGAAATCACCGGCAACCTGACCATCAAGGGCATCACCAAGCCGGTGACGCTGGACGCCGAATTTTACGGCGCGGGTGCCAACCCGATGAACAAGCAGGAAAATGTCGGCTTCGTCGCCACTGGCTCGATCAAGCGTAGCGAATTCGGCATGGGCTATGCCGTGCCCGTCGTCGGCGACGCGATCGAACTCAAGATCATCGCCGGCTTCCAGAAGTAAGGCTTTGATTCTCCTGCCCCGTCATTCCCGCGAAAGCGGGAACCCATCTCCCAACGGCGCGCCGGTTCCCAGCGCCGGAGATGGATCCCCGCTTTCGCGGGGATGACGGGTGGGGGGATGTCTGAAAAACCGCATTAAGCACTAGACGCCCCGCCCCCAAAGCCGCTATGCCCGCGCCATCATGCAGAGCGCGACGCTTCTTCCCCTGCTACGACTTACACGCCCTTAGGCGTGGTTTTTGTGCTGCCTTTCGATTATGGGCAGCGACGATACGCCTAAGGGCTTCCTTTTCGCTGATAGTCGTTAACCGGGCCGTTCCTGCGTGCCCGTTTGCATAAAGAAGTAGCTGTCCCATGATGCTGACCGATCCTGCCCAGAAATATCGCGCCTTTCCGCAAGTCGATCTGCCCAATCGCCAATGGCCGTCACAGGTCATCACGTCGCCCCCGCGCTGGCTCTCCACCGACTTGCGTGACGGCAATCAGGCGCTGATCGATCCGATGAACGCGGAAAAGAAGAGCCGTTTCTTCGACCTGCTGGTCCAGGTCGGCGTCAAGGAGATCGAGGTCGGCTTCCCGTCGGCCGGCGCGACCGAGTTCGACTTCATCTCCAGCCTGGTGAAGGAAGGCCGCATCCCCGACGATGTGATGGTCCAGGTGCTGACCCAAGCCCGCGAAGACCTGATCGCCACCACCTTTGAATCGCTGCGCGGCGCGGACCAGGCGATCGTCCATGTCTATAACGCCGTCTCGCCCGCCTGGCGGCGGATCGTGTTCGGCATGGACCGGGCACAGGTCAAGGAGATCGCCGTCCACGCCGCCAAGCTGCTGCGCGACAATGCCGCCAAGCAGCCAGACACGGACTGGCATTTCGAATATAGCCCCGAAACCTTCTCCACCGCCGAACTGGATTTCAGCCTGGAATGTTGCGAAGCGGTGATGGACATCCTCCAGCCCACGCCGGAGCGGCCGCTGATCCTCAATCTGCCCGCGACCGTCGAATGCGCCACGCCCAACATCTATGCCGACCAGATCGAATGGATGTGCCGCCATATCAGCAAGCGCGACAGCGTGGTCATCTCGCTGCACCCGCATAATGATCGCGGCACCGGCGTCGCGGCGGCGGAACTCGGCCTCATGGCGGGTGCCGACCGGGTCGAAGGCTGCCTGTTCGGCAATGGCGAACGCACCGGCAATTGCGATCTCGTGACCGTGGCGCTGAATATGTACACGCAGGGGATCAATCCCGGCTTGGATTTCAGCGACATCGACACGGTCATCCAGACGGTCGAATATTGCAACCAGCTGCCCGTCCACCCGCGCCACCCCTATGCCGGCGAACTGGTGTTCACCGCCTTTTCCGGCAGCCATCAGGACGCGATCAAAAAGGGCTTTGCCGCGCAGGAAGCGCGCAACGACCTCATCTGGGACGTGCCCTATCTGCCGATCGACCCCAAGGATCTGGGCCGCGACTATGAAGCGGTGATCCGCGTCAATTCGCAATCGGGCAAGGGCGGCGTCGCCTGGGTGCTGCAGCAGGACAAGGGCTTCAAACTGCCCAAGCGGATGCAGGCCGACTTCTCCCGCGTGGTGCAGGGGCTTGCCGACCAGTCGAGCCGCGAACTCAACGCCGCCGACATCTGGGCCGCCTTCCAGGACCATTATCGCCTGGCCGGGGATCAAGCCTATGCGCTGATCGACTATCATGAAAGCGGCGCAGCGGGCGACCGCATCTTCACCGGCAAGATCGCCTATAAGGGCGGCGAACGCAGCATTTCGGGTCGCGGCAACGGCCTGCTTTCGTCAGTGCTGGCCGCGCTGCGCGACGAACTGGGCGTGGAACTGGAAATCGCCGACTATAGCGAACATGCGATCGGCGCAGGCAGCAACGTCAACGCCGCCGCCTATGTCGAATGCCGCACGCCGGACGGGCGGACCGTGTTCGGCGTGGGGACGGACGCCGACGTCGCGACGGCGTCGGTGCAGGCGGTGTTGTCGGCCGCGAATGCGGTGGCGGTGCGGACCTAAAACTCCGTCATCCCAGCGAAAGCTGGGATCTCTTTTTTCTTCTGCGCATGGTTGAAGAAAGTGAGATCCCAGCGTCCGCTGGGATGACGATGCATTTGCCCGTGGTCTACTTCGCCAACGCCCTTACCACAGCCTCCCACTGCACCAGCGCCGCGCCGATCCCCGCGACCGGCGCCCGCTCGTTCAGCCCATGGGCAAAGCCGTCCTCCGCCTTCATGAACAGGCTCGACACGCCATAGCTCGGCACGCCCAGCGCGCGGAAATGCACGCTGTCGGTCGCCCCGCCGGACATGCTCGGCATGATCGGGATGCCCGGTGCCCGCGCGGAAACCGCCGCGACCACCGCCTGCATCACATCGGCACGCAGCGGCGAGGCATCGCTTGCCAACGGATCGCCCAGCGTCGTGACGGTCGCGCTCTCGTCCGCCACCACCCGCACCAGTTCCGCCTTCACCGCGTCGATCGCTACGCCCGGAAAGATCCGGCAATTGACCTGCACCTTCGCGCTCTGCGGCAACGCGTTGAGCGCATGGCCCGCCTGCGCCATCGTCGCGACGCAGGTCGTGCGTACCTGGCCGACAAATTCCGGGCGGCCCGACAGCAGGTCCGCCGCCGCCGCATCGCCCGTCTGCGCATAGCGCTTCATCGCCGCGCCGACTTCGCCGCCGATCCGGTCGGCGGACAGCGCCAGCGACGCCTTGGTCAGTTCATTGCGCATCGGCGGAAACTGATAGGCCGCAATCCTGTCGATCGCCCGCGCCAGCCGATAGAGCGGATTGCCCGCCGTCGGCGCGCTCGAATGCCCACCCGGATCGGTAAAGCCGATCTCGAAATCGGCATAGGTCTTCTCGCCCGCCTGCAACTGATACAGCACCGGCTCGCCCGCCTCATTGAGCAACCCGCCGCCGCCATCGCCGTTCAGCAACAGTTCCGCGTCGCGATATTTGGCCGCCAGCGCCCGCGTCGTCACCATCGCCGTCTCTTCGTCCCCCGACAACAATAGCGTCACGGTGCGGCGCGGCGTCCACCCGTCCTTCTTCAACTGCGCCAGCGTCGCGACCATCATCGCGACATCATATTTATTATCCTCCGCGCCGCGCCCGAAAATATAGCCCTTCTCTTCCACCGGCACGAACGGGTCGCGGGTCCAATCCTTCGGGTCCGCCGCCACCACGTCCATATGGCCGATCATCAACAGCGGCTTGAGCTTCGCATCCCGCCCCCGGATCGTCGCGGCAAAGGTCGCCGTCTCCCCCATCGGCGTGATGACGATATCGCCCTCGGCAAAGCCTGCGCCTTTCAGCACCGACGCATAATAGGCCGCGAGCTTGGGCACCTCGCCCGCCCCCTCGACCGTGCGAAAGGCGACGGAGCGCATCAATATATCCTTGGCCACCACCGGGTCCGCCGCCGCCATAGCCACCTGCGGCAGCATCACCGCCACCCCCACCAAAAACCCGCACCGCCACCCCATAAACCTGCCCCTCAATTTCGTCAGGCGACCAATGTGGCACAGCGACAGGCAACCGCCAATCAGCGCTGACGAAAGATCATCGCGCAATCCCCTCCCCCGTTCGCCCTGAGCCTGTCGAAGGGCCTTTCTTTTTAGCCAGGCAGTAAGAACAGGTTAGCCAGGCAGTAAGAACAGGGCTTCGACAAGCTCAGCCCGAACGGTCGTGAGTTCGGCGCATTTGGATAGGCCACCACCCCACACCCCCCCGCCAAAAACTAAACCCCGCCCAACTATTGCTTGCGCGCAATCCTGCGCCACTCCCCCATATGCTACGCCGTTCGCCCAAAGGATTTGCGCCCATGACCCTCCCCTATCGCAGCTTCGGATTCCAGGTGCTGGTCGGCATGGTCGCAGGCCTCGCGCTCGGCCTCCTCGCCCGGACCATGGGCGCGGGGCCGGAGGGCGACCTCAACTGGCTCGCCACCGCGCTCCAGACCGTCGGCACCATCTTCGTCGCGCTGCTCAAGGCGATCGTCCCGCCGCTCGTCTTCGCCGCCATCGTCGCGTCGATCGCCAATCTGCGCGCGCTCGACAATGCCGCGCGGCTGGCGGGGCAGACCTTGCTCTGGTTCGCCATCACCGCGCTGATCGCGGTCAGCATCGGCCTTGCCATCGGCATCATCGTCCAGCCTGGCATGGGCCTTGGCACCGCCGCGCTCGCCGCCAAACAGCCCGACGCGGTCGGCGGCTGGCTCGATTTCCTCAAGGGCCTCGTCCCCGGCAACAGCCTGGCGCTGAGCGGCAGTACCAAGATCGCGCCCGATGGCACCGCCAGCACCAGCGTCTCGTTCAACATCCTGCAACTGCTGGTCATCGCCATCGCGGTCGGCCTCGCGACACTCAAAGTCGGGGAGAAAGCCGAACCCTTCCTTGCCTTCGTCCGTTCGCTGCTGGCGGTCGTGCGCGCGCTGCTCGGCTGGGTCATCCGCCTGACGCCGATCGGCTCGGCGGGCCTCATTGGCGCAGCGGTCGCCACCTATGGCTGGGACGCGCTCGCAAGGCTCAGCGTCTTCACCGGCGCCATCTATCTCGGCCTCGGCATCGTCCTGCTGATCGTCTATCCGACGCTGCTGCTCGCCCATGGGCTCAAGCCCCTGCCCTTCTTCGCCAAGGCCTGGCCGGCCATCCAGCTGGGCTTCGTCTCGCGCTCCTCGGTCGGCACCCTGCCCGTCACCGAAGCCGTCACCGCGCGGCTCGGCGTGGACAAGGCCTATGCCGCCTTCGCGATTCCCCTGGCGTCCACCACCAAGATGGACGGCTGCGCGTCGATCTATCCCGCCCTCGCCGCCATCTTCGTCGCAGGCTTTTACGGCATTCCGCTTGGGGTACTCGACTATGCCCTGATCGCCCTCGTCTCGGTCATCGGCTCCGCCGCGACCGCAGGCCTGACCGGCGCCGTCGTGATGCTCACCCTCACCCTCTCGACGCTGGGCCTCCCGCTCGAAGGCGCAGGCCTCTTGCTGGCCATCGACCCCATCCTCGACATGGGCCGCACAGCGGTCAACGTCGCGGGGCAAGTGCTGGTGGGCGTGGTCGTCGCGAAACGCGAGGGGATATTGGACGAAGCGGCTTATTATGGCGAGGGGGCGTTGGTGGCGGCCGAATAGGCCAGCCCCCTCATGCCGCTTCGACGACCCTGATCTCCAGCGTCAGACCCGATTGCGTGGCCAGATTGACCAGCGCATCGAGGGAAAATTTGCCCAGCTTGCCCCGCAGCAGATCGTTCAGGCGCGGACGCGTGATGCCCAGTCGCGCCGCCGCCGCTTCCTGTGACATGTCCCACGCCTGGATGCGCCGTTTCAGCGCCGACAGCAGTTCGGCCCGCGCCTTCATATTGGCGGCCTCCACCGGCGTATCGGCCAAGGCGTCGAACACGCTGTCAAATGTCTGAATGTCCATCGCCTATTCCTTACTCCAGGCCCGCAACCGCTTTGCGGCCAGATCAATGTCCTTCTGCGCCGTCGCCTGGCTTTTCTTCTGAAAAGCGTGGAGCACCAGCACCACGTCCTGCACCGTCGCCAGATAGATCACCCGGAACACCCCGGTCTTGTCCCTGATCCTGATTTCACGCACACCCGGACCAATGCTCTTCATCGGCTTCCAGTCGTCAGGATCATTGCCGCTTTGGACTTCGCTTAACTGATAGCCAGCCTCCGACCGCGCCTCATCGGGAAAATCCCGAAGCCGCGCGAGGCTGTCCCCAAGAAACGCAATCCGCTTCATGACAAGGATGTATCAAATTCGATACATTTTTGCAAGGCGTGTGTTCTGGAAGACCGATGGAGATAGAGAAGCTCACGATCGCCCTCGTCTCGGCCACCGCCCCGCCGCGCTCGCGGGCCTATTGCTCGCCATCGATCCCATCCTCGACATTGGCCGCACGGCGGTCAACTTCGCAGGGCAAGTGCTGGTCGGCATGGCCGTGGCTGAAAGCAAGGGGATATTGAACGAGGCGGCTGGTGTGGACAGCCGTGATAGAAAATTGAAAACGTTCCTACTGCGGCTTCTGCTGTCTTGCTTCCGATGACCTAGCCCGGATTATTCGTGACGTT